>NZ_JACIAP010000002.1:0-570865 GCF_014194875.1 Sphingomonas sp. BK481 | reverse complement strand
CACGTTGTCGTCCATGGCGGCGTGATCGACCCGGCTATGCCCGGAGATCAAGGCGGCTACGCCGCTGAAGCTACACCACGCGGTGGGACACGATCCGATAGCGTCCCGTCAAGGAGCCCCGTCCATTGAGAATGCTCAAACAAATTACGAATGACCGCCTAATGGACGATAGCAGAATGGCCGATTTGGGAAGCAAGCTGCCGTTGTACCTGTCGATAATAAAGCTATCGTCACGAGATGATTGACAAGCATGAGGACGATGGCCCGCCGCGCTGGAGCGACCCACCCAGCCCAGGTTACAAAGCACTCGGATGGGGCTGCCTAGCCGTCCTGCTCTTGCCGTTTCTTGTCATCATCTACGTCTTTGTGACCTTCTGCGAAAACAACTGCTCGTGACGATTACAACCATGCTTTGGCTTCACATATTTATGCGATCGGTTTTTTCATCGTACGGTACAGATCGTCGGACCTACATCGCCGTCTGGGGGAGGAAATGAGTTCTTACAAGTTTTTGACGGGACGTGGCCGAGAGCGCTTAACTCTCAAAGAGCAGACTTTGCTTAAGGACAGCAGTAGCAGTGTTCAGATGGTTGAGCCCCGGAAGACGCTGATTAGGCGGGGGGAGCCCGTTTGTTCGAGCATGCTGGTGGTCGAAGGTTTTGTCTGCCGCTCCGCAGACGATCACCGAGGGCGGCGGCAGATAATCAGCCTGTATATACCAGGCGATTTTGTTGACCTTGATGGACTCAAACTCAAGCGCCTTGATAACGACGTAGTAGCGATTGGAGCAGCCAAGGTTGCTGCCTACAGTCATGATACGTTAGCAAAATTAAGCAAGCGTTGTCCGCGTTTAGCTGAGTCGTTTTGGCTTAGCAGCTTGCTGGATGCAGCAATTCAGCGTGCGTGGATCTTTCGTCTTGGCCGCCTTGAAGCCGAGGCACGCGCTGCACATCTCTTTTGCGAAATTCATGCGCGACTAGAGATGGTTGGCCTAGCTCAGGATATTTCGTTTGCACTTCCACTGACACAATCGGATTTAGGTGCGGCCTTGAGTCTCACCGTCGTTCACACAAACCGCGTACTGCGTTCTCTGCGTGAACAAGGCCTTCTGACGTTCCGGAACCGGCAAGTGGAAATTCACGATAGAAAAGCCCTGGCCAAGCTAGGCGATTTTGACCCTGCTTATTTATATGCGTCGGACTGGAATACGCCAAGCGGGCGACAGCTGGATGGCTGAATGAGCGGCTGCTTTCGGACAGTTCTATTTCGTGGCCGGACCTCGGAGTTTAGACGAAAGCGGAATGGCCGGAAAGTCGCCGTCCTGACACACAAGCTAGAGGATGCCGACTGCACCATCGGCCCAGATCGCCAACGCAGCTAATATGACTCCACAAACGAGGGCCGTCCGTAAGCCCGACTGGTCAACGAACCGAACAATTAGCTCAATCGCACAGCCGACAACGGCGAAAATGGCGGCAGCCGCAATGAAATCGGCGCCAGTCCAATGCACCTCGTCAGTGAACAACATCGCGATAGCCGGAAGAAGGAGTAAGGCTCCAAGGAGAGCCCACAGCGCCGGACGCCAGCGTCCGAAATTAGCTGCTCGAGAATGGGTCGATACAGTCACAGACACCCTCCATCTACGCTAACTTCACATGCGCCCTGATATCTACAAGTAAGGTATGGGGATAAGTTGCCACATTGAGCGAATATGCAGCTTTTACCAGCAGACATTTTACGGCCGGTGTCTCGACTGCCCCCCTGTCGTGGCACTGATCCAACCAGCGGTGATGGATTGCTCCGAACTTCGCCTGATCAAAAGCACCATCTAACCCATGTCGCGAAAGTGCTAAATCCTGGACTTCGCGAATGCCAGATACTATGCCGTAATGACGTGTTATAAGGTAATATATGTCTTATAATAAAGTTTGCGTAAGAATGGGGAAACCGATCGTTTCCTGTCGGCAGTTTTGCTGAAACCACGTATTAACGAATTATATCCAAGCAGGTCTGCGAAGCGGAGGAGCTTGGCGGGAGCGAGCGGTGAAAGGCGTAATACTTAATCTGCTGGAGCAAGCGGTTACCGACGCTCACGGTGACGATGCCTGGATAGATTTGCTGGAGGCAGCAGGGGTCGATGGCGCCTACACTTCACTTGGCAGCTACCCCGACAGCGAGATCGTTGCGCTGGTAGGCGTGGCCGCACTCCAACTAAATCTCCAAGCAGCCGATGTGCTGCGATGGTTCGGCCGTGCGGCAATGCCAATGCTGGCGGAACGCTATCAACCGTTCTTCGCTGGACATGCCTCGGCACGCACTTTCATTCTGAGCGTAAACGACATCATTCATCCTGAGGTGCGAAAGCTCTATTCAGGTGCTGGTTGCCCACACTTCCATTTTAGCAACGATAGCGATGGCCGCCTTATCATCGGTTATCAGTCACCGCGGCAAATGTGCTATCTGGCACACGGTTTTGTTGAAGGCGCGGCAGATCGTTTTGATGAAAAGATCGAGGTCGAGCACATGGCCTGCATGCTGGAAGGGAGCTCGGTATGCCGCCTCGCGGTTCGCTGGCTTCATTGAAGAGTTTTACGCCACCTGTGTCCGATGATCGCGACCATAGACTCGCGCGCGCAGAACGTCGTGTCGTGCGCGAGCGCGCCGCCCGAATGGAAGCAGAGGCAATCGCCGAGCAAGGCCTGAGGCGGCTTTATGAAAGCCAACAGCGTCTGCTTCTGCTTCAGCGGATTACCGATGGCGCGAACCGGACGACTGAGATCGAGGCGGCGCTGCGTATCGCCGTGATTGAAATTTGCCGAGACATGGACTGGGCATTCGGTAACGCATTGCTTGTCGGAGATCAGAGCAGCACCGTTGCCGGATGCGATGTCTGGTATGCCGCTGACCCCGATGCGCTGTTTCCTTTTGTCGAGGCCTCTCGTCATGCCCGTTTTGAGGCCGGGATTGGGTTGCCGGGGCGGGTACTGGCCGATGTTCGACCGCATTGGATCGACAACGTTACGAGAGACACCAACTTTCCCCGGCTGAACATGGCTGCGCAATGCGGGCTGGCTGCAGCCTGCGCCTTTCCGGTGATGGTGGGTGACGAAGTGGCGGGCGTGCTCGAGTTTTTCGCCAGACGGCTGATCGTGCCTGATGACGATCTGCTCGGTATCATGGGCCAGATCGGCACGCAGCTTGGTCGCGTGATCGAGCGTGATCGGGCCCGACGTGCCTTGATTCACGACGCTCACCACGACGCAATGACACGGCTACCGAACCGAACCCTTTTTATGAAGCGGGCCGAGAGCGCGTTCGTCAGGATGACGGTGGATCAACAGGTCAACATGGCAGTGATCGTCGTCGATCTCGACGGCTTCAAGGCGGTAAACGACACGCTAGGCCATCAGGCTGGCGATGCGCTTCTCATCGATGTCGCGAGCCGCATGCAGGCTTGTATCGCTGCTGCCGAGGAAGAGGCTAGAGGAAGCGGAGCATGCTGGCGGGCAACACTCGCGCGGGTCGGAGGTGATGAATTCAATGTGCTGGTTGACAACTTCGATGACGCTGCTGCCGTCACCCGTCTAGCCGACACGATCCACCGTTGCTTCGCAGCTCCCAGTGTCCTTGCCGGCAAGCAAATCCGCTGCCAGGCATCGATCGGTATCGCCTTTGGCAATCAGTCATACGGTGACGTCGAACAGATGCTCCGTGATGCAGACCTGGCGATGTATCAGGCAAAGTCGCACGGTCGCGGACAGTCCGTGACTTTTACCGAACAACTCGGGACGGAAGTGCGTCGGCGCACCCAGATTGAGCATGAGCTACGCCGGGCAATCGCCGAGCGCCAGTTCGTGCTTCACTACCAGCCGATCGTATCACTAAACGATCCTAATAGTATCTGCGGTTTTGAGGCGCTCATTCGCTGGAACCACCCCATGCGCGGCCTGCTGTTACCGGCCGAATTCATCGACATCGCAGAGCAGAGCGGGCTCATTCTTTTCATTGGCGACTGGGTTCTAATGGAGGCATGTGCGCAAGCCTCTGCCTGGCACTGGCGCACCGGTGGCGAGCGGCTGCCGTTCATCAGTATCAACATATCGCCGCAGCAGTTCCTCCAGCCAGAGTTTGTCGATCGCGTTCACGCGGTGCTGATGGAGAGTGGGATAACACCCGCAACCGTGCGGCTTGAGGTTACCGAGGGCGTTGCGATCATGGATGCGGCACAAACGTCGGTAATTCTTGAAAAGATCAGAGCCTGGGGCGTCAAGACGAGTCTTGATGATTTTGGAACCGGGTTTTCCTCGCTCAGCTATCTCCAGTCGTTACCGTTCGACGCACTGAAGATCGATCGATCGTTTATCGCGGCAATGAATGGCAGCAACAAGAGCCGCGGCATCGTTCAGGCCATCCTGGATCTAGCAAGGACCATGGGCATGACCGTGATCGCCGAAGGGATTGAGACTGCTGCGCAGGAAGAACTGCTGCGGCTTATGGGCTGCGACATGGGGCAGGGGTTCCGCTATGGTCGGGCAGAGACCAATACGCATGCGTTGGCGAAGATCATGGTATGCTGACGATCAGGCATTCTGATCATCTAGTAGGCTGGCTACATGCCACATTCGTCTCCTGTGCCGGTAGGTTTCAAGCGCTCACACAATGATGTCGCGAAAGTTCTGAGTTTCGGACGTCTCGAAAGTCGCTGTTTTTGCGACAGTAAGTGGCCGAAGGCAGCGTCCGTTGCGTTGCAAAAGGAGTCCCTTTTGCGACGTTCGGAAATGCCCAAAGGCGGTTGTTCCTCTTGTTGCCTCCGCCTAATTGCAGAAGTACCCTCATGCTGGCCGAATAGCAGAAAGCACTTCGTGTGCCCCGGCAATTGGCGAAGGAATAACGATGCTTTTAGAACTGGTGCTTGCTTTTACAAGTGTAGGCGTGCCGCTACAAAGCACAGTTCGCGAGCCCATAGAGCCAATGCCAAAGTTGTCTGCCTGCACACCGGTCGGAGCCAAGGCGGTGTATCACTTAGGCAACCTACCGCCTGTCGCAGTGGAACGGCTTAAAGCCTTCTTCAAAGAAGGATTCGCTGACGCTGGGACGGCGTTCAATGCAACAGACGTCATCCGCAACCCGTCTGTCCCACAGCGGCGTTTCCTACGAGCGTATCAGCATGGCGATAAATGGATCGTCTGGTACGAACATGGTGGCCGAGGTTATCACCTACACGCTCTCGGGATGATCAAGTGGCCCGATCAGACGGGGCCAAAGATATCTCCTTTTGGATGGTTTGGCGGCGGCAACAGCGCCGCACTATGCGCAGCATCGAAGGCCTTCTTTGACGGCGTTGAGACAAGCCAGGAGATGTGATGCCCGGCCTGCGCTTGTCTACTTTCCCCAATCGAGATCAAAAGCCGCCAGACGGCTTCCTCCCATCCCGACATTCCTGATGCAAAAATCAAGTTTTGCATCACGGTGATATCCTGGCGGTCGTTCATCAGTTAGCTATTGCTGACATCAATTATGACCGAGGGGGAAGTGAACTGTTCGTAGCGCACAGGCTTGTGACGCCAATCGAATACCGAAACGATCGCGCGCACGCGGTATCGGCCAGCGCCAGGGAATATCGTGCGGGGATTTTCTCTAAGCTTCACCAACATCGGTTTTTTATGATCTACCTTCGTTAAGTAGGTAGTGTCAGTAATAGGCGGAGTGGGCGGTGATCCAGCCGGCGGAAACGCAGGCGAGACAGGTGTCCCGTCAATTGTTGAAACCAGTAAACTTATACCGCGAGTGAAAGACATTGCAGGATCAAGTCCAACCTTGTCGGCGCTTGCAATACGAACGGCTGCATCAAACTCTTCAGCTATACCTTGTCTATTTGATCGTGGTTCCAGCACCACAGCTAGCTTCATTTTCTTGCCGACCGGCCAGTCGGCTTGGGCCGGTGGCCAGAGCGCCGTCGACGCAGCAATAAGCATCAAAACGAAAATCACGTGTCAGCCTCCAAGCACGAAGCGAGCTCTATGAATGCCATATAGATTAGCGGCGGCCTGGTCGTAAGGGCTTCTCTCGCCAATGTTGGCTATCGTCTTGACCTGAAACAACCGCATTTAAACTCGGTGCGGAATGGTTTTGATGGAAAACTCACAAGTTTGCATCAACACCTTGAGCTAGCCGGCATTGCATAGAACTGACCCAAGTCCCCTATGAGACGTATAGTGTTCGGAGCGCACCCCGACGTTGCCATCCGTTTTGCGTTAAGGCGTAATGAGCTTCAAAAGCTCCGCCGCAAAGGCCAGTACAAGTATACTCGAAATGGACGGTAGCTGATTTTAGAGCGACGCTGAACTTAGGTACATTTATTGAATATATATAGGCAGGTCGAGGGTTATATCCCGGTACAGGTACATGTATATTTGCTCGTGTATTAGCATCATCCGTCGCCTCCGAATAGCCGATTGGCAATTCATTTTTTAGTTTAGGACACACGTTCAGCAGATCGCGTCCGTTTGCATCGGAAGCGGCATAGTATGAGTCCGCAGGATAGTTATTATAGATACCGGGTAGATCTCGAAGAGCCGCACGTCCAACTGTGCAAATCGCCTCCGTCGTCGGAGCGCTTGGAGCGAGTGCGGCTGCCAGCAGGCTTATTAAAGGTATAAGCATATCACTTCTCCAGGCGGCACTAGAGGTTTGTTCACCCTGCTTTGCGATGCAAGGGCGATAGCAGCCTAAGTGCGAATTCCTCGCAGCATGATGCAAAAACTACAAGATCTGCATCAGGCTCGAAGCCGCGGAAATCGTGGCATCACTTGATGCAGAAATCCGATGCGTGTCAGCCGTGAATGTCCGGGTTTGGTGGATTGCCGACTGGCTGCTTTCGGGAACGAGGGTGGCGATAGCCGACGTTGCGGCCTGCCGGTTTTTGCAGCGACGGTATTTCGGGAATGGCTGAGCGGCAGCATTTGATCAGAGCTGAACGCCTTTTGCCGTCCAAGCTGCCATCTCGCCATCGGCTATGGTCAGCGATATGCGCCAGGTGTCGGTATGCCGTAGGACATAGACATGCTCCCACTCGGCCACCGGAGCGTCATCAGCACCCATCATGCGATAGGCCATGCGCGCTTGAGCAACGCCCGGGAACAGTTCGTCGGCGGATAGCAGGGCGCCCTCCGGCCGTACGATGCCCTGAGCTCGATAGAAATTGAACAGCGTGGCACAATGGTCACGGAACGCGGATCGCGGCATGGCGAAGTTGCCGGTGGGGGTGGGGAACAGTCCAACCTCGTCCCATAGCTCGCTTAACGTGCCTGCGTCCTCACGTGCGAAGGCATCGACGTAGCGGCCGAAGAAGTCTGCGATGTCGTCGTGAAAAGGCATGTCAGTCCTAGCTGGCGGCTGGGGTCGATGGCAGTGCTTGATCAAGCCGCAAGCGGCTGGACTAGGCGGACGTTCGCCTCCGCGAGCTGCGCCCTCATGATGTCGTTGAAGGCCATGGTGGGATTGGCCTCGGCAAGCATACCGATCTTCATCCAGAACTCAGCCTGAGCGTTGATCGATCGGCACATGACGGCGCTGGCGCGGCGGGCTTCCTCGCGCAGCTCGTCATCGATCTTCACCAAACCCATTATCCAATCCTCATGCTTTGTTATATGTATCGTACATGTATCGTATATTGTAGGGTCAATAGCTGTTGCGGCCTACCGCGGCCCCGCGAAGAAGGTCGCGCTCAATAAATGGCCGGTATCGGGATCCAGGATCGTCAGCCTGAGCGTCCGGGTGTCGGCGTTAGTGGAATGGCCGGTTCGAGAGGCTAGCGGACGCTAACAGCGTTCGAGGTGTCTGGCGGCGCGCTTGCCACTTCCCTGACATGGAGAACTGAGCGCGCATGAAATTTACAGGTATAGCCGGATAAATGTCCGGCATGGATGCCATCTGATCGGGTACCAATCATCACTATCCCGAAAGTAGCGTATTTTTGGGTTGCTCCTGACTTAGTAATCTCCGTGTTGATCAAGGTCCGAGCCTCAGGCGTAGCGTCAAATCCGCACTCCGGCCCCTTGACCTTGAAGCAGTTCCAAGGCTCTCTTAGTGGACACTGCTGGAACGATTCGCCCTCGGTGTATAGGGTCAGGACACCGGTAATCTCGCGCTCGTCGCTACGTTGCGATTGGTCGCCAGCCTGCCTGGCCAGCGGGGCGGCTTTGCATGATGCCAATGCGAGTAGGGCTAAGGCAGTGGAAGCACGCATGAGTCTAGTCTGTAACTGACCTGGAATGTCTGCAAGTGGGCGGAAGCGGAATGGCCGGAATTGGGGAGGAGAGTTCGATAGCTGCCCAAGAATGGCGTTGTTACCCTCTCTACCCCTGCAGATAGAGCCTCACTTTGTTTGGTAGGAACCCGGAAAGAAACTACCGATGTCGAACCATAACTCACGAGGCTTTCCCGCCGCGTCGACGCAGTTCAGGACATCGTAGTAGCCACCCGTGGTAACGAGCGATTGACTCATTGGCCGAAGTTTCATCTTTTTGGCGATCTTGTATTCTTCGGCCACATCCGTGACTTTGATTGCTGTTACCTGCGATAACCCATCTGGAATTGGCACAACCTCTGGAACGCTGATCGGGTTACTACTGATTTGTGCATAGGCTGCGGTCGATGTTGCCAGAACCATAGCCAAAGCGATTCGCATGTTTTTCTCCTTATGAGGCCCTGTGCATTATCCAGGCATAGATACACGGTAAGCTCAGGTTTTAAATAAGACCCACCTCTTGGCCCGCGATGAAGGGTTTTGGCGAAAGCCTCAGCGAATTAAAAAGATGATTTTCTCCAACAGGGGGTGAGCTGGATGAAGGACGCATCAATCCATATTGCAATTGATGATCTATTATTAGAACTTACGGTAACTTCACCTGCAATGTCGGACGTGGGCGCGGATAAAGAATAACCTGTCCCATCAAACATTGATTTGGTTGATTGGCCTGGTATACCGTATGGGGCGAATGTAGGCATTTTTATGCCTTTCATGCTTTTAACAACATCCAGTATGACAGGACAGTTTTCACTGTCAGCCATCCATACTTCGTTGCCCTCAGTTGATTGTTTTATTAATCGCAATCTATAAGGGAAATCATTGCTTGCATCTCGATCACCCGTCGCAATTTCAACTGTTTCAGTGATGTGGTTTAGTGCGCCCGCGCGGCTAAATTGAGCCCAGCGCCGTGGAAGTGGCGGCAATGGGACCGCAGTTTGAAGAAGGGCGATTATCAAAAGCATCAAGGTCCAATCTAGCTTTTGAAAAGAATGACACGCATCGGCGTTCCCCGCAATTGAACATCAACCAACTGCTCTGCCCTAAGCCGTGATGATTTGTGCATCGCGAATGGTGCGTTCCGGGATCCAAGGTCGGTCCGGAACGACCGAATCTGGGCGCCCGGATCGCCAGCCTGAACGTCCGGGTTTGGGCGGGAGCGGACATAGGCTCGTCGCATAAGTGCTGATTTTCGGACGTCGCGTATGTCGCTGCTTTTGCGACAGAGAGGGCCGACGTGCCGTTACCTAGCGTCCCCAGCTTGCTTGGAGAGAAACGTGTTTTGGTAGGGCCGGCTTTCTTGGTCAGCAGCGCGGCCGCTTCCAGGCCATATCGCATTTAGCTGCTCTTCGGCCGTCTGCTCATTGTTTGCCAACTGCCTTCGTGACAAGCTGGGAACGGCCATTTGGGGGGTGATGATGAACCGGGTCCGGTTGTTCGGGGCAGCTTACTGCATCGGTTTCATGCTGGTGGTAGCCGTTGGCTATGTGCCGCAGTTTAACGATGCCAACGGCAACCTGTTCGGGCTGTTCAAGCTCGATCTTTATGACGACAGCCTTCACTTCTTCTCCGGCCTCTGGGCGGGGATCGCCGCTTGGTGGTCATACGGCGCGGCCCGCCGTTATTTTCGGCTATTCGGGCCGCTCTACTTCGCCGACGGAGTGATGGGGCTGTTCCTCGGCAGCGGTTATCTGGATGGCGGCATCTTTCTGTACGGACCGATCCAACAGTCGCTTTATGCGCATGTCTTCGCCAACTTGCCGCACCTGTTGATTGGCGGCGTCGCGATCTGGGTGGGTTATCGTTTGGCGCAAGCTCCGACGGGGGCAGCGCAGCGCGCTGTGGCGTGAAGCGCCGTTGGCGTCTGGCGGCCGTTGCCGGCGGGCTGATCGCCGCCATAGTGCTCGTGCCAATGGCGTATATAGAGGGAAGCTGCCGCACGCCGCTGCCCGGCCTTTCGGATGCGAGCGGCCGACGTCCCCTGCTTCCCGCAGCCGATCGGCGACCGGAGGCGCAAACCTTTCTAACCTATCCCGAATGGCACATCGTCTACGAAGCGGAAGCCTTTGCCCGCCACCTGGCCTCCGGTAAGCCGCCTAGCAGCTTTGCCTATGGCCAGCAGATCGGACAGTTCTGGACCAGCTACTGCACCGTCAACCGCATCACTCAGGCCAGTCCGGAAGCGGGCGCGGCCAAGGTGACGATCTACACGATCGGCATCAGCTACACCGTCGAGCTGGCAGTCAAATCGGCCTATGAGCGCACGGTCGGGCGGCTGTTCGAAGCGACAAGCGGGTGGAGGAGCGCCGACGATCGCCATGCCGCGCACGTCCAGCAACGTTATGGCGCCTTTTTGCACGAGACACCCTGGTATCGTTTCCCGTTCGGCGAGGCGCTGAGTGGCGTGTGGCGGACGCGGGAGCCAGCGCTGAATGCCCGGCATTGGGAACGCCGGTTCGCACTGGCTGCAGAATATGGCGTCAAGGCCGTCTACGCCCAGGCGATCGATGCAGCGACCGGGGCGACCGTCGGGCGTGACCAGCCGACGCTGCGGCTGGTGGCGTACGGCGATCCTGCCACTCTCCGCGCGGTCGATCCGCGGCTAAACGCGATAGCCTCGTTGCCGGGCGGGCTGACGCTGGTCGAGGCGCCGCGTTACCAGCAGTTCAACGATCTGCTCGCAAAGCTGTCAGCAACCCGGGTCGGGTTGGTGGAGATCGCCGGCAACACGACGATCTTTGCCACCCTGCTCCTGCCAGACAGGGTACCGGCGCCAGGAAAGGCGGTGCTGGCGATGCCGCTCGACCAGCCCGGGTGGCGGCGCGTCGGCATTGCCGTACCGGTCGCCAAACTGCTCGCAACGATGCGCCGCGTTCAGGCAATCGGCGGCGTGGTCGAGCATGTCTACGACTATTAAGCGGATCACCCGCACCGCCGCTCAGCTGCTGATGGTGCTTGGCGCATGGATCGCCATCCTGCTCGCCATGCCGTTCGTTGGCCCCGCGGGGCGGCAAGTAGCGGTCATCGGTAACGGCTCGGCCGCAGTGCGCATTATCGCAGCGGCTGGCGGTCGCATCGTCGAAGTGCGCCGCGGCGCCACGCTCGCCCACAGCGACGACCCTCGTTTCGTCCAGCGGCTCTACGCCAACGGCGCCCGCGCCGTAGTTGAGGGTCGCATCGGCGCCGGCTGCTTCGCAACGAACGGCGCGTAGCGGGCATACCAGGTGTTGCTGAACAGGCCCTGGGGATCCCAGTCGCGCTTGGCGGCGAAGAAGGCGCCGATCCCGGGATAGGCGCGCTCGAGTTGCGCCGGCGTATAATGCAACTGATAGGGGAGGAAGAAGCGGCCGCCATGGCTGGCGGTGAGGTCGATCAACTCACCGGTCAGTCGCCGCATCGCCGCCGTTCCCTCAGGCGTGGTCGGCTGGTTGATATAGAGCACCACTGAGAAGGCGGGCGCCGGCGCATAGCTCAGGGCGTTGTCCTCCGTGCCCACCGCGCGGATCGACGCGTTGACGAGGTTGGTGCGCTCCCGCTCGAAGATCGTGCGCATGCCGTCGATGAACGGCACGATCTGGGCGCGCGGGATGAAATATTCGTGGAGGATGTCGGTTTCGCCCGGCAAGTTGTTGAACAGGTAGGCGACCGAGTCGTGCATGGGGTCGTTGCGCGCGACCAGGCACGCCTCGCCCGAGCCTTGGGCCTGTGCGCGGGTGATCGTGCACGTCTCGAAGCGGTGCTCGAGGTTCTTCTCGCTCCACCACTTGATCCGCTTGAACGTGTCGTTGCGCTTGGCGAGGTTTACCGTCAGGCGGCGGATCTTGGTGGACGTGACCTCCGACAGTTCGGCGCGGTTCAGCACCTGATCTTCAGAATGCTTGGTGTATGTGTAGACCAATGCCTCCCGGAGCAGGCTGTCAGGTGAAGTCGAGAGGTGGACATAGCTGAGCCCGACCGTCGGGTCCGTCGCGATCCGCTCGAAGTTCGCCGGGAAGTCGCGATAATCGATGATCTCGCGACCCGATCGGTAGACGTCGTTAGGGACCACATCCAGTGTCGCCGAGAGGATCGTGCCAAACAGCCCGTAACCGCCGACCACATGGCGGAACAGCTCCGGGTTTTCGGTTCGCGACGCGGTGACCACCTGCCCGTCGGCGAGCATCATCCGGACGCTTTGCAACGAATTCATCACCGCGCCCGCCTGATGATCCATGCCATGGGCGTTAACGCTGATCGATCCACCAACGGAGAAGATGTCGGTGGACTGCATCGCCTTGACCGCGAAGCGCGGATGCACGGCGAGCTGGATTACGTGCCAGGTCGCGCCGCTGCCAACCGTCACGGTGCGGGCTTCAGGATCGAGCCGGATCGCGTCCATGCCGCGCATGTCGAGCACCACGCCACCGGCCCGGAACGCCTGGCCACCCATCGAGTGCTTGACGCCCGCCGCGGACACGGTGAGGCCGTGTGCACTCGCGTAGCGTAGCGCGGTTGCGACATCGGCTTCACCGCGCACGCGCACCACGCCGGCCACCGGCGTACGGCTTAGGCAGCTCGCGTCGTTGATGTGACCGCCGCGCTGCGCCCAGTTGGGCTCGCGCACGGCGGCCGGGCGAGGTTTCTCCCCGGCCAATGGTGGTAGGACGGAGGCGCAATCCTTCGGCCCGACCGGATCGGCGGCAAAGGGCAAGACATAGGCGGTTGCGCCACCGGCGGTGAGCGCCAAGACGGATGCTCCAAGCAGCAGGCGTTGACGTTTCATCGGACTGGCTCCGTGATGGCAGCGTCGAGCGCCGACAGGAAGTGAACGGGATCCTCAATATGAGGAACGTGACCGACACCCGGCAGCCGTGTGATCGGCGCACGGAACAGCTTGGCAAGCCGAAGGCCCTGGGCGATCGGAGTGACGGTATCGGCTTCACCCCAGATCAGCCGCACCGGCGGTTGCATTCGGCGCAGTGCATCTGCACGGCGACTCAACGCGCCGTCATCGGCCGCAAGCAGCGAGGGGAGCCAGGCTGCATAGGCGGCAGTGGTGCCGGGGCGGCGCATAGGCGCCCGCAGTGTCTCCTGCCACCGCGCCGCGGCCTCCTTGCGGGCCAGCATGGAGCGCGACATGGCGCCGATTGCATGCGGGTTGGTAAGCGTCGCCGCGATCAGCGGCTGCGCAAGCAGCGATGACCGGAGCAAAGGGACGCCGCCAGCAGACTTGGGATCAAGCTCGCCTAGCGCACCGTCGATTAGCACCAGCCGTGCGACCTGATCCGAATGCGTCAGGGCGAGTTCGGTGGCCGGCCCACCACCGAAGCTGTGCGCGACTACCATTGCTGGGTTGCGTGTCGTTGCTGCCACCACCGCCGCCAGGCGGGTCGCCTGTGAACGTCGATCGTAGCGCGCGGCGGCATCGCGCTCGGAATACCCGAACGGCGGCAGATCCACCGCGACTACATGATAGCCGCGCACTGCCAGGTGGTTTGCTACCTCCTGCCAAAATCCGCTCCAGCCTGCGGTGCCTGGTACGATTAAAACGGTTCGGCCGGTTGCCGGGCCGCGTTCGTCTACCATCACTTGGCCGAGCGGGGTGACTACTGCATGGAGATGCGCAGGAACTCGCCCATCACGTTCGCGCATCCCTGCCGCCACGCGGATCACAGCAAGCGCCGTTACTGCCACCAGCAGCATAACCAAAAACCAGCGGGAGGCGGCGCGAAGAAGCATGCCTCGCGTGTTAGCTCAAAGATCTTACCGAGCCGCTATCGATCTGATTGTCACGTCAGCGAGGTTTGGTGAACATGCTGCTTGGGTAGAAGGCAGCTTTTCGGCTTCGCCGGTGGAAATCTGCCCTTCGTCCGCACCCCCTATCACCGAGAGGCGGGCGTTGACGGACATCCAAGTGTCGCGGATGTGCTAAGTTTCGCGACAGCGCCACTACGACCAGCAAGCCGAGGGTCAGGCTGTCGCGAATGTCGTTCGCGAAATGCACGCGGTCCGAAACACTTGCGCGACACCATGACCACCTTGGGGCGATTAGCGCATTCTCAACCCCAGCCTCATTCAGGCCCCGTCAACTAGGGTATACCCAAGAAAGCCTGAGATGAGCGAACAGGAAAAGCGGAACACGATCCAGGCCGCGCGGGTGTATCTGCGGGTGAGTACTGAGAAGCAGGATCTCGCTCGCCAAGGAAGCGATAGTCGCCGGGGCGCGAGCAGCTGGATACTATGTGGCAGCAGTCTACCGGGAAAAGGCATCGGGCGCTCGACCGGACCGGCCAGAACTGCTGCGCATGGTTGCCGACCTCCAGCCTGGTGAGGTGGTCGTCGTGGAGAAGATCGACCGGATCAGTCGTCTGCCTTTGCCCGAGGCGGAGTTGTTGGTGGCGACGATCAGAGGGAAAGGAGCTCGGCTCGCGGTGCCGGGGATCGTTGATCTGTCCGACCTCGTTGCCGATAGTTCTGGTGTTGCCCGGATCGTGCTCGAGGCGGTGCAGGATATGCTGTTGCGGGTAGCGCTACAGACCGCCCGCGACGATTACGAGACTCGTCGTGAACGCCAGCGCGAAGGGATCGAAATCGCCAAGCGGGAAGGCCGGTATATCGGGCGCAAGCCTGACCTTGCGCACCATCGCCGCATCATCGGGCTTCGTGACGCTGGCATGAGCATTGTAAGAACGGCCGAGCTGGCCGGATGCAGCATTGCACAGGTTAAACGGGTAACGGCCTTGCACCGTGCTAATTCGGGTGGGCTGCCAACCAAAAAGGTATCGTCGGAGGACGAATTCTCGTCAAAGTTCGTGCTTTCGACGACACCCGAGTAAGCCATCGTTAGGCAGCCTGCGGCAGGCCGGTATCAATGTCTCCGCTTGCCGACTTGTCGATCCCAACGGCGTAGAGCTCGGCTTCCGCGAGCAACTGAGTATCTGTCAGGGTACGGTGGTCGATCCACCACTTCGCGTCGGTAACATGGGTGCACACTTTGTGCCCATTACCTTCTGTCGCCGGGGTCGCGATGAACGCGCAAAGGCGGCTGGCTCGCAGGGTTGTCGCCCATGCGACCTGCCGATCACTGCCGGTAAGCAAGGGCAGGTCCAGGTGGGCAATGGCTGCGCCATCACGAACGGCCGCTTCTGCCTGCTCGGTCTGCTTGGTCGCAACAAAACATGTGCGGCACTTGGTCGTCTCCAGCCAGCGAGCTCTCCGCTCCTGCTGGCTGGCGAAGCCGGAGAGATAGTGGATCTGCTCATGTCCACAGGCGTGCGTGATAATCTGTCCCATAACGCAATGATGCCCAGCAACGATTTCCAGGCAACCGGTATGAGTCAGGTTGAATCAGGGATGCGCCAAGTCGTTGGCTTGCGTGTCTGGCCGCTTCAGTCGCTTAGGCAGGCGCGACGCCCTCGGCATTAACGAGGTCTGGGCCTACCAACGTGCCGACCAGGCGGACCCGCTTCTCTACCAGATCGACCGGCGTGCGATGCAGTTCCAGTTCGTAGCGACCGTCGAGATCCCGCCGCAGGTAGAAAGCACCGCCGTCGAGGATCAGCGTACCGGTCTCATCTATCCGCGTGCCGATTCCCGACACGACCCCTTCGCCATTCAATTGTCGCGTTCGGCGCGCTTACGATCCGCCTTCCGGGCACGGCTGACGGCCGCAGCATGTTCCCGTGCACGCTTTTCGGACGGCTTCTCGTAGTGCCGCCGCAGCTTCATTTCCCGGTAAACTCCTTCACGCTGCAGCTTCTTCTTTAGGGCGCGGAGGGCTTGGTCGACATTGTTGTCGCGGACGATGATCTGCATGTTGGTTAGCTCGCGACATATGTGGCTCGGTCGAATCTCAGTCGCTGTATGACCAGAAGCCGACCGTGCCAAGTGATGACATAGCGCTGCATTGGTCGATAAACTGCCCTGTCCGATGGTGAGTTGGCTTAGCGTTGGCGTACGGCGTCAGCGCCGCGCGGTCTCGCTGCCTTCAAAGGCTGATATTCCGCCGTGTCATTTCCAAGAACGCCATATCGGCGGTCGGCGTATAAAGCTCGGCTTTGTCGGCCCGATCCAGCAGATCGTTGTCCGCAAGGCCTGTAATACACGTCTCGATCTCGGCAAGGCGTTTGACCGCGCGATCGCCGCGATCGGTCAGCCGCTTCTTTTTTATCTTGAGCATAAGCAATCCTACCATGAGGGTCTGGGGCGGGGAACTCAGCCGTATGGGGTTTTAGATCTTCAGTTGTCGGTTAAAGGCTAGTCGTATGAGCCTCTCTCAAACCGAGTCATACCGTCACGCTGCTGCCCATGAAAGATCGGAAGCGGAGCGGTCCACGCTACCCCTTGTTCGAGAGCGTCATCTGCGATCGGCAGATGCTTGGGACGCAATGGCCAGTCAGGGTGAGATGACCGAGCGCTTGGCTCAAGCGAACGCAGAGAACCGAATTAAACAACCTTACCAGCGACGGCCGCCAATCGAGAATACGTAGGTCAGGATGCCCTGTCGTCGCGATGTGGCACAGGCGTACGGTAAAGATAGGCGTCCAAGAGGGGCCTCGTCCGCTCAAAGCGCATACGTTTCGCATTCTTAAGAATATGACTTTTCAGGCGGTCCCGATCGGCGCTGATTGAGACCTTATTATTTGGTTAGGTGAAATCACAACATCTGTAATGCTGGCCGGCGAACTGGTAGTAGGTCTGGCACACCAGAATCGAATATTTTCTGACGATCGTCACCCGGCGCGATGCTAATGGTCTGTTTTGCCGGTACGAGCGTGCTTTAGTTCAGAAACTCTCTCAATTATGCTTTAAGCGACCAAGTCCGAATGACGTCTGCGAGCGCAGCATCTGCGATACGGTCGCTCACGATCGCTGAGCAGGCGAGCAAGCCGTTGGGGCAGTAGCGATCGTCGTCCCAGCCGGGATGATCGAGGATCGGATAGAGGCATACGCCCTGGATCGGTACGCCGAGCGATCGGGCGATCTTTACCTCGCGCAGGATCATGCGAAGCCACGCGGGGCGGGCGCTGCCTTCGATGCCGGTCTCGGCGATGAAGATTGGGCGGCCATATCGGGCATAGGCGTCTGCGAGGATCGCGTGGAGTGGGCGGCTGAGGGGGTGGTCGTAAGCTAGCGGTGGTCCACCGTGGATCCACTGGTTGTTATGGTAGAAATTGACACCGACGATATCGAGCAGCGCCGGGTGGCCGCCGATCTGTGGCCAGGCTTTTCCCGCGATCATGTCCCAGGCCTGGTATTGTGCGAGGCGGTGCCCTTCGGCGGCGGGGGCGTCGTGGGGGCGGGCGGGGTCGGTGATAACGTTGATGACCGGGTCGGCGTGCACGAACCTTGCGGCGGGGTCGATCGCGACGATCGCCTCCATCGCGGCGATCGACGCGCGGGCCAGTTGCACCTTCAGTTCGTGGCCGCGGCCATGTGCGAACGGATTAAGATAGGCTGCGTCGCCGCCGCCCCAGGCGAAGAAGGAGATTTCGTTGACGGGGGCGTAGAAGCGAGTCTCGCCCGCATCGGCCGGGCCGATGTGGCGTGCGGCGGCAGCGGCGAAGGCGGCGAAACGGGTGACGAAGGAGGGCGTCCAGATGTCGATGTCGTCGGGCAAGCCGTAATGGAGCAGGTCCCAGATGACTTCTGTGCCGTTCGTCTTGGCGGCTTCGAGCTGTCGGTCGAGGCTGGACCAGTCGTAGCGGCCGGGTTCGCGTTCGATCAAATGCCAGCGCAGGCCGTCGCGGACCGTCAGGAGGCCAAGCTTGGCGAGTTCACTGTAATCGTGCGCGGCAAGGGTGTCGTGATGGCTCGCGGCGATTACGTCGACGCGCTTTCGATCGTGTGCCCGGCGGTGGGTGGAGGATTCGAAGCCGCCTTGGAGGAAGCTGCGGAAAAGGCGGGGTGGAGGTAATACAGCTGGTCGGTCCCCGATCACGTCGGCAAACAATTCCTCCCAGCGGGGGACCACGGCGGCGACGGCGTACTCGGTGTCGACTCTGGCGCGGAGGGCGGTGCCCAAGTGTGTTCGGAGTGCTGCGTTTCCTAGCAGTTTCGTGATTGCAGCGGCGACTGCGGGCGGGCTTTCGTGTGGCACGAACAGGCCGCTCACGCCGTCAACGATCTGTTGTTCGGACCCGTTGTCGCGGGTCGCGATGACGGGGAGGCATGCAGCGCCGGCTTCGGCGATGACGTGCGGCATGCCCTCGCCACGGGAGAGCCAGACGAATATGTCGAGCGCCGCGAGTAGGTCGGGCACGTCGTCGCGATCGCCGAGGAAGGTCAGAGCGGTGTCCAGGCCGAGGGCGTGCGCTCGGTTGCGGAGCGCGACGGCGTATTCGGGGATGAACGCGTCCGGTCCGCCGATCACGACAAAGCGGGCTCCGGGGTAGCGGGCGTGGACGAGCGCGGCGGCCTCGATGAAATCCTCGACGCGCTTCTTCGGGTCGAGCCGGCCTAGCCAGCCAACTAGCGGTACGTCGTCGGCGATGCCGAGTGCCGTACGCACGGGGACGCGTCGGGTGGGATCGAAGGCGCGCGTGTCGACCATCGACGGGATCTCGATCGCGTGGTGCTCGCGCCCGGGCATTCTGCTGGCCGCTGCGTCGCGGATCGACGCGCAGACGCCGACATATCGCGCCGTGAAATGCTTTGGGCCGGCAAGCGCTTCGGAGACGAGGCCGCCATGTTCGATCAACGGCGGGCGGAGGTGCATGCGTTCAAGCGTGGGATAGATGTCCGCGACGTTCTGGCACGAGACGACGATGTCGTACGCTGGCAGCTTGCTCGCGAGGTAGGCGACGGTCTCGTCGAAGCCGAGCGCGTAGGGGGTGCGGTCGACGGGAACGCCGATCGCTTCCAGCTGCTCGTGCGTCTGCTCGGGCATGCCCCCTTTTCGGAAGCAGGCGACGACCTCAATCTTGTAGCGCGTCGGGTCGAGCGCTTGGGCGAGCAGTCGCACTTCCGTCTCCTCGCCGCCGACGACGAGCCATGCGAAGACGAACAGGATGCGGATCGGTCGGGCGTCGGCGGTAAGTGCGGTGCTCAATCGCCGACCTTGAAGACGATCTGGAGGAATTCGGGCCGCTCGCCGACCAGCCGCGCGATGAAGGCGGGCGCGTCGTCATAGGGCACGACATGCGTGATGAGCTGCGCGCGGATTTCGGGGCCGCGGGAGAGCAACAGTTTCACCGTCTCGTTGGCGAGGCGGCGGCGGTCCCATTGGAAGCCGAGCCCGCGGGGGACGCGGTTGATCTGGGCGCAGCGGAGGTTGAGGCCGTTGTGGTGGAACTCCTCGCCGAGCCGCAAACTGTCCGCGCCGCCCTGATAGAAGGCGAGGTCGATCACCGTGCCTTGCGGCCTCAGCGCGCGCATCGCGGCGTGCAGGCTGGCGGCATCGGCGCGGGTCTGGAACACAACGTCCGCGCCGCGGTCGTCGCCGCCGTGGAGCCAGCGGGCCTTAGCGTACGCCCATGCCTGGTCCTCGGTCATCGCGGTGATGCCGAGGCATTCGGCGCGCAGGCGACGGAAGGGCGAGGGGTCTGCGATCACGACTTCGCTCGCGCCGGCGGCCTGCGCGAACAGGGCGGTCAGCATGCCGACGATGCCGGCGCCGATCACCAAAGCGGGGCGGCCGCGGATGCCGTCGCCGAGGTTGACGACATTGGGTCCGAGCAATTCTACATCCGCGTGCAGGATGCCGTTGGCGGCGATCGGTCCCATCTGGCCGATATAGATGCCGAGGATCGGGTCGAGCTCGGGTGGAAGCTTGGTCAGCAGGTCGTTGAACAGGTCCGCGGTATGGCCGGTCTTGTGCCCGAACACCGTGCCGACGACGTCGCCGTTCGCGAAATCATCGACCCGGCTCTCGCTGACGCGGGCGGATTCCATGTAGCCGAGGAACGGCACCGGATAGTGGGCGCTGGCCTCGCCGGGGACGAACACGCCGCGGCCTGCGTCCCAGCGCGAATGGAGATACGGGTTGCTGTTCTTGACGAAGGTGAGTTCGGTGCCTGCGGAAAACCCGGTGTAGAGCAGATCGAGCCGGACCTGGCCGTCACCCGGAGGCGCTTCGTCATAGCCGAAGAAATAGGCCTGGCCGGGACGTTCGACGCCGAGCGAGCGGACGTGGCGCCACTCAGACATGCGCTACCTCCCGCTCGCGGACGTCGATCGCTCGGCCTTCGGCGGCGGAGCGTTCGATCGCGAGCGCGAGGCGGAGCGTTTCGAGCGCGGCGGGATAGGGGCAGCGGATCCGGTTCTCGCCCCCGCGGACCGCGTCGATGAAGTCGCGATCCTCCAGCACGACGGGATCGCTGCCGGTGCCGCGGACCGGGCGGCCGCGGCCGATGTCGATCATGACGTCGCGGTCGGTCAGTTCGATCGCGAGCCTTTCGCCGAACAGGTGCAGGCCGACGCGGTGGTTCCAGTTGAGCAGGCAGGTGGACGCGAAGTTGGCGATCGCGCCGCTGGCGAAGGTGAGCATCGCGGTGCTCGTGGTGGCGACGTCGAGGCCGGGGAAGGCAGCGCGGTCGACATGGCCCGACTGGCCATAGACGCGGACCACGTCGCCGACGAGATAGCGCGCGAGATCGACGAGATGCGTCGTCTGTTCGAGCATCTGGCCGCCCGATGCGTCCTTCTTCCACCACCAGCGCGGCGGCGGCGTGGAGTCGAGCCAATAGCCGGACAGGACGCGGGCGGGCGTCGCGGAGAGCAATGCCTTCACCTCGTCCACGGTGTCGAGATAGCGCCAGTGATAGCCGACCGCGGTGACGAGGCCGAGGCGGTCGACGGCTGCCGCGACGTCTTCCGCGGTGCCGAGGTCGAGCGCGACGGGCTTCTCGACGAAGAACGGGAGCTTATGCTCGATCGCGAGGCGTTCGGGTTCGCCGTGCGCGAAGGGGGGCACGCAGATGTAGAGGGCGTCGAGCTCGACGGCGGACAGCATTGCAGCCGCATCGTCGAACGCGCGGGCGCCGAAGCGGGCTGCGGCCTCGGTCGCGCGCGCCATGTCGACGTCGGCGACCGCGACGATCGCGACGTCGTCGAACTGCTCCAGCACGCCGAAATGGCGATTGGCGATGCCGCCTGCGCCGATGAACCCGATCCGTGTCCGCTTCACGCCGTCTCCCTTTGTGTTTTGGTCTTGCACGGCGGCGTAGACCGCGCGCGTGTCGGCGATCATGCGATCGGCTGAGAAAAGGTCTTGCTGGCGTTCGATCGCAGCGCTGGCCATCGATTGCAGGCGCTCGCGGTCGGCCAGCAGCGTGACGACCGCGTCGGCGAAACTGGCCGGGTCGGCGGCGGTTAGGCGACCGGTGACGCCGTCCTCGATCGCTTCGGCATTGCCCGGTGCGACGGTGGCGACGACGGGAAGGCCGGCGGCCAAGGCTTCGAGCGCGACCAGCGGCAGGCCCTCGAATGCCGAGGGTAGGACGAGCAGGTCCGCGAGCGTCATCAGGTCGGCGACGTCGCTGCGGGTGCCGAGCATGCGGACGGTGCCGGCCAGGCCTTTTGCCGCGATCGCGCGTGCGGTCCGGGTGAGCAGCGGGCCTTCGCCGGCGAGCAGCACGATCACGTCCGGGTGCGCTGCGCGGATCGCGGGCAGCGCGTCGAGCAGGAGCGCGTGGCCCTTTTGCTCGGCGAACCGGGCGACCATCAGCAGGACGGGGGCATCGCCGACACCCCATTCGCCGCGAAGCCCTTCGCGTGACCGCGAGGGTCTGTGCGCACCGACGCCGTTGTGGATCGTCGCGACTAGGGCGGGATCGACGCCGGCCGCGCGGTGGCTGTCGCCGACCGCGTCCGAGACGCAGATCAGGCGTGCGAGCGCGGCCGAGGTCTCGCGGTGCTCGTCGCGCTGCGCGGCGTCGGTGAGGAGATAGGGGAGGTGTTCCGTGCGGATCACCGGCACGCCCGCCGCATGCGCGGCGCGAACCGCGGCATGGCCTTCCCAGCCGATCCCGGCATGGACGTGGACGATGTCAGGCGCCGCGCGATCAAGCCAGCGCACGAGGTCCGCATCGTCGTCGAGCGACTTGACCGCATAGCCCTTCGCGGCGGCGTGCTCAAGAAGGCCGGTGCCGGCGCGCGCCGCGACGACGATCTCGTCAGCCTCGAGTCCCTCGGCAAGCGTCATCATGTGCGCGCCGACGCCGGACGGGGTGCGGCTGTCGGTCAACAGGCAGATGCGGGTCATTCGGCGGCCAATACGGGGGTTTTGAGAACGGCGGCCTTTGCGACCATGCGGCGATAGGTGGCGAGCGCTTGCCCCACAACCTGGTCCATATTGTAATAGCGATAGGTCGCGAGACGACCGACGAAGGTCACGCCTTCCTCGGCATCGGCAAGCGCCTCGTAGCGTTTGAACAGCGCCTGGTTCTCGGGGCGGGGGATCGGGTAATAGGGATCGCCCTCCGCGCTCGGGAATTCGTAGCTGATGCTGGTCTTGGCGTGCAGTTGCCCGGTCAGATGCTTGTATTCGGTGATGCGCGTCTGTGGCACGGTCTCGTCGGGATAGTTAACGACCGCGACGGGCTGGAACTCAGCGACATCGTGCGTCTCGTGGCGGAACTGGAGGCTGCGATAGGGCAGCTTGCCGAAGCGGAAATCGAAATATTCGTCGATCGGGCCGGTGAAGACGATGTGGTCGACATCGACGCGGTCGATCACGTCGCGATATTCGACGCCGAGGTCGAGCGTGATGCCGGGATGATCGAGCATCGCCTCGAACATCCGCGTATAGCCGTTAGCCGGCATCGCCTGGAACGTGTCGGTGAAATAGCGGTCGTCGGTGGACGTCCGCGTCGGGACGCGTGCGGTAACGGCGCGGTCCAGTTCGGACGGGTCGAGGCCCCATTGTTTCCGCGTGTAGCCGCGGAAGAACGTCTCGTAGAGATCGCGGCCGACCGCGGCGACGACGACGTCCTCGGACGTGCGGATGTCCTCGACCGGTTCCGCGCGGCTGGCGAGGAAGGCTGCGGCTTCCGCGTCGTTCTCGAGCGACAGGCCGTAGAGGGCGTTAAGCGTGGTGCGATTGATCGGCATCGGCACGAGCTTGTCGTCGACGCTGGCGAGCACGCGGTGTTCGTACGAGCGCCACTCGGTGAAGCGCGAGAGATAGTCGAACACGTCGGCGGAATTGGTGTGGAAGATGTGCGGGCCGTAGCGGTGGATCAGCACGCCGGCTGCGTCATGCTCGTCATACGCGTTGCCGCCGATGTGGGGGCGGCGGTCGACGACCAGGACGCGCTGGCCACTGTCGTTCGCGAGCCGTTCAGCGAGGACCGCGCCGGCAAACCCTGCGCCGACTATGAGTGTGTCGTAGCGTTCGCGTTTCGGGGCGGGAGCGTATTTCTTACCGCTCAAGATGCGGTCGATCTCGGTGGCCATGGTGGTTTGCGTGCGGTCCCAGGATTGCGTGGCGAGCAGGCGGTCGGCGTCGTCGCGCCATGCGCCTTCGCGGGGAAGGGCCAGGGCGGCTTCGCAGGCGGCGACGAACGCGGTCGCGTCGGCGGCGATCGCCACCGCCGCTGCGTCGCCGTAATGCCGGATGACGTCGACGATCGGCGTCGAAACGACGGGCAGGCCACCGGCGAGATATTCGGGGGTCTTGGTCGGGCTGATGAAGCGCGTCGCGGCATTGATCGCGAACGGCATCAGCGCGACGTCCCAGCCGGACAGATAGGCGGGGAGTTCGCCGTAACCGCGCCCGCCGAGCCAGTGGATGTTGGCGCGGCGCGGCAAATGCGCGGAGTCGATCTTCACGACCGGGCCGATCATCACGAACGACCAGTCGGGCCGCCGGGCGGCGACCGCGTCGAGCAGGGCCAGATCAATGCGTTCGTCGATTACGCCGAAGAATCCTAGCCTCGGGCCGGAGATGTGAAGCTGGTCTTCGGGTTCAATGTTGCCGGTACGGGCTTGGGCGAAATGCGCGACGTCGACCGCCGAGGGGAAGGCGTGGACGTCGCCGTGGCGCCCGCGCTTGGCTTCGTAGAGGCTGTAGCCGCCGGTGAAGACGAGGTCAGCGCGAGCCAGCAACCGGGCTTCGCGGTCGAGCAACGCGGGGTCGGCGAAGCGGAACGCGGACAGTTCGTCCATACAGTCGTAGATCACGGCGGCGGCGTCGAGATGCTCGGCGAACGGGAGCATCATCGGCGTGTAGAACCAGAGCAAGGGCTTCGCGCGAATGCTCGTGGCGACCAGCATGTCGAGCAAGTGCCGCAAGCCCGCTTCGACCTGCTCGGCGTTCCACCAATGCGGCAGACGCGGCCGCAGCGCGACGACGTTATCGGCGGGGAAGGGGTGGTGTTCGAGGAACGGCAGCGGATGGTCACAGGGGATGTGCTCTTCCCAGACGAACACACTCTGGTTCTGCGCGAACCGCGTCATCAAATGCTGAGGGCGCTGGGTCACGAAATCCCAGCGGAGATGCGAGAAGCAGATCAGCGGCGGCGGGGCGGCATCGTCGATTGTGGATAGGCTGGAGGTAGGTCCGATACCGTGCACGCTGTTCCAATCCGATAATCCGCGGTTATCCGCGTGAGTGTTCGAACCTAAAACCATGAGCCGGCCGAGTCATCATGGCCGGTCATGTATTTCTCATTGCTTTGCATCATGTATTTGCTCGATAATCTCGCCGAGGCGGGCCACGCTATGCGGCCAGGTCCAACGTTCTAAAACAGCCTCGCGGGGTCGAAATTCTGCCCAGGTTTCTCGCATTGTAAGGATCGCATCGGCAAACCCGTTCGTCGAAGCGGTCATGCCGGTCTCGGGCAGGATAAATTGCAATCCGCACCGCAGGCCGGCGTTAGCGAGCACCGGCAGGCCGGCGAGCATGTATTCGGTGAGGATCGCAGGAGCGCCGTCGTCAATGCCGCAGACGACGCCGAACTTCGCGCGGTTCATCAGCCGATTGACTTCATCGATCGGCACGCCGGGCGGCCCAACAAATTCGATGGACAGATTCTGGTCTCGGGCACGTTGGCGGAGCGCGTCAGCGTCCTCGCCGTAGCCGAACACGCAGAGCGCGCGAACATCGCGTGGCAGTTGCGCGAGCGCGTCGAACAGAATGTCGTGGCGCTTATACGGTTGCGCGGCAGCGACATAGATCAGGTCGACACCCTTGGCCGTACCAAGCGGACGGAACTGGTCGATCGCCGCGAACTCGGGGCCGATCGGCAGGATGGCGGTGCGCATACCGGGGTGACGTTTTTCGACCTCGTCCGACTGCCATTGCGCTCCGGTAATGACGAGGTCGAAATGCGCGCTGACTTCGGACGGAACGCGCAGCGATGGCGCGTCGATCGAATTGTAGAGGATGATGCTGTCGGCGCACGCGTCGAGCAACGCGGGTTCGACGCCGAGGCCTAGCACGATCAAAATATGCGGTGCGCCAAACGCCTCGACAAATGCGATCATCTCTGATGATGCGAAGGGTGCGGTTTCATCGTCGATGCGGAACGCCCTTCGGGCCAGCACGGCGTTGTCGCGGCGAAACGGCGGCTCGTCCTCGCCGCGCCAATGATGCCAGATCTCCGCTTGTTCGACGATTCCGGCTGCGACGAGCGCGAGCGGCATCCGCTCGAGATAGCCACCGGTCACGTCGGCGCTGGCACTGCCATCGCCGGACCACGGCCGGAACGCAGGATCCGTCGCATGCGTGGGGAGTGCGGCCCGACGATTGTCGGACGCGTGGCCTCGATGCGGACCCTCGATCCAATCGCTGATGACGACCACCGATCTTTGGTCCGTCAGTCGCACCGCCATCGTCGTTCCTCATTATGTGCCGAACCCGACCGCACGATGCGCCACTCGAAACCGGGCAGGGCATCTGTGGTATCATACGTGATTATGCTCAGGGCGCATCAATTCTTGGCACTACTCAGCTCGGCGGTCTTGCGATGCTGTTTGGCGAGCACCGAGCCCGGGATGACGTTAGTGATTACGCCTTGGCTAACATGCATGATCGGCGGCATTGACTTGCTTCCCATTGAGAGCTCGACCGAAAATTGAGTTGAGCAATTCTAGTTGCGTGCGATTCATCGGGGGTTGCGAAGACCACGAGGCTCATATGGGCTGGACCACAACCGCTCGCCGCGAGCATGACAGAAGCGGGCTACGCTGTGCAAGCGATTGCACAGACGAAGAATGGGCTGTCATCTGACCACGATTCAGGCGCTAAGGTGGGACGGCCACGCAAGAACAAGCCGCGAACCTTGTGGGATGCGATCCAGTATATCGCTGCGACGGGGTGCCAATGGGCGCAGTTTCCCGACGACTTCCCGCCCTTCACGACGGTGCAGTATCATTTCTATAGGACGCGCGACAACGGCCTACTCGACGTTGCGGAGCCAGTTGCGTGAGGGAGCCGAGGCCTCTGAGCACACCGAACATGAATGACATGTCAATTCATTCGTCGAGCCCCGTGTTAGTTCCTCAGCTAGCGACAGCAACAGGCAGGCGCTGGATCGCCTTCTTATCGAGATCGGTCTTGACCTCGCCATCCGCGATCCTTGTCGCACGCCATGGCAGCCGGTGCAGCGTCTCACCTAACCCACCTACACCGCCCAAGCGAATGATCAGATAGCTAATTCGCCCCCCTGAGGAGGCGGCAAGAGCATCCACCGCATACGCGACGATCTCGCCGTCCTTAGCCTTGATCGGCAAGCCGTCCAGCGTCGCGATTGAGAAAAGAGCCTCTCCATCCTCTAATGTACTGCGTGCGACCTCGGCCTGAGCGGTGTCGCTGATGCGCGCGCGCCGTCCAAGCCATCGCCAAATACCAAAGACGTCAACTAGGCCTAGAAAAATGTTCGAGTAGAGCAATTGCGTCTGATCGGTAGCGATACCCACTACAACCCAGGCCGCCGCGCCCACCGTAAAAATGACAAAACCCCAACCCGTTACGCGCACGCCAAGGTTCGAAGCTGTCATCACTGCTGCGACGCAGGTTGCCACCAGCGCCATCCAACCCGCAAAATCCGCCATAAACGCTCGTCCTCGTCATTGCCTCGGCAAAACGCCCAATTGAGGAAGGTCTTCCGCGCCGCAACACCGTTAGCCGCTCTACATTGCCACGCTTGGTCACCAAACGGAGCGTTACTGTTAACGCACAGAAACGTATCATTCTGAGCGGGGGTTATAAAAACCCGCGCATCTGGTCCGGCTAAAGGTAAACAAGACGAAGCCCAAGTTGGCGACCTGCGCTGCCATTAGCTCAGGAGGCACGCGAGTTAAATGGACGAAGTGCAGCTTCGCCAATCCGGAATTTGAAACCAGCTAGGCCGCTACCTGATGAACGACGCCGATCGCATGGCAGACCGAAAGGTGTGCCTTCCGGGTATACCCTGAGTGGGCATGGCTTTGGACACAAAACCTGTTCAAACAGGGTCGGTAGCAGAGAAATCGGACACCTCATTATGAGGGTCTAAAGTCTGCCTGAACACATTAGGGGTGCGGGTCTGACATTGCTGCGTCAGCCTCTGCCTGTCGACGGCGATCGCGCGCGATCTTGGCGAGCAAAGTTCGGCTGCATCCCGTCGCGTCCATGATATCGCGCCAACTCCGGCCATCTCGAAGAAGGCTCGAGATGGCAGCGTTGCGGGTCTTGTTCTCTGGGCGCCCTTTATAGAGGCCTGCCGCCTTGGCTTTGGCCGTGCCTTCAGCCTGCCGTCGGCGACGATCCTCATAGTCCTTGCGGGCGACCGCGGCGAGGACGTCCAGCATCATCGCGTTGACGGCCGCGAACATCCGGCCGGTGAACTCGTCGGTCGGTACCGCCAGGCTCCACGACGTCGGCAGGTCGAGGGCAACGATCCGGACCTGCTTGGCGTCAATCAGATTGCGCAGCTTGATCCAGTCGAGTGAGGTGAGGCGGGAAAGCCGATCAACCTGCTCGACCAAGAGCACGTCCCCCGGCTCGCAATCCGACAGCAGGCGGAACAGCTCGGGCCGGTGGAGCTTGGCTCCACTTTCGTTTTCGACGTAGCGGGCCGCAATTCGAAGTCCGTGCTCAGTCGCGAACACGTCGAGGGCGCTTTTGGCACGCGACGCGTCCTGTTCGGAAGTAGAGGCGCGGAGATAAGCACGGATAAACATGTTTTGGTCTGCTATACGTGGTACCCCTCTGTCTAGTCCTTTTTACGCTGCTTGGGCATATATAAAGGACCGGTAAAACGTCGGTCCTCGAAAGGTATACCCTAAAAGCACTGTGATGCAGACATACGTTCGCACCGGCTCGGATCTCGAGCAGTGGGGCATGCCCGCGATATCGCGTCAAAGTTCGTGCTATTGATGACACTGTCATCGCAACGTTGGCCGTCGAGATGGCGTCATTGAAATGATCATGCCGTCCGAGGCATATTCGTAATCGACGCTGTGACCGCCGTGACGCTTTGCATGTCCGGTGCCTGCGTCGCTGCCGCCATCAGATCGACGTCCGTTCGATCGCGGTGATCGATCCACCATTTGGCATCTGTCACCTGAAGGCACGCATGATAATCGGCGACGCCGCAGAGTGCTATTATCCCTGCAAGGCGTTTAGTCCTGATGGTCGATGCCCAGCTGATCTGGCGATCAGTGCCGGTCAGAGGTGGAAGGTCGAGGTGCGCGACAGCGGCACTGCTGAGCGCTGCAGCAGCGGCCTCCTCGGCTCTCTTCTCAGCGACAAAGCAGTCTCGACATGTCGTCGTCTTTAACCAGCGAGCCTTACGCTCCTGCTGGCTATCATAGCCGGTGAGATAATGAGCCTGCTCATGACCGCAGGCATGAATGATCCGCTGTTCCATGGCCGTGAGGATGCCCGTTCGTGTTTCATGCGCAACGCCAATGAGTCAGGTTGAATCAGAAATACGCTCAGAGGGGGACGGCCGAACCGGAGGCATCCTTGACCTTCTAGGCTGGCGCAACGCCGTCAGCGTTGACCAGATTAGGGCCAACCAACGTGCCGACCAGCCGTACGCGCTTTTCTACCAGATCGACCGGGGTGCGATGCAGTTCGAGGTGGTAGCGCCCACCAACATCTCGACGCAGATAGAAGGCGGCGCCATCGCGGATCAGAGTGCCCACCTCATCGATCCGTGTCCCAATCGCTACCATCGCTGCGGCATCATTCCATCCCCCGGTCACCGTCGTCGACATCCCAATAGGTCAGGAAGCAGGAATTCTCGCTGCGCTTCAACAAGCCGCACCTCACTAACCCAGGCGTATAACGGTAATTTGTTCGGCTAAATTCCGATCGTTCAGTCTGCCGGTTGGCAGACCGAACGATCGTCGCGGCGGTCTTGGCTCCGCCGATGCGAGTTCATGTCAAGGTTGTCGTCGAGTGAAAAGCTTGCTGATTGTCATCCCAAACACCGCGAGCGCAAGGCCGCCAGTTTCGTGCCATACCTGTGCGACGGTTTCGATCATGGTACGATATCACCTGAAGATTGTTGCGCTGCAATATATCACTCACCTTACGAAATGATTGTAATTTGGTCGACGGCACCACGCTTCAGTGGCTCATGGCAGCGGCGACAAACGGATTTCGGAACGTCCGTATTTTAGGCAAAACTGGTGGAGAGCCGCCCGTCCGCTTTCGGGAAGCGAACGGCGTAGGCAGACGTTCGTTCAGACAGCCGGGCAGGAGGCTGCCCCGTCCGTATCTGGTAGAAGCCGGAACGGCCACTTTTGAGCAGCGACCTAAAGTGAGCGGACGTTCGTTGGCGCAGCTCAGGCGGTGGCTATGGCCCCCACGGAACAGCGTCAGCAAATCTTGCAATTACCGTTGTACCGGAAAATGCCTTCGGCCACTCCGTGCCGAAGGCGATATGAGTCATCGCGTCGCCAAGCTGTGCGCGGGTCAAATAAACCAAGCGCCGGTCAAAACAGGCTTAGCAGCTCCACACGCGGTATCACAGCTTAGGCATCCCAGTTCGATCAACTTATCGCGTCGGCGAAGGCGCGGGGCACCCGGATCACCGTGCCGTGGCGCGCGCTGTCCGGAAAGCGGATGCGCGCCGTTTCGTCCTGCCAATTCACAAAGTCTGTAGTCGACGCCGCGCCGAAATGACCCTTTTCGTAGATGTCGTAATAGACGAGGTACCGGTCATTCAGCCGAATGGCGGTAGGGCCTTCGGTCATGGTGCCCGTAAACGGGGCGCTGACCGAACCGAACGGGCCGGTCGGAGAGGCGGCGGTACGGCTTACCAGCCAGCGCCGCTGTTCGACGTCGTGGGTCTCGTCCTTGTAGATTAGCCGATAGCCGCCACCGTCCAACGGGAGCAGGGTGAAGTCGATCGAGTCAGTACCGGGGTCGAACAAAAGCCTGGTCGGCGTAAATCGCCGGAAGTCCCGCGTCCGGGTATAATATGGCCGCAGCTTCAGCCCGTCGAAGCGCGCGCCGGGCGTTGCGCCGAACCTGCCATCGATGCTGCTCGACCACATGATAACGAACTCGCGCGCCGTTGCGTCATAGGTCATTTCGGGCGCCCAGCTGTTCCGGACACCGTGAAACGCGGTCATCACCGGGATGGTCTGCTGCTTCGACCAGCGGACGAGATCGCGCGACGTGGCATGGCCGATGACCGCGCCGAACCAGTCGCTGGTCCAGACGAGATGCCATAGCCCGTCCGGGCCCTGCGACAGGTGCGGATCGCGCATCAGCCTGTCCTGCCCGATGTCGGGTTTGAGGAAGCCGCGCCCGCCGCCCAGCGCGGTGAACACATAGCCATCGTCGCTGCGCGCGAGCTTCAGCCCATCGCGGCCCTCGTCCTTGTCGGTAAAGTAGCTAAGCAGAAAAACGCTATCGTCGGGCTGCCGTGCAAAGACGGGCAGCGTCGTTCCGACCATGCCTATACCCATGCCCGCCAGAACCGTGCGTCGCGTCAGCTCGTACGTCATGTGCTCTCCTTCTTCGTACACCGGGGCGATCTTGCGCCGTAGGCATCACTTCGGTGCGGTCGGATACCCTACCGTCGCGTCGGTACAAGCGCCTTGCGGATCGGCTCTACCCAACGATCCTTGTTGATGTCGTACAGGATGAAGTCGCTGTCGAACTGCTAATAGGCCCAGGGGAAGCCATGCGCCTCGGCTTCGCGGCGGACGGTCGCGGTGTAACGGGCGCGGGCCTGTCGTAGCGCATCTGACGCGACCAGGCGGTGTTACGGTTGCGGGGCTGCTCAGCAAACTGGATGCCCCCTTCGACTTCGCTCAGGACAGGATTGTCGGTCAGGATCGTGTGGATCCGGTACGGCGCCGCTTTCAGCAGGTGCTTAAGGAACTCCACGCCGTTCGCCTGTCAGCCTTGTCGACGAGCTGGGTGACGGCGAACTTGCTGGTGCGGTCGATGCCGACGAACAGGTAGAGCTTGCCTTCGGCGGTCTGAACCTCGGCGATATCCATGTGGAAGAAGCCGATCGGGTAGCGCTTTCGCTTCGGCTTGTCACCCTCAATGTCCGGCAGACGGGATATGCCATGCCGCTGCAGGCAGCGGTGCAGCGCTGACCGTGTCAGATGCGGGATCGAGGGCTGCAACGCATAGAGGCAATCGTCGAGTGGCAGGAGTGTGTGGCGCCGGAATGCGACAACCGCTGCCTCCTCGGCTTGGCTCAAGGGCGTGGGGTGAGGGGCCTTCGGCCCGGTCTTCAAATCCTCAACCGTCGCCCGCTTCCGCCATTTCGCCACCGTCTTTGGGTTGATCCCGAGCTCTCGGCTCAGCGTCGAGAGCGAAGCTTGCGATCGCTGTATTGCTGCTCGGACAGCGTGCGTGGTCGTGGCGCTCCCGTGACGAACTTGTCCCATATGGCGTCCTTCCATTCCAACGAAAGGATCGCACCATCAAACCGTGGAATCAAACACCTAACAGTCGGTATCCGTTGTTCGATGATGCCGGCCACAATATAAAAGGACGGGCAGGCCGGCGTAGTGCCGAACCTGCCTGAGTGCTCCCCGGTAAGGGGGGGCATCAGAAGTTGAAACGAACGCCCGCCCGGTAAATACGGCCAAGCGTTTCGTAAAGAGCCGGATTGACGTCGAGACCGGTGTTAGTCTGCGGCGACGGAGTCGGATCATTGTCGAAGACGTTGTCGACCTTGCCATACAGGCTGATCTTATCGGTAATGTTGAACGCTGCGCCAAGATCCAGGTAGAAATCGCCCTTCATTCGGTTGGTGTTGACGGTATTGAAGTTACCGGTCGAGACCGGGCAATCCGTCTGGCAGACCACGTAGTTATTGTTGAAAACGCCGTCCGAGAACCAACGCTCCTGCACGGTCAGCGTCAAGCGGCCGCTATCGTAGGTCTGCGTCGCCAGCCACTTCCAGTCCGGGATGGCGCCCGTGTTGGCACCGGCATCATCGCGTCTTGCGACACCGGCAATCCCAGCGTCGACGATGAATTCGCGAACATGCGTGCCGAGCGCGCGTATCGTGAAGGCGCCCGGCAGGCCAAGCGGCCGCTTCCACTGGTAGCTTGCCTCGAGGTTGAAGCCGCTCGTCTTCCACGACGCCAGGTTGAACGGCTGAACGTTGACGAAGTTGGTACCTTGCGCGCCATCCAGTTGGAAGCCACCGCAAAAGGCCTGGTTCCCCTCAAAGCAGAAGCGGACGATTTGATCGGGCGAAAGCGTGGACACGACCCCGTTGAGCTTGATCTGATAATAGTCCACCGACAGACTGAGTCCTGGCAGCCACGACGGGCGCGAGTAGACGACGCCGAGTTCGGTATCGCGCGCGGTTTCGGGCCGGAGGTTCGGGTTGCCAACCGTATTCTGGAAGACCTGTACCGCGACGTTGCGGAACGGATCGTTGAAGCTCGGCAGCGTCGTTACGGTCGGTGCGGCGAACAGCTCCGACAGGTTCGGTGCGCGAACGTCGCGGGACGTGACGGCCCGCAGCGTGAGGCCATCGACCGGCGTGCTCCAGGTGCCGCCGACCTTCCACGCCCAGATGGTGCCCGACGTGCTGTAGTCGGTCACGCGAGCGGCGCCGTTCAGGTTGGCGCGACCGAGCCCGTCGCTGTTCCACAGCGGCAGATTGACCTCGAGAAAACCTTCATAGACGTGGTACTCGCCGGTGCCGTTCTTGTAATTGCCGGCGGCCCAATTGCTGCCCTGCGCCGAGTTCAGCAGCGGATCGGCGGGGTATAGCGCGCTGTTCGGGCTGATGTCGGTCATGCCAGCGCCGTACGCGTCGCCGCGTACCTTGTAGTACTCGCGCCGGTACTCACCGCCGAATGCCACGGACAGGGGACCTGCCCACAGGTCGAACGGTTGCCCGGAGAAGTTGAGGCTCGCCACGTCCTGCTTCAGAGTCGTGCGCTGCAGCGGGCCTGCCTGGGGCATGATGTATTCGAGCGCCGCCTGACTGGGTGCGAAATTGCCGAAGATGTTGATCGGCTGACAGCCGAGGGCACGGGCAGCCGGATCAGCGCAGACGACGGCGCCATTCAGCACCACCGCATTGGTCGCGGCGACGTAGCGCGGCTGAAGCACGATACGATCAACGTCGATGGCGACTTTGGTCGTGCCGTGCTGATAGTAAGCGTCATAGTTCCAGTTGGATTTGCCAAGGTTGAACGCCCCCTTGGCGCCAATGACGAAGCGGTACTGGTCGCGATCGGTCTGTACGAGCTGGTTCGGAAGCTGGCCGTTGCTCGTGCCGAAGTTGAAGGAGGTGATCCCGGCGGCCGAGCACCGATCGCGGATGAGCTGCGGCAGGAACGGGTTGGCGCATTGTACCGTCAGGTTGGGACGGTTGTATCCTGGGCTCGGCTGGTTGTTGGTGCGGACTTGCGCGATGTTGACGGTGCCGTAGATCTCGCTGTTCGGAGCGAATTCGTAACCGATCCGGCCATAGCCGTTGATGCGCTCTAGCTGGGATTTCAGCGACGCGCTCGAACCTGGTGCGCCAGACAAGTCGCCGCCGACACAGAAGGCGTTGCCCGGATAGCAGTTTGATACGCGTCCGTTGCCGAGCGGTCTACCGCCTGACCCGTAGTGGAAGTTGACCGGCGTGCCGTTCGCGTCGAACGCAATGCCCTGGAGCGGACCGTTGTTGATCAGGCCGTACTTCGCATACTGGTACGGCTGCGCGAAATCGGCATAGGTAAATTGCGGTCCAGGTCCGCTGGTGATCCCGGAATTGAGCAGTGTCGAGGCGCGGTGCCAATCGCGGCTGCCGGCGAGATCTGTGCCGTAACTGCCCGGGCCCACGCCGCCTTCATGGTCGTATTCGCCACTAACGATCAGGTGCAGGCGATCGCCGAACAGCGACGTACCATAGGCCGCCTGGACGAGCGCTGTCTCGTCGTCACCATAGTTGGTGATGCTGCCGAGGACGTTGCCCTTGAAGCCCTTGAAGCGGGTATCGGTGATGAAGTTGACCACGCCGCCGACCGCGTCCGAGCCGTAGGACGCCGACGCACCGCCGTTGACGATGTCGACGCGCTTCACAAGAAGCTGCGGGAACATGCTGATGTCTGGCACGCCGGTCACGTTTGCGCCGACGACGCGCTGGCCGTCGAGCAGGGTCAGCGTGCGGATCGGCTGGAGCCCGCGTAGCGAGAAGGAGCTGAGCCCCTGCGTGCCGCTGGAGGTGCTGAAGGTACCGGTTGACGCGCCAGTCGAACCCTGAAGCGACGGCAACTGTTGGATGGTGTTAAATATGTTCGGCTGCGCGTTATTAGCGATCTGTTCCGCACCGATGACGGTAGTGGGCGTCGGTGCATTGAACCCGTTGGCGACGATGCGGCTGCCGGTGACCGTGATCTCGGACGTGTCCTCCGCCTGAGTCTGAACGGGCTCGGCTGGAAGCGTGGCCGGGGCCTGCTGCAGCGCGGCTGTCGCGACCTTCGATGTAGTCTGCGCGAATGCCGGCGACGCGACAAGCGTGAAGGCCAGGGCAAACAGGCTTGGCGCGTTGCCGAGGCGGCAGCGATCAGACGAGAAGCGGTACATCATCCATCCCCCAAGATTTATGCTGATCGGTACGTCGCCTGCACGGGCCCGCACTCTTGGATTGGCGGTAGCGGATAGCCGCCGGGTCGACATCTACGACCTTAGTCGCAGGCATCGCAGGCAAGGTCGTATCAAGGGCGTGCCGCGTACAGCGCGTGATGCGTGAGGATGTACAGCGTCCGTCTGTCCTCCCCGCCGAACAGCAACTGGAGCGGCCGATCGGGCACATCGATCCGGCCGATCTCGCGACCAGCGGCGTCGTACACGAACACGTGTCCGTTCGCGACGTAGACGCGACCGTCGGAACCGGTCGCCACGCTTTCTCCGCCCCGTGGTGCAAAGGGCTTGAGGTCGCGCACTGCTCCGCCCGGCCCGAGCAGCCCGGTGTAAGTGCGGTTCTCCGACGCGTTGGCGATATGGATGCGATCGCCGACGCGACCGGTCACCCAGCCATAGGTGTCGAGCGAGTCGGAGAAACGCCAGCCGAGCTGGTTGGCCGGGCCCTGCTGCCAAACGCGATAGGCGGGCAGGACGAGGCTTCCATCCGGGGAGACATATTCGCGCGGTTTGGGCACCGCCACGTCGCGCGCAAACATTTCCGCCAGCGTCGTGAAGTGGTCGCGCGTCGGATCATATTGGTCGCGGAACTCGCCGTTGTTCCAGACGCTGCCGGGCAGCGCCACCCGCGCCTGCGACCGGCCGGTCACTGCGGTTGGCACGATCGTGCGTACCGCGTTCGGCTTGTCGGGATCGATCGCGTAGACCGTGCCTTCCGGTCCGTCGGATGAGAGCACCATCAGCGTGCCCGACGCGTCCACCGCCAGGTTCACGGCATCAAGCGGCGCATCGGCAATCACCGACAGCCGTTCGCTCTCGCTCCAGCGATGGATGCGCTGATGGTGTCGGTCGATGAAGTAGAGCTTGCCGCCCGCATCTACTGCGCCGCCGCCGATCGAGTAGAAGCCGTCGGCCAATTCGCTGACGGGTGCGATCGATGACGTCGCCGGGGTCGCGGTCGTCGCATCGGTAATGTCGAGCACGGCGAACTCCCGTTCGCGTACGTCGCCGCCGCGCGTGACGTCGGTGATCGCGTTGGCATAGGGGAACTTGCTCGCGCGCAGATAAGTGCCACAGCCGGCCGCATCGCAGGTCGCAAAGCCGCTTTCCGCATTTACGTGGACGTTCCGGAAGCGAATGTCGGTCGAACCGTAAAGCTTTACCGCCGCCGATGCGGGCTGGATCGAGCGCGTGACGCGGTAGCCGTGGAAGTTGGCGAACAGGATGTTGCGCGCGTTGCGCACTTCCAGTGCGATCGCGTTGCGGCTTTCGCCCGCCTCCTCCTCCGTCTGCGGTGCGAAGAACTGCCAGTTCCGGACGCGATCCAGTACGATCTCCGCGCGGACGTGATGCTCGGCAGACATTTCGTAGACGTAGCCAGGCGTGCTGGTGTCGGAAACGTAGAGTCCGGCATTTGCGTAGGTGTTGGGCGTCCACAGCCCGTTGAACGTGCCGCCGCCGCCGTCGGTGACCCACAGGCTGGCGAACTGGCCGTCCCAGCGTTTTCTGACATCGGCGTCGGCGGTGTGGTTGGCGTTGTACGGCTCGAAACGGCTGCCGTCGGCAAGCGTGGTGCCGTGCCCGCCCTGGAACTTCACGTCATCGACCAGCGAGCGTTCCCCCGCACGCCACAGCATGGCGGTCGCGCGCGGATTGATGCCGCCGGTGGACAGCCCGAAGCCGCTGACGATCGCGTCGCCGCCCTTCGCGCTCTCGATCATCGCCTTAGGCGAACCAACGCCGCGATAGTCGGGCAGGTCGTCAGGGAGGCCGATCTGCGTCATGCCGGGATGCAGCCCGATCAGCACGCTGTCAGGCCGTAGCTTCAACGTATTGGTGACGCGGTAGAAGCCGGCGGGGAAGTAGAGCACCCGGTGCCGGTCGATCGCCCGCTGGATCGCGGAGGTGTCGTCGGCGCTGTTGTCGCCCTTCACGCCCAGCGTACGCACGTCGACCCAGGCGGACACGGGCGGTAGTGCGCGGATTGCCGGGTCGCGCCGCTTCGGCAGCCTGGCGATCGCCGCCGCGGTGATGCGTGTCTGGTACGTGCCCGGCTGGTTGAGCCCGGCGACCGTCAGGCCGTAAGTGAACTCCGCCACGCGGTACCGTTGGCCGCGTCCTTCCACCGTGCGTCCGCTATCGCGGAAGCGGGCGAACACGGGCGTGTTGGTGGCCAGCGCGTTGGCGAAGCCGATTTGCGTGAGAACGGAGTTTTCGTTGCTGATGACAACGCCGGCCTCCGAAACATTCTCGAACCGCACATCGCTGCCCCATAGCGATTCGCCGTAACCGCGATCGATGTCGATCCCGACCGGTGTGTTGCGGATCACGGTGTTTACGAGGGTAAGGCGCGCCTCATGCTCACGGATCGCGGCATCGCGCTGTCCGTCGAAGGTAGCGTCGAGCAGGGTGTATTGCCAGGCGGGGGAGGTCTTCTCCGCGAGGATCCCGTAGCGGCCGCCGAAGAAGCGCAAGTTCATGCCGATGTTGCCGACCTGGTATATGCCTGCGAGCGCGGAGCCGAGGCGAAAGTCGATGTGGGCAAGGTAGGTGTGCTGCGCGGTGTGCTGGCGCACGCCGGTCGCGGCCGGATTTCCCTCGCCGATCTCGAAGTCGACATTGGAGAGCGCGGAGTAGAAGGTCCCCGAATTGGCGTCGGCGATGCTGGCATCGAACGGCACGCTGGTGGGAGGCGGAACCGGAACGACCGGCGCGCCCTTGATCGGGTTACCCCAATTGTCGAGCGTGGTGCCGCGCGGGTTGTTGCCGGCAAAGAACACCATGCTGCCGACGCCCTGCTGAAAACCGGGGGTCTTCGGCGCCAGCAGCAGCACGGGCCGCGTACGCCCGACCCCGAACAGGCGCACGCCCGGCCAGATGTACAGAGTGCGCGTGATGCGGTGCCGTCCCGCGGGGAGGAAGACGATTCCGCCACCCGGCTTCGCTGCGGCAGCGTCGAGCGCCTGCTGGATCGCCGTGCTGTCGTCGGTTTGGCCGTCGCCGGTTGCCTTGACCGTGATCGCCCGCGGATCGTTCGGTGCCGACTCGAACGCCGACGACGAGCGGACAGGCTGGGCTGTGCCGGGGGTGCCGAGGAGCAGGACGGCGACCACAACACCGCCCCGGATCGTACTTGCCACGTTGCCCATCACTCGTTCCCATTCATCGCACGTAACGACCCTCTTAGCATGGTGCCTTGACCGTGCGACTGCGACAAAGGTCGCGATGGTCACCGCGCGCGGCAGCTTGCACTACCTCGCCGGAACGAGGGCCGAGCCCTGCGATTAGGGCGAAAGCCAGGAAGAAGGACGTGCTACCCCTGTCAATCCCCGCTGCCCTGCCGCGCTGCGCCATCGTCGTCATGGGAGTGAGCGGCTGTGGCAAGTCGACCCTGATGCAGGATCTCGCGGCGCACCTCGCCTGCGCTGCGTTCGAGGGAGACGACTTTCACGGCGCGGCCAACGTGGCGAAGATGCGGGCGGGCCACCCGCTCGACGATTTGGACCGCTGGCCGTGGCTTGACCGGCTCGGCGCAGCGATCGGCGCTGCGGTACGCGACGACGGGCAGGCGGTCGCCGCCTGTTCGGCGCTGAAGCGCAGCTACCGGAGCCGGCTGGAGCATGCCGCGGGCGTGCCGCTGCTGTTCGTGCTGCTCGACGGCGGGCGCGAGGAAATCGCCGGGCGGCTTGCCCGCCGCACGTGCCATTATATGCCCGCAAGCCTCCTCGACAGCCAGTTCGACGCGCTCGAAAGTCCCGGTCCGGACGAGCGCGCGCTGATACTGCCCAGTTCCTGGTCGGTCGAGAAACTGCGCGATGCGGTGCTGCACCGGGCGCGTAGCGACGTCGCTGCCTAGGGCATCAGCCGCTTGCGCCTCTGCCACAGGTGCCAAAGCATCGCCAGCGCCGTGCCGTCACCGCCCTGCGTTCTGATCGCGTCGACGATCGCGTCGTGTTCATCGGTCATCGCCTCGATCACGTGGGGTGGACGCGTGTGGGAAATGTCAACGCCGGCGCGCAGGATATGTATCACCCTGTCCTGCAACCGATCGAAGATCGCGACGAAGGCGTCATTGCCGGTTGCCTCCAGGATCGCACGATGGAGCAGCCAGTCCTCGTCATGCGCAGGCGCTCTGGACAGAAGCGCGCGGCGTAGCGCCGCCATGCGCTCCTCGATCAACGCAAGGTCATCAGTCGAGCGGCGCTACGCCGCCAGCCGCGCGCCCTCGGCTTGCACCAAGAACCGCACTTCGTAGGTGCCGAGCATCGCCGCCGGCCCGTCGAGCGGCATATAGGCACCGAGCCGTTCGGAGGGCGGCGCGTCACGTAGGAGCCTGCACCACAGCGCGCTTCCCGTGATGCCATCGGCGGCGAGCCGCACCAGCGCTCCGCGCACGATGGTGCGCAACATGCCGAACGTTTTCGCCAGCCGCGCCTTCGACGGCAGCCGGTCGCCTTTCGCCGGGCGAAAGATTCGCTTGCGTGATCATTCTGACAATAGCCGTATAGGCGCGATCCGCCAGCCTTTCCCCCTTCACGACCGCTCGTCCGCGGACGTCGCATCGAGACTGAACCCGGTCATATGATGTAACTGAGCCGGCGACCATGACGAGACCGGCGACCGAGATGACCGTTTCGAGCAGCGACCAAGTGCGGAACGTATCGGCGGTGCTGGTGCCCATATCTCCCTTAACCAGCCAAAACCCCGGATCGTTGACGTGGCTGAAGAACACCGATCCCGCACCGATCGCTAGCACGACCAGCTCGGGGGGAGGGCTCCGACGCGGCAACGACGCCGGGCATAACGCCGACCGCCGTAATGGTCGCGACCGTTGCCGAGCCGGCGGCAAGCGGGATGCCAACGGCGACAAGCCAACCGAGCAGCATGGGCGAGATCGAGTCCATCATCACAACACGCGCGAGCAGGTTGGAGAGGCCCGCGCTGACCAGCACCTGCCTCAGCGCACCGCCTGCGCCGATCGCCAGCAGAATCGCGCCAGCTGCCCCCATCGTCTCGTGCCAGATCGACTCCTGAGTCGCGGCCTCGCTGATGTGCCGTCCAAACAGCAGGGTCAGCGCGAGCAGGTTGGTGATCAGCAGCGCGAGCGCCGGGTTTGCCACCGCGGCGAGGACAACCGAGCCTTCCAGACCTGGTATCAGCTTGCCCAACTTGCCCGAGGCGATCAGCACGATCGGCAGCAGGACGATGAACAGCGCGCGGCTATGCGACGGGGCGACCAGATCCGTCACCGGATCACTCAGCACCGGTTCTGTCAGACGTATGCCGGGCGCTACAACCCGGGCCAGCACCGGTCCGGCAAGCACCGCGATCGGAATTGCGATCAGCACACCGTACAACATGGAGACCGAGATTCGCGCCCAGCGCCTCGACCGCAAGCAGCGGACCGGGGTGCGGCGGGACGAGCGCGTGTACGACTCCAAGGCTGGCGAGCGCCGGCATGATTAGCGCAGCTTTGCAGCGGCTCGCGCGGCGGGCGTGCTGCCGCTGGTCATTTCCTTCGCGGCGGCGACCACGATCGGCAGCAGCAATACCAACCCGGTTTCAAAGAAAAGCGGCGGGCCGATGACGATCGCGATGCCGAGCGTCGCCCATGGTGCTGCGCGCGGGCCCGTGATGCGGAGCGCGCTGCTTGCCAGCGCGACCGCCACGCCCGACAGGTGGAGCATCGCACTAAGCGACAGGCCAAGCGCGACGACCAGACCGGTGCGGCCGACGATGTCGCCGACACCCTTTTGAACCGCCTTCGTAGTGTCCGCGAGCGGCATCGCGGCGAACAACCCGACGGCGAAAGCGCCGCAAAGCAGTCCTATGAAAGGGTGCAAACGACCGCGCACGATCATCACGATCGCGAGTGCGATACCGGAAATCGCCGCCGCCACCAGTTGCAGATCACTGCCGCCGGTCACCAAGCGCGCCCACAGATGCTCAGCTTTGACACCACTATGCTCCCCCTGGGACACTTGCTGCGCTCTCGTGGCCCAAGTTGTCCAACAGGTCTTGAGAATACACGTGAAAAAAGGCTTGAATATGCCTGTCGTAGCTGGACATACTAGAATCTGTCCAACCGATTCCGGATCAACCGGAGCGTAGTGGACGCCCCCGTCGGCACATACGACGGCACGTCAGGTTTTGAACGACGAGGGAGGATGGGATGATGGGTACCAGTCAGGGAGCAATGGCAGCGCTCGCGGCAACGATGTTGCCAGCGTGTGACGACGGTATGTCGGTGCAGCTGACGCCGAAGCAGGTGAAGGTGCTGCGGGGCGTCCGTTCTGGACAGGCTAACAAGCAGATCGCCTATGACCTCGGCATCGCGGAAGCGACGGTGAAGGCGCACATGACGGCGCTGATGCGCAAGCTGAACGTGCACAACCGCACACAGGTGGCGATCGCGGCGGAATCGTTGATGCTCCGCGGCGCCTGATTTTCCCTACAGCGGTCGTAGCCGCCCCTCATATTACGGAGCACTCCCATGAAGGCGTCTGGCCTGCTGTTGATCGCGCTTGTTCTCGCGCCCGTTCCTGCCTTGGCACAATCGACCTCGGTCTTTCTGACCGCTCCCGACGATCCCCGCGCCGTGACGGTAAAGGGCATCGGCGACGGGCGCGCGGACGATACTGCTGCGATCCAGCAGGCAATCGATGCCGTCGCCGCAGACCGGCAGCGGGGGGGAGGCGGCGTCGTCTTTCTACCCTCGGGTCGCTACCGGATTTCGCGAACCGTGTTTCTGCGTTCCGGGGTGCGGATGTTCGGTGTCGGACCGACCCGCCCCGTGCTCATTCTCGCGGACAACACGCCTGGCTTTGCCAAGGGCATTGGTGCGATGCTGAGCTTCACGGGCGAGGACCAGTACCGCGCCGGCAAGCCGCCCGTGCCGCCACCCACCAGCGTGCCCTTCAGCGACACGACCTTCGACGCGACCTCCACCACCTTCTATTCGGCGCTGGCGAACGTCGATTTCGAGATCGGCGACGGGAATGCAGGCGCGGTTGCGGTTCGCTTCCGGGTCGCGCAGCATGGTTTCCTGCGCCACGTCGACTTCCGCCTCGGTTCGGGCTTCGCCGGGATCTACCAGGCGGGAAACGAGGCGGACAACCTGCGCTTCTTTGGCGGTCGCTACGGGATCGTGACCGAGAAGACGTCACCCGCGTGGCAATTCACCTTGATCGATTCGGAGTTCTCCGGCCAGCGCGACGCCGCGATCCGCGAGCATGAAGTTGATTTGACGCTGGTCAACGTAACGATGCGCGACACCCCGGTCGGGATCGAGATCGACCGCGGCTATTCCGATTCGTTGTGGGGCAAGAACGTCCGGTTCGAGAACGTCAGCCGTGCCGGCGTCGTCATCTCCAGCGAACAGAGCGCCTTCACCCAGATCGGCTTCGAAAATGCGGTCGGCGTGAACACGCCGGTGTTCGCACAATTTCGTGAGAGCGGCCGAACGATTTCCGGCAAGGGCGCCGGTTGGCGACTCAGCGACTTCTCCCATGGGCTAAAAATGTCCCGCATAGGCGAAATGGGCAAGATCGCGACCGACATCACCATGACTCCGCTGGCAGCGCCGCCCCCGCCGATCGCGCCGGCGCTCCCCCTGCTGCCGCCCGTCAGCGAATGGGCGAATGCCCGCACGCTTGGTGCGAAGGGCGACGACCAGACCGATGACACCGCCGCGCTCCAGCGTGCGGTCAATGCGCACCGCGTCGTCTATTTGCCGACCGGCCGATACCGCATCACTGACACGCTGAAACTCAGGCCGGACAGCGTGTTGATCTCGCTGCATCCGAACCAGACCCAGCTCTACCTCCCGGATAACACGCCGCGTTTTGCCGGGGTCGGCGGGGCCAAGGCGATGGTCGAGAGTGCAAAAGGCGGCGACGCAATTGTCTATGGCCTTGGGCTTTACGCCGGGGGCGTGAACCCACGCGCCTCCAACATCATCTGGCGCGCTGGCGAGCGATCGATGATCAACGACGTTCGAATCCATGGGCCGGTTGTCTACACCAATGGCAAAGCCCATGGCGGCGGGATCGATCCCGAGGCGCGCTGGGACGGGCAACAGGCCAGCATCTCGGTCACTGACGGCGGCGGCGGCACCTTCGCTGCGATCTGGACCCCGAACGGGCTTGCCTCCACCGGCTTCGCCGTGACCGACACCAAGACTCCGGGGCACGTCTACGAGCTCTCGGCGGAGCATCACTTCAAGAACGAGATCGTGCTGCGCAACGTCGAGAATTGGAAGTTCCTGGCGCCGCAGACCGAGCAGGAGGTGCGCGACGGCGTGTACGCGGTCTCCACCGAGTTCCACAATAGCCGCAACATCCTGTTCGCCAACTATCACGGGTATCGCGTTACGCGTACCGCAAAGCCGATGGATACCGCCGTGCGGCTGGTCAATTCGGGCGACATCCGCTTCCGCAACGTCCATGTGAACGCCGAGAGCGCCTATGCGCATTGCGACACCGAAGGGTGCGGCACCTACGTTCGCGCAAGCAAGTATCCGTTCGAAAACGCCATAAAGGACATGACGTCCCGTCAGGAAGTTCGTGAGCGCGAGTTCGCGAAGCTGGACGTGCCCGCCGGCAGCGCGCGCCCGGCGACGGTCACGGGTGTTCCGGTGACGCCCGGCGTGACGAAGCTGGCCGATGGCTTTACTCGATCGCGGGCGGTGCGGTCGATACGCAAGGCAAGCTCTACTTCATTGACCGGTTCCATCAGCGCATCCACGGTTGGTCGACGTCAGAAGGGCTCACCACCGTCAGCCAGGCGACGCTCGATCCGGTGAACCTGACGGTCGACCGGTCGGGCCGCCTACTCGTGCTGTCGGGCGCCGGGCGCGACGGCACGGTCTACAGCATCGACCCCAAGGCGCCCGACGACGTTCGCACCATCGCCGCCACCGCACCCCGCGCTGGCAGCGCGGTCGCGCTCCCGGTTAACGTCTGGGCAAACGGCGAGTTCGCTGATCGCATCGATCAGAAGACCTACGAATACCCGCGGCTCTCCAGCTTCTTCACCAGTAAGATGGGCGAACCGAAGCGTCAGGCCTATGTCTCGCCCGACGGCTCGGTCGCGATCCCCGCGTTCCGGGTGTGGAACCAGGGTCCAGACGATCACCAGGGCTGGCGCTGGTCCGACACGCTCGACAGCTACGGCCTTGTGACCGCGCACGCGGGCGAGCGCGTTTACCTGACCAACGCGTCGGAGAACCTGACGTACAGCGGCCAGGTGGCGGCAAGCGGAGCGCTTGGCGACCTGCGCATCGTTGCTCCGCGCGGTGGCGAGAGCGTGGCGCGCGGTTCCACGGGCAACCTCTATGTCGCGAATGGGCAGGTGTGGGTCTATGACGCGAACGGCCGGGAAGTGCGGCGCATCGACATTCCCGAGCGGCCGCTACAGGTGCTGATCGGCGGCCCGGACCAGCGCACGCTGTTCATCCTGACCCATCACGCGCTCTACTCGGTTGGCATCTGAGTGGACCGGGCGATGGCTGCCAGCGAACGGCGTGCGGAGGCGGTGACAGGAGCGGTCGTGTGCTTTAGGAAGCGGTTACGCATATGTCAGAAGTTTTTCCGCTCCAGAGTTAGCCGCGGATCGTTGCAGAGGCCGCATGCGGGGCCGGTGAATCGCGCTCCGGCGGCCTTTGTCCCCTTCAGCTTCCAGTCGAGCCATGTCGTCACGACTTCGGCGCCAACGCCGCCATGCGGTTGCATGTAGGTGCCGCCATGACCGACCGGGATGTTCACCATTGCCGCGGGAATGTTCCCCAATCGCCGGTAGTCATCCGTGCCGTTGGGATAGGCAATGTCGGTCGGGCCGCCCAGGATATAAAGGACCGAGCCGTGCAGCGTCTTTAGCAGCGCCTTATCCGATACCACCCCTCTCAACGGGTTGGTCCCCTCGGGGAAAAAGCCGCTGTTCATGATGACCGATGTCGTGACGCGCAGGTCCTGCGCGGCGTTCAGCGCCTGTAGGCCGCCGCAGCTCCAGCCTGACACTGCGATCCTGTCGGTCGCAATCCGGCCCTCAAACGGGCTGCCGGCGCGGCGGTTCTCACGCTGTGCCCAGTCGATCGCGTCGGTGAGCAGGCGAGTTTCAGTTTCGGTCGTCAGCTTCGCACCGGGCTGCGGCGGGGTAGGGACCGCAGGCCGGGCGCCGAGCAGGATCGTACCAGAGGCTATTACCAGATATCCATGTGACGCGATCTCGAGCAGATGGTTGCGCGAACTGGTGCCGTCGGAGCTGCATCCGCCATTGCCGAACACGTAGATGGGCAGCCCGTCCGAGCGTGCCGGTGCAAGATCGGTCGGGCGATAGACGACGTGGTTCGGAAGGTCGTCCCGCGCTTCGAATATCGCCGGATAGGGGCCGCTGCCGCGTTCTACTTCCTGGCTATGGACGATCGAACCGATCGATACCCCTGCAAACGCGACCAAAAAAGGCACAACACGCATACGATATTCCCCCGACCTTTCGCACATCTTGTATGAGTATTGACGCGGTGGATAGCCGCTTTTACGCTTTGCTTCAGACACGCCCGAAACGAGGCGGCGATAGGAGAGCAGGATATGGCCGGACCGCTAATCGACCGTCGACGTGCATTGATTGCATCGGTGGCGTCAGGCTTCGGACTGGCCCTGCCTATGGCGCAGGCACAAAGCATTGGCACCTTGTCGCGCAGATCTACGCGGGACGGCACGACGCCGCGCAGCGCAATTGCCAAGACGCGATATGGTCCTGTGCGCGGCTATGTCGCTGGCGACGTTTTCACCTTCAAGGGCATTCCTTATGGGCAGGACACCGGCGGCGAAAACCGTTGGTTGCCCGCCAAGCCACCGCAGCCGTGGACCGAGCCGTACAATGCGCTCGTCTATGGCGCGAACAGCCCGCAAACGACGCATAGTTTCCGCGCGGTCGAGCATACGTTCCTGCAGCAATGGGACGACGGCTTCCAGGGCGAGGACATGCTGAAGCTGAACGTCTGGACGCCATCGCTTAGCGGCAATCGCCCGGTGATGGTGTATTTCCATGGCGGCGGCTTCGCTTTCGGATCGTCGTACGAGTTGGCCTCGCACGACGGTGCGCAGATGGCACGGCATCACGACGTGGTGCAGGTGTCGATCAACCATCGGCTAAACGTGCTGGGGTTTCTCGATCTCGTCGAGGTGGGTGGATCGGCCTATGAAGAGTCGGTTAATGTCAGCATGACCGATTGCATCGCTGCGTTGCGCTGGGTGCAGGAAAACATTGCTGCATTCGGCGGGGACCCGGACACGGTGATGATCTATGGCCAGTCGGGCGGCGGGTCGAAGGTCACTACACTGCTCGGCATGAAATCGGGCAAGGGGCTGATCCACCGGGCCGCGGCGCAGTCGGGTGGCGGCGGCGCGTTACCGACGGCGGAGCAGTCGCTGGAATATTCGCGGCGACTGGTGAAGCACCTCGGTATCGCGCCAAACGACATCGCTGCGTTGCAGAAAGTGGCATGGGCTGACCTTTCCGCCGCAAGCAGCACCGTGGCCGGTGAAATCAACGAGCCGATGGTGCGTAGCCTGGGCGGGCCGCCGGCAACACCGCGGGTGGGCTGGGGGCCGACGCTCGACGGCAAGGTCATCGAAGTCCGGTCGTTCGCCGATGTCGCGCCCGAGGTCTCGCGCAATGTGCCCATGCTGATCGGCAATACCAGTGAGGAGGGTATGCGATGGGGCTCGAACCCCAGCGAAGCCGAGTGGCGCAAGGACCTGACCGGGCAACTCGGCGCTGCCAAGGCCGACGCACTGATTGCATCAATGAGAAAAGCCCACCCGGAAAAGGCGGTTCGCACACTGTCCTATGGGGTGCAGAGCATCGCCTATCGCAATCGGGTTCAGGATATGGTGCGCCTCAAACACGTGCAGGGCGGCGCCCAGGTCTATCAATATCTGTTCCAGTGGCAGTCGCCACAGCTCGATGGATTGGCGGGAGCGTGGCATACTGCCGACCTCGCCTTTTGCTTCGACAACACCGCGCGCTGTGAACAGGGCACCGGCAATACCCCCGAGGCGCAGCGATTGGCGCGAACCATGGCGGGGGCCTGGGCGACCTTCGCGCGAACGGGCAATCCGAGCCAGCCGGGGCTGAAGTGGAGCCCTAGCGACCCGGTCCGTTGCCAGACGATGGTGTTTGACGACCAATGCCGAATGGTCGACGATCCCGAAGGGGGGTCCCGGAGAATATTGTTAAGCGCTTGAAGCTCAAACCCTGTTTTTCGTGGGGTTGGAGTGCCTGCTCCACTGGCGATCATTGCCGCATTTTGTAGCATGGATGAGCGGCGGGTTCCGAGAAGCGGGAGCGTCCGTCTGAATGTCGCCTATTGGGTCAGAGCGCAATGTGGGCGATGCGCCCGAGACTAAAGGGCCAGGCAAGTCACCTAGGAGCTCATCTCGGAATTATCATACCACCAAGCTGAGCAGCAGCGTGAACAAAAGCCCGAAAACTCCGACCAGCGTTTCCATCGCCGACCAGGATCGGAACGTCTCGGCCAGGCTCAGGCCGAAATATTCCTTGAACATCCAGAAGCCCGAGTCATTGACGTGGCTGAACATCAGGCTGCCCGAGCCGATCGCGAGCACCATCAGGTTGGGATCGACGCCGTGCGCGGCGATCAGCGGCTGGACGATGCCGGCCGCGGTCAGGCCGGCGACCGTGGCGGACCCCAGCGCCACCCGGATCACCATCGCGAGGCCCCAGCCCAGTACCAGCGGCGGCAGGCTCAGTCCGCTCAACCAGCCGGCCAGTGCGACGTCCGCGCCACCATCGACGAACACCTGCTTCAGCGCACCCGCGCCGGCGACGATCAGCAGGATGCCGGCGATGTCCTTCACTGCCTCTCCACTGCCCGTCGACAGCCGCGCCAGCGACGTGCCCCGCGCGACGCCGAGGATCAGCATCGCGGCCAGCACGGAGATCAGCATCGTCACCACCGGGTTGCCGCCGAACGCGACCCAGCCCGTTGCAACCGGCGGGAGCGCGGGCAGCGTCATCAGGACGGTTGCGCCTGCGAGCAGCACGACCGGCAACAGCGCGATCGCGAAGCTGGCGGTCGCGTTCGGCAGTTTCACGACGACCTCCGGCGTATCGGCGGAGGGGCGGGGATGCGCCATCATGCCGCGCAGGCTGCGGGCGAACAGCGGTCCGGCGATCAGCAGCGTCGGTATCCCGACCGCGAGGCCATAGATCAGCGTCAACCCGATATCCGCGCCGAACATCCCCACCAGTGCGGTCGGCGAGGGATGCGGCGGTAGGAAGCCGTGCGCGATCGACAGTCCGGACAGCATCGGCACGGCGAGATACACGGTCGGCATGCCCGAACGGCGTGCGACCGACAGGATCAGCGGCACCATAAGGACGAAGCCGACATTGTAGAAAAGGGGTATGCCGACGATGAACCCCGCCAGCGCGAGCGCCAGCGTGATCGGCCCGCGCCCGACAGCATGGATCAACGTATCGGCGATGCGCTGCGCGGCGCCGCTGTCCGCGACGATCCTGCCGAACATCGCGCCGAGGCACAGGATTGCGGTCAGCGACCCTAGCATGTCGGCGATTCCGCGGGTCAGCGATCCTGCAACGCGGTCGAGCGGCAGGCCGAGCAGCATCGCCGCCGCCAGTGCCGCGATCAGGAACGCGACGAACGGGTGCAGCTTTACCACCGAGATGAGCAGCACGAGCAGGCCAACGGCAAGCGCCACCGCGAGGATGGTCATGGCGTGTCTCCTGCACGGGCAAAGGGGTTTTCTGCTGGCTCGGGCGACCGTCGCGGTCCTACGGCAGCGGGGGCGGGGCTCTCGTCGACGAGCGCGTACGCGACGATGTCTTCGGCGCCGTAAGCCAGATACTGGTCGTGCGACCATCGCAGGTCGCCGGCGCGCGCGAACTTCCGGGGACCATAGCGGCAGCGGACCGCGACTGCCGCATCATCGGCTACCGGACATCGTCCCCCGTTCCAGGGGTGCCAGGAGTCCGCGATGCCGGTGTCGTCAATGGCCATCCTCCATCCCGCGCGATCGTCGTTGGGCGCTTGTCGGGCCCGACGTGCCGTAAATCAACTCAGCCGAGATACCGTCCGGCCCAGCCCAAGCCGGCGACAGTCGCCGTCGCGGGCGCATATTCGCACCCGATCCATCCCGTGTAGCCGAGCGTGTCGATCTGTTCGAGGAGCCACGGAAAGTTCAGTTCGCCGGTTCCTGGCTCGTGCCGCCCCGGATTGTCGGCGATCTGAATATGGCCGATGCGCGGCAGCAGGCGCTCGATCGCGCGGGCCACGTCGCCCTCCATGATCTGCATGTGATACACGTCGTAGAGTAATTTGACGTTGTCGCGACCCACTGCGTCCATCACGTCCAGAACGGCGGCCGTGGTGTCGTAGAAATAGGTCGGGATATCGATCCGCGTGTTGATCGGCTCGAGCACCAGCGTGATACCGTCGCCCGCGACCATGTCGGCGGCGATCCGGACGTTGTTGATCAGGGTGCGGGTCCAGACCTCCCGGTCCGCGCCGGGGGCGATCTTGCCCGCCATGACGTGGAGTGTCCGGCATCCGGTCGCGCGCGCATAGGCCAGCGCCGTATCGATGCTCTGGCGGAACTCCTCGACGCGTGCCGGGTCGGCCGCGATGCCGCGCTCGCCAGCTGCCCAGTTACCCGGCGGCAGGTTGAACAATGCTACCATCAGGCCGTGTCGCAGAGCAGCTGCCGCCACCGCCTCGGCGGGCTCGCCATAGGGCGACACGCATTCGATCGCCTTGAAACCGGCCTTGGCGGCGGCGGCGAACCGGTCGAGGAACGGCAGGTCGGTGAACAACATGGTCAGGTTGGCGGCGAGGCGGGTCATGCGTGGTCCTCCGATGGCAGCACGAGCACCGCCCTGAAATCATTGACGTTGGTACAGGTGGGGCCGGTGACGAGCAGATCGCCGATCGTCGCGAACAGCGTGCCGCTGTCATGCGCGGCCAGATACGTGTGGGCATCGAGACCGATCGCTGCGCACCGGTCTATCGTATCGGGGGCGATCAGCGCGCCGGCGGCCTTGCTGGCGCCATCCTCGCCGTCGGTGTCGCCTGCCAGCGCCCAGACGCCGGGCAGTCCCTCGATCGAACACGCCAGTGCGAGCGCGAATTCGGTATTGCGTCCGCCTCGCCCAGGGGTCTTTCCCGCCAGCGTCACGGTGGTCTCGCCGCCGGACAACAGGACGGTCGGCGTGGGTACCCCGCGGCGTACGAGCGCGGCCATTTCCTGGCCCAGCGCCTGGCTTTCACCCTCCAGGTCATCGCCGAGCAGGATGGGATGAAGACCCAGCGCTCGGGCAGCGTCCGCGGCTGCGTCGAGGGCGGCAGCCGGCGTTCCGATCAGGCAGGCATCATGGTCGCCGCTGGAGAGTATGGCTCGCTCCACAGTGAGCAGCCGGGCGGAAACCGCCGCCGGAAGCTGGTCGCCGAGCAATGCCACGACATGCCGCAGGTCCATGTCGGCGGTGGGATCGGGGATCGACGGACCCGATGCGATCGCCGCCATGTCGTCGCCGGGAATATCGCTGATCCCGAGCGTCACGACGCGGGCCGGATGTGCCGCGGCCAGCAGCTTGCCGCCCTTGATCGCGGACAGGCGGCGGCGAACGACGTTCATGGTGCGGATGTCGAGCCCGGAGGCGAGCAGTAGGCGGCTGACCTTCTGCTTGTCCGCCAGCGTGATGCCCGGTGCCGGCAGCGCCATGACCGATGATCCACCGCCCGATATCAGCACGAGCACTAGATCCTCAGGCCGCAGCCCGGCGACCGCTGCGAGGATTTCGCGCGCGGCGGCCTCGCTGGCGGTATCGGGTACCGGGTGCGCCGCCTCGCGTACCATGATGCGTCCGGCGGGCATGCCGTAGCCGTACGGCACGACGACGATGCCCGACAGGTCGACGTCGGGCCAGGCCGCATCGACCGCCGCCGCCATCGACGCGGCCGCCTTGCCTGCCCCGACGACGATGCAACGTCCCTGCGGTTTTCGTGGCAGATGTTGCGCCAGCACGCGCGCGGGGTCCGCACTCGCCACCGCCACGTCGAAGAGATGGCGCAGCGCGTCGCGAGCGGTCTGGTCGGTCCACGGGCTCAGCTTGGCGATCGGTTCCGCCATCACGCCAGATCCACCGCGACGACTTCGTGTATCTTGATCTGCGGCACCTCGGCGATCAGGCGATCGCCCTCCCGCCGGAACGTCGCGTCGCGTTCGGCTTCGAGCAGGCGCACGCGGCGCGAGGTGGCGCCGCGCGGCAATTGCAAGCTCACCTGATAGGGGCCGGCCGGCAGCACTTCGCGCATATAGCCACGCATCGCCATCGGGTTGGTCAGGTTGACGAGATGCGCCGCCAGCGAACCCCGTTGTCGCCAATAGCTGATGTCGAGCAGTCCGGGGCCCGTCACCGCCATCGGCTGCGGCCCATCCGCGGCCCAGACGACCGCGTTGCGCAACAGCGCGAGATGGTCACCGGTCGAGTTTTCCCAGAACGTCCGATCAAGATCGAACGGAAAATAGACGACCCGGCCTTTGCCGAACCGGCGCGCATACACCATCGGCTCGTCGGTCGTCCGCGTCGCGGTATAGACCTTCTCCATCGGCAGGTCGGGATAGCTCGGGACCAGCGTGAACGCGGCGGGCAGGCTGGCGCCGCTGGGCCGGACGTGCACGCGCTTGGTGCCGGCGATGATGCGCGGCGTATCGTCCAGTCCGACGGTCAGCGGACCCGGTCCTCGCACGGTCAGATAGCTGTTCTGGACGCGGCGATCGATCGTGCCGTCGAAGTCGCAGCCGAACAGGTCGGCGAGGCCGAAGTTCGCGCGGCGCTTGCCCCATTCGTCGTACAGCGCGGTTTCGTGAGTCGCGACGATCGCGCCGCCGCGCGCGACATAGCCGCGTAGCGCCGCGCATTGTGCTGTCGACAGCGCCGCGATGTTGGGCAGCACGATCACCTTGTACCGATCGATCGCCTCGGGCTCGAGCAGCCGTTCGTCGACGAACGCGAAGGGTACGCGCGCTTCCACCAGCGCCTGGTAAAAGCCGTTGGTAGCATCGTCGGAACTGCCGCGCAGCGACTGTGCGTCCTGCGGCCCACCCGAGCCGCCGTCGGCGCGCTGCACCTCCTCGACATAATAGGTGTTGGTCTGCGACGAATGCAGCATCGCGACCTGCGCGAGATTGTCGGTGTTGCGGAAATACGCCTCGTGGCGGGCATGCCAGGCATAGGATTCGGCCACTGCCGGCACCCAGCGCTTGTCGAACACCTCCGCCTTGAATTTGGTCATCCACGGCCGGAAGCCGTGCGCCAGCCCGTCGTGGAGGTAGGCCCGGATCTCGGTCGGCGCTTGCACCGAATCCATGAAGCGATAGGGGGTCGCCGTCTCGCCCACCGCGAAGATGCCGCTCATCGGCCGGTCGGGCATCAGGCAGGCGGTTTCCTTGGCGCTGCGTCCGTTCAGCCATGCCGGCGCGTTGCCGCTGCGCGCCTGGCGATCCGCGAACAACGCGCGCGCGGTGCGGCGCAGGCGACGCGGATCGAGCCGTCCCCAGGTTCCGGGCGTGAAGAACGCCTGCGGATTGACCGCGGTGACGGTCCGTCCCCACAGCGCCAGCTGCTCGTACCGGACCTCGTCGTCCCAGACGAGATAGGCGCGCACCACCGGGTCGCTCACGTCGCGGAGCGCGGTGGGAAGCGCGAAGCCGCTCGCCGCCTTGAATTTGGTCTTGCAGACGGCGCAGTGGCACAGCCCGGCGCCGCCCGCCCAGCGATTGCCGAACAGTCCGTCGACCGGATAGGTGCTGACGATCTCGCGCAGCACTTGCGGCATCCAGTCGAACGTGACCGGGCCATTGGGGCAGGTGAGATACAGATCGCGGTCGGTCGGATGGCGCTTGGGCTGGCCGGCGGCATCGCGCGCCACCCATTCGGGATGCGCGGCCAGCGCGTCGGCGCGCATCGCATGCGGATCGACGCGGCCGAGCACGCGGATGCCCATCGCCTTGCACGCGTGGACCAGATCGCCGAACATGTCGCCGGTGCCCAGATACGGGCTGCGATAATGATAGGGCACCTTGGTCGGGTAGAAGGCGGTAACCCCGCCCGCGCTCAGGCACACGCCCTGCGTGCTGGTGCGTTTGAGGAAATCGAGCCAGAAACCGATGTCGTAGCGACCGGGATCGTCCTCGGTCGCGCAGATCTGGACCCAGCGCATCGGGCCCCATTCCCATCCTTCGCCCGTCGCGGTCTTGGTCGCTTGTCCGAACGCGACTCCAGGGAGGGCCGCCCCGACGCCGAGCGCTGCCGCGCCGATCACGGTACGGCGGTCGATACCGTCCAGGCGCTCCGGCTGATTGCCGACCATTGCATCTCCTCCCATGGCGTATTCTTCTCTTGGATAATCTTTATTACCACGATATGCCGCGGCTCTTCAAGCCGGATTTGACCGACGACCAGCAGGGTAATCGAAATATGCAATTACAACGTTCTCAATTCGATGCCAACGTGGGGTAATACAATCTTGGCTATATATACTTTCCAATTGAACTAATGGTCATCGCGCCTTAGGACCATGCGATTGATGCCAGAAGGCACAGTAGGAGAGGAGGACGAATGTTCCGCCAGTTAGTCACCCCGGTCGCTGATAATCTGGCGCTGTCGTTCCTGGCCGCCGCTCTGCCCATCGTGGTCGTGCTCGTACTCCTCGGGATCGTGCGGCGTCCCGCTTGGCAGGCGTCCATCGTCGGCGTCCTGGTCGCGTTGGTCCTGGCGGTGACGGTGTGGCGGTTGCCGGCGGGGTTGGCGCTGAACAGCATCTTCGCGGGCGCGACGTTCGCGGCGTGGCCGGTGATGTGGATCGTGCTCAACGCGCTGCTTCTATACAACATCGCGGTGGTCACCGGCAGTTTCGATGCGTTCCGTGCCTGGATGGTCCAGCATCTGCCCAACGATCGGCGGGTGGCGCTGGTCGTGGTCGGGTTCTCGTTCGGGTGCCTGCTGGAGGGCGTCGCCGGGTTCGGCACCCCGATCGCGATCACCAGCGCGCTTCTGGTCGCGCTCGGCTTTCCCGCGATCGAAGCGATCGTCTTCACCCTCATGTTCAACACCGCACCCGTCGCGTTCGGCGCGCTCGGCTCGCCGATCATCACGCTGGGGGCCGTGACGCAACTGAACGACGTCGCGCTCGGTGCGATGGTGGGCAGGCAGCTGCCGTTGATCGCCCTGTTTCTCCCCTTCTACGTGATCGCGGTCTATGGCGGCATGAAAGCACTCCGCGGCGTATGGCCGGTCCTGCTAGTGGCGGGTGGATCGTTTGCGGTGATGCAGTTCCTATCTGCGAATTTCCTCGGCTATGCGCTGACCGACGTCCTGTCATCGCTGTCGTCGCTGGTCTGCACTTTGGCGTTCGTGAAGGTCTGGCGGATCAAGCCCGATCCCGCGTTCGCGCTTCGCGGCCCCGTTACGGCATCGCCAGACACGGCATCCCCAGAAATGGCATCGAGCGCGACGCCCGCGCCCGCCGTTCCCGGCAACAGTCTGAAGGGCTGGCTGCCGTGGCTGGTGCTGTCGGTCACCGTCATCCTGTGGGTACACTTGAAGGTTAACCTGATCGGCGAAGTCAAGGCGGCGTGGCCGGGGCTGCACGAGGCGATCTTCATCACGACCTATGGCAAGCCCTATGCCGCGATCTGGTCGTTCCAGCCGCTGGCCACCGGCACCGCGATCCTGGTCGCCACGATCATCACCGCGCTGCTGCTTCGGTTGAGGCCTGCGCAGCTGCTGACGGCGATCCGGCAGACGCTCCGCCAAATCCGCTTGCCGCTCGCGACGACGATGACGATCGTCGGCCTCGCCTACCTCATGAACTATTCCGGCATGGCCTATACGCTGGGTGTCGGGGTCGCGTCGGTCGGACCGCTGTTTCCGTTCCTGTCCGCGTTCCTCGGCTGGCTGGCGGTGTTCCTGTCGGGCAGTGACACGTCGGGCAATGCCCTGTTCGGCAACCTTCAGGTCGTCGCCGCACGCCAGCTCGATCTGAACCCGGTGCTGATGGCAGCGACCAACGCGTCGGGCGGCGTGCTCGGCAAGATGATCTCGCCGCAGAACATCTCGACCGGCACCAGCACCACCGACTGTCGCGGACAGGAAGGCGCGATCCTGGCGCGCACCTTCAAGCACAGCGTGTTCCTGACGCTGGTGCTCGGGGTGATCGTCATGCTTCAACAATACGTCTTCCCCGGCATCATCCCGTCATGAGGCGCGGATGGCATTTGCTTGCGTCGGCGGTGACCGTGGCCACGCTGGCGGGGTGCGCGACTGACGGGGCCGATAGTACGTATCTCGGGCCCTTCATTGCCGCCGAGCACGCCGCCACCCCGTTCGATCCGATAACCGCGAGCCGGCCAACGGCGGATTTCGCCAGCGCTTACCGCATCCAACAACGGTACGTCCGCCACCGCCTCCGGGCAGGCGATACCGTGGCAGGATATAAGGGCGGCCTGATGTCGCACGCGTCGCTGAAGGCGCGGAACGTCGCCGAGCCGCTGGTGGCCGTCTTGTTCGGCTCGGGCCGGGCCGACGACGGCGCGACCATTTCGCTGTGCGGATACCGAAAGGCGTCGTTCGAACTGAAGCTGGGCTATCTGCTGCCTTCGTCCTCGGCAGACCGCAGCCGAGGCGTCATGGTTTTGCCGGTGATCGACTTGCCTGACATCGCCTACCGCGATCCCGATCACTACAACGCGATTGACATGGTGGCCGCGAACGTCTCGACGGCGCGCTACGTGCGCGGGGCGATGCGCGATGCCGATAGGGTCGACCTCGACGGTGTGCGTGTTTCGCTGACGCGCGATGGTCAGCCGATCGCGTCCGGGCTCAGCGCCGAGTCGCTCGGCGGCCAGCGGCGGAGCCTGGATACTGTCCTGACGCTCGCGCGAAGGACCGGACGCGATGCACGGCCAGGAGACCTTATCGTGACGGGCAAGATCGGCGATCGAGGCTGGCTGTTACCGGGGCGTTATTCAGCGAATTACGGCCCGCTCGGCATGGTCCGCTTCACCGTTGTTGCATGCGCCGTCCGACCGGCGGTAGCTTCCTGATCCTCCCCCGCAAGGGGGAGGTGGCGCCGCAGGCGTCGGGGGGCGGACACGGAACGCTGGGTGTCGCTTACCGTCCCCTCCCTTAGGCTGACGCCTGCCACCTCCCCCTGCCGGGGGAGGATCGTTCGCATGCCCGCTTCAGGCGTCGCGGCCGCGGGACCTTGGGGGGGCGACGATGTCACTGCGTGCCAGCCGGCGGATGCTGGCCTCCAGGCGACGTTCTGCATCGTAGATCTCGCGCTGGGTGCGCATCGCGGTTGTCATGTGCAGCCGGGACGCCTCGCGCGCGCCGGCGACGTCGCGTGCCATGATCGCGTCGTAGATCGCCTGATGCTCGTGCAGCTGCGAATCCTTCTGCCGGCGATGCTCGTACAGGTTCTTGCGGTTCAAATAGACGTTCGAGCGCAGGATGCCTTCGATGCTCCGCATGAAGTGCAGCATCATCAGGTTATGGCTGGCTTCGTAGATCGTGAAGTGGAACTCCGCATCGGTGCGGGCGATCTCGTCAACGTCTTGCGCCTCGTGTGCGACGACCATCGCCTCGAAACAGGCGCGGATGGCGTCGCGGTCGACATCCGATGCGCGCTCAGCGGCAAAGGCAGCGGCGGCGGCCTCGATCTCGGACCGGAGTTCGAGGCAGTCGATCCGTGCCTCGGGCGTGTCCATCAGTTGCGCGAGCGGATCGCGCAAGCTGCGGCCGATATCCTCGCTGACATGCGCCACGCCCTGGGCATTGGTAGTCAACAGGCCCACCGCGATCAGCTTGTCGAGCGCCTCGCGCAGCGACGGTCGGGACACGTCGAGTTTGGCGGACAGTTCGCGCTCCGACAGCAACCGCTCGCCGGGGCGAAGCGACCCTTCGAGGATCATCTGCTGGACGTGCTCGGCGATCGCGTCCGCGAGCTTTGCCGGCCTGATCGATGGTGCATTCATGAAAGGGGATCCGACATCATGCCATCATATAGCGTGCCCCGTGTCCGTCCGAAAGTACGGGCCGCACCGGTCATACCGGAATCAGCACCGCTTCGAATGCACCGACCGGCGGAAGATCAAACCAGCTTTGACCGGCGTCGCCAGGACGCACGCGGATCGTCTGGCCACCGACCAGCGCACGCGCCTCGCCCGCACGCGACCCGAGCACGCCGATACTTAGGCCGTGCAGCGGTGGCGGCGATACGTACGTGCCGTTGCGCTGCCCGGCATAGTTGACGACGGTGACGAGCGAGGCGCCGTCGTCGCGGCGCATGACCATCAGTTCGGCGGGGCCGGCGCCGGTCAGGGCAAAGCGCTGCGGGGGCACGTAACGCGCGATGATCGCGACGATCAGTTCGCGGTGCGCGGACAGGCCGTCCCGGTAATAGTGCCAGCCCATGAACCACGGGATGTGGACCGTCTGCCCCTTGCCATGCGCGCGCACCGACACGCCCGGATCGGTGCGCGCGGCGACGCCCGGAATGGCATAACTGAATTCGGGCGGGCCAAAGCGCTGGTCAGGGGCAAATCGCATCAGCGTCTCCGCGTCACGCCGCGCTGCGCCACCGAAATAGAGTCCGTCGAGCGGCACGCGACCGGCGGTTTTCAAGACGCTCTCGACGGGATCGAGCGTCCAGCCCGCGATCGTCCGTGCCGCCGCGTAGCGCGCCAGCGGGAACGAGGCGAGGGGCATCTCGGTGCGTGTGTCGCCGCGGTCGTCGAACCCGGCAAACAGGCCGGTAGTGACCAGCACGCCGCCATCCTGCACGAACCGATCGAGCGCCCCCGCTTCGGCATCCGACACGACCATGACGTTGGGCGCGACGATGACGTCGAACTCCTGATGCAGCTTGGCGGCATCATCAGCATTTCGGGGCTGGCGGACGAACCGGAACGGAATGCGCGCATCGACCAGCGCCGTGTAGAGCCCGCGAAACTCGTCGGTCTGGTATTTTGCGTACGGCGTCATCCCGGCCAGCCGACCGGTCGCGCCCGACTGATAGATCCCGACGCGCGCCGACTCCGCCATGCCGGCATAGCTGTCGGCGTTCGCCGCGCGCCATCTGAAGAGGCGGGAAACCGGGGGTAGATACGTGGGATCGTCCTGACCGGCGAGCGTGCCCATCAGGTATAGATCGAGCTTCGCGCCGACGCCCATCTGTTGCGCCATCCGGTTCACGTGACAGGCGGCACTCTCGGTCACTTGACGCCACGGATAGTCAACGTGCGCGGTGGAGGTGGACGACCAGGGCTTGCCAGGGCTGCGCGCGAGCGCGGACCGGCATTGCTCGCCCGACTGATACGCCCATTCCGGCGCGGCACGGTCGACCCGCCGCTGCACCTCGCCGCGGCCGACCTGCTCAACGCTGTCATGCTGGGTGATGGGCACGCCGGGCGCGAGCTGGTTGATGTGCGCCGAGATCCGCTGGCGCAGCGCTTCCGACGTGCGCGCCTGGAACGACAGGTAATCGCGCCAGTTCGGGTCCGCGAACCCTTCGCGCGTGGGCAATTCCTTGCCGTACATCGCGAGGAAACCGCGCCGGCAATTGTCACAGACGCAGATGCCGTGATCGACATTGGCGTAATCCGTCCGCGGATAGCCGGTCATGTTGAAGAAGATGCCGTCCGGTTTGTACCGCGTCAGTCCCTCGGTCAGGATGCGCAGGCCGTAATCGAGCGCCCAGGCGCCGTTCGGGCAGGCCTGATACGTGCCGGCGAATTCGCGCGGCGTGCCGTCGCGGTTGCGCATGAACCAGTCGGGATGCGCGTCATAGACGGGCTTCATTGCCTTGGAGAGATCGAAGCGGCCGATATAGGCCAGTCCCTCCTCTCGCGCCGCGGCAATCATCGCCTCGACGAAATCGCCCTTCATATACGGGTTGCGGCGCTGATAGGGCAGGGCGGTGGGATAGAAGGCGACGATCCCGCCGATGTTGGAGACGATGACGTTGCCGCCGAACTGACGGATCGCGCGCGCGATCGTGCGTGGATCCTCGCGGATATCAATCTCGCGCAAATTGGTCTGGACGATGCGGTAATCCTGCGTCCACCATTTCTTCGGATCGAACCGGGTATCGATACCGGGCCGCCCCTGCGCTAGCAGCGGGCCGGACGTTCCCGCCGCGATGCCGAGCCCTGCCAGCGACAGCGTCTGCAGTACGCCGCGCCGCGATGCTGCCTTGATGTCGAACCCGTCCATCACCGTCTCCCGTAACGCGTCGCGCTCAGACCTTAGCGATCTCGTGATCCGCCAGAACCTCCAGCGCGTGCACTATCGCCGAATGATCCCAGTCGGCGCCGCCGCGCGCGACGCAGGCACTGAACAATTGCTGTGCCGAGGCCGTGTTGGGCAAGGCCATTCCGAGCGACCGCGCGGTGTTCAGCGCGAGATTGAGGTCCTTCTGGTGGAGTGCGATGCGGAAGCCTGGCGCGAACGTGCGATCGATCATCCGCTGGCCATGCACCTCCAGAACGCGCGATGCCGCGAACCCGCCCATCAGCGCGCTGCGCACCTTGTCCGGATCGACGCCGGCCTTCGCCGCGAACAGCAGCGCCTCGGCCACCGCCTCGATGTTGAGCGCGACGATGATCTGGTTGGCGACCTTGGTCACCTGGCCCGCGCCGACCGGGCCGACATGGGTGATGTTCTTTCCCATCAATTGGAAGAGCGGTTCGGCGCGCGCGAACGCCGTGTCGGTAGCACCGCACATGATCGTGAGGCTGGCCGCCTTGGCGCCCACCTCGCCCCCCGATACGGGGGCGTCGACGTAATCGCAGCCGAGCGCCCCGATCCGCGCGGCGAACCCGCGCGTCGCGATCGGATCGATCGAGCTCATGTCGATCACGCACCCGCCCGGCCGAAGCCCGGCGGCGATGCCGTCGGCCTCGAACAGCGCAGCCTCGACGTCGCCGGTATCGGGCAGCATCAGGATGACGATGTCCGCCCCGGCGGCGAGTTCGGCGGCGGACTGGCAGACGGTCGCGCCCGCCGCCAGCAGTTCGGCGGGCAGGGGCGAACGATGCTGGACCAGCAGCAGTTCGTGGCCTGCCGCCTGAAGGTGTCCCGCCATCGGCCGGCCCATGATGCCCGCGCCCGCAAATCCGATCTTCATGCTGTTGTCCTCATCGATGCTGCGCGGTTTCAGAACCGCAGGCGTCCGCCAAGACCAAATACCCGACCGCGCAGGTCGTGATATTGCGACAGGGTGGCCAGTGCGACGGTGATGCTTGCCTCCGCCAGCAGGGGCGGTGCAGTGTTGGTCAGGTTCTCGACCTTGGCAAAGACCTGGATGGTCTTAGTGATGTCGTACTGGGCGGAGATGTCGGTATAGACATAGGCGGGGTAGTGGTTTCGGTTCAGGTCGAGCGGACCGAAATTATTGTCGAAGGTGCCCGGGCCGATATAGTTGAACAGGACGCGCAGGTTGAGCGGCCCCTTGTCGTAGGACAAGGTGGTCGAGCCGCGCCATTTCGGCACCGCGAAACCGCCCTGCAACTGTCCCGCCGTATCGACCTGGCCGCTGGCGGTCGTCGAGATCAGGCGATCGACATAGGTGGCCAGCGCACGGGTGGTCAGTTGACCCTGGAACAGGTCGAACCGGTAGCTGGCCTCGAAATCGATCCCCCGGGTCTTGAGCCGCTGCGCGTTGAACGAGTTCGCGTTGACCTGCGTGATTTCACCCGACGCATCGCGGATCACGCCGGTACAGAAAATGTCCTCGCCGCGACCGCACCGATCGACGACTTCCTGCTGGCCGGGCGTGACGATCGCATCGCGCAGGTTGATATCGTAGAAGTCCGCCGAAAGCTGGAGGTTGGGAATGAACGACGGCTGGAGGACGATGCCGCCCGTGAAGGTGTACGCTGTCTCCGGCCCCAGATTAGGATTGCCGCCGATCAGGAAATTGACGTTGGCGGTTCGGTTGGTCAAATAATCGGTCACCGTGCCGATGCGGATATTGGCCTGCGCAAACAGATCGTTGATCTTCGGCGCGCGGAAATCGCGGGAATAGGTGCTGCGCAGGCGGATGCTGTCGTTGATCGCATAGTTCACCCCGGCCTTCCACACCGTGGCGGATCCGACCGTGCTGTAGTCGACGTATCGACCGGCGAAATCGACGTCGAGGCTGCGCGCGAAGCTGGTGTCGCGGGCCAGCGGTATCGAGATTTCGCCGTAACCCTCGTTGACCTCGAGGCTGCCGTAATAGGAGCCGAACGTGCCCTGCCGCCATCCGTTGATGTCGGAGATCGGGTCGGATTTGTTGTCCACCGTGTCGCGCCGATATTCCGCACCGACCGCGACCTTCACCGGCCCCGCCCAGGTGTTGAAGAGCTGCCCAGAAGTGTTGGCGTTGAAGATGATGCTGTCGGAACGCGAATCCTGGCGCGACGTGCCGAGCACATACTTGTTCACCGCCGAGGTCACCGCGCCGATCCCGAAGACGTTGGCTGGGACGCAGCCATTGCCCGGGTTGGTCAGCGTGGACCGGCATACCGGCTGGCCGTTGGGTCCGATGACCGAGTCCAGCGCCAAGGCCCATTTTGCCTGGTTGCGATTGTTGCGGCCGAGCGTCAGCGATCGCGCATAGGTGTAGCTGTTGCCCAGCTCCCATTTCCAGGTATCCGAGAACGACCCGCTCAGTCCGGCGCCGATCCTGAAATAGGTGTTGCTGGTCGAATTCTCGTTCCGGCCCTGTTCGGGATTGTAGCGCCCCATTCGGATCGTCGTCAGATTGTTCGCGATCATTGCGTCGCGGATGTTGGTCGGCAGGAACGCATTGTCGCGCCGGATCGTGATGTCGGCGTTGTTCGTGTTGTAGTTGCCGGTGCTCTGCGCGCGCGTGTTGGCGGCGAGCACGTCGACGCGCGCGGTCATGTCGTTGGGGAAGTCATAGGTCAGCCGGCTGAAACCGCTGAACTGCCGCGACGCGACCTGCAGCGGGGCGAAGTCGGGCTGCGGCATCAGCCCGTCGCCGCCCTGCATCCAGACCGTGCCGACATTGGTGCCCTGCCGGAACAGGCTCTGCGCACCGTTCTCGCCAAACTGGATGTTGCGCAGCGCGCCGGGCGTGGTGATGACGCCGCCGGCGGTCATCTGCGAATAGCGGACGTCCGGCACGATCAGCTGGCGGAATTCGCCGTTTGTCGGGGTATAGGCGGCGTTGGGTATGAACGTCACGCCGCGGCGACCCCAGGGGCGGGCACCCTGATAGACGATGTCGGGCTGCTCGAAATAGGAGGCGGCGACCACGAAATGGCCCCGGCCGTCATCGAACTTGCCGCCATAGAGGCCGCTCAGCGAATATTGCGGAAGGTCGCCATAGGTCGAGATGTTAAACTGGCCGTCGATCTTGCCACCGACGATCTTGTCGTTGAGGACGACGTTGACGACGCCGGTGATCGCATCCGACCCATAGACCGACGAGGCGCCCGACGTCACGATATCCAACTGCGACACGAGCGGCGCAGGGATGATGTTTATGTCGAACCCGTTCGCGATCGGGCTGCTGTCGAGCACGCGTTGCCCGTCGATCAGCAACAGCGTGCGGGTGGAGCCGAGAGCGCGCATGTTGAACGTCGCGAGACCGAGGTTGCGACCGCTGCCGTTGTTACGGTTGGGACGTAGAGCCGGCACGTCGCGCAGGAGATCGACCACGTTGGTCGCCGCTTTCTGCTCGAGTTGCTTCTCCGTGAAGGTCGTGATTGGGGTGGGCGTCTGGAATGTTGATCGTGGAATGCGGCTGCCAGTGACGATGATGTCTTCGACCGGCGTCCTCTCCGTCCCGTCGACAGGCAAGGTAGCGACAGCGGGCGAATTGACTTCGGTTTGGGCTTGTGTGGGTGCAGGTGCAGGTGCGTTGACCTGAGCTTGCGCATCCACCGGTTGACACAGTGCAATGGCGCTGACGCCGATCACAAAAGACGTCAGGCGAGCCTTGGTGTCCAATTTTCCTCTCCCCGTGATGCTCTGAGCACCTTTCGATTGTAGGTTATGGATAAATCATATTACCAAGCATGGCAACGGAATATTATTATTACCCAAGTTCAAGGCCGCGCGTCTGCTTCAGCACGCCCCGGCGTTCCGGTAGGTTGGTCGCCCGCGACGTTATTCCGCTTCAAGACCGCCAGCTTCCTTTGGATGATGGCCCCGAGCCGCAGCGATCGGGATCGCCGTTGTTGAGATGGGTGGCACTAGGCGAGAGTCAGGGCGTGGAATTGTCGAAATGACCGCTTGCTTGGCGGCGCTGGTACCGACGTCTGTGATCGCCGTTGTGTAGACAGCAGCGTCCAGCGCAATGTTCTAGGTAGTGTAGCTGGTTGCCCGGTCGGAAGGGCTGCGTGCTCGATCCGGGCTATAGCGAAAAGGCTTTTGCAGGTCTCATCACAGCCATCCGAAACAATTCGTGATGCAATGAGGAACCGGTGTTGTTCGTCATGACCGGCGGCTTGCCCAGCCTGTTTGCATACGTGCCGGCGTTCCGGTGCGATCAGTCTCGCTGACCCTTAGACAACGTTGAGCTTCTGACCTGGGCGAATGTCCGAACTTCGGAAGCGGTAAGGGCAGGCTGAACGTCCGGTTATGGGTCTCGTAAGTCGAAGGGTCCGGCAATTGCACCGTGAGCCGGACGCTCAGGTTTGGCGATCCGTGCGCTCGAAAGCCGCCATTCGGCAGGCCATCAGCCGGATCAGTGCCCCGGCAGCGGGTGCTCGGCTTGCAGCAGGCGAACCGTGCGGCGTATGCCATCGCTACTGGTGGGGGTGAATGGATGGCGAACGGCAGAAGAAGCCGCGGAAACTCGGTTGTCGGAGAGCGCTGGCCGCTCTTCTGGGCAGGCTGTGCGGCGATCAGCGTTGGGGTTGCACTTCACCTACCGATGCTCGCGATGGCCCATACGATGGGCAATCACCTGTCGGGTATGCCGATGGACGGATGGATGTACCTGGGCATGGCGCTGATCGGCGTCGGCGTGCCGGCAGCTATCTTTGGCGCTTTACCCAAGAAACGGCCTGATCACAGTGCAGGCGTTGGCGTCGCATATGAAGCGCCCGATGATACCCCTCTGACGCGCTCGCATGCTGCCGTTCTGCTGGTGCTTACCCTCGGGCTCATCATCGACACTATGAAGCCAGCAACGCTTGGCTTTGTGCTTCCCGGTATGCGTGGGGAGTACGGTCTTGCAAAGTCTACCGTTGCTCTGCTGCCGTTCGTTGCCCTAACCGGAACCACGGTCGGCTCCTTCCTGTGGGGGTGGCTTGCGGACGTTTACGGTCGGCGTGTGTCGATCCTGTTGTCCACGATCCTGTTCGTCTCGACCTCCATCTGCGGAGCTATGCCTTCCTACAGCTGGAACCTGGTCATGTGCTTTCTGATGGGGTGCTCGGCTGGCGGCATGCTGCCTGTCGTCTACACGCTGTTGGCTGAGATCATGCCTCCGCGGCACAGAAGTTGGGTCCTTGTGCTGGTTGGCGGTACGGGACTGGTCGGCGGCTACCTGGCAGCTAGCGGTGCCGCGCATCTGTTCGAGCCTCTGTTCGGCTGGCGTAGCTTGTGGCTGCAGGGCTTTCCCACCGGTTTGTTGCTGCTTGCGATGGCAAGGTGGATTCCGGAATCCCCGCGCTTTCTGATGGAACGTGGCATGGACGCGGAGCTGGCTGACATGGCTCGCAAGTTCGGCATCGTCAGGCGTGCTCCACAAGCAGCGCCAGCGGACGCTGGCAGCGCAGCGGCTCACCACCGCGAGTTGACCATCGCCCTGGTGATCACGGCCCTGTCTTGGAGCTTCGTCAACTTCGGCTTGCTGCTATGGCTGCCTTCCGATCTCCAGGATCGAGGCTTTAGTGCTGAGATTGCGAGCGGCATCATCGCCAGCTCAGCACTCGTTGCCCTGCCCACGATCATGATCGCGGCCTTCCTTTACAGCCGGTGGAGCAGCAAGCGCACCCTGATCGGCACTGTGCTTCTCACACTTGCCGGGCTTGCTGGAGCCCTACTGCCGGCGCCTACGCTGGCTTGGCCACCACTGCTGATCGCTGTGATCGCGCTGCTGGTGGTTGGCACAAACGGATTGATCGCCGTGCTGCTTCCCTACGCAGCCGAAAACTACGCATTGCGCGTCCGTGGACGTGCCACCGGGCTTATCGCGGGCAGTAGCAAATTTGGTGGCGTTGCTGTCCAGCTAGGAGCCTTCGCTGGGCTGATCCCGACGATGGGGGGCGCGGCAGTTGCGCTGATCATACCAATGACGCTGTCAGCGGTACTGATCGGACGCTCAGGTAGAGAGACGCGCGGCCGCAGCTTACGGGAGCTAGAAGCGGCGGCTTAGCTGCCGGCAGAACATAGGCCGTGCGGAGCGTCGCCTATCGGCACCTCCCTCTTTGAAAGCGCACTGTCTGCTATCCTGACCCGCTGCGCCGGTCCCTGATTTGGGCCTACTTAGCTGCCGTTCAACCAGATTAACGAATGGCTGCAATTGGGAGGCAGGGAAGGGAGCTCGAACGTCCGTTTGTGGGTCTCTCCGGCCACTAAGCTTTCACCTCAGCGCGGGAGAGCCAAAACTAGAGCTTGGTACTCAGTTGGCAAACCCGCAGCCTTATGGGCCATCTGCGGTACCGTCTCCCGAAGTTGCGCAGCGGGGCGTCCGTAGAGAAACCCTTGACCAAGCTGACAACCTAGCTGCCGTAGGCACAATGCCTGTGCCTCGGTCTCAATTCCTTCAGCAACGACCTCTTTCCCGAGGCCGCGGCCCAAACCAATGATGGCGGTCACGATAGCCATCGTTCCCCCGTCGGGTTGATCCATGCCGGATACGAAGGAATGATCGATCTTGATGCGGTCCACCGACACTCGGCGAAGATGTACGAGAGAGGCATATCCCGTTCCGAAGTCGTCGAGGGCGATACATACTCCAGCGTCATGCAGCATCTGCAGGTTCGCAATGATGCTATCTGCTGCCCGATCAAGCATTACTCCTTCTGTGACCTCGACACAAAGAGACGCTGCGGAGACCCCGTAGTGGGCCAACCGGTCGAGCACCCGCTTGCCTGCGCGCGGTCCGGCCAGCTGGGCCGAGGTAAAATTGACACTAAGCACCCCGATCTGATCGCCGTGGTCGCGCAACTGGCGCAGCGCAAGTTCCAGAACATGCTCCTGGATACGCAGTCCGATCCTCTCCGCCACGAGCACATCCGCAAACCGATCCGGCGTCATGAGGCCATGTTCAGGATGGTTCCAACGCAGCAGCGCTTCATGGCCACAAACGGCTTCAGTCGTGAGCGACACGATCGGCTGCATGTACAGCCGGAACTCACCTCGCTCGAGAGCGGCTTCCGCATCGAGCGCGTAGCCGGTTTGGAGATCGCGTAACGCACGGTGCAGTGGATCGTAGCGACAGTATCGCGCCCGGCCGAGGCGCTTTGCGGTGTAAAGTCCGAGATCGGCGTTCTGAAACAGCATATCCACCGCTTTGCTGTCGTCCGGAAAACGTGCAGAGCCGACACTGAGCGAAATCGCACAACTCTGGTCCGCATGGTGCCAGGTCTGGCCCTGCAGGGCACCGATGGCATTAGCGAGCGCTCTTTCCAAAGACAGATCGCCTGGGCATAGAATTGCAAACTCGTCGCCGCCGACCCTGGCGACGTGAGAGCCGTGAATTCGCCCGACGGTAATTGAAAGCGCCGACGCCACACAACGAAGCAAGGCGTCACCGCCGGCATGCCCCAAATGGTCGTTAGCGGCCTTAAGAAAGTCCACGTCGATTAGAAACAGACTGAATGGTGTGCCGCTGGAAACAAATTCGTGCGCGTTTGCCTGAAAGGCGGCGCGGTTGCCAAGCCCCGTCAGGAAATCGGTCTCTGCGGCAATCCGCAGCGTTTCCGCCTCTGTAATGGCAATCTCGCGACGTCGGTGCGCGCGTTCGAGATCGCCTCGCATCAGGTGAAACCGGTCTGCGATGGCAAGCGACAATATTAGCGCCTCGAAGGCGAGCGCAGCGAACGTCGCCATGTCCACGGCATCGCTCTGCGGTAAGAATCCAAGGTTGCGTGCGAGCCGGGCCAGAAACACGCAGATCACCGGTCCCCAGCCGATCATGTAGAACCAAACTACGCGGCTGCCGCGCCGAATAGCAATCCAGCAGGATACCGCTATAATCACGGCTGTGGCCGCAATCACATAATTGAGCAGGCGATCGGTCAGGACGACAGGCAGCCACCTGTCCGCCGCGGCCATCAACCCCAGCACGGCTCCCGCACTTGAAAGCAGACGGCCAGCGGTCACCAAGGGCCGCGGCAGGATGCCTACTTCGATCACGGCAAAGAAGAACATGTTGCCGGCTGCGACCATCAGTCCAACTAGCACGAAGTCTAGCCGAACTACCAAGGGGCCGACCAGACCCGGGACCACGAACGCGGCAACGTTCGTCCACGTCAGGCCATAAGCGAGGGCTACGGCGACCCAAAGGAGGTACCAACGTTGAAAAGCGTGGCGTTGCCCCGTATGAATAACCGCATTGTAGAGCAGTGCCGACAGCAGCGTTCCGGCGAAGACTCCCATGAGCAGCAACCACGTCACTTCCTCGGCGGGTGTTGCCGAGTTGGGTGTCGCGACGATCTTCCGCATGAGCGAGAGGTCGTCGGGGTGGCGGAACCCAAGGTAAAGACCGTGAACGTCGCGACCGGGCGTCTCAATCGTAAATCTCAGTAGGCCACCGGGCGCCCAGTGGTCCTTCAACTCGGAGTGCATACTGGTTTGACGCACTGCGCCACTTGCGCTGGTAACAACTACCGCGATCCGGTCGAACCGGGTCTGATCGACCAACAGCTTCCAATCAGGCGGAAGATTGTGCAAGCGGGAAGCGTCTAGGCGCAGCCAAAGCCAATCGCCGCCGTCGCTCGGCGCGTCTTTGCCGCAACGGTAGCTAGCAGCTGCCACCGCCGCATTCGTAGCAAGGTCGGCAAGTGTCGTGGTGCAGGCTGCTTGACGCAAGTCGATACCTACCGCCGACGCCGGCTGCGGCACTAAGCTTAGAACGAAGAGCAGCAATCCACGCCATATACTTTCAGACTTCGATGCCACTCTCGCGGCCCCCACTGCCAATCTGCCCCGATGACGCGCTAGCGCCGATACCCTAACAAGCGCTAACTATTTCTTTTGTTGGACGGCACAGCCACGCCGCTTGCATGCCAAGGCTACGGTGAGCCTGAGTCGATCAATGCTTGAGGCGTCGTAGCCACACAGGCCGCCGTGCAAATTTTCAATCTAAGTTTTCAGACTATCGCGGATCATGCGCACATCACGGCGTTTAAGGTATTGCTCTCCGACGCCTTTGCAGGCGGAGCTTCCTTCGTGCTCACTGGAAAGGCCGCAACGGTTTAACGCTTCGACAGAGCTTACGGCAGATGTTGTTTTCGACGACGCGGCTTGTTAGCAAAAGGCCTCTGAGGCACCGGCAAAACTGGCCCTGAACTCAGCTCATTGCGTGTTGCAGCAAAGCCGCATGTTTGGCTCGTAGCTTGCCTGGGTTATCGCCGCCAGTCAGATGGTCAAAACCCTGAAGCTGAACGAGCGGCTGATTCCGGGAGGTGGCGACGGAACTCTGAATGTCGCTTTCTGGGTCTGGCCGGAAGTCGGAAGGCGGGGTGCGTTCGCCCTTAAACCGTCGTTCGATGAGCGAATACATAAAGCCAGAAGCTGCCGTTCGTTCAGCTCGAACGCGGCGGTCCAGTTGTATTTGCTAGGCTGCCACGCCCAGTTCATATCGGGAGCGCCCTGAGGGGCCCTCCCGATAGCGGATCAGACAGTCACGACGATCTTGCCGATCTGCTCGTTGGACTCGAGGAAGCGGGTCGCTTCCTGAATCTGGTCGAACGGGAATGTTCGCGACACCAGCGGGTCTAGCTTGCCGCTTTCCAGACCTTCGATGATGAAGGCCTTGGCTCGCGCAAGCGCACCGTCATCACCGACGATCTCTGTGTAGAGATAGCCCTTGATCGTCAGGCTCTTGCCCAGCACGGCGAACTGCGGGAACGGACCGTCGTCTGGGCTTAGGGCACCATATTCCAGCAGAATGCCGCCCACAGCCATGACCTCGGCAAATTGGGCGATGGCAGGACCGCCGATCGGATCGAATACAACGCGGGCACCCTTTCCGTTGGTGATCTCCTTCACACGTTCTGCAAGGTCGCCGTCGGCGGTGGCGATCACATGATGAGCGCCGGCATCAGTCAGCGCCTGCGCCTTGGCGTTCGTGCGGGTGGTCGCAATCACCGTCGCGCCGACGCTGCGAGCCACCTGGATCGCTGCGATGCCGACGCTACTCGATGCGGCTGACACAATGACGAAGTCTTTTGCGGTGACCTTCGCCTGATCGATCAGCGCACCCCAGGCGGTGACATACTGCATCCAGGAGGCGGCTGCCTTCTCAAACGAGAGGGCGGTAGGATGCTTGACGACGTAGCGCGCCGGGATGTTGATGATCTCGCCGTAGGTAGACCAGCGCGACATATCGAGCGTCGGGATGATGCTAACGGCGTCGCCCTCCGCGAAGCCCGACACGGCGCTGCCGGCGGTCTTGACCATGCCTGCGGCTTCGTAGCCAAGCCGTGAGGGGAACTCCGCTTCTTGCAGGTACGCGCCGTTGCGGAACATTACCTCTGCGCGGTTCAACCCGATCGCTCTGACTGCGATCTGCACCTCATCGGCTTCAGGTGCAGGAACCTCGATGTTATCGATGCGCAGCACGTCTGCGGAGCCGTATTCGTGAAAGCGTACAACGCGGGTCATGGTCTGATCCTCTGGTAGATAGATGGCTATCGGAATGGAGCGGTTCGGGCGGCGTTTACATATTGATGGCGCGCACGAGGCGAACGCCCCAGTCCTCGTCAGGGTTCGTAGTGCCGTCACCCAATCGCTCCTGCATCACCGCGACCGCCAGGTCCCGGCGTTTGGGGAGCCTGTCCTTCTCCGCAGCGTCGAGAGCCGCAGGAATCTCGGCGAGGGTCAGGTCGGTGCAATAGACCGGGGCGCCGGCCTGCTGACGCCAAGAGGCCGAAAGCGAGCCGGCATCGAAGGCGTCCAGGCCGGTATCGCTTACCAATTCCATCGTAACCTGCCGATCGCGCTCCCGATCGGCTGCAACGGGAATGGCGATCCGGTCCGGTGTCCCTGCTGGCTTGTACTTCTTCGCGAGCGACGCGGAGCCGATCGCATTCCATGCCTTTGCGATCAGACGGCCAAGTTGCTCGGCCACCCACAGGCTTTCGACCTGTCCGTCTTCGATTGCCTGGATCTTGGAGTCCCGGAACGGGTAATAGTTGGAGGTGTCGATCACAACCGTCTCGTCAGGCAGGCGTGCCACCAGCGGTGCAATTCCGGCTATGCGGTTAAGAGGTATTGAAAGGATGACGACTTCAACGTCGGTCAGCGCGTCCTCCGTTGTCACGGCGCGGGCGCCGGCTGACAGGAGCTCGGGATCGATCGTCTCGGGCCCGCGCGAGTTGGCCACTTTTACCTCATGGCCCGCCTCGCTCAGCCTAGTGACGAGTGTCTTGCCGATATGCCCTGTCCCAAGAATGCCAATCTTCATGTGTCGTTCCTCTGCGATCATTGCTTCGCACCGGAAATTATGGTCAGGTACCAGAAGTGACAAGAACCCACCGAAAGGTGGGTTACCCACCAAAAGGTAAGTGACCTATGCAGCGTGACTGGCAATGCGAGGACCCACAGCAGCAGCTTGTCTGGGCTGCGGCAACGAGCGAGGCCCTCCGCGTCCTCGAGGGAAAGTGGAAGATGGTGATCATCTTCCAATTGTTTGCCGCACGGGCGCCTTTGCGCTTCTCCGAGCTAGAACGACGTGTCGAAGGCGTGAACCAGAAAATGCTGATCCAACAGCTAAAAGAATTGGAGAAGGATGGGATCTTCACCCGGACGATCTATCCTCAGGTTCCTCCCAGGGTCGAATACGCGCTGAGCGAAATCGGTCTGGCACTTGGGCCGTCTATTGAAGCCCTTATCGATTGGACATTCATGCGGCGCGAGACTGAGACGTCGGCTAGATTGGAAGAACAAGGGTCCCTTTAGACGTCAGCTTATTCGATCGAAGCACCAAAAGCGGATGGCCGCTTTCCTCTCCCTTCACGGAATTCGCAAGCGGATAGCCGCCCTTCGAAATCGGTCATTCGCAAAGATGAACCAGCGTCCGAAGTTGGGAAGCGAGGGGAGGGGCGTGAGTGTCCGATAGTGTAAAGGAAATCGGGCACCGGCAGGTGTACGATATCCTCCAAAGCAGGAAGCCGCGGGCCGCGGATGCTGGCCTATGGGGTTTTCGGTTTTCGCCCTGGTTTGAGGCGCGTGCAACAGCTGCCCGGGCGGGCATCTGTGGGCTGGAAGAAGGCCGTCTGGCGCTGGGTTTGGCTTGGATTCTGGCTTCGACGAAGGCGTGAGATGTTGGTCGGCACGCGGAGCGGCATCGTCGACGCGAGCGTCATTATGGCCGGAAGCGCACAGGCTGCGCGGCGGAATGCAGGTGAACCATGCCGGGTCATGGCGCGGTGGTCCCGGTCGGGTCGGTGGCATGCGGCGGTGCGCGGGGCTGGCGCCAGCGTTCGAAGGTCTCGATGATGAGCATGCGTCCGCCACAGCATGGGCACGGCGGGCGGGCATCGTCGGGTTCGACCGGCGCGACATCGGCCACGGGCGGGACAACACCGAGCAGTTGGCGGGCGTGTTCGAGGTGAGCCTTGCGGGTGGCGCCAGCGAGCAGGCCGTAATGGCGGATGCGGTGGAAGCCCTTCGGGAGAACGTGGATCAGGAGGCGCCGGATGAACTCGTCAGCGGCCAGCGTCATCAGCTGCTGCCGGTCGGCGACATCGTTGCGGTAATTCTTGTAGCGTAATGTCACCCCGGTCTCGTCGAAGCGGACGAGGCGGCTTTTCGAGATGGCGACCCGGTGGGTGTAGCGCGACAGATAGGCGAGCACCGCCTGCGGTCCCGCGAACGGCGGTTTGGCATAGACGACACAGGTCTTTTTGCGGACCGGGGACAGGTGTCGCAGGAAGGCGCGGCGGTCGGCGAGTGCCGCAAGATTGCCGAAGAAGCCGAGCCGTCCCGCCTCGTACAGCGCCATCAGCCGGGTCAGGAACAGGCGGCGGAACAGCTTGCCGAGCACACGCACCGGCAGCAGGAACGCGGGGCGTGACGACACCCAGCGGTTGCCGTCCGGGGACAGCCCGCCGCCGGGTACGATCATGTGGATGTGCGGGTGGTGGGTCATCGCCGACCCCCAGGTATGAAGGACCGCGGTGATGCCGATGCGGGCGCCGAGATGCTTAGGGTCAGCGGCGATGGTCGTCATCGTGTCGGACGCCGCCTGGAACAGCAGGCCGTAGACTGCAGCCTTGTTCTGGTACGCGATGTCGGCGACCTGGGCCGGCAGCGTGAACACGACGTGGAAATAACCGACCGGCAGCAGGTCGGCCTCGCGCTCGGCAAGCCATGCGCGCGCGGCCGCCCCCTGGCACCGGGGACAATGCCGGTTGCGACAGGAGTTATAGGCGACCCGCCAGTGTCCGCAGTCGGTGCATGCCTCGGTGTGGCCGCCGAGCGCAGCGGTGCGGCAATGTTCGACAGCCGACATGACCTTGAGCTGGTCGAGGCTCAGATGCCCGGCGTGGGCAGTCCGGTATGCAGGACCGGCAGCACGGAAGATGTCGGCGACCTCGAGCGAGGTGCGCATCGCGCGCTCACCCGGCGGGTGGCTTGCCCTCCATCAGCGCCATCAACCGGTCGAGTGGCCCCGTCACCGCATGGATCGTGCGGGTGGCGACCTTGGTATAGAGCGCGGTCGTTTCGAGCTTACTGTGCCCGAGCAGCACCTGGATGACGCGGATGTCGACGTCCTGCTCGAGCAGGTGGGTGGCAAAACTGTGCCGCAGGGTGTGCGGGCTGACACGCTTGCGGATCCCGGCTGCGTCAGCAGCCTCATGAACGGCGCGGTGGAGTTGCCGGGTCGAGATCGGATCGGTGTAGCTGCGCCCCGGAAACAGCCAGCCGTGCGGCAACAGGACGCTGCGCCGCTTGCCCTCGCGCCACCAGAGCCGGAGCAGTTCAAGCAGTTGCGGCGACAGCATCGCGTTACGGTCCTTGCGGCCCTTGCCCTCCTCGATGCGGATCAGCATGCGCTTGCTGTCGATGTCGTCGGCCTTGAGGTGTGCGACCTCCGACACCCGCAATCCGGCGCCGTACGCGACCCCCAGCGCTGCTCGGTACTTGATGCCCGGTGCCGCCTCGAGCAGCCGCGCTACCTCCTCGACGCTCAGCACGTCGGGCAGCCTGCGGGGACGAGGCGCCAGAACCAGCTTGCGCGACAGGTCGGGCCGGTCGAGCGTCACGCCGAACAAGAAGCGCAACGCCGATACCGTGGCGCCGATGACGGATTCCCCGACACCGTGCTCGCGCTGGTGAAGCTGGAAACGTCGTACGTCCTCGGCGGTCGCGGTCTCCGGCGAGCGTCGCCAAGAAAGCCGCGAAGGCGCGAACGTGGCGAACATAGTCGTGTCTGGGTACGCGACCGCATTGAGCGCATCGCCATGTCGTCGAGCATTCGCTGACGAAGCGGGGTAACGGGTGCTTCGGTCGGTAGAGTCGCCATGATGGAGTTCCTCTCGTTGAAGGAACTCCATCGTCTCCCGCCGCTGCCGCAGAACCAAACCTCAGCGCCGCTGCGCTACCTCAACCGCCACCACCACTGCCGCGCAGCGGCTTCGTGCTCTGGGTCTGGCCGGAAGCCGTGGAGCACGGGCACGTCCCCAGAACTTGTCATCTTTTCCAGCCAACCGCAGCCCTAACTCAGTCGTTCGTTCATCACGCCCAATTGACCATGCAGCATACGATACGTATATGCTTCGTATGATCGGTGTGAAGGAGCGGTTATGGGCATTGTGAAGATTGACGGCGCGCTACACGAAGAAGCTCGCAAGGCCAGCGCCGTGATGTGCCGCTCCATCAATGCGCAGGCTGAGTTCTGGATGAAGATCGGTATGCTTGCCGAAACGAACCCGACCCTGTCGTTTAACGAACTCGTCAAGGCACAGTTGGCCACCGTTCATGTTCACCTGATCGAAGCGGAAGCTGCCTGACATGGTGAAGACCTCTGACGAACTTGCGCTCATGCGCGTCTCCGGCAAACTGCTAGCCTCGGTCTTCGAGATGCTCGACGGGCAGGACCTGGACGGAATGTCGACGCTGCAGATCAACGTTTTAGTCGAGGACTTCATCACCGTTGAGCTCGCGGCACGCCCTGCGAGCAAAGGGCAGTACGGCTTCAAGTTCGTCCTGAACTGTTCGATCAATCATGTCGTTTGCCACGGCGTGCCGAAGGACGACGAGATCGTTCGCGACGGGGACATCATCAATCTCGACATCACACTGGAGAAGAACGGCTTCATCGCGGACTCGAGCAAGACGTATATGGTTGGCGACGCGCCGCCCGCTGCGAAGCGGCTGGTACGCGTTGCGCAGGAAGCAATGTGGAAGGGCATCGGCCAGGTTCGACCCGGCGCTCATACTGGCGACATCGGCTTTGCAATCGAGCGTCACGCCAAAAAGCATGGCTACTCGGTCGTGCGCGAATTTTGCGGGCACGGCATCGGTCGCGAGATGCACGAGGAGCCGCAAGTCATGAATTTCGGGCGTCCGGGAACGGGGGTGCGGCTGCGCGAAGGCATGGTTTTCACGATCGAACCGATGGTCAACCAAGGCACCCGGAAGGTCTCTACTCAGGAAGACGGGTGGACGGTCGTGACCAACGATCAAAAGCTGTCGGCCCAATTCGAGCATACGGTTGCGGTTACTAAGGATGGGGTTGAGGTTCTGACGCTTCGGCAAGACGAGAGGCCGATGGCAGCGGGCGTGGCTTGACCCCGGAACGTCTGCTTTTGCTGCTGTCTTCCCAAGTGTGGCCAGACCCCATCTCTCCCTTTTTCAGGACGTGCAGACAGCTGATCCCGTCGCGGAAAGCTGCCGTCTAACGAGATGAACAAGTGGCGGAAGTTGGGAGACTGCGATGGCCTCTCGAACGTCCGGAACTGGGTCGTCGCAGGTGTCAGGGTCTCATCGCCACCTTCAAACTAGCCCTAATGCGCAACTGCGGGAATGACCGCTTATGAGTTCTTGAGCGTGACGAGGTTGCCCGAAGCTGTCACGAGAGATAGCTGCCGCTGGACCGGAACGATCAATGCATAGTCACCTTGGAAAACTTCCTCGATTTGATCTGGTAGAGGGGTGCACGCCGATCGAGCGTCTAAGCCGGCTGGAGCAAAAGCTCGGCTACGAGGGCTGCCCTCCGATCTACGTTAAGCGCGACGATCTGATGGGCATCGGTGGGGGCGGCAACAAGCTCAGGAAACTGGAGTTCCTGATCGGCGAGGCACTGAACCAGGGCTGTGATACGTTCATCACCACAGGCGCACGGCAATCGAACCATGCCCGACTGAGCGCGGCGGCATCAGCGCGCGCGGGGCTCTCTTGCGAGCTGGTTCTGACCGATACCGTCGCGCGCGATGACGAAGCCTACCGGCGCAACGGCAACGTGCTGCTCGACGATCTGTTCGGCGCAATTTGCCATCGAAGACCAGCTGATGTTGATGCTTTGGCGGTCGCTCAGGAGCGCGCCGAGCAATTGTCCGCCAAGGGGCGCCGCGCCTATGTCGTCGGTTCTGGCGGCTCTTCGCCACTCGGCTGCCTCGGCTACGCTGTGTGTGCAGAGGAGATAATCGCGCAGGAGAAGGACCTAGGGCTTCGCTTTGGCCGGATCATCTTGCCGAACGGTAGCTCTGGCACACATGCAGGCTTAGCTGCGGGGCTGAAGGCGGCTGGAGACGAGCCCGGCCGGATCGAATCTTTCACCGTCCTTGCCCCTATCAAGAAGGCGCGAGCAGTCACCATCGACCTTGCCGTGCGAACCCTGGCGCTCATCGATCCAGCCAGTGCGTTTGTAGAAGGCGACATCGTCGTCACGGACGGCCAGCTCGGTGAGGGATACGGCGTGCCGACCGACGCGATGTTCGAAGCAGTGAAACTGGTTGCCCGGTCTGAAGGGCTGCTGCTCGATCCGGTCTATGGTGGGAAGGCTTTTGCTGGCCTCATCGCTGCTATCCGAGAAGGCGCATGGCCCAATGAGGAGCCCGTGTTGTTCGTCATGACAGGCGGCTTGCCAGGCCTATTCGCATACGAGCTTGCGTTTCGCCAAAATTAGCTCTGCTGACGCCTTATAAAGTCAAGCTCCGGATCGGAGCAAAGGCCTGAAATTAGCGATACCCGTAAACGGAGGATCGCTGTTCCGGCAGAAACCCGCCTAGGGCTTGGTGCGTCTGCTGCGGCGAATAGATGACCAAAAAGGGAGTAGGGCGATGAAGGTCACGACAGTGGAGCGGATGGTCTGGACCGATCCGGTGATCGCCGATGTGCCGGTGCCCACAGGCAAACTTACCTTGCGAAGTGGGTTCGGCTCGGGACTTGCCCGACGACCGTCGGATCCCGCCGACACCTTCTGGGCGATCGGCGATCGGGGACCCAACCTGAAGGTTGCTGCCGCCATCAAGCGTTACGGACTGGTGCATCTGGAGCCCTTGCGCAACGTTGCCGGGGCAAAGGTCATGCCACGGCCGGACATTGGCCCGGCAATCGCACAGTTTCGGATTGTGGGAGACGAGGTTGAATTGGTGCGCGAGCTGCGGCTGACGACCGAAGATGGAATGCCGATCAGCGGCCTTGCGCACCCCGGCAGCGATGCGCTGCTGTCCGAACCGGTCTTCGATTTGTTCGGAGCGCCGCTTGCCCCCGATCCGCAGGGTATGGACACCGAAGGGCTCGTCGCGATGTCCGACGGCAGCTTCTGGGTCGGGGACGAATTCGGTCCGGCACTGGTGCGCTTCGATATCGACGGGCACATGGTGTTGCGCCTGCTGCCGGGCTCTTCCGATCCGACCGGGGCAGATGCACGAGGCCTGCCGATACTAGCGGCACGGCGTCAGCTTAATCGCGGTTTCGAGGCCCTGGCGGTGTCGCCGGACGAAAGCTGCCTGATCCTCGCGTTCCAAAGTCCACTGGCGCATCCCGACGAGGCGGCGCACAGGCATGGGCGCCACGTGCGGCTGTGGCGGGTGTCGTTACCGACAGGTCGTGTGGTTGCTCAATACGCCTATCCGCTTGAGCTAGAAGGCGCCTTCCACCGCGACACAGCCAAAGGGAAATTCGATCGCAGCGACATCAAGGTCAGCGAGCTTGTGTGGCTACCAGGCGGCGACCTATTGGTGTTGGAGCGCGGATCCGAGACGACGAAAGTCTATCGTTGTACGGTCGATACAACACAGGTGCTCGGAGCGGAACACCTCGACATCGCACACCGTCCAACGCTCGAAGAACTGAGCGCGTCTTCCGAACCGTTCCCGCTACCGACGCTGACCAAGTCGCTGATACTGGATACCGACGATCATCCGGAAATTTCAGCGGACTTGGAGGGCATGGTTCTGCTGGCGGCGAACCAACTACTGCTGGTGAATGACAACGATTTCGGCGTGGAGGGTGCGGAAACGGCGTTCTGGCGCATCACTTTTGATCGTCCGTTGTAGGGTAGACGGTTCGTTCGCAAGTCGCTTTGGCAGCATGCACAAAGCAGTCGAGCAGGGCAGTTCCCGTTAGGCCGTGACGTAGTAACGACGACCTAGGGTCGCTAGACACGATAGCTTACGGCCAGGCCGGCGGAACTAAGGCTCCGGCAGCCTCGCGCGGCCGGTCGAGACCAAGCGAGGTCACCACCGCCAGCGCATTTTCAAACCCGGCCCCGCAGAATGTTGGTACGCCACATGCGTCAATTTCGGCAAGCAAGGTGCCGCCCGTACCCTCGCGACAGGAACCGTCGACATCTCGGATGAAGACCGCTGCTACGCGACGACCGAACTCCCTGACCACCTGTGTATAGATAGCCACGTCGCGCTGGCCATTATCGCCGATCAGTAGGAAACGAAGCTGGGGGTAGAAGGCTAGTATCGATCTGATGGCTTGAAGCTTGTGCACATCGTGTCCGCTATCGATCAGTTTATCAGCATCGATGCCGTAATCCTTCAGGAACATCGGACCATGCGGAATGGAATTGTTTTCCAGGAACTCGGCAATGAATCCGTAGAGATTCCACGGCGAGGACGAGACGTAGAAGAACGGTCTCGCGGGCGCGATATGGTCTAGCGCAATCATCTGGTAGAGAGAGGCAGCACCCGGAACCGCCAACCTGTCCTCCGGTCGTTCGATGAGCACGCGCCGCCAGTTCCTTAGGAAATTGGTGGCGCCGGTTTCAATCACGGTGTCGTCGATATCTGATATGATCCCCCAATTCTGATCGTTCCCCGGCGCGATCACTGGTACCTGTGTGTCCGGAACGTCGCCGTCAGGGACTGACAGCGTTACCGTCTCCCACCGCGTTGTCTCGGGTAACGGCTGATCGATCATCAATTCGATGTCGAAATATCCCTCTTCGTCGGTGACTATGTCCTGCGATTGCCCATAGCCCTCTACGTGGACGGTCACGCCGGGGAGCTCTTGGCTGTTGTAAATCGCCAGCATCGCACGAAGCCGCACGAGCATGTTGTCACCTGCGTGGAGCGGCTTTCCGTAACGGACGATCCTGCCCTTCAGGCGCACGGTCGTCGCATTGCGATACCCGGCATATGCGAGGAGCCGCACCTTGCGGCCGTGTTCTTCGCCTATGTCGAAGACGGTCTGGATCGTGTCGACATCTCGTTCGAGCCCAGCGATTGCTGAACGCAGAAGCTTATAGAGAGAGGACGCAGCCATTGTGAATTAACAGGGGAATGGTTTTACGGGTTCCCCTGTTTGTAGCCTATACATGTCAATACCCGAGCCTTTCACCGTTGGGTGTCGACTTTGCTGATAGCACCTTCCGACTGAAGGCGGGTCTTGGCGATCAATCATCCTAGCAGCCGTTCGTAGCATCGATTGACCTGATGAGAGGTCGGGTTCCTTCCGAGGTGAGGCGGACAATGGCGCTGCCGTTGCAGCGCAATCCCGGCGCAGCGTAGCGATACGTTACCCGGTAGGCGCCACTCTGAAGGGGGCTGATGCTGGTCAGCCGCAAGGGGTCCCGCAACCGGCCGTAGAAGCGCGAGATCGCGTCGGCCGAGTAGGCGCGGCTCGACCTCTTCTGCGGTATCACCTGCGCAGAAGCCACGTCGCCGCTCCCGGTACCGAGGGCGTTGTAGAAGGTCCGCACCGTCGCTTCACCCGATGATCCAACGACCGTGTCGGGTCGAGAGGCGCTCGCAGGTGCTTCTGATGTCTTCGCAACCGAGGAATAAGGGGCTCGTGCCGCAAGGTTGTCTGCGCTTGAACCCTCGATCTGGGAGGCCGAAGTTCGATCAGCGATCTCCGTCGGTAGCGCCTCCGGGCTTGGCGGCTCCGCATCCGAGACCTCAGTATCGACCGCGGGCAGCGGACGGTATGTCGCATCGGATAGGCTGAATGCGGCGAGTTTGCCCACAATCGGCGCTGCGCCCGTGAGGGCATAAACTAAACCGCTGGCATCGGCCGCGTCCTGAGCCGTGTAGGCGATGTCCGCCGCCAGGCGGCGGTCGCCTCCAAGCGCCTGTTCGGAGCCCGGCGGAACGTCGAGGATAATGCGTCCTTTGCAGCGCGTCACGTCGAGCGCCGGATCCCAGCCTTCCACGACCGGCTTTTCCATCCTGATGAAGGAGAATGCCTCGAGCGTGTCGAGGTTGTTGCGGTGGTTGCTCTGCTCCCGCGCTTGATCGAAGATGACGCGCTTCATGCGATCATAGGCTGTACTCGACGCGCAGGCCGCCTTGTGTCTTCGGGCTTCGGCTCGCGTCTGTGCCGTCTCGGCCGGCTTGTTCTCCTCGATCTTGCCACATGCGCCAAGCGAAAATGCTAGGACAATAAGGCATGCCGGGGCATTCGCCGATGACGCTGACAGGCTCATAGCCACTCCAAAAAAATTCAAACTCCTCAGTTCAACCTTTGCAAACGGGCAAGGTTCATGGTCGGTTCGAATGCCTGACAGGTCTTAGAACGCGATCGGGCACGACGAACGCACGCGAACCCGGTCGTTTGAAGGCGGACCGGCGCCCTGCCTGCGCCTCGCCGCGGCCGGCGCGCCGGTGCCGCAACGTCCGTCCACAACGCTTTAGTGGCCGCTAGGCGCCGTCGGCGGCTTGCCCGTTTGCGCTGCGACATAGCGGCTTCCAGCGCGACCAGTCTAACTGTCGATACGCTAATATCCACAGGCGCCGCCTTGCGACACTGGTTGGGTCCGCAGCCCATCGCCGAAGTTGGGCCTCGGGTTACCAGCCTGAACGAATGACCGAAGCTGGGAACCGCTTTGCAGCCGCTGAACGACCGAATATGGGTCTGGCCGGAAAGTCTCAGGCGGGGCAAGTTCGCCCAAAGTCGGACATAACATGCCGGTTTGAGTGCGCCAGTAAGCTGCCGTTTTTTAATGCCGGAAGCGTCGCCGCAACTTGGCTGCGAGCGAGACGATCAGCGCAGCTGGAATGCCCACCAGCAATGCAGCTTGCCGCAGTCCAAAGCGTGAGCACTACGAGCAGTAGTTAGCGCAGCGATTGGGAGCCCGATGAGGCGATCCGATCCACCAGATGCCGGGACTAAACACCTAGCACCACCTCCGGTAATGCATCCACCGCCGGCCGTCCGAGTAGATATCCTTGGCACAATCGAACGCCGACCTCTTTCAAGGTTTGCAATTCCTCTGTGGTCTCGATTCCTTCAGCGATGCACTCAACCCCCAGAGCCTGGGCGATCTGCAGGACACCCGCAACGATGGTACGGCGTGAAGCCGATCCATCGATCCCGCGGATCAGCGCCATATCAAGCTTGAGCATATCCGGGTGCAGATCCGCGAGCAGACCCAAGCCCGCATAGCCCGCGCCGAAATCGTCGATCGCTGTAGTAAAGCCGCGTGCACGATAGGCCTCGATGATATGCCGAACGTGCGCCACATCCAGCATGCGCTCGTCCTCGGTAAACTCGAACATCAGACGGCCCGGATCAAACCCCACGCGTCGCGCGGCCGCAAGCGATGCCCTGATGCACGCGTCGGGTTCGTACACTGCGTTCGGCATGAAGTTGATCGACAGTTTCGCGTCTCCGTCGTGAACGAACAAGCGGCCAGCGAGCTCGATCGCCTTTACCCGACACGCTTGATCGAACTTGTAGATCATGTCGGAATCCACGCTCGACAGGACTTCGCCGGCCGACTGACCATCCGTGCCGCGGACCAGGGCTTCATAGGCAAACACCGAGCCGGTCGTGATATCCACGATCGGCTGGAACGCCATCGTGATCGCCATCTTCAGCGGCGTACTTGTCTTGCAGCCTTGGCAGGCGGCTGTCGTTTTGAAAGGCACCGCTGAAGCTTTGTCAGCCGACGTGATTGGTGAATGCATCATGCCCAGTCTTCTAGTTTGCCCATCGCGTTACGGGGTAGAACGGTTCCGAAGCGAAAGCTTTTGGGGCGTTCATGATCTTTTAGATTCTGCACTGCGAAACGATCGAGGTGAAAAGCCAGATCGCTTGCTTCTAGCCCTGCTTCGGGAACGACAAACGCCTTCAAACGGCCGTTCGCGTGCAGTCGGACCGTAACGTCGGCTACGCCGTCGGCGCGCCGCAGAACCTCGGCTACATGGTTCGGCCATACATTCAGTCCGGCAACCTTCACTGCACCGTCGCGCCGGCCGACGGGTCGCAGCCATCGCTCTCCGGCCCGTTCTATAAGGTCCGGCATTTCCGTAAGCGAGCCACCGCCGTCCGAGAGATCCCAGTCGTGATCACTTCGCGGTACCAGGTTCCAGCGAGGCAGTAGTTCATACATCGCATCGGGCACCTGTCGGAGCGCGATAGCGCCGGTTTCGGAGGAGCCGTATACGTCGATCAGGCGGCTGAGCCCCGCCGAGAGGAGTTCCTTTGCAACGAGATCATCGAGCACGCCTGCCGAGCTTACGCCGACGACGTCGTTCGGGAAGCGCCGCGTCATCCGTGATATGGCTTGCCACTGGTCCGGTACCGCCACGACGAGATCGCCCGCCACGAGTTCAAGGGTGGTGCCAAGCGGTCGCACGACGACAGGGACGCCGAGCGCACTCGGCAGGAACGCAGTCCAGATCATTCCATAGAGGTGGTTGGCGGGTACCATCGCGATTACCCGCTTCCGGTCGGCAAAGCGGTTTGCCAGATATGCGGCTTCGTTGAGCAGCGTGCCGAGAGCATGAACACATGGTCGCGCGGCTCCGGTCGAACCGGAGGTCTTGACGGTTATCGTACAGCCCCCCGCCTCGTATCCCGCCATGGTCCAGTCAATCCAGTCACTGACCTTTTGCGGGGCTTGTGCGGCCAACGAGGTGTCATCAAGCCCGAAGGTTTCGGCCAGAGCGCCAAGCGCCCCAAGCTGTTCGAGCGAGTCCAGCCCCAAGCCTTCGTCGCCAATGAGCATGTCTTCAGGCCATTCACCTGATAGCATCGAAAACAAGGATCCATCCCGCAGGCGCTGTACTTCTATGGCCGTGACGGCGCAGGCGATCCGGTACACTGCGGACCGCCCAATCCCTGATCTCGTCACGCGGCCTTGGTCTCGACTGCGAAGACCCGGTTCCGTCCGGCACGCTTTGCCGAATAAAGACGTTTGTCAGCCAACGCGATGAGCGCTTCGATCGATCCTTCGGTCTCGTCGAGGGTCGCACAGCCCAAGCTGGCCGTTACCCGCAGAGTGCCCGATGGAGCTTCGATGACGACATCGGCAATCGCTTCGCGAAGTCGCTCAGCAAGCTCCATGGCTTGATCACGATCGTAGCGCGGCAGCAGAACCCCAAATTCCTCGCCCCCCAAACGCGCAAAGATGCCGCGTGGTGGCAGGAGTGTGCTGCACGCCTCGGTCACCCGGCATAGAAGGGTATCGCCGACCGGATGGCCGTGCGTATCGTTCACCGCCTTGAAGTGATCGAGATCGAGCACGATGAGGGATAGCGACTGGCGGAGTTCGCGCCAGCTTTCCTGCTCACGCGTCATGGCTTGACTGAAATGGCGTCGGTTTGCAGCGCCGGTCAGATGGTCACATGTCAAGAGACGCCGCACATCCTCCGTGGCGGCTTCGCGACGCGGTACATCGCGTAAAATGACGGAAAACCGAGGTAGGACGGCGTTGTCGCGGGCCGAGCGCGCAACGACGAGACGCTGGCACCAATAGCGCTCGCCATCAGCGCGTTGCTGCCACCCTTCTTGGAGATGCCATCCCTCGCGAACGGCGATCGCAAGCTGCTCATCCAGCCGGAGATCGCCGCCAGGCAAATCGGTGCTGAGGACGTCGGCAAGGTTGTGCCCTGTCACGTCGGTTGGCTCATACCCCGTCTGCCGGGCAAAGTGGGTATCAGCTGCTGCGATCTGACCATCTGGTGTAATCGTGAGCGCAGCATAGCCATTGACGCCGTCGAGTAGGGTGGCGAACCAGGTGTCGGCCTGTCGCAGGCGGTTTTCCTGGACAACCTGATGGCTAATATCGGTGAGCGTTGCCATGAACCGGTCAGCGCCGAGCTTGATCAGAGTACAGGCGAGGACCTTTGGCGTGGCACCGCTCCTGCCCGGTCCCAGGTCGACGAAGACGCGGTGGCCATCACAGATACGTCCCGTAGGCAGCGCAAAGGCTCCCGCCATGCTTCGCAGTTCCGGCGCATGCTGTTCGAGCGCGGAGAAGAAGTTGCTTACGTCACGTGGCCCCGCCAGCGGCAGCAAGTGCTGCATGGCGTTCGGGTTCATCAAGCCAATCTCGCCGGTCGCGTCGCATTCGATCAAGCCGATCGGACAGGCATATAGAAATTCGAGGAGTTCCTCCTCGCCCGACGTATCGGTCATTCGGTTAGCCTTCAGCGTTGGATGAGCACGTAGCGGCGCGGCGTTTGCGCGGTCGCGAGCAGTCGCAAGCGCACCTTGGTCGGCCGCATGCGAAGCGTCAGGACATAGGGGAAAACGTCATCGAGTTCCGGTTCGTCTTCGAACCGCTGGGCCACCATAAAATTGTTCATGCACTGTGCGACCGCGTCAAAGAACGGAACGCCGATTACCGTGGCCGGATCCAGCCCTGACATACGGGCCTCAGTCGCATTATAGACCTGCACTATCGTGTCTACGCCGAAGCCCACGATGCCGAAGGGCAGGGCATCGCGTTCCGCGCTTCCCATGGCCTCAAGGTCGTACAGTCCGACCGTTTCGAAATCGACATTTTTTGGTAACACGATCAGCAGCTCCTCATTGGCGCGTCTTGCCCTAAGACACTTAATTATCTGCAAAAGCATAGGCGATTCTGGCCGCCGTCAATCACCCACTATTGGTTGATGCGTAGACTCGCGCAGCTTGGTGGGCCCTCAGGCTTCAGGGGGGAAGCTAACGTATTGGCCAGCCGGTCCGAGAGCCAGGCAACGAACTGGTCCGCTTCCATCGGTCGCGCGAACCAGAAGCCTTGAGCTTCCTCGCAGCCCAATTCCCTCAGAATGACCGCTGCCTCGTTGGTCTCAACACCTTCCGCGACCACCCGATAACCGAGCTTGTGCGCCAGACCGATCATTGTTTCGACTAGGACGAAGTCGGATCCCGTCGCCTCAGACAAATTGCGCACGAACGTTTGGTCAATTTTCACGACTTGGGCCGGCAAGCGCTGAAGATAGGCAAGGCTGCTATGACCGGTGCCGAAGTCGTCAATCGCAAGGCAGACCCCTGCGGCTTCGAACTTGCGCAGCATGTCCAGCGCCTGGTCTGGCTGATCCATAATCGCGCTTTCCGTCAACTCAATCTCAAGGCAGCCGAACGGCAGCTTCCGATTGGTCAGACCAGACTCGATCCGCTCGATGAGGTCCGCTTCGCCGAGATTGGCAGCCGAAATGTTCACCGATAGCGTTATGGCCAGCCCGGCGTCGTTCCACCTCGCGAGCTGGTCCAACGCTCTCCCCAGAACCCATTGTGTGGTCGGTCGGGCAAGTGACGTCTGCTCAATGATCGGGATGAACTCTGCCGGAGAGACGTCGCCTAGACGTGGATGCCGCCATCGCAGCAGCGCTTCGGCACCGATACATAGTCCCGTCGCAAGAGCGATCCGAGGCTGATAAACAAGCCGCAGCTGGTTTCCTGCCTCGAGCGCGGTGCCAAAATCTTGTAGAAGACCGTACTGACGGCGATGTGCTGTGTCGCGTGCCGGCGAATACGAGGCTATCGATCCGTCCGTGCTTCTTGCATCCTGAGCGGCACTCGTTGCTCCACGAATGACGTCATCGACTGATACGGCGCCAGCGACGAATGACCGGACACCGATCGCGATGTTGGTGACGAACCGGGCCGAGGACGACGCTCGCAAGCTCTCAAAACTAGACTTCAGAAATTCGATATACGCCCCTTGCTCGACGTCCGGCGCAGAGATGAATGCGAATTGCGCAACGCCGACCTGGTAGGCGCTTCGCTCCGGACCAAGCGCGGCTCGAAGCGACTGCGCAGCCTCATGAACGAGCTGGTCGACACGTGCCGAGCCCATGACGCGCGTAATCCTGCCAATCTGGTCTTCACGTGCCAGGTCGACGACGACGGCGATGTAGCGCTCTCCTGCATGGTCTCGCGCCAGGTCCATCAGATCCTCGCGGAACTGGCTTCTCGTCGGCATTCCACTGACTGGATCGATCCGACCAAATGCGTGCTGAAGTTCGATCTGCGCCATGACCATGGCGGCCAAATCAGTAAGAGCTGTAATCTCGGCTGCCGAAGCTACCCGGGGTTCTGTACTTAGAACGCATAACGCTCCAAGACCATACCCATCGTTGGTCACTAGCGGGGCGCCGGCATAAAAGCGGGTGCCGGCACGGCCAAGAGGGCTGTCGGCGTAATGAGGGTGCTCAAAGATGTTCTCGATGACCAAGGTTTGCGTCGATTCCGCAACCGCGGCACAGGGTGCCTTGTCTCGCGGAATGCTGCGATGATCGACCCCGACCCGGGACTTGAACCATTGCCGATCATGATCGGTCAGCGATATTGCGGCAACCGGCAGGCCGAATATTTGGCTAGCCATCCTGGTAATACGATCGAAGCTTTCGCTTGCTGGGGTATCCAGCAGTTTCAGCTGATATAATGCGTCCAGGCGGGACGTTTCCTGTTGGGTGCGCACACGAACTCCTTCGTGTTTACGCTTACAATCAAAACCTTAACGGTTCTAAGTCTCCCTCAGCGCTACAGGGTAACGTATGTTGAGAAACTACCAATTTCGTAGGGCTCGCTAGGCCACTGCCCGTATCCCTTAGGTGTTTAGTCCCGGCATCTGGTGGATCGGATCGACGATGAACCTATCCGGCTCTGACGTCCAGATTTTGGCGATGTATTCGTAAGGCGTGAGGCCACTGAGCGTCTTGAGCCGGCGGGCGAAATTGTAGGCTGCCATGAAGTCGGCGAGGTGCACCCGCAACTGCTCGTGGCTCTCGTAGTGAAAGCGTTTGACGGTCGCTTCCTTGATGGTGCGGTTCATCCGCTCGACCTGCCCGTTGGTCCAGGGATGGTTCGGCTTGGTTAGCCGGTGCTCGATGTCGTTCGCCTCGCAGATCATGTCGAAGCGCATTTGGCGTGACCAGGCGGTGTTGCGGTTGCGCAATTGCTCGGCGAACTGGATGCCGTTGTCGGTCAGGATCGTGTGAATGCGGTAGGGCACGGCCTTCAGCAGAAGTTCGAGGAACTCCCAAGCCGTCCGCCTGTCAGCCTTGTCGACGAGTTGAGTGACCGCGAACTTGCTGGTGCGGTCGATGCCGACGAACAGGTAGAGCTTGCCCTCGGCGGTCTGCACCTCAGCGATGTCCACGTGGAAGAAACCGATAGGGTAGCGCTTGAAGCGCTGTCGCTTCGGCTTGTCCCCCTCAATGTCCGGCAGACGGGATATGCCATGACGCTGCAGGCAGCGGTGCAGCGCTGAGCGTGTCAGATGCGGCATCGACGGCTGCAACGCATAGAGGCAATCGTCGAGCGGCAGTAATGTGTGACGCCGGAATGCGACGACCGCTGCCTCCTCGGCTTCGGTCAAGGTCGTGGAGTGAGGGGCGTTCGGCCCGGTCTTCAGATCCTCAACCGTAGCCCGTTTGCGCCATTTCGCCACCGTCTTCGGGTTGATCCCAAGCTCCCGGCTCAGCGTCGAGAGCGAAGCTTGCGATCGCTGTATTGCTGCTCTGACGGCGTGCGTGGTCGTGGCGCTCCCGTGACGTACCTGTCCCATACGGCTTCCTTCCAGTCTAACGAAAGGATCGCACCATCAAACCGTGGGATCAAACACCCAGGTTTAGATAGATTATTATTTTGAATTATATAGTCGTATAGTTTGCCATTTGCCATTTGCCATTTGCCATTTTCTACATGATTGGTGACGGCTTCTGCGTCGTAATTAATTGAGACATCGATGGGCCGTCCGAGAGAGTACACTATATGAGTTGATACGCCGGCTCCACCGGCTCGGTTTTTTATAATGGCCAGAAGTCGCATTTGCTAATCTCTCAATAACCTTGATACCAAGCTAACTAGCGGGGCGTTGGTTTGCCATTGGCTCTCTCGATTTTGATGTAGAGATCAAACAGACTGTGTGAGAACTCGGTCTGAGGATTCCCGCGGATCGCAGCGCATGGTATGTTTCTGGCATGGCGCATCTGTCTGGAGCGGACCGCTCGCAGCTCTTGCTGCTGCCCGAGGCGGTAGATGATTATGTAGGACCGGATAATCCGGTCAGGTTCATTGAGGCCTTTGTTGACGGGCTCGACCTTGGGGCGGCCGGCTTTGAGCGTGTACAGCCCAAGGGAACGGGCCGCCCGGGCTACGATCCGGCAGATCTGCTAAAGCTGTACATCTACGGCTACCTGAACCGGATTCGGTCGAGCCGGCGCCTGGAAACCGAGACGCACCGCAATGTCGAGGCCATCTGGCTGCTACGGCACCTCAAGCCCGATTTCAAAACCATTCCCGACTTCCGCCGCGACAACCGTGCCGCCTTTAAGACGGTGTTCCGCGAGTTCGCGGTGCTGTGTCGTCAGCTCGATCTGTTCGGGCGCGAGCTCGTGGCGGTCGACGGCACGCGCATTAAGGCGGTCAACAACAAGCCCCGGAACTTCACCCGGTCGTCCCTCGTCAAAGCTATCCAGGTTGCGGACGAGAGGCTCGCCGGCTACATGAAACGGCTCGACGAGGGCGATGCTGACGAAAATCGCACGCCGGGCGGCGGTTCCGGCAATGGTGATGGCAAGCTTGCCGAGAAGATCGCCGCCATTAAGAGCAAGCGCGATCGTCACAAGGAGATGCTCGCCGAACTGGATCGCACCGGCGCCGACTAGGTCTCGCTGACCGATCCGGACGCCCGCGCGATGGCGCGCATGACCAAAGTGGGGGTCGGCTACAACATCCAGCTCGCCGTCGACGTGAAGCACAAGCTGATCGCCAAGCAGGCGGTGAGCAACCAGGTCCTCGATCTCGGCCTGCTCGCGCAGATTGCGACAGCGGCGATGGAAGTGCTCGGCGTCGAGCGGATCGAGGCCGTTGCCGATCGGGGTTACGGCTTATGTGCCAAAGCCAATCCGCGGTCCCGCCGTGCGCGAGGGCTTCTTCGGCAAGGACGTGTTCCGCTACGAGCCAGACCGAGACGTCTTCGTTTGCCCGGCTCGGGCAACGCTCTCGCCGCGGTACAGGGGCAAGTCACGCGACAATGTGAAGGTCGACTATGCCAACCGCGATGCTTGCAAGGCGTGCTCGCTAAAGTCGCGCTGCACTCAGTCATTCCGCCGCGTCTCGCGCCTGGAGAACGAGGCCGTTCTCGACCGCATGGCGGCGCGGTTGGCCCTGCGCACCGATGTGCTCGACCACCGACGAAACAGCGTCGACCATTCCTTCGGCACCATCAAGCAGTGGATGGGCCAAGGCACGTTCCTGATGCGCCGGCTCGAGAACGTTCGCGGCAAGTTCAGCCTGACGCGCATCACCGGGATTTAAAGTTGGATGGACCTTCCGCACACCACCGCCCCCGTTCTATCGACGGAGAATAGAATCAGACGTTCAGTGGTTGTCGCGCGGTAGCCCCATTGTCTGCGCAATCCGCTGATACTTCTCGGCACCCTCGAGGATCGCGCCCGTTTCCATCTGGCCGACGGTGGCGCGCTGGATTTCCTGCCAAGGCGTCTGCGAACGCGGGAAGGCATAGCCGCCGTCAGCGGTGAGGGCGCGGCGGCGATCGGCGAGTTCCTCGTCGGAGATCAGCACGTTGGCGCTGCCCTTGGCGAGATCGATGCGGACGCGGTCGCCCGTGCGGATCAGCGCAAGGCCGCCCATCGCCGCGGCCTCAGGCGAGGCGTTGAGGATCGACGGAGACCCCGACGTCCCTGACTGCCGGCCGTCACCGATACAGGGGAGGGCATGAACCCCCTCCCTGATCAGATACGCCGGCGGCCGCATGTTGACGACTTCGGCGGCACCCGGATAGCCGATCGGCCCGGCGCCGCGCATGAACAACAACGTGTCGGTCGTGATGCCGAGCGACGGGTCGTCAATCCGGTGGTGATAATCTTCGGGACCGTCGAACACGACCGCGGGGCCCTCGAACGCCTCGAGATCGTCAGGATTGCTGAGATAGCGTTCGCGGAACTCCGGCGAGATGACGCTCGTCTTCATGATCGCGCTGTCGAACAAATTGCCGCGGAGCACGATGAAGCCGGCATCCTCCAGCAGCGGCGTCGCGAACGGCCGGATGACGCGCTCGTCCTCGATCGCCGCGGTCCGGCAATTGTCGCCGATCGACTTGCCGTTCGCGGTCATCGCTTCTTCGTGGATCAGCCCCTGCTTCATCAGCTCAGCGACGACGGCGGGCACGCCGCCGGCATGATAATAATCCTCGCCGAGATACTCGCCCGCAGGCTGAAGATTGACCATCAACGGCACCTTGTGGCCGTGAGTCTGCCAGTCGTCGATCGGCAGGTCGACACCGATGTGGCGCGCGATCGCGGCGAGGTGGATCGGTGCGTTGGTCGAGCCGCCGATCGCCGAATTGACGACGATCGCGTTGTGGAACGCCTCCTTGGTGAGGATGTCCGAAGGCTTTAGATCTTCGGAAACCATGTCGACGATGCGCTTGCCGGTCTTGTACGCGACCTCCTGGCGGTCGCGGTAGGGCGCGGGGATCGCGGCCGAGCCGGGCAGCTGCATGCCGAGCGCCTCGGCGAGCGAATTCATCGTCGTCGCGGTGCCCATCGTGTTGCAATAGCCGGTCGAGGGCGCCGACGAAGCGACGAGCTTGATGAAGCCTTTGTCATCGATCGCGCCGGTCGCGAGCAGCTCGCGCGCCTTCCACACGATCGTCCCCGACCCGGTCCGCTCACCCTTGTGCCAGCCGTTCAGCATCGGGCCCACCGACAGCGCGATGGCGGGAATGTTGACGGTCGCCGCGGCCATCAGGCAGGCAGGCGTGGTCTTGTCGCAGCCGATCGTCAGCACGACGCCGTCGAGCGGATAGCCGTACAGCACCTCGACCAGCGCGAGATAGGCAAGGTTGCGGTCGAGCCCGGCGGTCGGGCGCTTGCCGGTCTCCTGGATCGGGTGGACCGGGAATTCGAGCGCGATCCCGCCCGCCTCGCGGATGCCTTCGCGCAGGCGTTCGGCGAGCACGAGGTGATGGCGGTTGCAGGGGCTGAGGTCGCTGCCGGTCTGCGCGATGCCGATGATCGGCTTGCCCGAACGCAGCTCCTCCAGAGACAGCCCGAAGTTCAAATAGCGCTCCAGATAGAGCGCGGTCATGTCGATGTTCTCGGGGTTGTCGAACCAGGCGCGCGAACGAAGCTTCTGAAGAGGCGTGGTCAAGTCGGTCATCGATTGGGCTTTCTGAAAATCGGATCAGCGGGGGGTCAGCGGGCGACGGAAACGCGGTAGATCATGCGGTGGTGATAGGGCTTGCCCGGATCGACGCGCGCTGAGCCGAACGCCGGCTGGTTAGGCGTGTCGGGAAACTTCTGTGGTTCGAGCGCTAGGCCGTCGCCCATCCGATAGACGTGACCCGACTTGCCGACCAGCGAGCCGTCGAGGAAATTGCCCGCGTAAAATTGCACGCCAGGCTCCGTCGTGAATACTTCGAGCACGCGACCCGATGCAGGGTCCTCGACGCGGGCGGCCAAGCCGGGCTCCGCGCTCGCGCCCTTGTCGAGCACGAAATTGTGGTCCCAGCCGCGGCCGATGACGATCTGCGGATCGCGGCCGTCACGGATGCCATCTGACAGCGCACGGCCCTTGGTGAAGTCGAACACGGTGCCGGCTACTGGCTTCAACTCGCCGGTCGGGATCAGCGCAGCATCGACGGGCGTATAGCGGCGGGCGCGGATGGTCAGACGCTGGCCGTAGATCCCGGTCGCCGAGCCTTCGCCGGCGAGGTCGAACAGCGCATGGTTGGTCAGGTTGACGATCGTCGGCGCGTCGGTCGTCGCATCGAAGTCGATCGTCAGTCCGCCCTTGTCGTCAAGCGCATAGGCGACCTTGACCGCAAGCGTGCCCGGATAGCCCTGGTCCCCTGCCGGGCTGGTCATCGTCATCACGACCTTCGCCTGCGCGCCGTTCGAGACCGAGACGATCTTCCAGATCCGCTTGTCAAAACCGGTAGTGCCGCCATGCAAACTGTTGGTCTTGTCATTGAGCGGGAGCTGATACGCCTTGCCGTCAAGCTCGAAACGGCCACCGGCGATCCGATTGGCATAGCGTCCGACCGTCTGGCCCCAGAAGTTCGGTGCGCTGACATAGCTTGCAGCATCGTCATAGCCGAGCGTGATGTCGACCGTCTTGCCGTTGCGGTCGGGCGCGCTGAACGACTGGAGCGTCGCGCCGAGCGTCATGATCCTCGCGCTGACGCCGTTGCTGCCGGTCAACGTCACCGCCTCGATCGCGGTACCGTCGGGCAGGGTGCCGAATGCACCGCGCTTGGCCGTCGCGGCGTTGGCGGCCTGAGCCGTCAGCGCCGCCAGTGCGACTGATAGTATGATCCCCGACTTCGACACCGACTTAATCATTGCGCGCATCCCGTCCTTAATCGTTCGGCGCCGTTGACGCGCCTTATGCGGCTATATAGTCAGACAATATATTTCTGGGCAAGCCGTGCGGGAAAAGACGATCGACCATAGTCCGTCGATCAGTCGCCGACATGGCACGGCGGATGAACGATTATGGCGATGCCGATACAGATGCAACGACAGGTTGAGGGTGCTGCGACACAAGTGCCGCCAAGCGGGGGGCCAAGCTACCGATCCGCGTTGACGCTGCTGGCCAGTCTGTTCTTCATGTGGGGCTTCATCACCGTCATCAACAACACGCTGCTACCGCACCTGCGCAGCGTGTTCGACCTCAGCTACACACAGACCACGCTGATCGAGAGCGTCTGGTTCATCGCCTATTTCTTCGCGTCGATCCCGTCGGCCAAGCTGATCGAACGGGTCGGCTACCAGCGCGCGATGGTGTTCGGGCTGGGTCTGATGGCGGTTGGAGCGTTGATGATGGTACCCGCCGCGCGGCTGCCCTCCTACGGCGTCACGCTATTCGCGCTGTTCGTGATCGCGAGTGGGATCACGCTGCTGCAGGTCGCCGCCAACCCGTATGTCGCCGTCGTCGGTCCGCCCGAGACCGCCTCGTCGCGGCTCAACCTGGTCCAGGCGTTCAACTCGGCGGGCGCCACGCTCGCGCCGCTGTTCGGTGGATATCTGATCCTCGGCCGCTCAACCTCCGGTACCGCGGTTGCTGGGTCAACGGCAGTCCTCACGCCGGCCGAACGGCTCGCCGACGCACAGTCGGTGGTGTTGCCGTATCTTATCGTCGCCGGCGTACTGGTGGTGCTCGCGATCGTCATCGCGCGCTTCCCGTTGCCGGCGATGGGCGCATCGACGCAGCGCTCGGCAAAGGCGGAGCGCAAGGGGCTGTCACTCTGGTCGCACCGCAACCTCGTACTCGGCATTCCGGCGATCTTCATCTATCTTATCGCCGAGATCGGCGTCGCCAACCTGTTCATCAATTTCGTCAGCCAGCCGGACATCGGCAACCTCACGCACGAGCAGGCCTCGCATTACCTGTTCGTCCTGTGGGGCGGAATGATGGTCGGGCGGCTGGTCGGCAGCGTAGTGATGCGGACGATCCCCGCCGAGCGCGTGCTGGCGGTGGCGAGCATCGGCGCGTTCGTCGTCATGTTGATCGCGACCTTCACCACCGGCCATGCCGCGATGTGGTCGCTGATTTCGGTCGGGCTCTTCCACTCGATCATGTTTCCGACGATCTTCACTCTCGGCATCCGTGGCCTGGGGCCGCTGACCGAAGAAGGGTCGGGGCTGCTGATCATGGCAATAGCCGGCGGCGCGCTAGTGGTCGTCCAGGGTTGGCTCGCCGACACCTACGGGTTGCAGATCTCGTTCCTGCTGACCGCCGTGTGCGAACTCTATATCCTGTTCTACGCGGTATGGGGGTCGCGCGTGACCGACGCGCCGCCTGATCCCGTTCCCGTTCCTTAATCAGAGTTCAGCTTAACCAAGGCTCCGCTTAGTCAGAGCAAAGGAAGCCGAGACGACGGTGGCGTGCGATCAGCGCGCCATCGCCAGCTTCGTATCCTCCAGCGCCAGATCGACCAGGGTTCGCATCGCCCTGCTGGCACCGTTCGCATCGCCTGCAGCGATCGCGTCGTAGACCAGCGCGTGATCCGGGATGGGATTGCGAGGCAGGGCACGTGCGCGCTGCTTGAACTGCGTCGTCCAACCGACCGCGGCGCCGATGCTCGCGCTCAGTACGATCAATGCGTCGTTGCGCGTCGCGGTCAGTACCGCATCGTGAAACTCGCGGTCCGCCGCGCGGCCGGCTTCGGTGGCCAAGGTATGCCGCCGCATCGCCGCGAGCGCATCCTTCATGATCTTGAGGTCGCTGCGCTCGCGTCTCTGGGCGGCCAGCGCCGCTGCGGCAGGCTCGACGATCGCGCGAAGTTCGAAGAGACTGCGGATCAATCCGATGTCAGGTTCGCCAGCAAACGACCACGCCAGAACGTCGGGATCGAGCAAGTTCCACCGGCTGCGCGGCAGTATGCGCGTTCCGATTTTCGGACGGCTCTCCACGAGCCCCTTGGCAGTCAGGACTTGGATGGCTTCGCGGTAAGCAGTACGCGACACGTCCAGCATCGCTGAGAACTCGACCTCCCCGGAAAGCGTGTCGCCAGGCGCGTATTTCCCGGACAATATCGCCGTTCCCAGCTTGTGAGCAACGGCCCCGTGCAACCGTCTTCCCGTACCACGGGTGGCCCGCGGCGGTTCACTGATCGCATCAACGACGTCGTTAACGTCTTGAGTCTTAGTCATTCGCGCTCCCTGTTCGACAGATACCACGCCGTTCCAGATGGAGGAATGTCGTAGATTGCCAAACTCAAACGAGCCTTATATGTCAGAGTATAAGGAGCGAATACCATATGGCCGACGTGTTTTTTGCGAACAAGGTTCACGATACAGGCTTCTGGTCCGTCGAGGCGGCAACGGGTGCGACCGTTGGCGATCCGATTGCGGTTCATGGCCATGGCGACGTCGAAGCGGGCTGCGCCGCTGCAGAAGCCGCGTTCGACGTATACCGCGCGACCACCAATGACGCACGGGCGGACTTCCTGGAGCGGATCGGCGCGGGGATCGTCGCACTGGGCGACGACCTGATCGTCACCGCGATGCGCGAGAGTGGCCTGCCGCGCGCCCGGCTGGAGGGCGAGCGCGGGCGTACCGTCGGCCAGTTGAAGCTGTTCGCAGGCGTCGTTCGCCGTGGCGGCTGGATGGGGTTGCGGATCGATCCGGCACTCCCCGATCGCGCACCGCTGCCGCGTCCTGACCTGCGCTTGCGTATGATCCCGCTCGGTCCGGTCGCGGTGTTCGGGGCGAGCAATTTCCCGCTCGCCTTCTCGACTGCCGGTGGCGACACCGCGTCGGCGCTGGCAGCCGGTTGCCCGGTCGTCGTCAAGGGTCATCCTGCACATCCCGCCACCGGCGCAATGGTCGCTGGCGCGATCGATGCCGCGGTCGCGGCGTGTGGGCTGCCCAAGGGCGTGTTCTCCCATCTGGTCGGGCCCGGCAACGAGCTCGGCAGCGCGCTGGTGCAGGATTCGAGGATCGCCGCTGTCGGGTTCACCGGTTCGCGGGCTGGGGGACTGGCCTTGGCCAAGCTCGCGCGGGCCCGCGAAGTCCCGATCCCGGTCTATGCCGAGATGTCGAGCATCAACCCGGTTGTGTTGCTGCCCGAAGCGCTGAAGGCCCGTGGCGCTGCGCTCGGTACGGCGTTCGTCGGGTCACTGACGATGGGCGCGGGCCAGTTCTGCACCAACCCCGGTCTCGTGCTCGCGCTCGAAGGCCAGGGGCTCGACGCATTCGTGTCCGCTGCCGCAACGGCATTGCCGGAGGCTCCTGCCGCAACGATGCTCACCAGCGGCATTCATGCCGCCTACGAGCAGGGCATCGCCGCACTGGCCAGCCACGACGCGGTGAACGAGATCGCGCGTGGCAAGGTCGGCGAAGGCGTCGCCCAAGGGCAGGCGGCATTCTTCGAGACGACCGCCGCGCAGTTCCTGAGCGACAAGGCGCTGGGCCATGAAGTGTTCGGTGCGTCGTCGCTGCTGGTGCGCTGCACGAACGAGGACGAGCTTCATGCCGTGTTGCGCGCCGCCGAGGGCCAGCTGACTGCGACGATCCAGATGGACGCGGGCGACGCCGACGTGGCGTCGCGGCTGATACCGCTGCTCGAGCGCAAGGCTGGACGCATTCTCGCGAACGGCTGGCCCACCGGCGTCGAAGTCGCGCATGCGATGGTGCATGGCGGTCCATTCCCGGCGACCTCGGATGGACGCACGACCTCGGTCGGCAGCCTGGCGATCGATCGCTTCCTGCGGCCGGTGTCGTACCAGAATTTGCTGCCAGAAATGCTGCCGGAGGTTCTGCGTGACGGCACGACCGCGCCGCGGCTGATTGACGGCGTTCCCGCCAACTAAATCGAGATATCGGGGACGAACCGTAACAACGGCGTCCCGCTTAGGAGAGAGTGTGATGACTTTGCGCCTGTTGCAGCATGTTGGCGTCGACGGCACGCGATCGGTGATCGCGGCCACCAGTGAAGGGGCCGCGTTCGTTACCGGCATAGACAACGTCCGTGCGCTCGCCGAACGCGCGATCGCCGACGGCACCGATCTCGTCAGCGCAGTTGCGACCTGTGGAACGGGCGCGAGCGTCGACATCGCCGCCGAACTCGCCGCGGGCCGCCTGACCTCGCCGATCGATCATGTCGATCCGGCGCACCTCATCATGACCGGCACCGGCCTGACGCATCTCGGTTCGGCCGAGGGCCGCGACAAGATGCACCGCGCCGCTGCGGATGCCGAGAAGCAGACCGATTCGATGCGGATGTTCCTCGAAGGCGTCGAGGGCGGCAAGCCGGCAGCGGGGACGCGTGGGCAGCAGCCCGAATGGTTCTACAAGGGCGATGGTTCGGGGCTCGTCGCACCAGGTGCGGCGTTCGCGATGCCCGACTTCGCCGAGGATGGCGGCGAGGAGCCCGAGCTTGCCGGGATCTACCTGATCGGTCCCGACGGCATGCCGTTCCGGCTCGGCCTGTGCCTTGCCAACGAGTTCAGCGATCACGTCACGGAGCGCCACAATTACCTGTGGCTGGCGCATTCCAAGCTGCGCCAGGCGTCGCTTGGCCCCGAACTGCTGGTTGGCACGCCGCCCCAGCATATCGAGGGGACGAGCCGCATCCACCGCGATGGCGCACTGCTGTGGGAAAAGCCGTTCCTCTCGGGCGAGGCGAACATGTCGCACAGCATCGCCAACCTCGAGGCGCATCATTTCAAATATGATCTGTTCCGCCGTCCGGGCGACGTCCACGTCCACTTCTTTGGCACAGCGACGCTGTCGTTCGCCGACGGCGTGACGACGCGCGAAGGCGATGTGTTCGAGATCGAGGCTGCGCCGTTCACGCTGCCCTTGCGCAACACGCTGACCAGGGCTGCCCCGCAGCCGGTCGCGGTAAAGGCGCTTTGAGCATGGCCGCAATTCGTATCGCCGTCGTCGGCATGGGCAAGATCGCCCGCGACCAGCATCTGCCCTCGATCGCAGGTAACGCCGAATTCAACCTCGTCGCCAGCGTCAGCCCGCGGGATGCGGGCGTCGAGGGCGTCGAGAGCGTCGCCAACTTCAGGTCGCTGGAGGCGTTGCTCGCCGACGGTCCGGCGATCGACGCGATCGCGCTCTGCACGCCGCCGCAGGTGCGCTACGAGCTGGCCTCGATGGCGCTCACCAAGCGCGTACACGTCTTCCTCGAAAAGCCGCCCGGCGCGACGCTGGCCGAGGTCGATGCGCTCGAAGCACAGGCTGTCGAGACGGGAACGACGCTGTTCGCCGGCTGGCATTCGCGGTTCGCAGCAGGCGTCGCGCCGGCCAAGGCGTGGCTCGCAGAGCGGCAGATCGAGCGCGTGTCGATCGTCTGGCGCGAAGACGTTCGCGTGTGGCATCCGGGGCAGGCGTGGATCTGGGAGCCGGGTGGGCTTGGCGTCTTCGATCCCGGCATCAACGCGCTCTCGATCGCGACCGAAATCCTGCCGCAGCCGTTCTTCCTCACGGCCGCGACGTTGTCGACGCCCGCCAACCGCGCCGCGCCGATCGCCGCTGACCTGACCTTCCGCAGTGCTGCCGGAACGCCGATCAGCATGGACCTTGACTGGCGCCAGACCGGCCCGCAGAGCTGGGACATTGTCGTCGAGACCGACGACGGCACGCTAAGCCTCGCCAAGGGCGGCGCGGTGCTTACCTTGCCGAGCGGCACCGTGCATAACGACGACGAGGAATATCCCGGCCTCTACACCCGCTTCGCCTCGCTCATTCGCGGTGGCCGCAGCGACGTCGACACGACCCCATTCACACTCGTCGCCGACGCGTTCCTGCGCGGCACCCGCACATCCGTGGAGGCTTTCGATGATTGAGGCAAAAATGACCCGTACCCTGAAGGGTCTCGCCGCCGCGCTGCTGCTCTCGACCGCCGGTATCGGAACCGCGCAGACCGACGCACCCACTCCGGCTGCGGCAATCGTGACCGTCCATGCGGACACGCCCGGCCCGACCTATGATCGCCGCATCTTCACGCAGTTCGCGGAACATCTCGGCACCGGCATTTATGGCGGGCTCTGGGTTGGGGACAAGTCGAAGATTCCCAACGTCCGCGGATTTCGTACTGACGTCGTCACCGCGCTTCGCGGGATAGGCGTGCCGGTGGTGCGCTGGCCGGGCGGCTGTTTTGCCGACGAATACCACTGGCGAGAAGGGATCGGTCCCAAGGCTAAGCGCCCGACCAAGATCAACACGCATTGGGGCGGCGTGACCGAGCCAAACACGGTCGGCACGCACGAGTTCATGGAGCTTGCCGGACAGCTGGGCGCCGAAGCCTATATAGCCGGCAACGTCGGCAACGGCACGCCGCAGGAAATGGCGGAGTGGGTCGAATATATGACCTCGCCCGCCGGTGCTCTAGCCGACGAACGCGCGAAAAACGGCCACAAGGCGCCGTGGGCAGTGCCGTATTTCGGCGTCGGCAACGAGCTGTGGGGCTGTGGCGGCAACATGCGCGCGGAGTATGCCGCCGACGTCACGCGACGTTACGCCACCTTCATCAAGGCGCCCGCAAATACGCGCGTCATGAAGATTGCGAGCGGTGCCAACGTCGACGACTATCACTGGACCGAGACAATGGCGCGTGAGCTGGTCGGCAAGGTGGATGCGCTGTCGCTGCATTACTATACGATCCCCGGTGGCTGGCCGCCGCGTGCGTCCGCGACCGTGTTTGACGAGCGCGGCTGGGCCGAGACGTTGTCCGAGACGCTCAGGATGGACGAGCTGATCACCAAACATTCGGCGATCATGGACAAGGTCGATCCGAAGAAGACGATGTGGCTCGCGGTCGACGAGTGGGGCACGTGGTATGCCGGCGATCCGGGCACCAACCCCGGTTTCCTGCGCCAGCAGAACACGCTGCGGGACGCGCTGGTCACCGCAATCAACCTTAACATCTTCGCCAAGCATGCCGACCGTGTGAAGATGACCGCGATCGCGCAGATGGTGAACGTGCTGCAGGCGATGATCCTGACCGACGGCAGCAAGATGGTGCTGACGCCGACCTATCACGTGTTCGCGATGTACAAGCCGTACATGGACGGCACTGTCCTGCCGATCGACATCAAGTCGCCCTGGTACAACAAGGACCAGTGGACGATGCCGTCGGTCAGCGCATCTTCCGTCCGCGGCAAGGACGGCGTGGTGCGGATCGCGCTCTCGAACCTCGATCCGAACAAGCCTACCAGCGTGTCCGCCGCGCTGCCGGGCGTGACGGCGCAGACCGTCACCGGGCAGGTGCTGACCGCGCCGACTATGACTGCGCTCAACAGCTTCGAGGCGCCCAACGCGGTCGCACCGAAGGCATTCACTGGAGCTAGCCTGAGCGGTGGCACCCTGTCGGTGACGTTGCCACCAATGTCGGTGGTGATGCTCGAACTGAAGTGATCGTGACGCCCGCCGGAGCAACCGGCGGGCGTACCTACCGGGAGAGAGACGATGGCCGCATCGAAATGGGCGACCGGGCTGATCGCGCTGACGCTCGCGAGTAGCGTGCTGGCGCAAACCGCCGATGCGCCGCCGACACTAAACGCCAGTCTAACCGGCGATATCGTGCCCGTTCACGACCCGGTAATTATCCGGGCGGGGGATACCTATTACGTCTACGGCACAGGGCTCGACGGCCAGATGCTGAGCGCGCGCACTTCGCCCGATCTTGTCCACTGGACCGCGGGTACGCCGCCGCTGTCGCGCCTGCCCGACTGGGCGACCAAAGCGGTGCCGGGCACCAAGGGGATGTGGGCACCCGACATCTCGCGCAGCGGGGACGGGCGGTACCGGCTTTATTATTCGGTCTCCACCTTCGGCTCGAACCGCTCGGCGATCGGGCTCGCGACCAGCCCGACGCTCGACCCCAAGGCGCCCGACTATGGCTGGCGCGACGAGGGGCTCGTGGTAATGTCGACGCCCAAGGACGATTTCAACGCGATCGATCCCAACCATGTCGTCGATGCGCAGGGCCGCGAATGGCTATCGCTCGGCAGCTTCTGGACCGGCATCAAGCTGTTCGCGCTGAACCCGAAGACCGGCAAGCTACTCGACCCCGTAGAGAAGCCTCACGCGATCGCGCGCCGCCCCGCACCAGCCGGCGGACCCGCCCCGGTCGAGGCGCCGTTCATCATCGCCCATGGCGGCTATTACTGGCTGCTCGCGAGCTACGACTATTGTTGCAAGGGCGTGAACAGCACCTATTACACCGTCGTCGGCCGATCGAAGGCGATCACCGGGCCGTATCTCGGCAAGGACGGCAGCGCGATGATGCAGGGCGGGGGGACGATCTTCCTGCGCGCCGACCTGCAGGAAACGCAGCGCTTTCGCGGACCCGGCCACCCCGGCGTGATGCACGATACCGACGGCAAGGACTATGTCGTCTACCATGCCTATGATTCCCAGACCAAAGGCACCCCGACGTTGCGCATCGCACCGATCGCCTGGGGTGCAGATGGCTGGCCAATTGCGGAGAACCGACCATGATGATGAATTTCACACGACGGCTGTTCTTGGCCGGTGCCGGCGCAGCGACCGCAAGCGGCGCCCTCGCGCGGCTTGCGGCCAAAGCGCCGCTGCCGGTCAACCCGCTGGTCCGCCAGCGTGCCGATGCACAGGTCTTTCTGCACACCGACGGCTATTATTACATGACCGGCTCGGTGCCCCAATACGATCGGCTCGTACTGCGCCGCTCGCGCACGCTGGCAGGGCTGTCGACAGCCAAGGAGCGCGTGTTGTGGCGGCATGAGAAAACCGGGCCGATGTCCGGTTTTCTTTGGGCACCCGAGCTGCACATGATCGACGGCCGCTGGATCATGTATTTCGCGGCAGGCCCGAGCGGCGGCGGCGAGGACGTTTTCCGTATCCGCACCTTCGCGGTGGTCTGCGACGGACCCGACGCGATGACCGGCAACTGGACTGTGCTGGGGCAATTGACGACGCCGTGGGACAGTTTCACGCTCGACTCGACCAGCTTCGTTCACCGCGGCACGCGCTATCTCGCCTGGGCACAGCGCGAGCCGGGGATCGAGACCAACAGCAACCTCTATCTTGCACCGCTCGCAACCCCGCTGACGCTGGCGGCGAAGCCCGCGCGGCTGGCAGTGCCGACGCTTGATTGGGAGATCCGCGGCTTCAAGGTCGCCGAGGCGCCCGCGCTGCTGGCGCGCAACGGCAAGCTGTTCATGACCTATTCGGCGAGTGCGACCGACGCTCGATACTGCATGGGCATGCTGACCGCGCGCGACGATGCCGACATCATGGATCCGGCAGCCTGGACGAAATCGTCGCAGCCGGTGTTCAAGTCGTCGCCCGAGCACAAGGTCTTCGGGCCTGGCCACAACAGCTTCACTGTCGACGAACGCGGCCGCGACATCCTGGTCTATCACGCGCGCGACTATGAGGCGATCAAGGGCGATCCGTTGTTCGATCCCAACCGCCACACCCGCGTCCAGACCTTCACGTACAAGCCCGACGGCACCCCCGATTTCGGCGAACCGGTTGCCAACGGCCCATTGCGGTGAGCGGTCTCGATCGCCGGACGTTCCTTGCAGCAGGAGCCGCAGCCGTACCTGCGGCCGCGATAGGCGCTGGCGCGAGTGCTGACTCGAAGCTCTTGGCGCCGACGCCGCCGATGGGCTGGAACAGCTGGAACAGTTTTGCGACGACGACCACGGAGGCGCAGGCTATCGAGACCGCGACGATCATGGCGGAGAAGCTGTTGCCGTCGGGCTATGATGTCTTCACCCTCGATATTCAGTGGTACGAGCCTGGGGCGACCAGCTACACCTACGCGACCAAGTCGACACCGGCGATGGACGGCTTTGGCCGGTTGCTGCCCGCGCCGAACCGGTGTCCGTCGAGCGCCGGCGGCAAGGGCTTCCGCCCGCTCGCCGACCGGGTGCACACGCTCGGCCTGCAGTTCGGCATCCACCTGATGCGCGGTATTCCGCGACTGGCGGTGGAGCACAACCTGCCGGTGTTCGGGACGAAGTACCGTGCGCGCGATATTGCCGACACCGCCAGCGTCTGTCCGTGGAACCCCGACATGTACGGCGTCGACATGCATAAGCCCGGCGCACAGGCCTATTACGACGGCGTGTTCGCGCTCTATGCTTCATGGGGCGTCGACCTGGTCAAGATGGACGACATGAGCCGTCCCTATGACGCACATGCCCCCGAGATCGAGGCTGCGCATGCTGCGATCGTCGCGACCGGGCGCCCGACCATCCTCAGCTTATCGCCCGGCGAAACGCCTGTTCCTCACGCGGATCATGTCCGCCGCTTCGCGCAGATGTGGCGCATCAGTGACGATTTCTGGGATGAATGGCCGCTGCTCGAGGCTCAGTTCACTTGGCTCGAGAACTGGAACGCGCATCGCGTACCGGGGGGGCTGGCCGGACGCGGACATGCTACCGCTCGGACGATTGGCGCTCGGCACGCGCGACATCAAGTTCACGCCAGACGAACAACACACGCTGATGACCCTTTGGTCTATAGCGCTCGCCACTGATCATGGGCGGCGACCTCCGCCATCTCGACCGCCTGACGCTCGACCTGCTCACCAACCCCAAAGTCATCGCTGTCAATCAGGCAAGCTACGACAACCAGCCGCAGTTCGTCACGGACAATACACGGGTATGGTCGGCCCGCGGACCGCGCTCGAACAACCGCTACCTTGCTTTGTTCAACACAGACAATAAAGCCCGGGCGATACGCGTGCCCCTCAATAGGCTCGGGCTGAGGGGATCGTTCGCCCTCGTGATCTGTGGACACGGCGCGGGCTCCCGTCCGTATCCTCCGACCTGACGGAGACAATCGCACCGCACAGTGCAGGACTGTACCGACTAACGCCCGCCTGATCGGGCTACCAATAGCATTAACAAATAATACTTGCATCGATGCCCGCCCCGCCATAGCGATTGTCCGAGTAATACCGTGCCGCGAACAAGGCCGGATGGACACGCTAGGGAGAGGCCGCATGGCGATGAAACCGTTGATTTTGTGCTCCGCATCGATCGTTGCGCTCATGCTCGGCACGCCGGCCCATACGCAGGCCGTCCCGACCACACCGCAGGACCGCACCGACGTCACTGCGACTGGAACGCCCGGCCAGAGCGATGGCACGACCACACAGGACCTCGCGGCAGCGGGCCAGAATGACGAGGACATCGTGGTTACCGGCGTCCGCGCAAGCATCGTCGGCGCGCTCAACGTTCGCAAGAACTCTATCCAGATCGTCGATTCGATCGTTTCCGAAGATGTCGGGAAGCTGCCCGACAACAACGTCGTTGAAGCGCTTCAGCGCGTTACCGGCATTCAGGTCACCGACCGCGCCGGCGGCGAAGCGGCGACGATCACAATCCGAGGTCTGACCGATCCGTTGACGACGCTGAACGGGCGCAACATCTTCACCGCGGCCGGCACGTCCTTCGCCCTGCAGGATATCTCGGCGAACCTCGTCAAGCAGGTGGACGTCTACAAGACTCGCTCGGCCGACCAGCTGGAAACGGGCCTGGCCGGGCAGATCGACGTACAGACCCGGCGCCCTCTCGATTTCGATGGTTTTACGATATCTGGCCTCGTGCGCGGAATCTACTCGGAACTCGCTGACAAGGCCAACCCCAACGCTGCGCTCCTGATCAGCGACCGTTGGAAAACCGGCATCGGTGATATCGGGCTGCTCGTAAACGGCAGCTACACGCGCGCTCAATTCCGCAACCAGAATTTACAGGCCGGCGCCATGGTGCCGTTCGCAACGGAAAACCCGGCGGCGGGTTCGGGCCTTACCCCGTTGCAGCGGATCTTCCCGGGTGACAGGAACCAGAACTGGACGCCGGGCCTGGACGCAGGTCTGCCCACCGCGCCGGGCTCCACGCTCAACATCAATGGCGTGAATACGCCGTATTATCTGTCGAGAGACGCGGTCATCGCGTCCGATGTCTACGGCAAGCGCGAACGTCGCGCGTTCAATGCAGCGCTGCAATGGGCGCCCAACGATCGTTCGGTCTACACGGCGGAAGTCTTCTACACCGGCTTCAAGGGCAAGACGTTCAACAGCCTGAACTTCAGCTTCGTCGATTGGTGGGGCAACCTGCCGACCAATCCGGGGTCGAGCTTCGAGCTGTTCGACGGGACGAACATCATCAAGTCGCGTCAGGTCGGAGCGGTAGCGGGGTTCAACAGCGGCGACACGGGCACCAGCAAGACCGACAGCTATGTCTATGCGTTCAACGCCAAGTGGGACGTGGCCGACCGCGGCAAGATCTCGGCCGACATCACGTATCAGGACAGCAAGAACGAGACCTCGTTCTTCGCCATCCGCACGGATCGCGGGCCGCTCGACATCGACGTGGACTTCAACGCGGGCGGTGGGCTGCCGTCTTACAGCTTCGGCAATCAGGCCGTGCTGACCGACGCGACGGCATGGACGGTCGGCAACCTGTTCGACAGCGGTACCAAGAATACCGGCAGCGCGCTGACGATGATGCTCGATGGCGAATATGGCTGGGACGACGGTTTCCTGCGGCGCATCAAGACGGGCTTCCGTTTCGACGACCGCAAGGCTGACAATTACGTGCGCGACCAGGGCGCGGGGGGGCTGGGCACCACGCTTGCGGCCTTCGGTGAGGGCAAGCCCTTCACCAACAGCGGCTTCTTCGATGGTCGGGCAGACATTCCCACGAGCTGGGTGCAGGCCGATCCGCGCACCATGAACCGGGATGCCGTCCGTACCCTGTATCGCTCCGTGGCCCCCGGCCTGTTACTCTCCGACCAGCTGAGTTTCGGCCAGGTGTTCGGCATCTCGGAAACGAACTTGGCCGCCTATGCCCTTGCCGATGGCGAGATCAGCATCTTCGGACGTCCCCTGCAGCTTCAGGCAGGCGTACGCTATGTGGCGATCGATACCGATTATGACTATTTCGATCGCGGTGCCAACTTTGCCCGAACGAGCGTGTCCAACGGTTCCGAGAAGTGGCTGCCCTCTTTTACCGCGCGCTACGCAATCACGGATAATCTGCGTATCCGCTTTAACTATGGCGAAACGCTCCGGCGTCCGAGTTTCGGTGATCTGAACCCCAACCCAGTGCTCACGGGCGATTTGTCGCGTATCGGCTTTGGTTCGGGCACTTCGGGAACGGCAAACCTCACCCCGACACATTCGAAGAACATCGATCTGGCGGTCGAATGGTACTTCGAACGCAACAGTGCGATCTATGTGACGGCCTTCCGCCGTGAGATCGAAGGGTTGGTCGTGCCGCTTACGGTGCGTGAGTTGATCCCCAATAACTATTTGCCGCGCAATGAGACCTATACCGAATCGTTTAACATCACCCGTCCGGTGAACGCTTCGGACGGCGTGCTGAAGGGCGTCGAACTGGGTCTGACCTATTTCCCGACTTATCTACCGGGTCCTCTGAACGGGCTTGGTGTCACCGGCAGCGCTACGATCCTGGATTCCGAACAGGCCATCCCGCTCACCAACACTGCCGGCGAGATCACGGGATCGACGAAATCGGCGTTCTTCGGCGTATCGAAACTGTCGTACAATGCGACGCTGGCCTACGACAACGGGCCGATTGGCGCACGTCTGTCGTATGTCTGGCGCAAAGGGTTCCTGCAGAGCAACGAAGCCCGGTCGTTCGCTAATCCGATCGGCTTCTGGCGCGCTCCGGAAAAGAGCCTGGACTTCCAGCTTACCTTGAATGTGAACAAGGATATCGGTTTGACCTTCGACGCGGTGAACTTGACCAAGGCAAAGCAGCAGAACTATTACAAGTTCGGCGATGTGGGTAACCCCGAGCAGTTTAATTCCAGCACGCTGCTAATCGACCGTACCTTTGCGCTTGGCGTGCGCTTCAAGTTCGACTGAGCGGCGGGACCTCGTCCTTTGTCGTCCGCGGTCCGTTTATCGCGGTCTATACCGAGTTTCCCAACGAACCGCCGTGTATTATTGAAAGTCTGGCGGACATCAGAAGGGAAAGGTTTGCAACAAATGTTCAGCTACCAAATCGGAAGTTTCGGTTTGGTGGCTTGGCGTTCACGGCGACTGGGCGTGCGCCGCCAGCAGCGCGGCGTTTCATAGAAACCGCCATTCCTCCGAGTGTAGGTACATCGACCGGTAGGATTTCTTCGTACATGCAGCCGCTCGCTGAGCCGTCCAACTTCCTCGTCTGCTTGTGGTCACCGATTAGTAGCGGTAGTTTCGGGCATGATAACCGAAGACATCTCCATCCGCAGCTACGCCCGCGTGTCCGCTAAGTTGAAGGAGCGTATCGCAAGCGGAGCATTCGGGATCGGCGCACGTCTCCCCCTGAACGCGAACTTACGATTTCTGCAACGTGTCGCGTCCGACGATTCGGGAGGCAATGATCGCGGTAGAGACCGAGGGAATCATTTCGGTCCCCCGGGGCTCTGGAACCTATGTCATTTCAAAGCCCTCGCGGTTGGGTATGGTCCTCGAGGAGGACGTCGATGTGTTCGAACTTCTTCAAGCACGTCGCACTATGGAGTCTGAAGCATGCGCTCTGGCAGCGCCCCGGATATGCTTTGAGTATGGATCGGCGCCGATCCACAACCATTTCCCTGAATCTAAGGAAGCACTACTCCCGGAGCCGACGAGCCTAGCTATGCGGCGATCGGCCAGCCTACGTTCATGCTTTCCGACGAGCTTCTGCGCGTCGCGGATCTTGAAAACGCAGGCAAAAAGAAAGGGCCGCCGAAGCGACCCGAAAGTTATTAAGGAGAGGATGCCTGAAAGGCCTGCTCTGAGTATAACGGAAAACAGCGAATAGCGAATGCAAATTCCATTATTCGCGATTGCAGATATTGCATCTGTCGGCTGCTCGGGACCGGTATGGATCAAACGAGAGTATCATCATTCCCGTAAAGCCACCCCATATGATGCCGCGGGACCGCCACTGGGGCGTGCCGCCGAGTTCAAGCGCTTCGGAATGCCAAATAAGCACCGTGCCGGCTTTGCCGCGCCCGCCTAAACCACACAACCGATGCTCGCTATGCTAAAACCTAGGCTTCCTTATGATCACCTTTGATGTCCACGCGGCGGGGGGGGGGGGCGTTGCCGCAGTCTCGGCGTCCCGGTGGGGTAGCCGACGACGACGCTTTGGCGTTAGCCGGCGGGATGGCATTATTTCTGCCGGATGTGGCTGCCAACGCTTCCAAAAGATGCAACTCGTTGCAGGTAACGGCCAAGGCTGGCACGTTATAACCAGTATAAGACCACACGAAAGGGGCGGAACTCGCGAGGGCATGGCGACACAGGACAGCGCACCGGATTCTAGTCATCCAAATGTAAAGCCGAGGTCTTTGGATAGAGGCACGCGTTTGGGTATAAGCCTCTCCGGCACTAATCTTGAGCGCGCGGCCGACTACAATCAGCGTACGGTGCTACAAGCCATCCGCGTTAGCGGCGAAGCCAGCCGGAGTAATCTGGCAGCGATTACTGGACTGACGGCGCCAACGATCGCGAACATCGCGAAAAGGTTACTTGATGCCGGACTGATCAGGGAGGCAGGGCGACGACAAGGTCCGCGCGGACAGCCGGCCTCTCAACTCGTGATTAATCCCGCTGGGGGCTTCTCTATCGGGATTAATATCGACCGAGATCACATCACAATCGTATCGCTCGATCTGGCCGGTTCCGTGCTGACGCGTGCGACGCTTGAAGCAGCGTTCGCGATGCCTGACGTGGTTGCCGGATGGCTACGCCGTCAGATTGAAGTCATCCGCGCATCGAAGCTGATCGACGAGCGGCGCATGCTTGGCGTTGGCGTCGCGATGCCTGACGATCTCGGCCGGGTGACCTTGCCCCATCGACCGTCCGCGTATGAAAGCTGGAACGACGTCGACGTCCAAGCCATGGTAGAGGGGATCGTGCCATGGCCCGTGCATATCGACAATGATGCGGCTGCGGCCGCGATAGGCGAAGCGCAGTTCGGATCGGGCATGGTTCTGAGTAGCTTTTTTTATGTGCTGGTGAGCGCAGGACTTGGCGGCGGTTTGGTGATCGACGGCAACTACTTTCGCGGTGCTGGCGCACGTAGTGGTGAAATCGGCTTCATGCCCGATATGACACGGCGCGCAGGACGGCAGACGGTGCAGGAAACCGTATCGTTATCTGCCCTCTATGCAAGGCTACACGCTGGCGGGTGCGAGATCGACACAGTCGAAGCGCTGACCCGCGAAGACGCCACGGTGGCGTTAATTGTCGAACGCTGGATCGAGGACGCAGCGCAGTCGCTGATCGAGCCCTTGATCGCGGTCAGCTGCCTGGTCGATCCCGGCGCAGTGCTGATCGGTGGGCGTCTGCCGGCCACGCTCGTCGATGCACTCGTCAAGCGCTTGAACGTCATGCTTGCCGATTCAAGGTTGCCGTCTCCGGCGCGGGTCGTCCGCGCGACGATGTCTAACGATGCCCCCGCGATCGGTGCGGCAATCCTGCCGTTCCTCGATCACATCCTACCCTCCGAAGCGATCCTCATGCAGGTCGGCCACACGTCAGGAGGCGATTAATGCAATTTAGCTTTTAATATACAACAATCTAGGTAGATTCAGCCCAACACGCTGGCAGGGCGGTGATGGGAGAGGCAAGGGACGAGCGAGTGCAATCGCACCGTCGAATAACGCGTACGCGTTCCACTCCGATCCTCGCCGCGCGACATCGGGCAGAGAGAAACACGGACGATGATCCAGATTGGTATCGATTTCGGCGGCACGAAGATTGAGGCGGCGGCGCTCGATGACAACGGGCGCTTCCTCAGCAGATTGCGGGTGCCAAATCCAGGCGATTATGACGCGGCGGTGCGCGATGTCCGCGCGCTTGTCCACGCGGTCGAAGTCGAGGCGGGCGGGGCGGCTAACGGTGCCGTGGCATCGATCGGTATCGGTACGCCAGGGTCGATTTCCCCGCAAACCGGACTGATGCGCAACGCCAACTCGCTGTTTCTGAACGGACGCCGGTTCCGCGAAGACCTGGAGACCGCGATCGGCCGACCTGTGCGGATGGCGAACGACGCCAATTGCCTCGCCTTATCCGAAGCCGTCGACGGCGCGGCAGCCGGCGCGCGCTCGGCGTTCGCAATCATCGTAGGGACCGGCTGTGGCGGTGGTCTCGTGATCGACGGGCGGATTATAGAAGGGGCGAATGGCATTGCCGGGGAATGGGGCCATGTGCCGCTGCCTTGGCCGAACGAGTCTGAGTATCCCGGGCCAGAATGTTGGTGCGGCGAGCGCGGTTGCCTGGAGAGCTGGGTATCGGGAACGGGATTTCGGCGCGATCACGAGATCGTCACCGGCCAGGCGCTAGAAGGCGCGGCGATCATCGCGGCGGCGCGCGACGGCGATCCCGACGCGGCGGCAACTCTGGAGCGCTACGTCGATCGCCTCGGCCGTGCGATCGCCTTGCTCGCCAATTTGATCGATCCCGACTGTTTCGTGCTCGGCGGCGGCATGTCGAACGTGGTCGAGATTTACGCCCAGCTGCCTAATGCGGTGCGTCGACATACCTTTTCCGACGCCTGGAATGCGAAGATCGTCCAGGCGGTGTGGGGCGACAGCAGCGGTGTCCGCGGTGCGGCACGGCTTTGGCCATTTTAAAGGAGTCCACACGCGCAGAGGAAGGGATTCAAAATTTCAGCGCCGGTCGAATTCAGACTTTATTGTATGGATACTTGTTTTTCCGCGAAGGCGGGGACCCACACTGGCCTGCGACCGTCCCGGGAGAACAACGCTTCGTTGCGCTACGCCCGCTTGACGCTAAGGTGCGCTGCGCAAGCCGCACACTTCGCCGCGTAGATCCGCCCCCGGCTGCGGGCCACCGTTCACGAAGCCAAGATAACTCTTGGTTGCAAGATCAAAACGCTTCCACGCGGGCAGTCCGGCAGCGTTCGGATCGCCGGTGCGCGCAAAGGCTAACCAATAGGCCTGCATTGGCGGCGCCCCAGGCTCCAGATCGTGCGCGCTCGTCATCACGTAGCGAATTTCGCTGCCGTGCGTCACGGGCTTGGCATCGGGCGCGCTGTAATCAAACTGGTATTGCCAGACCGGCTGACCCGCGCGCGTGCGAGCGGCGGCAATTGTCGTTACCGGACAACGGAAGGTGATGTCATTGGACAGGATCAGGTCTAGATCACCCAGCCGCGGATCGGCAACGGGGATCGTGTCCACGCCGTACACCTTGCGAGCGATGGCGGCGTTGTTGCCAAAAGCTTCCGCGATCGCGTCGTCCGCGCGCGCGACACCACCGTGCAGCGTCAGTTCGCGGGCGTTGCTACCCACGATCAGCGGGGCGGGGTTGCCGCCCTTTACTAAGCTCGCAGCGGGCGACTCCGTCAGTACGCGGCCATCAACGACCGCCTGAAGCCAGATGAAGCTCTTGTCGGCGAGCCCTGGCACCTCGACAGCCTCGGTGGCTTCGATGAGCTTGGCGACGGGAAGCGCACGCATCGCGGCAGTGGTCTGTCGGATGCCCGCCTTGACCGCGATCAATGTGCCAAGGCGTTCGTTTTCGGCCAGGCTGCGCGGTGGCGTCCCGAAGCCGGGCGTCCCGCTCTCCTCGATCGCCTTGGCGAATAGCCCGCGCGATCCAGGACTGAGCAGGTGCAGGCCGACGTCCATCGCGCCGGCACTTTCGCCGAACAGGGTGACGTTGGTCGGGTCACCACCGAACGCCGCGATGTTGGCGCGCACCCATCGCAGCGCCGCTTGCTGATCCATTAGACCGTAATTGCCCGATGCACCGCTCCCCTCGCGGGTCAGCGCCGGATGCGACAGGAATCCGAGCGCGCCGAGGCGGTATTGCATGCTAACAAGCACGACGCCGTTGCGCACCAAGCCGGACTGGATCGTACCCGCGCCGCCACCCGCATAGTTGGATCCGCCGTGAATCCACACCATCACCGGCAGCGATTTGCGCGGCGTAAGGTCGGGCGTCGCGACTTCGAGGTAAAGGCAGTCTTCGCTCGCGGAATTTGCAGCCTGCGTGTTCCAGCCATGATCTACCTGTGGGCAGGACGGTGCGGATTTGGTCGCATCGCGCGGACGCTGCCAGCGACGCATCGGTTGCGGCGGTTTCCAGCGTAGCGGGCCGATCGGAGGCGCGGCGTAAGGTATCCCGCGGAACAGATGGCGGCCGTCCGACGTCACTTCGCCGCGCAGGGCACCTTGAGGGGTGGAAACGATCGTGGCGGTTAGCAGCCCAGCGAGCAGAATCACCGCGCGATGATCGCGCGGGTGGGCGCGGGCTTTGCCAGCGCTGCTGCGAATGCGAGATCGGCGACCGGCGCCATCACCGCATAGCCCGCGGGGGTAGGATGAACGTGATCCGACGACAGGCCTGCGCGCATGCCGTTGGTGCCGGGTGCAACCAGTGCGGACCAGTAATCCGCGTAGGTCGAACCAGTCGCCGCGGCATAGGCCTTGAGCCACGTGTTCATCGCCACGATCTTGCTGCCTGTATCAAGCCCCGGACGCCAAGGATACTGGTCTGCCGGCGGGATCGAGGCGAGGATCACCCGGATGCCATTGGCCTGCGCGAGTTCCGTCATCGCGCGAATGTTCGCCTTGCTCTCGTCGGGGGTCATCGGCCCGGTATTGAAGGCGATATCGTTTGTGCCGGCCATGATCTGTACCACTGCGGGCTTCAGCTCGATCACGTCGGCGGGGAAGCGCACAAGCATTTGCGGCGTGGTCTGGCCACCGATGCCGCGACCTAACCGGCCGTCCTTGAAGAACGCCGGCACCTGGTCGAACCAGCCCTGTGTGATCGAGTCGCCGATCAGCACGATCCGTGGCTGGCCTTTGACGGGAGCAAGTAGGGCTGCGTTCGCATCGCGGTAGCGGCCGAGATACGCCCAATCGGTGTGCAGCCGCTCCTCGGCTTCCTTGGCCCATCGTGCCTTCTGCTCGGGCGTAGGGTCGGCGGCGAGGGCAGGGAATGCTACGGCGAAGGCGAGTGCTGCAATCAGCAGGCGGGTCGGTTTCATCGGAGCGTCCTCATCGGATCGGAACGAAACGGATCGCGCCGCCGCCCGATGCTGCGAGTGTAAGGGTCAACGTTTCGCGTGCAGTGACAACGCGCGTGGTCGTGATGACGTCGGTGGGGCTTGCACCGTCCTGCCATATTGTCGCGGTGAAGCGGCCACTGCCAAGAAAATCGAGCGGTACGTCTACGGTCCGTGCCGTCTCGTTGGTCATTGCGCCGACATACCAATCTTTGCCCGACCGGCGCGCGGTGACGATCCGCTCGCCGATCTCGCCCGACACGACGTGGGTTTCGTCCCAAGTTGCGGGCACGGCACGGATGAAGTCGAATCCCGCCGCGCCCGCATAATTATCCGGGCTGTCGGATACGCCCATGAACGGACTGTCGAACACGACGTACATGGCAAGCGCCTGTCCCCGCGTGGTCTGCACCATCGGCGTCTGCGGTTCGATCCGGAACGTCGCGGGCGTCGCGTTGCGGAAACCACCGGGGGTATAGTCGTAGGGTCCCGCCAGCCCGCGCGTGAACGGCAGCGTGACGTTGTGCCGCGCGGTAATGCGTCGCGTCCACTTGTTGTATTCCGCGCCGAGCACGCCCTCCTGCGTCAGGAACTGCGGCCATGTCCGCGTCGCGCCGGTCGGATGATACGCGCCGTGCAGGTCGAGCATCAGGCGGTGCGCAGCGCTCGCCTTGAAGATCCGGTCGTAGAATTCGACGATCTGCTGGTCGCTGCGGTCCATGAAGTCGACCTTGAAGCCCTTGATCCCCATCGCCGCATAGCGATCGAACGCCGCGTTCATCTTGGCATCGAGCACACGCCAGTTCGCCCACAGCCACAGCCCCACCTTCTGGTCGGCGGCGTAGCGGACGAGGCTGGGCAGATCGATCGTTGGCACGATCGTCATGATGTCGGCTCCCGGATACACCACCGGCCCGCCGCCGCTGTTGATGTACCAGCCCTCGTCGATCAGCATGTACGGCAGGCCGTTGGCGGCGGCGAAGTCGATATACGCTTTGATCGTCGCGTCGTTCATGCCCGCCTTGGGCAGTGCCCTCAGCGTTGGGCCGTTCCACCAGTCCCACGCGGTCTTGCCCGGCTTCACCCACGAAAAGTCGCCCTTCGGCGCAGGGTTGAGGCTGGTCAAGATCGTCGACTCGATCAGTTTGCCCGGCGTGTCGCCGAGCATCACCACGCGCCACGGCGTCGTTAGCCCGGTGGTACGGATATCGGCCTTCACCGCGATCGCGGGATCGTCGAGCCGCGGCGTCAGGCGCGTGACGAAGCCGAGCGCACCAGTCTCGCGACCGGTGAGGTAGGAGCCTGAGTAATTACGCAGATCCGCCTCGGTCAGCGCGAAGCTGGTATCGCCGGAGCCGGTGCGGCAGGTGACGGGCGTCTCGAACAGATTGTGCGGGCGGACCTGCGATGCGTTGAGCGGGTCGTATTCGCCCTCGTGGCTGGTGTCGAACCGGCCGAGATTGAGCCCCCAGCAGCGATAATCGGCTGGGAAGGCGAATTCGGTCAGTTCGCCCGCGAGCCGCAGGTCGGTGAAGCCGGGCTGGACGGGCAGGCGGTAGCGGAACGCGACGCCGTCGTCATACGCGCGAAATACGATATCGAGCTTGCGTTGAGCGCCGCCGGTCTCGGTCAGCCCCAGCGTCAGCTCGTTATACTGATCGCGCGCGGCCGACGTCTTGCCCGCAATCAAGCGATAGCGTGTATCGGCGTTCGTGCGCGCAGCACCGGTAACCGCGGTGTCGGGGCCAAGCTTCTTGTAGCTCTCGAACGCAAGGCCCAGCGGCGACGTGCCGATCACCGGCCGCCCGTGAAAGGCTATGGCGTAGGTCGGACCCTTGGTAGCCGCATCTTGGCCGATCGTCACGTCGATCGCCCCATCGGGCGACAACAGATGCCGGTCTTGCGCCGATACGGAGGTGGCGGTGCACAGGAGCGCGAGGGCGAGGAGCGTCTTCATCATTGTACCTTCACAGTGGTCGGCGTCACGTTCCAGCCGCGCAATGCGACCGTCGTCCGTCCCTTTGTCGCGGAGGCGGGGTAGCGGATTTCCACGCGGCGACGAGTGCCGGGGAGTAGCGATACGTAGTTATCGGTGAAGTACGCGGGGAGGACTTGCGTGCCGGCTCCGTTCATCACCGTCAGCTTGGTCGCGAGTGCTGCGACCGAGCCCGTGTTCGACAGGTCCAGCGTCGTCACGATCTCGTCGCCGTCCCGGCGGCTGAAGACGGTGGCGGCGACGCGGGCCTTGGCCATCATCGTCATACCCCGATAGGCGGCGTCGTCAGCACCCTGCCAATAGACGTTCTGCGAGACGATCTTGCCCGCCGCGTCGGTGACGTCGAGCGACACCAGCACCATGCCCTTCGCCAGCAACGGCGCAAGATCGAGCGTGAACGCGTCCGCCACCAGACCCGCCCCCGCGCTCAAGGTCGCACGCTGCTCGGCAAGCACGCGGTTGTCGAGCGACGTTACCTTGGCATGCACGACCGCGCCAGCCAGCGCCGGGCCGTTATTCACCAGCACCACCTTGTGATCGGGCAGGTTCATCTGGACATGGACTGGCTCCGACGCCTTCTTCGTCCCATAGAACGCGGCGTGCGTATCATAGTCCGACGAGAAGATTTGCCACGCCGACGACGGCCAAGCTGGCTGCGTCATCCACAGCATCCTCGCCGAGTTGGTGGTCCACAGCCCGGCGTTGAACCCTTCGAAGATCGCGCGGTAGGAGTCGTACTCCATCATCTGCGCCTTGCGTTCGAAGTCGGGCAGGCTGGTGCCCTCACCATAGCGCGTCGCCAGCGCATCCATATACGTCTTGACGGCGCCGTTCCCGGTCTGGTGCCAGTCGTGATACGCCCACGCATCGCCGATCGGCCACAAATCCGCCTTGGGCAGCGCGCGCGTCCACGCTTCCAGTGTCGGGAAGCTCGGCGTACCGAGTTCGACCGAAAAGCCCTTGGCGTGTTCGGTGAAATAGCTCGCCTCGGGACGCCAGTTGTACGGCCCGCTGTTCTGCAGATTCACCCGGTTCGACGAGCCCATGTACAGCCGCGTCCCGTCGTCACGGTTGACGATTCCCTGCAACGCCTCGTTGAGGATTGGCTGCGGCACGCCCTCGTTGCGGCCGAACCAGACTACGATCGAGGGATGGTTGCGGAACCGCTTCACCACGTCTTCGGCATTGGCGGTGAACAGCGGCACGTCCTGCGCCTCGAGGTTGTAATCCTGCGTCGATTCCCAGAAATCGTTGAGGATCATCAGCCCGTGTTCGTCGGCGAGATCGTAGAACGTCTCCTCGGTATTCTGGCCGACCCAGTTGCGGATGATGTTGAGGTTCGCATCCTGATGCAGCCGGAAGAACGGCAGCAGGCGCGCGCGCTCGGTCCGCTTCATGAAGTCGTCCATGCCGATATTGCCGCCGCGCGCGGCGATCCGCACGCCGTTGACCTTGATCAGCAGATACGGCGCGAGCCCGGCATCGCCTGCGATCGGCGTCACCGCGGGCGAGGTCTCGGCGCCGGGGACGAGCGACGCCGCCCAGCCATTCTCGGTCTGGAGGATACCTTGGTGCGTACCATCGACGATCTGCGTGTGCAGCGCGCGCGCCTTGGATAGGTCGATTCCGACGCGGCGCAGCGTATCGGTCTTGTCCATCAGCGAAATCTCATAGGTCACCTGCCGCATACCGAAGCGCAGCGTCTTCGTATCCGACACCGCGCCGCCGATCGTGCTGGTCAGCGTCAGGTCATGCAGCGCCGGCGCACCGTAGCCGTTCGGCCACCAGAGCTCGGGATTGCGCACCGCGAGCACCGGAAACTCGGCGGGTGCCATCGTCACGTCGGCGCTCGCACGCGGTGCGAGCGAGACCGATTTGCTGACCGTCACGTCGTCGAACCTGGCAGTGACGACCGCCGTCGTCGGCTGGTCGGTCAGGTTGCGGACGGGGACCGTGATCTCGACGTTCGCGACGCTGTTGTCGGCATTGGGCAAGGTCGTGACGACCTGCGCATCGCCAAGTGCGGCGGACCCGGTCGCGATCAGGTCGACGCCTTGCCACAGACCGGTATTGCGGTCGCGGATCGACGGGATCCAGTCCCAGCCCTCGGTCGCGACGAAGGTCGGGCCGTCGAGCATCTGCATGCCGCCGTTCTCGCCTACCCCTGCGGTCATCGATTCCTCATGCGCAAGGCCGGGATGCGGCGGCGGCGACACCTTCACGGCGATGACATTGCGCCCGGGGGCGAGCTTGCCCGTCACGTCGAACCGGCCGCGGATGAAGGCGCCCTTCATCGTGCCCAGACGCGCGCCATTCAGCCAGATTTCGGCCGCGTAGTTCACGCCCTTAAAGTTCAGTTCGAGATGCTTGCCGACGGTCTCGGCGGGCACTTCGATTTCGGTGCGGTACCAGTAATCCTGGCGGGCGAGGCGCTCGGGGATCGCCATGTTGTTCAGCCCGAAGGCGGGATCGGGATAGACGCCGCGGTCGACCAACGTGGTTAGCACGGTGCCGGGCACGGTGGCGACGTACCAAGATTCGGCGTCATAGCCTACGCGCGATACTGCGGCACCGTTCGCCCGAACGCTGGGTGCTTCGGCGAGCCGCCAGCCGGCGACGGTCCACGATCCGGGCGAGCGCTTCGCCAGTGCCGGACCAGGCGGTACGGGCTTGGCAACGGGCTTCGACAAGGGGGCACGGCTGCGCGGAAGTGTAGCCGGGTCCTGCGGTGCGACCTGTCCCAGCGACTGGCGAACCTGCACCGGCCATTCCGACCGAACGAGGTCGCGCTCGGCATAGCCTGGGGGGAGCGGGGCAGGAGGTGCTGTCTGGGCGCCAGCGGTAGACGCGAGCAACGACGCGAACGCAGTAGCGCCAAAGATACGGATCGAACGTTCGGTCATCAGTCATCCCCTTTTTCGGCAGCCGGATCTCTGGCCGGGCTGCACAATCAGGCCTCAAAAAGCACGCCCGAGAGAAAAAGCCAAATTATTTGGCAAACTCCTGGTGGCGATCGAACGGCGCGTGCCGGGCGACGAATTCCGCATGGTCCGGCAGGGCTTTCGCGGTACGCAACGTCGCGGCGCGCATCTCGCGCAGCGCGTCGGCAACCCGATCGGCATCCAACGCATCTACGATCGGATCATAGCCGACCGGGGTGACGTTCTGCCCAAGCAACACCTGCACCCAGCTCAGAATGCCGAACAGCTCGTCATCGTAGCGGAAGATGCGGCCCTTTTCACGGAACAGCGCGAGCTTGCGCGTCAGGCTGTCGGGGATTGGCATCGTCCGGACACGCCGCCAGAACGCGGAATCGTCGCGGCGGGTGGCATGGTAATGCAAGATGATGAAGTCGCGAACCGAGGTGTAGGCGTCGCCCATCAGCCGGTTGTATTCGTCGCGTTCAACATCGGAGAAACTGCGGTCGGGAAACAGCGCAAACAGCTTCGAGATCCCCGTCTGGATCAGGTGGATGCTGGTCGATTCGAGCGGTTCAAGGAACCCGCCGGCAAGGCCGAGCGCGACGACGTTGCCCTTCCACATTTTTGTACGCCGCCCCGCCTTGAAACGAAGTTGTCGCGGATCGGCTGTCGGCTTGGAATCGAGATTGGCGAGCAGCAGCGCGCTTGCCTCGTCATCCGAGATATGCCCGCTGGAATAGACATGGCCATTGCCAGTGCGATGCTGGAGCGGAATCCGCCATTGCCAGCCGGCCGAACGCGCCGTCGCTCGCGTGTAGGGCAGCAGCGGTGCGCTCGGTTCGGTCGCGACCGCGACCGCCCGGTCGCAAGGGAGCCAGTGCGACCAGTCCTCGAACGGCACGCTCATCGTCTCGCCAAGCAGCAGGCTGCGAAACCCCGAGCAGTCGATGAACAGGTCACCATCGACCGAACGACCATCATCGAGCCGGACCGCGCTGACGTGACCGGTGTCGGGATCGCGATCGGCGCCAACGATCCGCCCTTCAATCCTAGTGACGCCACCGGCCTCGGCATGGCGGCGAAGGAATGCGGCGTATAGGCCGGCGTCGAAATGATAAGCGTAGGCGAGCGGTTGCTGGCCGCTGGGCTGGCCGAACTTGTGCAGGTAGGCGGCGACTGCGGAGGGGGCGTACGCGTCGAGTGCGCTAATACCGGGACGATCGCGCAGTTTCAGCCAGAGCTGATGGAAGGCGAGCCCCTGAATGTCGCGGCCGTGTCCGCCGAAGGCGTGCAGGTAGCGATCGTCCCCCGTGTCCCAGCCGACGAACTCGATCCCGAGCTTGAAGGTGGCACCCGTCGCGCGGACGAAGTCGCGTTCGTCGACGCCGATCAGCTGGTTGAATCCGAGGATCGGCGGGATCGTCGCCTCGCCGACACCGACCGTGCCGATCGCGTCGGACTCAATTAGGACGATCTGGCGCTGGCCATCGTCGAGATAGCGGGCAGCCGCAGCGCCGGCCATCCAGCCAGCTGTGCCCCCGCCAACGATGACGACCTTCCGTATCGGGCCAAGGTTCGGATCGGTCATTGGCCACGCTCCAGTTGCGCGAGATAGGCGGGGTAGGGGGGCAGGCGCGCTGGCAGAGCCGCAGTTGCCTCGGCAAGCCGCTTCAGCGTGGCGGCGATCGTGCCGGGGGCGGTAGCCGAGGCGATCGGGTCGGCAATGTGCGGCATCATGCCAAGCCCCAGTAACAGCCCATGCCAGTCGTCCTTGTCAAAGCTCTCATCCTCATAGAATGGCAGCCGCCCGCGGTGCGCGAATTGCTCAAGCGTATGCGTGAGGCTGTCGGGCCGGGGCAGGCGGGATGCCCTCTTCCAGAACGCGCCGCGCGTGCGACCGGTCGGTAGATAATGCGCGGCCTGGTAGTCGCGAACCCGCTCGGCCTGGCGAACGCTTTGGGCGTTATATTCAGCAAGTTCGGTCAATGCGCAGTCACGACCCGGGAGCAGGTCGATCGCGCGCAGGATGGCGGCGTGTGCGAGGTGCAGATTGGCGTTTGCCAAGGGATCGAGCACGACCGCGGCATCGCCCAACGCAAGGACGTTGTGCTTCCACGGTTCGGTGCGGACACCCGGCGCGATGGGAATGATCGTCTTACCTGCGGGCAGGATGCGGCGTGCACTTGAATCCGACGTCTGATCAGCGGCGAAGGACAGGCCAGTCAATGTCCGGTCACGGAGTACGCTCGTAAACCGCCACCCTGCCGGCACCGCGATCAGTTCGTCGGTCGGCGTCGGCGCCTGGGCGGTAGCCGTTCCAAGCAGCAGGCGGTCAACCGGCAGCCACGTCTGCCAATCGTCCCACTGCGCATCCAATGTCGAGCGCAACGGCGCGGCGGGCCCCGAACAGTCGAGATACAGATCGGCCGAGACGCGCCGCCCGTCCGTCAGCATCAGCAACGCGACGCGCCCATCCGGGGAGCGCTCGACGCTGGCAAGGGCACCGGAAACAGAGAGGATGCCGATATGCCGGGAAAGTGCATGCAACAGATCGCGATAGCGGCGCGGATCTAGGCGCAATGCGTAGTCGAAACCCGAGGTCGGTGAGTTCGTATCGTCGGACGGATGGACGAACTTGTCCGCAGACGCGAGCACGGCCGGCACCGAGAAGGCATCGAACCCAGCGATCTTGCCGGCGCGGCGTGCGTTCAGCCAGTGTTGGTGAAACGCGCCAGGTGCAATCGTACCACTGCGTTCGCCATGCGCGAGCACGAACGGCGCTCCGTCAGCGGTCCAGTCCGACAGCCGCGTGCCGATCCGATGCGTCGCGCCCGCCGCAAGCAGGTCGCGTTCGCGCAGGCCGATCCGGTCGTGAAACTCGGTGATCGAGGACAACGTGCCGGGCAGGCGATCAACCAGCGCCATGGGATCGTCGGGCGTATCGATCAGCGTCACCATCAGCCCGGGCAGCGCACGCGCGAACGCGACCGCTGCGGACAGACCGACGATTCCTGCACCAAGTACGGCGACGCTGGCTATCGGCGCGCGGCTGGTCACGCGGCGATCGTTGCGTTGCGGCGCGCGATAAACGCGGCATGGTCGGGCATTGCGTTGGCGGTCGAGGCGACAGTGCCGCGCAAGCTGGCGAGCGCGCGATCGAGACCGTCGAGGCCCGGTCGATCCGCGCGCTGGTCCCACGCCTGCGGGATGATCCCCTGACCGAGATACACCGCGATCCAGCTCGGTTCGAGGAACAGGCCCTCGCTATACTGAGTTACGCGGCCAGCACGGCGGAACAGTTCCATCTTGTCGGCGAGCGTCGTGGGCACGTCCATCGTCCGGACGTGGTTCCAGAATTCAGAATCGTCGCGGGTTGTGGCGTGATAATGCAGGATCAGGAAATCGCGGATCCGGTCATACTCCATGTCGACCATCCGGTTGAACTCGGCCCGATCGGCGGCGGATATGCCCTCCGACCCGGCGCGCTGCGGGAACAGCTCGATCAACTGGGTGATCGCCATCTGTGCGAGGTAGATGCTGGTCGATTCGAGCGGTTCGAGGAATCCCGATGCGAGGCCGATCGCAACGACGTTGCCGACCCAGCTGTTGCGGCGGCGACCGGCACGAAACTTCAGGAATCGCGGGTCGGCGAGCGGCGTGCCCTCGACCGACGCGACGAGCGCCTCGGCGGCAGCCTGATCCGTTATGTGCGCGCTAGAATAGACATAGCCGTTGCCGACGCGGTGCTGCAACGGGATGCGCCATTGCCACCCGGCTGATTTCGCCGTCGCCCGCGTATAGGGTTCGATGGGTCCGTCCGGCGAGGTGCACGGCATCGCGACCGCGCGGTCGCATGGCAGCCATCTCGACCAGTCTTCCCAAGGCTCGGCCATCGCGTCGCCGAGCAACAAACTGCGGAACCCCGAGCAGTCGACGAACAGGTCGCCCTCGACGGTCTCGCCCGAATCTAGGCGTAGCGTACGGACATCGCCACTAATGGCATCCTGCTCGACCCCGACGATCCGCGCTTCGGTCCGGCGCGCGCCGTGTGCTTCGGCAAAGCGGCGGAGATAGGGGCCGAACAACGTCGCATCGAACTGATAGGCATAGCCGAAGCTCGCGGCCAGATCGTCGGGTGCGCCGTCCGGAATGGCAAAGCGATGGCGCCTGGCAGCGGCGACCGCGATCGAATAGTCGCCGATCGGGCCGGCCCGCCCCTCGGCCGCGAGCCGGAGCCAATAATGATGGAACCCGACATCGTCGAGCGGACGACCAAACGTACCAAAGGGATGGATATAGCTGTCGCCGATCGCGCCGAAATCGCGAAAGTCGATGCCGAGCTTGAAGGTCGCATGCGTGGCTCGCATGAAGTCGGCCTCGTCAAGCCCCAGCCGTTCGACAAAGGCGCGGATATGAGGCAACGTCGCTTCGCCTACACCAACAATGCCGATCTCCGTCGACTCGATCAGCTGAACGGTACAGACGTTTGGCAACAGCCGGGTCACTGCCGCTGCCGTCATCCAGCCGGCCGTCCCGCCGCCGACGATCACAACATGCGTAGGCCTCATATCGTACATCATCCTCTTCCCCGATTTAGGATCGATCCGAGAATGTAACATGAAAGTCACAGTCGGATTAAGTCCGGCATTATCTGTCAATTGATTTGTCTTATTCGACTTGTATGGGCAAACATAGCTGCTTATCACGCTGATCAAGCGTGCGATTGTCGTTCGCCTTGATGGGGAAAGCCCGGTGAGAACGCCTGCTTCATAAGCGGCGACAGCTAGGCTTGTGGATGTTGAAGGGGTAATCATGGCTAGTATTTCATCGCGCCTGTTCGGGGCGAGCGTATCGGCGCTCGCTGTCGCGTTCACTGCACAACCGTCGTCCGCGCAGGTCGCTGCTGCATCGACCGATGCCCAGACGGTGCCGGCACCCGCCGGCTCTGGCGCCGCGAGCACGACGTCGGGCGCGACCAGCCTCGATGCAGCGACCGCGGGCACGGCGCCTGGTTCGGCTAGCAACACCACCGGCACCTCGGGCGCCGCGCAGGATGCCGGCAACCCGACCCCCGATCCCGAGCGCGAAGAGATCGTTGTCACCGGCATCCGTCAGAGCCTGGCGAACGCGCAGAACATCAAGCGTAACTCCGACACGGTCGTCGACGCGATCACCGCGGAAGACATCGGCGCGCTCCCCGATCGCTCGGTCAACGAAGCGTTGCAGCGCGTTCCTGGCGTGTCGATCAGCCGTTTCGCCGCCCCCAACGACTCGCAGCATTACTCCGCGCAAGGCTCGGGCGTCGTCATCCGTGGTCTCAACTATGTGCGCGGCGAGTTCAACGGCCGCGATGCGTTCGCCGCGGGCGGCGGTCGCGAGATCGGCTTTAACGACATTCCAGCCGAAGTCGTCGGGTCGATCGAGGTTTTCAAGAACCTTACGTCCGATCTGATCGAGGGTGGCATCGCCGGCACGGTCAACATCAACACGCGCAAGCCGTTCGATTCGGCGAAGGACCTGATCTTTTTGTCGGGCGGGATCAATTATCCTGATCTTGAAAAGCGCAGCGCGCCGCAGGCCGTCGGGCTCGTTTCGAAGCAGTTCGATCTCGGCAGCGCCGGACGCTTCGGCATTCTCGCCAGCGGCACCTATCAGAAGCTCTATAGCCGTTCCGACTCGGTCTTCGTCTCGTCGATGCTGCCGCGCTACAATGACGATACGAACGGCAACGGCGTCCAGGATGCCGGCGAGGGCCGCGTGCTCAACGCTGGTACGCCGTACCAGTCGACGCTGTTCGACACCTTCCCGCTGCCTACCGGCCGCAACGTCGTCTACGCGCCACTCGGCGGGGGATCGCGTACGCAGGACTTCGATCGCAAGCGTATCGCCTATTCAGGGTCTGCGCAGTATGAGAATGCCTCGCGCAGTCTGCTGATCACCGGCCAGTTCCTGCGCGCCGAATCGACCGAAGACTGGATCGAGCACACTGTCGAGCCGAACGTCTATTATAATGACGTCAACACGGTTTTCCCTGTCGGCGGTACTGATTTCACCTATGACGATGACGGCGTGTTTACCAGTGGCACGCTCGGAAAGCGCACAGGGCAGGTATTCGGCAACAATCCCGCCGGGTGCGGCACCAACGCCGATGGCTCGCTGGTGACCTACTGCCCGCTGACGCAGTTCGCACCCAACGGAATCTTCACGACCCAATCCAACCGCCACTTCTATTCCAAGTCGATCACGCAGGATCAGTCGCTCAACATTAAGTTCGAGCCGATCGATCGCCTGCATCTTAATTTCGACGGCCAGTATGTGAGCTCCAAGGTTAAGGTGCGCGACGATATTCTCGACACCGCGACCTTCAGCCAGACGTCGATCGACCTGCGTGGCAATATTCCGCAGATCACCTCGATCACGCCAGGCTTCGATACCGCCAGCTATTTTGCTAATCCGAACTCGGTCTATTTCCGTGACGCCTTCAACGGACGCCAGGATAATAAGGGCGACGAGTGGGCGTTTCGCGGCGACGCGCAGTTCGACGTCAGCGAAAACGCGTTCCTGCGCAACGTTCGGGTCGGCGGTCGCTATAGCGACCGCAAACAAACCGTGAAGGCGGTCGACTACAACAACTGGGGCAACGTGTCGGAGACGTGGGCAGCCGCGGGGCCGGTCAGCTACACGGCGCTCGACTCTAGCCAAGGCGAACTTTACAACTTCACCAATTTCTTCCGCGGTGGCACGAACACGCCTCCGAGTACGTCGTTCGTTTCTGACGCTGTACTGGGCGATCATGACGCATTCACCGATCTGTTGCGTAAGCTCACCGCGCTTGGCGGCGGCAGTTATCAGCCAGCCGAGGATCGAACGGGCGTGACGGTTGACGGCGCATACCGGCCGAGCGAGGTCTATCGCAATCGCGAGCGTACCTTTGCAGCCTACGCTCGTGCCGATTTCGGCGTAGAGGATTTCGGCAACGGGATGAGCCTGACCGGTAACGTCGGCGTGCGTTTCGTCCGCACGAAGGACGATTCGAACGGCGCGATCACTTTCGCGCAGCAAAATACGATCTTCGATCCCACTAACCTCGGCAATAACGCGGCCGGCGTACCCTATCCGGCAACGCTCGGTGGTTTCTGTCAGCGCGCGTTTGATCAGCCAAACGGTCAAGGCACCGTGCCTGCGATCTGTACGGTGTCCCCCGCACAACAGGCGGCGATCGTGGCGTATTCAAACGGTGCCTCCACACCGGACATCGCCAAGCAGAAGTTCAACTTCTGGTTGCCGAGCGCGAACGTGAAGCTTCAGGTCACCCCGACGCTTCTGTTCCGTGCGGCTGGATCGAAGGCAATCTCCCGCCCTAATTTCGGCGATCTCCGCAACTATGTCGGCGTCGGCGCTTCCGGCGGCAACACGACCGGCAACTTCCAGTTCGCCGCGCAATCGCGGAACCCGTTCCTTCGCCCAGTCGAGGCATTGCAGTTCGATCTGACCAGCGAGTGGTACTTCTCGAAGGTTGGCTCGCTGACTGCAACACTGTTCCACAAGACGCTGTCGAACATCATTGTCGACAATTTCGGCTACACGCGCACCCTGACGAACAACGGCCAGACGTTCGACGTGCAGGTCAACGGCCCCGCCAACGTGAAGGGCAAGTCGCGGATCAAGGGTGCGGAAATTGCGTACCAGCAGACGTTCGACTTCTTGCCGGGTGCTCTCAGCGGCCTCGGCATGCAGGCAAACTATACGTATGTGAAGGCAGGCAAGATCCCCAACCCGGTGCCCGCAAATGGCGCCGCGGATGGCAGCCGTCCGCCGCAGGACGTCGCTGGCCTGTACGACAATCTTCCGCTCCAGGGCCTGTCGAAGCACACCGTCAACCTCGCCGGCTTCTACGACAAGGGTCCGTTCTATGCCCGTGTCGCGTATAGCTGGCGTTCAAAGTTCCTACTGACCAACCGCGATTGCTGCTTCCCGTTCCTGCCAGTTTACGCGTTGCCGACCGGACAGCTCGACGCATCGGCGTTCGTGACGGTGAACGAGCACTTCAAGCTGGGCGTGACGGGGGCGAATCTGCTCGACACGACGACCAAGACTACCTTCCTGCTAAACGGTGCGGGGCTTGAAGCGCCACGCAGCTTCTTCAAGAACGATCGCTCGTACACATTGTCGGCACGCATGACCTTCTAAGGTAGCGGGATACAAGGCCAGGGATTACACGCATACGATGAGTGAAATCACTGGCCTTCCGGTGGCCGAAACCGGCCCGGTCGACGCTGTACGGTTCGAAGCCGAGATCGCGCATAGTTATCACCCTGTTGTGATGCGCGGTTTGGTGGCGGCCTGGCCGGCGGTGCGAGCGGCACGGACTTCCGATCGCGCAATTGGCGATCATATTATCAAGTTCGATGGTGGACGCTCCGCCGACGTAATGGTCGCTCAGAACGAGCTGCGGGGGCGGTTCTTCTACAACAATGACCTTAGCGGCTTCAACTTCGAGCGCGCCAAGGCACCGATCCCTACACTGGTCGAGCAACTAATCGCGCTACAGGGCGTGCCGGGTGCGCCCGCCATCTACGCCAGCGCCGCCGCAGCGGAAGAGTTCCTCCCTGGCTGGGCGGAAGCAAACGTCCTGCCGCTTCTAACACCCAATGCAGTGCCGCGCGTCTGGATTGGCAATGAAAGCCGCGTTTCGACACATTACGACGTATCGAGCAATGTCGCGGTCGTGGTGGCGGGCAGGCGGCGGTTTTGCCTATTCCCACCCGAGCAGGGGCCGAACCTGTATGTCGGGCCGCTCGACGTCACGCTCGCCGGCCAGCCCGTGAGCCTGGTCGATCTCGAGGCGCCGGACCTGCAGCGTTATCCCCGCTTTGCCGAAGCGTGCCCGCACATGCAAATGACTGTGCTTGAGCCCGGCGATGCGATTTTCATTCCGTCGATGTGGTGGCACGACGTGAAGGCGCTCGGGCGGTTCAACGTGCTGGTCAATTACTGGTGGGGACAACCAGGCGCCGCGTCGCCGTTCCCTGCGCTGATCCACGCCATTCTGGCGATCCGCGACTTGCCGCCGGGTGAGCTTGAGGCGGTGCGCGGGTGGTTCGATCACTATGTGTTTGGCGACAACGCTCAGAACGCGGCCGCACATATTCCCGAGGCGGCACGCGGCGTACTCGGGGCACCTTCACCTGAGCGGACCGCCGTGATCCGCGGGTATCTAGCACGGACGCTGGAGCGGCTCTAGCGCCCCCGCGTCGCATCGAGGAAGGCGGCGGTCCAGACCAGGGGTGCGTTCCAATTGATTGCGACTTCGTTAACCGTGAAGGCGCGATAGTCGTCGATCCAGCAGGTTTGTGGCGCGCATCCCTTCATCGGGCCGGGTTCGTTCGCTGCCGCGGAGTTGGGGCCGCCCGACAGCACGCCGGTAGGGGGGGGCGGGTAGCGCTTGCCCGCCGCGGCGGCCCAGAAACGGTGGTGCGGGTGCTGCACCGGGCGCGTGCCGATGCCGGTGACGTAGGACCGGTCGAGCGGATTGCGGCCGAGGATATAGTCGAGGCTCGCCACGACCGCGTCGCGATAAACTGGCTTGCGGTCGATCTGCCACGCGACGCCCAGCAAGATCGCTCGATTGAGGATCGAACTGCTCGAGCCGCACGGGTAGTTGGTGCCGCCAAAGGGGATGCCGTAGCCGCTGCGATTGCCTTCGGCGACGAAGCCGTCGGCCAGTGCGGTGATCCGGCCGCGGAGCGTGGCGCGATCATCGGCCGGTAGGTCGCCGGGGACCGTTGCCAGCGTCAGCGCGCCCGCCAGCTTGAGCGAGCCCCAGCCAATATCCGCGCCGGGATCGGTGAAGATCCCGTCCTTGCGCAGGCGATCGAGGAAAACTGGTTCCTTGGTGGTTGCGTAGAGTTGCGCGGCAGCGAAGGTGAACTCGTCGCGGACATCCGGGTCGCCGTAGCCGCCACTGCCGGTGAAGTCCGAACTGGTGAGCAGGTTCGGGTGACGAAGTGCCGCAGCCCAGCCGCGCCGTGCCGCGGTGAGGCATTTGGTGGCGAAGGCGGGGTCGATCGTGCGCCAGATCCGCGCACACTGCGCCGCGACGCCGACCATGTTGAGCGTCGCCGCGGTCGAGGGCGGATAGAGGAACCGCGTCTGGTGATCGTCAGCCGGCGCGGTCGGGATGCCCGTCCAGCTCTCGTCGGCGATCTTGGTGTGGACTAGCCCGCTTGCGTCAATCGTCTCGAACCGGGTGATGGCCTTGCCAGCGACGCCCGCGTCCGGGGCAATGGCGAGCTTGGTGCCATCGGGAATCTGCATGGCGAGCAGGAAGGCGACTTCGACGCGCGCCTCGTCGAGCAGATCGTCCTTGCCGTTGGTGCGTTCGGGCAGCGCGAGGCGGCCATCGGCGAAGGCGTTGGCGTCACCGAAGGCGGCGAGGCGCTCGTGGAGGTCGAGCAAGGTCCAGTTCGAGACTTCGCCGTTGACGACGTATTTGCCGTGGTCGCCGGCGTCGTACCAGCCGCCGGTCGCGTCGAGCTTATAGCCGCAACCAGGCCATTTGACGCCCTTCTGGTCGACGCCGGCAAAGCAGGTGGCGATGTCGGGGGCATGACCGGCAGGACGGGCGAGGTCCTTGCGTTCGACGAATGCGGGCAGGATCGGCACGCCGCTACGCTGCTGATAGAAGAACGACATCGCTGCGGTCGCGACAGGCGCGAACGGACGGTCTGCGATCGCGAAGGGGTGGCTGGCGGTTGCGCCGACGTGCAGGCGATAGCCGGTGCCGGGCGTGTGGAAGCTGCCGAAATCGATCCGGTGGACGCTTTCGCCCGATGCTGCGTCGGCACCTACCGGTATCGTCTGGCCCGACGCGGCGGTCTTGCGGCGCGCGTCGGTGAGTGTCCACGCGAGCGGCTTCGCCTGCGTCGATGGCAGGACCGCGATCTTGGGGCCGCGCGTCTCGAACCCTGCCTGGTCGATCCTGATCGCCGCGGGCGGAGCTTGCGTGGCGGCGGTCGTAAGCAGGACAGCCGCCGCACCGAGTAGGAGCCGGCTCAATCGCCGCACTTCGTCATCGGTACGGGAGCGGAGTCGATCTTCACGTCGGAGATCGACAGGCCGAGCTTGCCGTCGGTGGCGATCACGAACGGTGCGGTGACGTGCGCCATGTCGATGCCGCGCTTGGCGAAGCATTGCAGCGGCACGATCACCTGCTGCCACTCGCCGCGCTTGCCAGCCGCGAGCGTCCTGGTGATCGGGACTGTGACGGCCTTTCCGTCGTTACTGACCATACCGAGCCCGACGGGTGCGCTACCGGCGCGATCGACGCGGACGTCGACGACAAGGCTCAGTTCACCATTGTTCTCGCGTGTCAGGTCGAGCGGACCGGACGCTTCGACCCGCGCATCGGCAGCCCCGCCCGCCCAAACGAGCGCGCGCGCGTCTTCCTGACGGCGGCGGTCGACGGCGGAGGCGGTGAGGCGCTTGGTCGCGGTCGTCGCGTTAACGCCGAGCAAGCGAACCTTCGACTGGTCCTGCTCGACTAAAGTCAGCGACCAGCCCTCGGGTACGCGGCCCTTGCCGAAGATCGTGCCGTTCGACGATGCGGCCATGCCGGCGGGGCGGGTTTCGTCGAGCTTGGGGACCGAGCCGGGCTTGGCGTAGCTCAGGCCGTAGCCGAATGCGAAGAGCGGGTCGTAGCCGGGGTCGGAGCGGTTCAGCACATACTGATCGGGTCGCTTCGGCCAGGAAAAGCTCAACTTGCCGCGGAAGTCGTTGGCGACGCTGCCGTCCTTCTTGCGCAGCAGCACGTCGGCGATGCCGCCGCCTTCGCTGCCCGGCAGGAACGCCGCGACGAACGCATCGGAGGCGTTCAACTCGGCATTCACCCAAAGCGGGCGGCCCGACAGGAATACCGCGACGACGGGAACGCCCGCCGCCTTAAGCTTGCGCAACAGGTCGAGGTCGGACTTGTCCTCGGGGCTGTATTCGAGGTTGGGACGGTCGCCCTTGAACTCGGCATAGGGCTGTTCGCCGAACACGATGATCGCCGCGTCGGGCTTCTTGGCGAAGCTTCCGTCCGCCGACAGCGTCGCGGTGCCGCCGGCGTTCTTGACCGCGGTGCTGATCCCCGACCAGATCGTCTCGGCGTTGGGGAAGTTCGCGTTGGTGGTCCCGCCGCCCTGCCATGTCAGCGACCAGCCACCGGCCTGTTGCGGAATGTTGTCCGCACCGCCGCCGGCGACGAGAATGTTGGCGGAGGGCTTCAGCGGGAGCAGCCCGCCTTCGTTCTTGAGCAGCACCATCGATTCACGCGCTGCCCGGCGCGCGATCGCGCGGTGGTCGGCGGCACCGATGAGGTTCATCTTGCCGGCGAGCGCCCGCGACGACGGGCGACCGCGATCAAACGTGCCGGCGCGCAGCTTGACGCGGAGGATGCGGCGAACCGCATCGTCGAGCCGAGCGGCGGGGATCTCGCCCGACTGCGCCTGTTTCAGCGTGTTGGCGTAAAGCGTCTTCCAGCCGCTGCCCGAATACATGAACATGTCGAGCCCGGCATTGATCGCAGCGGCGCAGCTCTCGTTCGAACAGCCCTCGACCTGGCCGTGGCCGTTCCAGTCGCCGACGACGAAGCCGTCGAAATGGAGCCGGTCCTTGAGCACGCCGGTCAGCAGGCTCTTATTGCCGTGCATCTTGGCGCCGTTCCAGCTCGAGAAGCTCGCCATCACCGACTGCGTGCCCGCCTCGATCGCGGCGGGGTAGCCGCCGAGGTGAATGTCGCGCAGCGCGGTCTCGGGGATCAGCGCGTCGCCCTGGTCGCGACCGCCGGTGCCGCCATCGCCGAGGAAATGCTTCGTCGTCGCGATCACGCGGTCCGGCGCAAGAAACTCCTTGGTGCCGACCTTGCCCTGGACGCCTTCGATCACCGCGCCGGCGTAATCGGCCTGGATCGTCGGCTCCTCGGAATAGCTCTCGTACGTGCGACCCCAGCGGTCGTCGCGGACGACGGCGAGGGTGGGGGCGAAGGTCCAGTCGATGCCGGCGGCGGCGGTCTCGATCGCGGTGACGTGGCCGATCTCGCGCATCAGGTCGCGGTCGCGTGCGGCGCCGAGGCCGATGTTGTGCGGGAAGAGCGTTGCGCCGGGAATATTGTTGTTGCCGTGGACCGCGTCGGTACCCCAGATCACCGGGATCGCCGGGCGGCCGTCGCTGCGCGCCATCGACGCGTCGTAGAACGCATCGGCGAGTTTGAGCCATTCGACCGGGGGAGCGAGATCGTTGCCGCCGGGGCCGGCATTGCCGCCGTTGAGGATCGATCCGAGCTTGTAGGTGCGCAGGTCCGATGGCTCGATGCTCGCGATGTCGACCTGTATCAGCTGGCCGATCTTGTCCTCGACCGACATGCGCTTCATGATCGCGTCGATCCGTGCCTCGACCTTGGGATCGCGCAAGGGCCGCGCGTTGGCGGTCGGCCAGATTTCGGGATGCGCGACGGGCGAAAGCGGCACGGTCGGTGCCGCTATGGGCGCCGCCGCCGATTGCAGCAGAAGCGCGATCGTAAAGGTCGAAAAACTCGCAGGCATCATACTCTCCCCGGTCGGTACGCGATCGTAATCCGTACCGTTGCCCCTCTGCTACCGGGTGCCGGCAACAATATGCAAATTATTTGGCTATTCGTTCGTCCAGATCTCTGGATGCGCGTCGATATAGGTCGATAACGCGGTCCCGATCTGGGCATCGTCAGCCGTCGAAGGGTGCGCGTGGCAGCCGGTGAAGGCAAGTCCGGTGACGGGCACGAAAGCGACGTCTCGCTGACCCTCGGCCTTGAGGCGTGCAGCGACCTTGCCGACTTCGGATGCGATCTCGCCGTCGGCCATGTCGGTTGCCCACAGGAGTACATGCGCGTGCGAATTTTGTGCGCGCAGACGTTTGACGAAATCGACATAGTGCTGCTCGTAATCGACATGCAGCGCATCGCGCGTCTCCCACGGTTCGCCGGGGTGGAGCGGCGTGGTGAAGTCGTTGGTGCCGAGCGCGATGACGAACAGGCGGGGGCGCCAAGCCGGGTCGGCGTAGCGCGTGGCCTTGTCGAACAGCGTGAAGGGATAGGCCACGGGCACGGTATCGGCCGTCATGCCGTCGTAATTGCGGACGATGCCGCGGCCGGAGATCGCGTTGATCTGATAATCCGCGCCGTAGCGGCGCGCGGTCAGCGCAGGCATGGCCTGCGACGCGTCGGTGGTCGCCCAGACTTCGTCCTGCGTGCAGTCGCGCTTGGTCGAGATGTTGCCGTAGCCGACGGTGTGGGAATCGCCGATGAACTCGATCTGGCGGGTGCGGGCGGGAGCGGGCAGGGCGCGTGTTTCGGGGTCGGCGTAGAAGCCACCGAAGACGGTCGGTGCAGCCTGGCTTTCGCTGGCGACGTCGACGCGAATGGTATGGCGGCCGTTCGCGAGACCGCCAACGCGGTAGAGACCGGACCTCGGCTTGACGAGTTTGGCGACGGGGGCGCCATCGACGGAAACGCGAAGGATCACGTCGCCCGCGCCGATCTTCAGAAGTGCGCTCGTGCCGCGGAACGCCGCCTCGAAATAAGTGCCCGGCCACTGGCGCGTATAGCCTTCCGCGGTCCGCGAGACGCGACCGCCGACGTGAAGGGGGAGCACGGCGCCGGCTTTCCCGGTCGTCGGGGTTACCGTCGGTGGGGCGGCGATGGCCGACGTCGACAGCAATGTCGCGGCGAACAGCCCCAGGATTATCTTCATGCCTTTACCCTCAGCGCTGCGGGAAGTTCATCCTTGGTCACGTAGCGCTTCGACGCGAAGTCGCGGCGCAACTGGTCGGGCGTATTTTGGTCGGCGCCGGTGAGCCAGCGCGTGTGCCACGTCATGAACCAGAGCCAGTCGGCGTTCGGGCCGAGGAACGCCGGATCGGGGACCGGACCGTTCTCGTGCAGGCAGATCGGCAGCGTGTCGCCGACGATCGCCTTTACCTGCGCGAACATGGGCGCGAGATTGCCGTGGTCGTTCGCGTAGATGTCGGCGCCGGCGACGTCGACGGTTGCACGGCCGGGATACCAGGCGGGGTCGACGTTCTGCCCAGCCCAGCCAAGTACCCAGATCAGGTTGTTGAGGCCGTGGACGCGCGTGAACTGGTCGTACATCAGTGCCCACAGCGCCTTGAAAGCGTCGGGGCCGTGCTTGCCCCACCAGAACCAGTCGCCACTGAATTCGTGGAAAGGGCGCCACAAGACTGCGACGCCGCGGTCTTGTAGGACATTCAGCAGGCGCGCCACCTCGGTCATGTCGCGCATCATCGCGACGTTCTGCGGCGTGCCGGGCTTTAGTGCGGCGGCGACGTCGAAATCCTTCTTCGAGTTCTCGTAGCCGGTGCCGATGTCGGGGGCGCCCCAATGCCAGCACAGCGTGACGATCCCGCCGGACCGCGCCCAGGCAGTTGCCCGGTCGTTCACCGCGTCGTTGTCGCGTGGGTCGATATAGTCGAGGCCGAGGATCGCGGGCAGCTTGCCGGTGACGCTCTGGAGATAGTCGAGTTCGCCGTTCGGATTCGGCTGGGCGGAACCCTGTTCCTGCTGGCCGGTCAGCGTCTTCCTGCCGTACTGGCTGCACAGATAGGTGTAGAGTTTTCGCGCGGCCGGGGACGCGCTCGAGTTGCTGAGCGTATGGTTTGGGCCCGCCGCCAAGGCCGGCACGCCGTGCAGCAGGCCCAGCGCGGCCGTCATCCCCAGCGTTTCGCGTCGGCTGAGCATCACAGTGCCGCCATCGCCGATGCGTGGGCGCGGATCACCGCTTGCGTCGAGGTGTCGCTGTCGAACACGCCGTACCAGCCCTGCGGTTCGTGCGGCGGATCGCCCATGTAGCTGAGGTCGCTGCGCTGGAACCGGTGATCGGCATGTGGCGTGCGCGCTTCGCCGTTCCACGCCCAGAAGTTCGAGCCTGCGAGCGGTCCGCCGGCCTTCACGTTGGTTTCGATCGCGGTGTAGATCTGCCGGTAGAAGCGATCCTTGTAGACCGTCGTGATGGTCGGGTCATAGGCGGTCTTGCCATCGCGCGGGTAGCCGAACTCCTCGATCACCAGCGGCTTGCCGAGCGTGGTGGCGAGCCGGATATGCGCGTCGATATAGCCGGCGACCTTGGCTGCGCCCGCGTCGTAGGTGCCGGCGAGGTTGCCCGCGTCCATCCACGTCCAGTTGTTCGGCCAGATGTGCGTGGTGAGGTAATCGATCGACGTCGAGCGATGTGCGGCGAGCACGACGTCCTCGCGCTCGATCGAGCCCTTCAGGCCTTCGGAGCCGGTGGAGACGAGATGGTTCGGATCGAGCGTCTTGATGTAGCGCGCAGTCTCGTCGATCCAGCGATAGAAGGCGGGCAGATTGGGGACGGCGACCGCAGCCCCGCCGGCGGGACGCGGTTCGTTCGCAAGCTGCCACGCCATGATCGTGGGATCGGCGGCATAGGCCACGCCCGTCACGCTATTGGTGCGCGAGACGACCGCGCGAATATAGTCGCGGTACATCGCCTGCGCTTGGCCGTTGGTGTAGAACGCGGCGTTCCAGTCGGCGAACTCGGGCCACGGGTACGCGGGGTCGTTCATGTTGATGAACTTGCCGCCGTTGACCCACGACAGATACGTCATCATCCCGCCCGACCATTCCCAGAAGTTGGTAAGGTAGATGACGCCGGTCATGTCGCGCTTCGCCACCTCGGCGAGCGTCCAGTCGAGGCCCTTGAGCAGATCCTCGTTGTAGGTCGCGGTCTTGTCGCGGAAGCCGGGCGTGATCGAGTTTTTGAGCGGCGACAGTTCGGCCGAGCCGAGGATGCGCAGGTTGCGCACGCCGAGCGCCTTCAGCCGGTCGAGCTCGCGCCCGAGCCGCGTTCGGTTGCCATAGGCGGTGTCCGCGCCAAGCCATGCGCCGTACCAGATGTTCGCACCGGCATAGCGATACGGCCTGCCGTTGCGTTCGAAGCCGTGGCCCGCGACAGTGACGAACGACGAAGCCGGCTGTGCGCTACCAAGCCCTCCGCTCGCTAGATGCGCCGCATTCGTGCAGCCAGCCACGAGAGCCACCCCCGCGAGCAACGCCGCGCGCCTGTCGATTACCGCCAATGCCAACTCCCCTGTAACGCCCGTGTTTCAGAACCGGTCGCGATTATTCCGTATCGGATAGACCTTTAGGATTGCGCTCCGCTCTGCGCTACCGCGGAATGTATCGAACAGATTAATTCGGCAGATCCGATGGCAACCGAGGTTCGCCCGTCGCATCAGCCGAGCAAGTTGACTGCTAAGTCTACATATGTTGGATAGGCGCGTGACGCGTGATCGTCGACCCTCGAAACAGATGCTGGCGCTGTTGGCGACAATGTCCGAGCGTCCCGGACACTGGCGGCACTGGTATGAGCTCATGAAGAATATCGGTGTCTCGTCCGGTACGCTCTACCCGTTCCTCATGCGCATGACGGAGCAAGGGTTGTTGGCCGCGGAATGGCGCGAGCCGGTGCAGGCGGGGCGGCCTCCGCGTCATGATTACCGCCTGACGGCCGCCGGCATCTCCCTCGCGCGACGCGTTGCCGAGAGTGGATTTGTATCCGCCGCGGGAATGGTCCGGATATCATAGCAATACTCTCCCGGTGCGTGATGACACTTGCGATCGCCGGTCTGGGCGATCGTAATCGCGACTGGGGACTTGCGATGCAGGGCGAATTCGAGGCCTCGATCGACGACGGCAGGCCGTTATTCTTTGCGTTCGGTTGCCTGCTGGGCGCGTGGCGCATGCGATTGGCGGACCCGGACGGACGCTTTGCCTTGGCGAGTTTCGCGCTCGCGGTCGGCCTGATCCTGCCGCTGGCGTCGGTGCTAGCCGTCGGCGCGATCGTCGGCTTTCCGTATCTCGATTTCGCACAGGACAATGTGGTTGGTATTCTGGCCGTCGACGGTGCGCCGACGACGCTTCTCAACGACGGCAATCGCGCCGCCGCGTCGTCGCTGTCGATGGTGGTATTCCTGCTGGCGGGCACCAGCGTTCTCATCGCGTGGGCAATACTCGATCGTAATTGGGTCCGCGTTGCAGCGGTCGAACAGTTGACGGTGGCGGCGACACTGACGCTGTTGGTGTTCGTCGGGCTGCTCGGCTTCGACGAAACCCGCATGATCTTGCCGATTCTGGCTTTCGTGACCCAGCACGTTGTGGTCCTGATGCTGATGCAATGGCATTGGCGGCTGGACCGGGACACCGCGAGCTCGCATCGTCAAGACTAGCCATACTCGGTTCGTTCGACACTGTTCATCCTGTTAGCCCGCAAAAGGTAGCAAACCCATGCAGTCGCCCGAGAGTATGCGTGAGGATACTCGATGGGCGCCTCGCATAACCTTCGCAGCATGCCTGTTGTCCTGGTCGGCGGCAGGTATATCCCAGTCCGGAATGCCGTCGGACGTACCGGTTAAAGGCGATCCCGACGCATTGCGAGACCAGCCCAACGCGTCCAATTCCCGCCCTGATATCGTGGTGGTCGGCAGGCGACGGCAGGTGGACACGGCCATCCAGCCGCTGGCGACACTCGACGCGGGGGCGATAAGCGCCACCGGGGCGACCTCGATCGACGAGCTGCTGCGGACGATCCGCGGCGTGACGCAATCAGGCGACGGGCAGGAGCCGATCTTCCTGCTCAATGCGCAACGCGTGTCGGGATACCAGGAGATCGGCAACTTGCCGCCGGAAGCGATCGAGAAGGTCGAGGTGTTTCCGGAGCCGGTCGCGCTGCAATACGGCTATCCGCCGACCCGGCGGATCGTGAACTTCATTACCAAGCGCCGGTTTCGCCAGCTATCCTTGAAGCAGGCCGCCGGGACGTCGACACGGGGCGGTGCCGACAATGCGAACGCGCATGTCGATTACACGCGTCTGCGGGGCGACGGCCGTCTCACGCTGTCGCTGGACGCGCGACATACCGATGCGCTGTTGCAGACCCGGCGGCGCGTCCTGCCCGATCCGGACGTGCCGTTCGATGCACGCGGGAATATCAACGGGACGCTGGCGGGTGGCGAGATCGATCCGGTGTTGTCAGGCTTGGCCGGACAATTCGTGACGATCGTCCCGGTGCCGAACGCACCTCTACCGGTTGGCTCGGTTAGCCTCGGCAGTTTCGTGGCGGACGCCAATCGGCCGCGGCTGTTCGACCTGTCACCATTGCGTACACTGGCGCCGTCCAACGAAACGTTCCACGGCGAGGCGGTGATCGCCAACCGGATCGGGCGCAGGCTGTCGGGCTCGTCGACGCTGACAGGGGATCGCAGTCGCGAACGTACCGTGTTCGGCCCGGCAAGCGCGACCTTGTTCATTCCCCGCGGCAATCCGTTTTCGCCGTTCGGCCGGGACGTGCTGCTCCAACGCTACCTCGTCGAGGCACCGCCGCTCAGCCAGCGCACCGATACCACTACCCTGCACGCGGGCAGCGTGGTGCGCGGCGCGTGGCGGGGGTGGCAATGGGACTGGACGGGCACGCTCGACACGCAGCGCAAGGAAGGCATCGTCGCCAAGGCGATCGACACCACAGCGGTCACTGCGGCGATCGCCGCGGGTGCCGACCCGTTTCGACCGCTCGATTCCGCATTGCTGGCCAATCGGCTGGTCGATCGGACGGTTCAGTCCAGTTATGGTGCCGGCACGAAATTCGTCGCGACCAACCGTCCGCTGCGCCTGCCGGCCGGTCGCGTCACGCTGACGGCCACGTTCGAAGGCGAGCAGATCGGCACGGACAGCAGGACGCGCGGTGCCAACCCGTCCGCGATCGCCTTCGATCGCAGCCGGGTCGAGGGGGCGGTCGCGCTTGACCTGCCCATCACGTCGCGGCGCGAGGACGTACTGCCATGGGTCGGCGAACTGTCGGCCAATGTCTCTGCCACCGTCCGCCACGTTGGCGGTTTCGGCGATTTGTCGGATTCAACGCTGGGCGCGAACTGGGCGCCGTTCGCGGGTCTTGCTGCACGAACCAAGCTCCTTGCACTGAACGCTGCCATGGAGGCGGCCCGTGTCGGCGAGGCAGGAAAGGGGTTTGCCGTCGTTGCCGACGCCGTGAAATCTCTGGCCGCGCAGACCGCGGACGCTACGGGCGAGATTGAGGAGCAGATAGCTGGTATGCAACGCGGCACCGGGGCAGCCTATGCCGGCCTGTTGCATATCCGCGCAATGGTCGAGGACATGGCTCGCGGCACCGATGATCTCGCGTCGAGCATTGGCGAACAGGCGCAGAGCGGCCAGGTCATCAGCCGGAACGTGGATGGAACTGCTACAGACCTCGACCTGATCGGGCGCCTGGTGACACATGTATCCGTCGCGACGCAAAGCACGACGGGGATGGCAGCCAAGGTCCGCATGGACTCACGGCTGGTCGAAGATGGGGCATCGTCAATCGATGCCGCCCTGTTGCGCTTCTTCGAGACGTTGCACGCAACTTGAGGCTACGCGCGGTCGATCCGGAGCGTCGCACAGGCGCGGTTCAGCGTAGACCGCTGCCCTCCAACGCGAGGACCGCGGCCCGCATTGCTACGATGCGATCGGCCGCCGTGGGCGAAAGCTCGCCCCAGGAAAATGCCGAACGGTCACGCGCGCCTTCGCGCCACATCCGCGCAGCGACATTGTCCAGGTCCGCTGCGGTCGGGGACCGGCCCGTCGACATGCAATCGACTATTTGATGGGGAACGAGCGAGGTAGCGCTGGACATCGGGAATACCCTCTACTGCAAGAACTTTCCCTAGCTGCGTTTGATGGCACCAGAATGACAGGCGCGGTGTTTTCAAACACCTAGCGGTATGGAAATGCTTTCCGGAGCTTCGGGCCCTGACGCGAAAATCACGTCCAGCCATTGGCCGTGCTGATCCGAATATATGCCACAGCCATCGACGTGACGATCAAGTCATGCCGCATCGTAACATGCACGTCACAAGTTTACCGCATTCAGCCTGGAGCCGGATGCGGAAATTGGGGGCGCGATGTTTTAAATCTTGGCTGGTTGCTGGCGTCCGTCATTTTGACAAGCCGATGTAAGCGATAAAGTCGGGCGACGCGTACGCTTGCCGCTGCAACGCGACGGCATGAAGAATTGTCTGGTCTGCCCGATCAATAGTCGTCGCGTGCACTAGAGCCAACGTATCTCCGCAGGCGGACTGCCGTTCCATTAAATAAAATCTGTCATGATCTCGAACGCACACGTTCGGGGCGCGAAGTCGCACGTCCAGCGATCACCTCGCGGGGTGTCACTGGCATATCAGCACCGGGGGAAGCCGAACAATGATCCGTAGTTTGAAGCATGTCGACCGCATGACGTCCCTGCTCTTCGGAGCCGCGACCGCAGCACTGTCCGTGGCACCGGCCGCTGCCCAAACCGTAGCGGCGCCCGTCAGTCAGGAGGCCGATACGGGCGACGAGATCCTGGTCTCCGGGTATCGCCGCAGCCTCGAAGAAGCGATCGACATGAAGCGCAACACGATCGGCTTTTCGGACTCGATCATCGCCACCGATATCGCCGACTTCCCCGAGCAGAATCTCTCCGAAGCGCTGCAGCGCGTGCCCGGCGTGACGATCGAACGCGAACGCGGCCTCGGCACGCGCGTCAACGTCCGCGGCCTGCCGAGCGAATTCACCTTCGTGTCCATCAACAAGCTGGCGACCGCCTCGGGCTCGGGCGGCCGCGACGTCGAGTTCGACATCTTCGCGTCCGAACTGATCCAGTCGGTCACCGTGCAGAAGTCGCCGGTGGCGGCGGACGAGGAGGGCGGCATCGCCGGCTCCGTGCTGATCCGTACCGCGCGGCCGTTCGACAACCCCGGGCTTCGCGTGGTCGGCAGCGTTGATGGCGCGTATAATTCGATCTCCGAAAAGATCGATCCTAACTTCTCGTTTCTCGCCAGCAAGACCTTTGGCGATTTTGGCTTGCTGGTTTCGGTCGCCAAGCAGCAGCGCACCAATCGCACCGATTCCAACTCGGGTATCAACTTCCGCCCGATCGCGCGCTGGACCGATCGCGCCAACACCGTCTATCGCAACCAGGCGATCGCTGTATTGCAGCGCGACGTTGGCGTGACGTTCACCGAAGCCAACAAAAACAGAATCGTCTTCCTCGATAAGGTCGGCGACCGCGTCTATCAGAACGATCAGGACCGCCTCGGGCTGTCGGGCTCGGTGCAGTACAAGCCGAGTGACGATTTCAGCCTGGCCTTCGACGCCTTTCTCGGATCATACGACACGACCGAGGACGAATATGACGCTGCCGGCTATTCGGCATCGAGCAATTCGACGCTCGAGACGATCCACGAATTTGATGCCAAGACGCTCGCCGATAGCGGCATCGTCGTGCTGCGCGACGTCTCCTACACCAACACGCAGCATGAATTCCTGAGCAAGGAATATATTAACGAGACCGACTATCGGCAGTTCGGCGGGGAGATGAACTGGACGACGGGCAATTGGAAGATCAATGCGCTGGGCGGCTATTCCGGCGCCAGGAAGACGCTCGACTATTCCAATCTGAAGCACGTCGCCTATGCGCCCTCGCGCACGCGCTATACCGAGAATGGCGGCGAAACGATCCCGAGCGGCAATCCGAAGACGATCGACATGTACGATGCGCCGAATTCGTATCTGTTCGAAGCCTATGAGACCACGCGCGAACAGATCAAGGACGACAAATATGCCGCTCAGATCGATCTGAGCTATCAGTTCGAATCGTCGGTGCTCAAGCGCTTCAATTTGGGTGGTCGCTACACCGACAAGACCAACGAGCGTCAATATGGCGAGGAGAAGATCCAGGGTCCGACCCGCGGCAGCACCGCCTATGTCAACACCCGCAAGCTGGGCGATAGCCCGCTCGAGACCGTCACCGACATCGTCGGCGGGAAGAACTACCAGGCACGCGACCTGAGCTGGGCGCAGGTCTCGAACGCCTATGCGCGCGACTTCTTCCGGCCCGACGGGTTCGTCACGCCGTTCAGCGATGCGAACTACTACAGGGTCAAGGAAGAGACGATCGCCGGCTATGCGATGGTCGATTTCGAATTCGACGTGGCCGTGCCGCTGTTCGTTAATCTGGGTGGCCGCTATCTGCGCACCACGATCAATTCGGAAGGGTTTCAGCAGGTCCAGTACCCGAGCGGCTCGATCGGCCTGACCCCCGCGCCGGTGTCCAGCGACGGAAAATATGAGAAATTCCTGCCCTCGTTCAACGCGCATGCCGAGCTGACCGACAGCCTGTTCCTGCGCGCTGCCGCGTCGAAGACGCTGATCCGCCCGGCGTTGACCGATCTGGCGTACAAGCGGATCGCGAGCATCGGCAATTTTCGGTACACCGATGGCAATCCCGGCCTGAAGCCTACGCTTGCCGATCAGTGGGAAGTCGGCCTCGAGCAATATCTCCCGCGCGGCGGTATTCTGGCGGCGTCCTATTTCTGGAAGAAGATCAAGGGTGTGGTTCAGAGCCAGTTGACCGCCGAGGTACCCGGCGTGACGGTCTACAACGCCAACGGCACGGTCAACGGCGTCTATGACTTCGACGTCTACCAGCCCGTCAACGCCAAGGGCGCGTACAAGGTCAGCGGCGTCGAGGTGAACGCGGTGATCCCGTTCGGCATGATTGCGGACTGGGCGGACGGCTTCGGCGTCAACGCCAACGCCACCTTCCTCGACAGTTCGCTGACGGGTCAGTCCGACCTCGGCATCGATACTTCGCCGATCGGCCTTGCCGACAAGACCTACAATGCCACGGTCTTCTACGACAAGGGGCCGGTGTCGCTGCGCGTCTCGTACAACCGCAAGGGTGGTTACGTGGAACGGATCGAGCGCAACATGTATCCGGTTTACCGCGATGCCTATGGCCAGTTCGACGTCGCCGCCAGCTATCAGGTGACGCGCAACGTCCGTGTCGAGCTGCAGGGCATCAACGTCGGCAATGCGAAGACCACCGGCTACACGGTGGATCCGTCCTTTCCGGCGATCTACGAATCCTCGGGCAGCCGCATCAGCCTAGGCGTTCGCGGGCAGTTCTGATCCTCGGCAGGCCTCGCCGTGGGGGCGAGGCCTGCCGCGTAATCTCGTTGCGGAGAATCCCCAAGTCTCGCGTAGCGCCCTTGCCGCTCTCGCTCGACGCCAGCAACAGGACGGCACTCGCGACAAGTTCAAGCCGCCCCAGGCGCCCGAGTGGAACGCCTGTGATCAGCTCTTCGTCAGCTCCCGGCGTTGCGTCAAAATAGTACCGAATAAGACGTGTTTCAGTGCCTCCCGGACGAGACGACGTTCACGCGGATGCCGCGTTCTTTCCGGTCAGGGCGGCATTTCAAGCGCCGCTCTCCCCGAAATCGAATAGGCGTCCGCCTGACGGTCGATGATGCCGAGTTTCCCGGCTTCTTCGAATACCGCTTGAAAGTCGGGCGTGGAGAGGTGCGCGTTCAACGCCGCCTGATCTCGCCAGGCTTCAATCAGGCGGAACGTGCCGGCGGCACCTACTTCCTCCGTAACGTCGAGAAATACACAGCCGTCCCGTAGCTTGGCTGCGCTCGCCATGCGCGAAGCGATACCCCGGAACGCCTCCACATCGCTGAGCTGAATGCGATATGTTGCATAGATCAGGATGGTCGGGGTGTCAGTCATGTCCAAGCTCCATCGAGGCGACGGAAAAGATGATCGATCACGTCGCGCACGTTTCCGGGATATGGACTGGCACTGGTACTGCGGGTAGAACCTACCTAAAGGTAAGTGTCAAAGAGGCTTGATGAACGTTCCCCGATCTGACCCTGCAAGTGACTGTGGCCTCGATGTCGCGCTGGCCATCATGGGCGGCAAATGGAAGCCGCTGATCCTGTATCATCTCCGCTCGGGTCCGAGGCGGTTCGGCGATCTCAAGCGGGCGGTTGCCGGCATCAGCGAAAAGGTGCTGATCCAGCAATTGCGTGAACTCGCTTCGGCAGGCGTAGTGGTTCGTCACGATTATGGCGAAGTGCCGCCCAAGGTCGATTACACCGTCACGCCATTCGGCATGACGCTGATCGAGGCTCTGCTGCCCTTGTGCGAGTGGGGCGTAAGGAACCGCACCCGCGCTTCGGCCGACAATACCTTTAAGGGCAAGCTGGAGAACCGCTAGATTGCGCCTCGTTGATCTGGCCTTTGCGAGGTTCCATCCTTTTTGAGAAAAGCGGCAGCGCCGCGATGTCGGCTATTGGCGCCCGCCGTCCCGAAAACCGCCGTTCCACTTTCCTACCTCGGCGAACATCAGACTAACGTGCAGAAAGGCGACGCTACTGATGGCCTGAAACGTTTGCGGTCAGGCGCCCGGCGACGATCCTGGTAGCTGTCGTTTGAAATGCTATTCTCCTGGCGCGTACAAGAGGCCCTCGTGCCAAATCGCAGCTAAGGTTGCTGTGTGCAGCAGCGCGATGGCGAGGTTGCTCTTTACCACCGGATTGCGCCAACCGACCGCCGGTATGGTCATCAGCTTGTAGGCGATCTGCATCGGAAACAAGACGCCGGCGATGGCGATCGACAACGTCGTATTGCCCGAAGCCTGACCGATCAGCGCGACGGCGCTGGCCATTGCGATGGTCGCGTAAAGGCATGCAAGGATACGCCGTGCAGCACTGTCGACGCCGTAGCACGCCGTCATTGCGGGCACGTCGCGCGCGATCAACGCTGGAATGACCGTCACAACGATAACATTTACGAGATGAGATAGGATCAGCAAGACCATGCCTTCATCCGATCAGAAGCTGGCGCATGGTGAATATATGCATCCGATGCGTACCGGTCCAGCGAGGGCGCGGCTTATGGACCCGACAACAGACACGCCTGATCGGAATTGATCAACGAGGCGCTAAATCCGATCTATAAAATATCCTTGCGAGTTATCTAAGCTGCGAGTTCGATAAGTATCCATGGGCTGATGTTTTTCAATCAACGATATCCCGGTTTAGCGTCCTTAGTCCGTAAGGTAGTCAGAAAAGTAGAAGGCCTAAAAAGTGACCAATTTTTGCTTTTGCCGCCGTCAGACGGGCTCATTTAAACCGGACATTGCCGACGCAAGAAACGCGAGATAGATTCTAGCCATGTGGACATTGTTCCCTTGAAATATTGCGGCTCTGGGCATCTAGGCTTTCCACTACGGGCCTTCCGGGTGCGCTTCGAATTACCGGACCAGTCGGGAAGCTCTCCCGCCGTATGAGGCGGAACGGGGGCGGCTGGGGGGCAACTGACTCAAAGGATATAGATTGTTGGTGCGAACTTCCTAACTTAAGTCTACGAAAGCTACCATCAACGGCGTCCCGTTGGCTGAGAGACGCTGGAGTGCTCCCGCTTATCTGGGGGAGTGACCAATGTTCCGTTTCGATCTGGAGCCTGCGATACCGCTTCTGACGGTCATCCAGAAAGGCGTTTGGACAGCCGCGACGGTGGCGACGTTTGAGCCGGCTTTTCGGCAAGAGCTTAAACGGCTTCTGGTCTCGGGGCGGCCGACATCGCTGATTATCGAAATCAGAGCCCCGGTGCCCAGGGATCTTCTTGTCACCGAGGCGCTGCGCGCAATGGTTGCGCGACTTGGACTTCTCAACGCGGACAGAACCGCCGTGGTGTCGTCGTTGGGATTTGCAGATCTGCAAGCCGGGCGCATTTCAGACCCAAATACACGGATCTTTACGTCGATCGTTCAGGCAAGGGACTGGGTGACGAACAACCCCGCGGAAAGCCTAGGTATGACGTGCGGCAACGAGCCGAGCGATGCTAGCCCAGAAGGGTCCGTCGTCCATGTACGCGGTCCTGCAGACGTGGACTTTGTGCTTACCCCGGCCGCCGCGCTCGAAACGGCTAGGCGTATTAGCGATGCAGCGGTGGAAGTGCTGCTCGAAACCGCGAGCGCGACGGCTCAGCGCGTCATTCCGATGTAAGCAGTTCCAAAGCCCGGACGCCTGATTTGGTGCCAGCACTGTAGTGGCGCTGAGTATGGAAAATCTTTGCATCCCATCATTGCTTGATCATGACGCGCGCACTTGGCGCCACCGGTCTAAGGTTCGCCACTGGGAACCTTAGACCGGGTCGTGTTCGCTGGGACCGGAAATTCGGAATGTCACCTGCCGAGCGCTTGGGCGATCGCCGCGGTCGCGAGGGGGCGCATGGCGGCATAGCCCTGCGGGGTCGGGTGGACGCCGTCGGTTGCGTAGCCGGGCTTCATCGCCCCCGCCCGCGTCGAAAGTGCGGCGTGATAATCGACATAGGTGAAGCCATTGGCTTTGGCATAGCCGCGCAGCCAGTCGTTGAGCGCGGCGATCTGCGGGACCGGGCGTTTGTCGGGGCTCCAGGGAAAGGCGGCGGCTGGGGGAACCGAGGCGAGGATCACCTTGATCCCGTGCGCGCGCGCGAGTTCGGCCATGCTCCGGATATTGCCTTCGACCGTCTCGATCGTCGCTGCGCCCGTGTTGCCGGCGATGTCGTTGGTCCCGGCCATGATGTGGACTGCCCGCGGTTTGAGCGCGATGACATCGCTGCGGAACCGGACGAGCATCTGCGGGGTCGTCTGCCCGCTGATCCCGCGATCGACCACGCCGTTCGAGAACAGTGCGGCGTCGGCATGGATCCAGTTGTCGGTGATCGAATCGCCCATGAACACGACGCGGACCGTCTTGCCGGCGAGTGCGCGATTATCCGCCGCGTAACGGCACAACTGTCCAAAATCGCGGGTCAACATATGCCGTTTCCACGTTGCCCAGCCGGCTGCATCGGCCGGTGCCGGATGTTGCGGGCAGGGGTCGGCGACGATACCCACCGGATCGCTGGCATAGGGCGTGTCTGCGTCACTCGTCTGCGCGGCGACGGTGATTGGCAACACAACAAGTATCATTGGCAAAAGCCAGTGTTTCATCGCCATGCAGTGGATCCTTTCCAGTGTCCTGCGGCGCCCTCGACAGGCGCGATTATATAATTACCGCAATTTATCATACAAACCTTGTTACCGCTATCGGATCAGGCAATACAGCGGCGCTACGCGACCGGAGCTTATCGGTTGCGAGGCGAGAGGGGACGGGACTGGTGGGGAAGAGGGTGGTCTTGACGAGCGCGATCGCGTTGCTCGCCCTGTCGGCGCCTTCCCGGCCCGCCGCGTCGCACGCCGAGGTTTCTCCGGCTCGTGCGCCCTATGCCTGGCGCAACGTCCGGGTCGGTGGCGGCGGCTTCGCGCCCGGCATCATCTTCAGCACCGTCGAGCGTGGGCTCGCCTATCTGCGTACCGACATGGGCGGAGCCTATCGCTGGGACGCGGCCGCGCGTGCCTGGCTGCCGTTGCAGGACGGCAATGCCGTCAGCAGCTATATGGGGATCGAAAGCATTGCCGCGGATCCGGTCGATGCGGATACCGTCTATCTCGCGGCGGGCATGTCGGCGCGGGGCGAAGCGGCGATTTGGCGATCGGACGACCGTGGCGCGCGGTGGCAGATCACGCCGGTACCGTTCGCGATGGGCGGCAACGAGGACGGGCGCGGCCTTGGTGAACGGCTTGCGATCGACCCGCATCGCCCGGCGACGCTAATGTTCGCGTCACGCCATGACGGCCTGTGGCGAAGCGGCGATTCGACTGCGCATTGGCGAAAGGTCGACAGCTTTCCGGTCGCGGGGCTCGGCAAGCCGGTGCAGCCCCGCGCAACGCATGGCGGGCTGAGTTTCGTCCTGTTCGATCGCGCGCATCGCGGGCGGATCTTCGTTGGCCAGGCGGACCCCGGCGCGCATCTGTTCCGGTCCGATGACGGTGGCGCGTCGTGGCGCCAGGTATCCGGCGGGCCCGATGAAAGCATGCATGCCGTGAAGGCCGTACTCGGTACGGACGGTGTCGTGACAATGACCTGTTCGAACGGAATCGGGCCAAATGGAATCACTCGGGGCGGCGTCTGGCGGTACGATCCAACGACCAATGTCTGGACCGACGTGACCCCCGACAGGCGCCCGGATGCACCGCCGGGGGGCTATATGGGCGTGGCGGTATCGGCGCAGGATCCGCGCGTCATCGCCGTCAGTACTGTCAATCGCTATCGCCCCGTCGACACCGTGTGGCGATCGAGCGACGCTGGCGCACATTGGGACCAGCTCTACCAGCGCAGCACCCGCGACGTCACGCAGACCCCGTTCCTTGCGTTCGACGGCCCGGCGGATTTCGGGCACTGGATCGCCGGGCTTGCGATCGATCCGTTCGACCCGGGCCACACCGCCTATGTGACCGGCGCGACGCTGTACGAGACACGCGCTTTCGACCGACCCGGTGCCGTGCCGTGGAAGCCCTGGACACGGGGTATCGAGCAGACCGCGATCATCACGCTGATCAGCCCGACGGGGGGCGCACCGTTGATCTCGGGGTTCGGCGATATTGCGGGGTTCCGTCACGACGATCTGACGGTTTCACCGCCCAACAGCCACCGTAATCCCTATCTGACCAACACGAACACGCTCGATTATGCGGGACTGGCGCCGGCGGTGGTCGTCCGCAGTGGCAGCAGTCATAGTCGCGAGGTCGCGGGCGCGAGCCTGGCCTGGTCGCAGGATGGGGCCCGGAGCTGGCAACCGCTCGTCACGCCGGGCAGGGGCGCGTCCGAACGGACCGGCGATGCGCCGATCATCGTGTCGGCAGACGGTGCGGCGTTTATCGTCGAGACGGAACAGCCAGTCCTGACCCGCGATCGCGGGCAGACCTGGGTCCGGATCCAGGGTCTGCCGGTGGGGCTGCGGCCGGTCGCCGACAAGGTCGACCCATTCCGTTTCTACGTCGTCGACACGCTGAACAACCGTGTCCTGCGCAGCACGGACGGCGGCGCGCATTTCATTCCCGTCGCTGCACAGGGCCTCCCCGCCGACCTTTCGATGGCGCAGGGCCGCAACCGGGAGGCGCAGAGCCCGCTGCTCGCGACGCCGGGCACGGCGGGCCTGCTGTGGCTCAACCTCGGCGGGGGCCTGTACCGCTCGATCGATGGCGGTGAGCGATGGGCGCGGGTCGGGGCAGGGTTGCACGTCGCGCAATTCGGTCTGGGCAAGGCGGCGCCCGGCGCCCGCTGGCCGGCACTCTATGCGATCGGCCAGCAGGCCGGACAGGACGCGGTGTGGCGATCGATCGACGGTGCGACGACGTGGCAGCGGATCAACGACGACCGGCATCAATGGGGACTGCGCTTCCGCGTGATCAGCGGCGATCCGCGGATCTTTGGCCGCGTCTATATCGGCACCGACGGCCGCGGCGTCGTCTATGGCGATCCGGTCGCCCGGAACACGAAGGGCTGAGGGGATGAAGATGAAACGACAGGCTCTGCTGCTTGCGTGGACGATGTCCGCGCTGGTGACCGCCGCACATGCGCAACAGGCGACGCCGGTGCCGCACGTCGAGACGAAGGACGGACGTCATGCGCTGATCGTCGACGGCGCGCCCTTTCTGATGCTCGGTGCGCAGGTCAACAATTCGAGCAACTACGCCTCCGCGCTGCCGAAGGTCTGGCCGATGCTCGAGCGGATCCATGCGAACACCGTCGAGATTCCCGTTGCCTGGCAACAGATCGAACCGATCGAGGGGCAGTTCGATTTCTCGTTCGTCCAGACGCTGCTCGATGAGGCACGCACGCATGACAAGCGTGTCGTCCTGCTCTGGTTCGGAACGTGGAAGAATACCGCGCCGGGCTACACACCCGACTGGGTCAAGCTCGACAATCGCCGCTTTCCCCGGATGAAGGACAAGGCGGGGCAGGATCATTCCGTCCATACGCCGCTCGCCCGGTCGACGCTCGAGGCCGACAAGCGCGCCTTTGTACGCCTGATCGGCTATCTCAAGGAGCATGATCCGCAGAACACGGTCATCCTCGTCCAGCCCGAAAACGAGGTTGGCAGCTACCGCGTCCCGCGCGACTATAGCCCGGCGGCGAACGCGCTGTTCGCGAAGCCCGTGCCCGCGGCGCTGACGCGCAAGCTCGGCAAGCCTGCCGGAAGCTGGACCGCATTGTTTGGCGCGCAGGCCGACCGTGCGTTCAACACCTGGCACACGGCACGATATGTCGACGAGATCGCTGCGGCGGGCAAGACGGTCAAGCCGATCCCGATGTACGTCAACGCATCGCTGGCCGGACCATCCAACGTGCCCGATCCGACCGGTGTCGCCAGTGGCGGGCCGCAGCAGGACGTGCTCGATATCTGGAAGGCGGCAGCGCCGTCGATCGATTTCGCCGCGCCCGACATCTATGACCGTGCGAGCGAGAACGTCGCGCAGTATCTCGATAAATATGCGCGGCCCGACAATGCGCTGATGGTCCCGGAAATCGGCAATGCCCGCGAATTCGCGCGCTATTTCTACGGTGCGCTGGGTCGTGGCGCGATCGGCTACGCGCCGTTCGGGATGGATGATACCGGCTACGTCAACTATCCGCTCGGCGCGCGGTCTCTCGACGAGGCGACGCTCGATGCGATCGCCAAGCCCTATGCCCTGTTTGCCGGCATGGCGCGCGAGTGGGCGAAGATCGCGTTCGAGCGTCCGACCTGGGGCGTCTTCAAACCCGACGACAATACGCCCCGGTCGACCGTGATGGGCGAATGGACGATCGCTGCGACCTGGGGCGAATGGCAGTTCGGTCAGAAGGACTGGACCTGGATCAAGACCGAGCCCGCGCCATGGGGCAACGAGCCCGTTGGCGGCGCGGCGATCGCGCACTTGTCCGCCAATGTCTTCCTGGTCGCGGGCGACCATGTCCGGCTCAACTTCGGCGCGCGATCGGGGGGGGCTGCAAACGGGCTCGTCCTGCGCGTCGACGAGGGGCATTTTCGGGACGGTGTCTGGGTGCGCGACCGGATCTGGAACGGCGATCAGACCGACTACGGGATCAACCTGATCGAGCCCGTGCTGCTTCGGGTCACGATGGGCGCATATCGCTGAAACATTACCGATCGACGCGCCGCGGGCTGCGTCGGCACTGCTGGAGAGTAAGATGACCAAGCCATTCCTGACCCTGTTGCTGGCGAGCAGCGCGATCGCCTCCGCGCACGCCGCTGCGCCCGGCGGGTACGAGAAGATCGACGGCGGCATTGCCGTGACCCCCGCAGGCGGCGCGACCGCGCGCGTAGAGGTCACGGTTCACGGCGACGGGATCATCCACGTCGTCGCCGCCCCGGCGACTTCGCTCGGCGCGACCCGCGCGGCGAGCCTGATGGTGCCGAGCCCGCCCAAGGCGGGCGCGTACACGGTGACGGAGCGGGCAGGGCATGTCCTCATCAAGACGGCGCGGGATACGGCGGACGTCGACCTCGCGACCGGGCATGTCCGGTTCCTCGACGCCACCGGCAAGACGGTGCTCGACGAGGCCAATACGCGCCGCTTCCTGCCGAAGACGGTCGACGGGCGGCAATATGTCACGGCGTCACAACAGTTCAACCGCGGTACCGACGAGGCCTTTTACGGGCTCGGCCAGCATCAGAACGCGCAGATGGATTACAACGGCGAGGACGTCGAACTCGCGCAACACAACATGGACATCGCCGTGCCCTTCCTGGTTTCGACCGGCAAGTACGGCATCCTGTGGGACAATGACGGGATCACCCGGTTCGGCAATCCCAAGCCGTATGACCTGGTCGGCGCGGGAACCGACACGGGCCTGCGCGTGACGAGCAACGGCAAGCCGGGCTTCACCGCCAACTATTATCTCGACGGCAAGCTGGCGGTCACGCGCCAGGAAGCCACGATCAACTATCAGTATATCAAAGACCAGGCGAACTGGCCCGAGGCGGCCAAGGCGCGCACGGTGGCGGCGACCGGCGGCCAGAATACGGCCGGCAATGCGGCCCAGACGCAGCGGGTCGTATGGACCGGCCGCGTCACGCCCGACCAGACGGGCGGTCATAAATTCCAGCTCTATGGATCGAGCTATTTCAAGGTGTTCGTCGACGGGCGCGAGGTGCTCAACCGCTGGCGTCAGAACTGGAATCCCTGGTACGCCAATTTCGACCTGCCGATGACCAAAGGCAAGGCGGCGGAGATCCGCATCGAATGGGATCCGAACGCCGGATATATCGCGCTGCTCCACAATGATCCGCTGCCCCAGGCCGATCGCCACTCGGCCTGGTTTACAAGCGACGTCGCGCGGTCGGTCAATTACTGGTACGTGCCCGGCAGCGACATGGACGACGTGATTGCGGGCTATCGCAAGCTGACCGGCAAGGCCGTCATGATGCCCAAATGGGCCTATGGCTTCTGGCAGTCGCGCCAGCGCTACAACACGCAGGATGAGGTCGTCGACGTGGTGCGCAAGTATCGCGACCTCCGCATCCCGCTCGACAACATCGTCCAGGACTGGTTCTACTGGCCCGAAAACGCCTGGGGCAGCCATCAGTTCGACAAGACGCGCTTTCCAGAGCCGCAGAAGATGGTCGACCAGCTCCACGATCTGAACGCGAACTTCATGATCTCCGTCTGGCCGAAATTCTACCCGACCACCGACAATTACAAGGAGCTGGCGGCCAAGGGTTTCACCTATGACGGCAATCTGAAGATGGCGAACAAGGACTGGGTCGGGCCCGGCTACGCCAATACCGACTATGATCCCTATGCGCCCGAGGCGCGGACGATCTTCTGGCGGCAGATGCGCGACAGCCTGGCAAAGTTCGGCATCGACGCCTGGTGGCTCGATGCGTCGGAGCCGGACATCCATTCGAACCTGTCGATCCCTGAGCGGATCGCGGCGATGGGCCCGACCGCGCGCGGGCCGGCGGAGGAATACTTCAACAGCTTCCCGCTGGTCCATGCCGGCGCGGTCTATGACGGCTGGCGCCAGTACAAGCCCGATGTCCGGCCGTTCATCTTGACCCGTTCGGGCTTTGGCGGACTGCAGCGCGAGGGGGCCGCGATCTGGTCGGGTGATGTCGCCAGCCGCTGGTATGACCTGCGCGCGCAGGTCTCCGCGGGCGTCAACGCGTCGATGTCCGGCATCCCGAACTGGACCCACGACATCGGCGGCTTCGCGCTCGAGGATCGCTATGCGAGCAAGACGCCCAAGCCTGCCGATCTCGACGAATGGCGCGAGCTCAACCTGCGCTGGTTCCAGTTCGGCGCGTTCAGCCCGTTGTTCCGCAGCCATGGTGAGAGCCCGTACCGCGAGATTTACGAGATCGCGCCCGAGGGCACGCCGATGCGCGCCTCGATGCTCTGGTATGATCAGCTTCGCTATCGTCTGATGCCGTATATCTACACGCTCGCTGCGGAGACGTGGTTCAAGGACGGCAGCATCATGCGGGGCATGGTGATGGATTATCCCGACGACGTGAAGGCGCGCCGGATCAACGACCAGTATATGTTCGGCCATGCGTTCCTGGTCGCGCCGGTCACCGACTACAAGGCACGCTCGCGGTCGGTGTATCTGCCGGGTGCAGCAACGCTCTGGTATGATTTCCAGTCCGGCCAGACGTATCGCGGCGGCCAGACGATCACAGCGCCCGCGCTCTATACGCGCATGCCGCTGTTCGTGAAGGCGGGGGCGATCGTGCCGATGGGGCCTGTCCGCCAGCATGTCGATGACCTGCCCGACGCACCCGTGACGGTGACCGTCTATACCGGCGCCAGCGGACAGTTCAGCCTGTACGAGGATGACGGTCGCAGCGAGCAATATCGCGGCGGTGCGTTTGCGCGCATTCCGATGCGGTATGACGATGCAGCGGGCACGCTGTCGCTCGGTGCGCGCGAGGGCAAGGGCTTCAAGGGCATGGCGACATCCCGCACGATCAACGTGCGCTGGTTCACGCCCGGCAAGCCGGTGACCGACGCCGATACCGCCGATGCGACGGTGACCTATGCGGGCAAGGCGATCACGGTGCAGCGCCCGCGTTGATGGCCGCGCGAGGGGGCACGGACGCGAAATCCCTTCGGGCCTGAACAGTCGCGGCGGACATCTGGACGCCGCAACGAATGCCGGGCTAGATCGGGCGAAACGAGACCAGGCGGGACGGCATGCGCCGGCCGTCCAGAGACGGCATGTAGAGAGAGAAATGTGATGATGACGCGCGGTACCCGATCGCTCCTGAACGTCTTGCTGCGCAGCGCGGTGCTGGTCGGTGTAATCGGGGTTTCGCCCGCGCTGGCGCAAACGACGAACAACGCGCCCGCGGCGGCGGCGGCGAAGACCGATGCGCCGGTCGCGCGGCCGTGGATGGATACGAGTCTCGATCCGTCCGTCCGCGCCGATCTCATCCTCAAGGAGATGACGCTCGACGAGAAGCTGCAGCTGACCTTCGGCTATTTTTCGACCGATGCCGCCTGGCTCAAGACGCCGACCAAGAACTGGGAATTTCCGAAGGACGGCTTGCCGGGATCCGCGGGGATCGTTCCGGGCATCGCGCGGCTGGGTATCCCGAGCCAGTGGCAGACCGATGCGGGGGTCGGTGTCGCCAGCCAGCGCAGCGCAACCCCGCGGCTGCGCACGTCGTTGCCATCGGGAATATTGACCGCGGCGACGTGGAACCCGGCGCTCGCCGAAGCCGGTGGCGCGATGATCGGCAACGAGGCGTTCCTGTCGGGCTTCAACGTGCAACTGGCGGGCGGCATGAACCTGCTGCGCGAACCCCGTAACGGCCGCAATTTCGAATATGGCGGCGAGGACCCGCTGCTCGCGGGCGTCATGACGGGGCATGCGATCAAGGGAATCCAGTCCGAGCATGTCGTCTCGACGATGAAGCATTACGCGTTCAACGGGCAGGAAACCAACCGCTTCACGATCGATCACCGCATCGGTGAGCAAGCGGCGCGCCAGTCGGATCTGCTGGCGTTCCAAATCGCCAACGAGATCGGTCAGCCGGGTTCGGTGATGTGCTCGTACAATCGCGTCAACGGTCATTATGCGTGCGAGAACGACTGGCTGCTGAACACGGTCCTGAAGAAGGACTGGGGGTTCAAGGGCTATGTGATGTCGGACTGGGGAGCTGCCCATTCGACGACGGAAGCCGCCAATGCCGGGCTCGACCAGCAATCGGGCTGGGCGTTCGATCGGTCGCCATATTTCTCCGAAGCGCTGCGCGAAGCGGTCAATAACGGCCATGTCAGCACGACGCGCGCGGACGACATGGCCCGACGCGTGCTGTGGGGGATGTTCTCGGTGGGCGCATTCGACGCGCCGGTCCGCGGCGATCGTGCGGCGACGATCGACTATACCGCGCACGCGGCGGTCACGCGCAGCGATGCCGAGGAGGGCATCGTCCTGCTGAAGAACGACGCCAATCTGCTGCCCCTGGCGAAAACGGCGAAGTCGATCCTGCTCATCGGTGCGCATGCCGATGTCGGCGTGTTGTCTGGCGGCGGATCGTCGCAGGTCTATTCTCACAACGCGCCGACCAGCGGCCTGATCGTGCCGGACGAGTTCAACAAGGGCTTTCCCGGCCCCAAGACCTATCACGCATCGTCGCCCATGACTGCGCTGCAGGCCAGAACCGGTGCTCGCGTCACCTATCTCGGCGGCAAGGATCCGCGCGCGGCTGCGGCTGCGGCGCGCAAGGCCGATATCGTGATCGTCTTTGGCGAACAGTGGACGGGCGAGTCGATCGACGTCCCCGACCTGGCGTTGCACGATGCGCAGAATGCGCTGATCGACGCGGTCGCCCGCGCCAACCGCAAGACCGTCGTGGTGCTCGAGACGGGCGGGCCGGTCGTGATGCCGTGGCTGTCGAAGGTCGGCGCGGTGATCGAGGCCTGGTATCCGGGCACGGCGGGCGGCGAAGCGATTGCCCGTATCCTGACCGGCGAGGTCAATCCGTCGGGTCGGCTTCCCGCGACCTTCCCCGCGTCGCTGTCGCAGCTGCCCCGCCCGGTGCTGGAAGGCGACCCTAAGCTCGACCGTGACGCGCATCCGATGGGCAATTACGACATCGAAGGCGCCGCCATCGGCTATAAGTGGTTCGACAAGACCGGCCGCAAGCCGTTGTTCCCGTTCGGCTACGGCCTGTCCTATACCCGGTTCGCGCTCGACGGTCTGAAGGCCGAAGCAAAGGGGAAGGGCATCGCCGCGACGTTCGCAGTCCGCAATACCGGGTCTGTCGCAGGCAAGACCGTCGCCCAGGTCTATGTTGCGGCGCCAGGCTGGGAAGCGCCCAAACGGCTCGGCGCGTTCAAGAAGGTCGATCTGGCACCGGGGGCGAGCCAGTCGGTAGCGACGATGATCGACCCGCGCCTGCTCGCGACCTTCGACACGGCGACCGCGACGTGGAAGATCGCGGAGGGCGACTATCAGGTCATGCTGGCCGACTCGGCGGCGAGCATCGCGCAGACGGTCACCGTGCATCTGCCGGCGCAGACGCTCGACAGCCGGGGGAAATAGCCGACGGCGCGGGGGCTGTCGCGCGGCGGCGGACGCCGATCAGGACCGCGATCAGTCCCAGCGCCGACGCCCCGGCACCCGCAAGCGCGACGACCGGATAGCCGAGGCCTGCCGCAATGACGCCGCCGCCAACCGCCGCGCCGATCGCGTTGCCCAGGTTGAACGCACCGATGTTCATCGCCGAGGCGAGGTTCGGCGCGTCGGCGGCGGCGTGCATGACACGGACCTGAAGCGGGGGGACGAGCGCGAAGCTGGCGACACCCCACAGGAAGATGAGGATCGCGGTCGGCACCTTGAACGGCATCAGCACGGCGAAGCCGACCAGGATCGCGGTCAGCAGCGCAAGCGTCACGATCAGTGTCCGGTCGACCGAGCGATCGGCGAACCGCCCGCCGAGCCAGTTGCCGACCGTCAGGCCGACGCCATAGGTCACCAGCATCGCGGTAACATAGCCGAGCGACGCCTGCGTCACCTCGCGCAGGATCGGCGTGATATAGGTGAAGACGGTGAACATCGCGCTGGCGCCAACGACCGTCAGGCCGAGCGCACCCAGCACCGGCCCGCGCGTGAGGACGCTCAGTTCAGCCCTCGGGTCCGTACCGATCGGCGCGGGCAACGCGGGAAGCGTCAACCGCAGCGCCGCCATCGTCGCGAGGCCGAGCGCCGAGATGCCCCAGAACGATGCGCGCCAGCCTAGGTGATCGCCCGCCCATGTCGCGAGCGGGACGCCGACGACGTTGGCGATGGTCAGCCCCATGAACATCGCTGCGACCGCACCGGCCCGGCGTTCGGGCGGCACAAGGCTGGAGGCGACGATCGCCCCGACCCCGAAGAACGCGCCGTGGTTGAACGACGTCAGGATCCGCGCGGCCATCAGCATGCCGTACCCCGTCGACATTGCGGCGAGCAGGTTGCCGATCGTGAAGATGCCCGCCAGCATGATCAGCAGCGTGCGGCGCGGCACGCGCCCGGTCGTCAGCGTCATCAGCGGCGCGCCGATGACCACGCCGAGCGCATAGGCACTGATGAGCAGGCCCGCTGTCGGGATCGAGACGCCGAGATCGCCGGCGATGACGGGGAGCAGGCCCATGGGGGCGAATTCGGTCACGCCGATACCGAACGCGCCGACGGACAAGGCCAGAAGCCCGGGGTTCAATTTCATCGCTGTATTCCTGATGACGTGGGCGGTTCGGACCGTCGACGGACTTAGCCGGGCGTAACCCTCTCGCTGACGATTGGGCGGCAGGCATGGCTGGATCTGCAGCCCCGATGATCCCGATCGCGACTTAACTCGGCTTCGATTTCGAGGCATAAATAGGGCAACGCGCGGGGCGTTATTAGGGGGCGATGTGACGAAGGACCTTTGACTTGAACGCAAAGACGGGAATGGGGGCTGATCGGGCCCGCGCGCTCGAGATCTTCGCCGTGGTTATGCGCGAGGGAAGCTTCTCGGGGGCGGGACGCGTGCTCGGACTGACGCCGTCTGCGGTGGCGCGGGCGATCGACCGGATCGAGGCTCGGCTCGGCATCCGGCTGCTCCTGCGGTCGACCCGTGCGCTGACCCCGACGGCCGAGGGGCAGGCCTATCTTCAGACGGCGCGCCGGATCCTCGCCGACCTCGACGATGCAGAGCAGCAGATCGCCGATCAGGGCGCGCCCCGGGGACGGCTGCGGATCAGTGCCGCGCTGTCGCATGGGCGGTTGTGCGTCGTCCCACTGCTCGGCGCATTTGCCGAGGCCTATCCACATATCCTCGTCGATATCGCGTTGACCGACACGATCGTCGACGTCGCGGCGGGGCAGGCGGACGTCGCGATCCGCTTCGGTCCGCTGGTCGACAGCCTGTTGACCGCCCGGAAGCTCGGCGAGAGCCGGCGGGTGATCGTCGCGGCACCCGACTATCTGGCGCGGCGTGGTACCCCGACCCGGCCCGAGGAGCTGCACCGGCACAACTGCCTGAATTTCAACTTTCGTCGGGTCGAACCCGTCTGGCCGTTCCGTGTCGATGGGGTAGACATGGCGCTCGTCGTGACCGGCAATATCGAAGCCAATAACGGCGAAACATTGGGGCAGCTGGCCGCCGCGGGCGTCGGGATCGCGCGCGTCGGTGCGTTCAGCGTCGTCGACGATATCGCCGCGGGCCGTCTCGTCCCGCTCTTCGAGGCGTATAATCCGGGCGACGTCGAACACATCCACGCGCTCTTCGTCGGCGGTAGCAACACGCCGGCGCGTGTCCGGGTGTTCGTCGACTTTCTCGCGGAACGCCTCCGGGGCTGATCGCCGCGCCGGTGTGCCGGGAGGGGTTATCGACCCGCGGCCATCCCGGGTCGCGCAGGCACTTGGCGGTGTCCGCTGAGATCGGATCCGGCATCGACGGCAAAACGGCGGTTCCAGATCGTGGCGGCCGCCGACACCGCCGTCACGACGAGGAATGCGAGGGTGAAATCGGCGAGCACCGGGCGTGTCGTGCCCGATCCGAGCATGCCGACCTGCAACGCGGCCGCGCCGACGCAGATGCCGAGCGAGAGCATGAGCTGCTGGAACGTTGCGTAGAAACTGGTCGCGCTGCTCATCCGTGACGATGGAATCTCGTCATAGGCGATCGTGTTGTAGGCGGAGAACTGGAACGACATGAAAAAGCCCGAGAGCATCAGGACGCCAAAGATGACGGGGATGGGCCAGTCGGGGCGGAACAGCCCGCACACCGCGTAGCCGCCGCTCGAACACAGGCCGCCGACGATCAGGCTGTTGCGGAATCCGAACCGTCGCAGCACGCGGGGGGCGAGGCTCTTCATCATCAGCGAACCGATCGCCCCGGCGATCGTGATTGCGCCGCTCGCCGCCGCGGTCATGCCGAAGCCGAGCTGGAGCATCATCGGCAACAGGAACGGCTGGGCGCCTTGCGTGATCCGCGTCAGCGATCCGCCGATCACCGAAAGGCGGAAGGTCGGGATCAGCATCAGCGACAGGTCCAGGATCGGATCGCTGCGGCGTCTGGCATGGCGGATATAGGCGACGCCCGCGACCAGGCCGACCGCGATGAGCCCGACGGCCTGCGTCAGTTCGCCCGTGCGGCTGGTCATCTCGAACCCGAACAACAGGCACCCGAGCGACACGCCCGACAGGATGAAGCCGGGGACGTCGAAGCGTGCCGGGCGATCCTCGCGCACATCGCCGATATAGCCGGTGACGAGCGCCACGCCGAGCATGCCGATCGGGATGTTGAGGTAGAAGATCCAGCGCCAGTCCAGATAGGTGACGATCGCGCCCCCGACCGGCGGCCCCAGGATCGGACCGATCAGCGCGGGCATGATCAGCCACGACATGGCCTGCACCATGTCTTCCTTGGCGACGCTGCGAAGCAGGACGAGACGCCCGATCGGGATCATCATCGCGCCGCCCAGACCTTGCAGGAACCGCGCGCCCATCATGAACGACAGGCTGGTCGCCTGACCGCACAGGATCGAGCCGCCGACGAAGATCAGGATCGCGGCCCGGAACACGGTGCGCGATCCGAACCGGTCGGCGAGCCGCCCGCTCGCCGGGATGAAGATCGCCAGCGCCAGCAAATAGGAGGTGAGTGCCGATCCCATGCTCGTCGCTGGCACGCCGAAATCGCGCGCCATGGTCGGCAACGCCGTCGCGAGCACGGTGGAATCCATCTGTTCCATGAACAGGGCGCAGGCGATGATCAGCGCGGTGACGCGGTAGTTGCTCGGCGTGTGCGGGGGCGCTCCGGCGTCGCGCGCGACCCGGGCGATCGTGCCGGCGGCCGGGACGATGCCGTCGCGGACTTCGCTGTTGATCGCGGCGAGCCCGCGCCGGCGAAGCCTCATGCCTGCCACCCGCCGCCCAGCGCCTTGAAGACGTCGACCTGACGATCGATCAACAACGCGTCGGACGCGGCGAGGTTGGCCTGCGCCGTGGTCAGCGCCGCCTGCGCGGTCAGCAGCGACAGGAAATCGGTTCGGCCGAAGCGATAGAGCGTGCCCGCCTGGCCGGCGGCGGTCGCCGCGCTCGCCTGCGCCCGCGACAGCGCGGCGTTGCGGTCGCCTTCGCGCGCATAGGCGGACAGCGCGGTCTCGGTTTCGCGCAAGGCCTCAAGCGTCGTCGAGTCGAACTGCGCCAGTGCCTGATCCGCCGAAGCGCCGGCCTGCGCGATTCGTGCGCGGACGACCGGGCGGTTCGGGAAGCTCCAGCTGATGAGCGGGCCCAGCCCCCGGTGAAAGGCGCTGGTGGATCCGAGCGTCGAGACCGGCCCTGTGAACCCGGCGGATCCCCCCAGGCTGACCTGCGGATAGAGGTCTGCGGTGGCGATGCCGATCCGCGCGGTCGCCGCGGCCAGTGCGCGTTCGGCCTGACGGATATCGGGCCGGCGGCGGATCAGCGCGGCACCGTCGCCGATCGGCAGCGGCCGGGTGAGGGCGGGGGGCTTCGCGCAGGTCGCGACCTCGGCGGGATAGGCGGCGGGTGCCCGACCCATCAGCGTCGCCAGCCGGTAGAGCGCGGCGGTGCGCGTCGCGACCTGCGACGGGATCAACGCCTCGCTCTGGTCGACCGCGGTCCTTGCCCGCGTGACGTCGAACGCCGTGCCGCGCCCACCACGTTGCAGGCGGCGCGTGACGTCGAGCGTCTGGCGCTGGAGGGCAAGTACTTGGCTGTTGGCGGCGAGCACCATGTTCGCCGTGCACACCGCGGCATAGCTGCGCGCGGTTTCGGCAGCGACGGTCACGCGGACGTCGTCGCGCGCGGCGGCGACCGCCTGCGCATCGCCCTGCGCGGCTTCGATCGCGCGCCGGATGCGCCCCGACAGGTCGAGCGGATAGGCGAGGGTGATGCCGAGATTGGCGTCAAGCGTTCCGGGCAGGTTGCCGCGGCTCGCATAGGGCCGGTCGATCGACGTACCGCCGCCGATCGTGGTCGACAGCGTCCGCCCGGCGGCAACCTCCGCAACGACCGCGTCGGCACGGCGGAGATTGGCATCGGCAGCGCGCAGATCGGTGTTCGCCGCCAGCGCCTCGGCGACGAACGCGTCGAGGCGGGGATCGCCATAGAGTTGCCACCAGTGATCGGGGAGGGGGGCATCGACGAACGCGGCCTCGTGACCGCTGTCGAACGCGCCCTGCGCGGCGGGCATCGCGGCGACGGCGTGGTCGGGGCGCGCATAGTCCGGGCCGGCGGTGGTGCAGGCGGCGAGGCCGAGCGCGAGGATACTCGTGGCGAGACCGCGGTGGGTGGGGGAGGCGGCGATCCCGCCTCGTCCAGGAGAAGGGGCGATCGGCGAGAGACGCGTGCGCATCACGCCGGCGCTCCCGACTGAAGTTTGGGTTCCACCGTCACCGTCGCCGTCCGCCCGACGATAAGCGGGACACCCTTCGGCACCTGCACGAGCTTCACACGCACGGGGATGCGCTGTGCGAGGCGGACCCAGTTGAACGTCGGGTTCACATTGGGCAGCAGGTTGGTCGTGTTCGTCCGTTCGCTGTCGTTGATGCCCGCCGCGATGCTGTCGACTCGACCGTGCAACGCCTGCGCTTCGCCCATCAGATGCACGGTCACCGGGTCGCCGAGATGGATGCTGCCGAGCTTGGTTTCCTCGAAATAGCCCTCGACCCGAAGCGAGTCCGTGTCGATCAGCGCCATCGCCTGCGCGCCCGCGGCAATATAGTCGCCGGGGTGCAGGTCGAGATTGGTGACGATGCCGTGCACGGTCGCCCGCACCGTCGTCCGCGCGAGGTTCAGCGCCGCGGTCGATCGCGCGCTCCGGGCCTGCGCGAGCGTCGCCGAGGCGGTGGCGACGCGCGCGACATTCTGTTCGTGCGTTTCCTTAGCGACCAGATCGCCCAGCGCGAGGTCGCGCTGCGCCTCGCGCCGTGCCTGCAGCAGCGTCGCGCGCGCGCTCGCGATCGAGGCGTCAGATTGCGCAAGCGTCAGTTCAAAACGGGGACGATCGACCACGAACAGCACGTCGCCGGGCTTGACCGTCTGGTTGTCCTGCACCGCGACGCGCGTGACGAGACCCGCGACATCGGGCGTTACGCGAACGATGTCGGCCCGGATATGCCCGTCGCGCGTCCACGGATCGCTCTCGTAGCGCTTCCACAGCCAAAGCGCGACGACCACCGCGAGCGCGACGATGACCAGAGTGACGGCGGAGCGGCCGAGCGGGGCCAGCAGGGACTTGAGACGGGGCGAGGTCATGCGGAGGGTCCGGTGAGCAGGGCAAGTAGCCCGAGGATGAGGATGAACAGCGCCAGGTCGACCAGCGGACGATAGGTCACCGCGCGGTACACCCCGGCAAAGGCGAGCAGGCGGGTAGCGACGCCCGTGAGCACGACCGCGGCAACCGCAAGCAGGAGGAGGGTCGGCAGATAGACACCGCCGATCGAGATCTCGCCGGTCATGCGGGCATCTCCGGTGAGCCCGCATAGGCGGGGGCCGAGGGAAAGAGGTTGCGGCGCAGCGAGGTGAGCGCGAGCACGCTCGTGCGGTGTCGCTCGGGCATGCTCGACGCGAAGCCGGCCAGCGCCCGGTCGATCCCCGCGAGCAGATCGGGTTCGGGGGGCGCCGGCTGGTTGGGGCGTAGTGCGCGGTAATGCGTGCCGACCCCGCGCAGCACCGGCGTGATCATCGCCGCCTCGTCGACCGGACCATCGATCCGGAGCTGGCGCAGTTCGCCGACCGCCACGCCGACGCGCAGGTCGGTCAGCGCATCGAGCAGCGGCTTGCCGGGATCCTCACCCTGCAGCGCAAGCCGCGGTGCGAGCAGGCCGATCCGGTCGAGCATCCGCGCGATCCAGCCGGCCGTATCGGGCCGGCCGGTCGAATCCGCGCGCGTCGCGAGTTCGCGCCAGCCGGCACGGAGCAACCGTCGCGCGCTGGTCTGTGCGCCGATCGTCTGGAACAAGCCGACCGTGACGACCGCGAACAAGGTCCCGATCAATTGCGCGATCGCGCCGTTCATAAACTGATCGAAGCCGCCGCCGAACCGGTCGTTCAGCCCGACCGTGTTAAGTCCGCCAAGCAACGCGCCGAGCGTGACGAGCAAGGTTGCCGGCCGCGCGAGGAACATTCCTCCGATCAGCATCGGCGGCGCGAGCACCGCGGCGAGCGTCACGAAGTCGGTCACGCGTGGCAGGATCGCGAACGCATAGACGGCCGACACGACCAGGCCGAGGATCGTGCCATAGAAGAACGCCTTGATCGCCGGTGCCGGGTTGTCGCTGTTGCCGAACAAGGCGCAGCACACCCCCGCGATCAGCACCGCGCCCGCACCGTCGGTCCATGCGGTCCCGATCCAGAAGGCGCAGCCCAGCAGGATCGTCATCACCGTGCCGGCGGCCGCTCGCAGCGCGATGCCGCGATCGCGGTGGAGCGGTCGCCTGGCGGAGCGCGCGAGCAGTCGCGCGACTGCGGGGGTGACGGGCGCGCGCGACGGCGATCGCATCTGATCGCGCAGGTCGCGCACTTTGCGATGCGCGTCGACCAGTTCCCCGAGCCGCGCCACCAGGCTCAGCCGCAACGCGTCACGCCAGATCAGCGCGCTGCCGGGCGCGGGTTCGAGCGCGCGGGCCCGGGCGATCAGTTCATCGGCGTGCGCGCCGCGCTCCGATGCCGAAGAGGGATCGCGCAGCCATTCGCGAACGTCCTCGATCAGCGCGAGCGCCTCGGGCCGCGGCCTGTCGGCGCCCCGCTTGAGCTCGACTATCCGGTCGTCGATCGCGCTCGCCAGCGGCAACAGCATCGACAGTTCCGCCTGGAGTGCGCGCAACGTCCGGACGCGCGGGAGCAGCCGTGCGGTGTCGAACGGCAGATGGATGGAAAGCTGGTGCAGCTCGTTGATGTCCAGTGCCAGCCGCCGCCGGTCGCGGTCGAGCGCGGCATCGCTTTCCCCCGCAAGCGAATCGCGCGACCAGCGTTCCGCGTCGGCGAGGATCGCGTCGATCCGGCCGAGCAGCACGGCGGTGACGGTCTGCGGGAAGACGAGGCCGTGGATCAGACTGCCGCACAGGATGCCGATCGTGATCTCCTGCACCCGCAGCGCAGCGATGGTGAAGACCGCGCCCGGCGCCGCAACCGACGGAAAACCGATGATGCTGGCGGTATAGCCCGCGAGCAGGAACACATAGGCCCGCGGCGTCCGGTCGAGCAGCGAGATGTAGAGGCACAGCCCGAGCCACAGCGCGAGGCCGAGCGACAGGAGTTCGGGCGCGTTGACGAGGTTCGGCACGAGCACGACCGCGGCAATCGCGCCAAGCACGGTCCCCGCGACCCGGAACACCGCCTTCGACAACACCGCGCCGGCCAGTGGCTGCGCGACGATATAGGACGTCGTCACCGCCCAATAGGGCCGCGTCAGACCGATCCGCAGCGCGATGTAATAAGCGAGGATCGCGGCGACGAAGCATTTGACCGAGAAGAGCGCCTCCTTCCCCCCGAAACGCGACAGCGTCATCGTCCGCGATCTGCCACAAACCGCGCGCCGAGCCGTTCCGCAACACGTAGCGCGGTGGCCAGATCGTCGTCCGGCACGCCCTCGAGCATCGCATGGCGCAGCGTCGCGAACTTCGCCTCGATCGTGGTGACGAGCCGCCGCCCGTGTGGCGTCAGGCGGATCCGGCTGACCCGCGCATCGGCGGGATCGCGGTGGCGCTCGACAAGCCCGGCGGCGGTCATCTGGTCGATCGAGCGCACCAGCGATGCCTGTGTCACGTCGAGTTCACAAGCGAGATCGATCTGCCGCACATCGTCGCCCAGCCGCCCGACCTGAACAAGCGCCCAGCCGGTCGATGCCGACACCCCCATGTCACGGAGCGCATGGTCGGCCGCCTGCCGCCAGCTGCGCGCGAGCGGCAGGAGGGTGCGAGCGTAGGAGGATTCGAGCTTAGCGCGGGGGGAAGTCATTAGCGTGCTAAGTAATCACGTCAGCCCATGCTGCAATGCAAAATAGTAAGTTATGCGAGGAATTTGTTCGCGCCCGCCGGGCCGCGCGGCGTGCGCGACCCGGCGGCTCAGATCTAGTGATTGTCGCGCGGCAGGCCCATCGTCTGCGCGATGCGCTGATATTTCTCGGCACCTTCGAGGATGGCACCGGTTTCCATCTGGCCGACCGTGGCGCGCTGGATTTCCTGCCACGGCGTCTGCGAGCGCGGGAAGGCATAGCCGCCCGCCGCGGTCAGCGTGCGGCGCCGCTCGGCGAGTTCCTCATCGGAGATCAGGACATCGGCGCTGCCCTTGCCGAGATCGATGCGAACACGGTCGCCGGTGCGGATCAGCGCGAGGCCGCCCATTGCAGCCGCCTCGGGGCTGGCATTGAGAATCGACGGCGAGCCCGACGTGCCCGACTGGCGACCGTCGCCGATGCAGGGAAGCGCGTGAACGCCTTCGCGGATCAGATAAGCGGGCGGACGCATGTTGACGACTTCGGCGGCACCCGGATAGCCGATCGGGCCGGCACCGCGCATGAACAGCAGCGTATCGGTGGTGATGCCGAGCGACGGATCGTCGATCCGGTGATGATAGTCCTCGGGGCCGTCGAACACGACCGCGGGGCCTTCGAACGCTTCGGGATCGTCAGGATTGCTGAGATAGCGTTCGCGGAATTCCGGCGAGATGACGCTCGTCTTCATGATCGCGCTGTCGAACAAATTGCCACGCAGGACGATGAAGCCGGCATCCTGCAGTAGCGGGGTCGCGAACGGGCGGATGACGCGCTCGTCCTCGATCGTCGCGGTGCGGCAATTGTCGCCGATGCTCTTGCCGTTGGCGGTCATCGCGTCTTCGTGGATCAGGCCCTGCTTCATCAGCTCGGCGACCACCGCTGGCACCCCGCCGGCATGGTAATAATCCTCGCCGAGATACTCGCCGGCGGGCTGAAGGTTGACCATCAGCGGGACCTTGTGACCGTGCGTCTGCCAGTCGTCGATCGGCAGGTCGACGCCGATATGGCGCGCGATCGCGGCGAGGTGGATCGGCGCGTTGGTCGATCCGCCGATCGCCGAATTGACGACGATCGCGTTGTGGAACGCCTCCTTGGTCAGGATGTCGCTGGGCTTCAGATCCTCGGCGACCATGTCGACGATGCGCTTGCCGGTCTTGTACGCGACCTCCTGGCGGTCGCGGTAGGGCGCCGGAATCGCGGCCGAGCCGGGCAGCTGCATGCCGAGCGCCTCGGCGAGCGAATTCATCGTCGTCGCGGTGCCCATCGTGTTGCAATAGCCGGTCGACGGCGCCGACGAGGCAACGAGCTTGATGAAGCCCTCATCGTCGATCGCACCGGTCGCGAGCAGCTCGCGCGCCTTCCACACGATCGTCCCCGAGCCGGTCCGCTCGCCCTTGTGCCAGCCGTTGAGCATCGGGCCCACCGACAGCGCGATGGCGGGAATGTTGACCGTCGCCGCCGCCATCAGGCAGGCGGGCGTCGTCTTGTCGCAGCCGATCGTCAGCACGACGCCGTCGAGCGGATAGCCGTAGAGCACCTCGACCAGCGCCAGATAGGCGAGGTTGCGGTCGAGCCCGGCGGTCGGGCGCTTTCCGGTCTCCTGGATCGGGTGGACCGGGAATTCGAGCGCGATCCCGCCCGCCTCGCGAATGCCTTCGCGCAGCCGTTCGGCGAGCACGAGATGATGGCGGTTGCAGGGGCTGAGGTCGCTGCCGGTCTGGGCGATGCCGATGATCGGCTTGCCCGAGCGCAGTTCCTCAAGGCTCAATCCGAAGTTCAGATAGCGCTCCAGATAGAGCGCGGTCATGTCGATATTCTCGGGATTGTCGAACCACGCGCGGCTGCGGAGTTTGGGCAAGTCGGTCATGAGAGGCTTTCCGGGGTAAGCAGGTCGAATATCAGCGAGCGACGGAGACGCGGTAGATCATGGCGTGATGATAGGGCTTGCCCGGATCGACACGCGCAGAGACAAAATTCGGCTTGTTCGGTGCGTCCGGAAATTTCTGCGGTTCCAGCGCGATACCATCGCCCATCCGGTAGAGATGGCCGTGCTTGCCGATGAACGTCCCGTCAAGAAAATTGCCGGTGTAGAATTGTACGCCCGGCTCGGTCGACAGGACTTCGAGCACACGGCCCGACGCAGGGTCCTCGAGCCGCGCGGCGAGCTCGGGCTTGGCGGTAACGCCCTTGTCGAGCGCGAAATTGTGATCGTAGCCGTGGCCGTAGCGGATCTGCTGGTCGCGACCGTCGCGAAGCCCTTCGCCGACGATCCGGCCGTTGCGGAAGTCGAACACGGTCCCCTGGACGGGCTGCAACGCACCGGTCGGGATCAGCTTGTCGTCGACCGGCGTGATCGCCTTGGCGGGGATCGTCAGTCGGTGACCGTTCGCGCCCATCGCCGATCCCTCGCCACCAAGGTCGAAGATCGCGTGATTGGTCATGTTCACGATCGTCGGCTTGTCGGTCCTGGCATCATAGGCGATGCCCAGATTGCCCGCTTCGTCGAGCGTATAGGTGACGGTGACGTCGAGGTTGCCCGGATAGCCGGACTCGCCATCCGCGCTGCGGTGGCCGAGCACGAGCGTCGCGGTCGGGCCGTCCTTGATCGACAGGACTTTCCACGCGACCTTGTCGAAACCCTTGCCGCCGCCGTGCAGCGAATTGACCTTGTCGTTGAGCGGCAGCTGATAGGCCTTGCCGTCGAGTGTGAAGCGGCCGCCGGCGATGCGGTTGGCGAAGCGTCCGACCGTCACGCCGAAGAAATTGGGATGGTCGACATAGGAGGCGAGGTCGTCATAGCCGAGCACGACGTCGGCGACCTTGCCGGCCCGGTCGGGCGCCATCAGCGATTGCAGCGTCGCGCCGTAGGACAGGATGCGCGCCGAGACGCCGTGCGCGTTGCTGAGCGTGATCGCCTCAATCGCCGTGCCGTCGCGCAGCGTACCCGCGGGGGTGCGCTTGGCATCGGCCGCGTTCGCCGCTGGCGCTGCCAGAGCGGCTAAGAGAGTTGCCAAGATGATCCCCGTTTTTCCGATTCCGCTCATTCCGGTTCCTATCCTGATCGTCTGACGCCGTTGACGCGCCTTATGGGGGTATATAGTCGGACAATATATTTCTGAGCAAGCCATGCGGGAAAAGACTGATGCTCAGTCGCCGACATGGCACGGAGGATGATGACTATGGCGATGCCGATACAGACGCACGGGACGATCGCAGGCGCTGCACCGGGGGCAGGGGGCAGCGCGGAGGGGCCGAGTTACCGATCCGCGCTGACCTTGCTGGCCAGCCTGTTCTTCATGTGGGGCTTCATCACGGTCATCAACAACACGCTGCTGCCGCATCTGCGCAGTGTGTTCGACCTCAGCTACACACAGACCACGCTGATCGAGAGCGTCTGGTTCATCGCCTATTTCTTCGCGTCGATCCCGTCCGCCAAGCTGATCGAGCGCGTCGGCTATCAGCGCGCGATGGTGTTCGGGCTCGGCTTGATGGCCGCGGGCGCATTGATGATGGTGCCCGCCGCGCGGCTGCCGTCTTATGGCGTGACGCTGTTCGCCCTGTTCGTGATCGCCAGCGGCATCACGCTGCTTCAGGTCGCGGCGAACCCCTATGTCGCGGTCGTCGGCCCGCCCGAGACCGCGTCGTCGCGACTGAACCTGGTCCAGGCGTTCAATTCGGCGGGCGCGACGCTCGCGCCCTTATTCGGCGGCTATCTGATCCTCGGCCGCTCGACCTCGGGCACGGCGGTCGCCGGTTCCACCGCGGTACTGACGCCCGCCGAGCGACTGGCCGACGCGCAGTCTGTCGTGCTGCCCTATCTCATCGTCGCGGGCGTGCTGGTCGTGCTCGCGGTCGTCATCGCGCGCTTCCCGCTGCCGGCGATGGGGGCAGCGACGCAGCGTTCGGCAAAGGCCGATCGCAAGGGCCTGTCGCTTTGGTCGCATCGCAACCTCGTGCTCGGCATCCCGGCAATCTTCATCTATCTGATCGCCGAGATCGGCGTCGCCAACCTGTTCATCAATTTCGTCAGCCAGCCGCAGATCGGCAATCTGACGCACGAGCAGGCCTCGCACTATCTGTTCATCCTGTGGGGCGGGATGATGGTCGGGCGGCTGGTCGGCAGCGTCATCATGCGCAGCGTTCCGGCGGAGCACGTCCTGGCGCTGGCCAGCATCGGCGCGTTCGTCGTGATGCTGGTCGCCACCTTCACCACCGGGCATGTCGCGATGTGGGCGCTGATCTCGGTCGGGCTGTTCCATTCGATCATGTTCCCGACGATCTTCACGCTCGGCATCCGCGGGCTCGGACCGCTGACGGAAGAGGGGTCGGGGCTGCTGATCATGGCGATCGCGGGTGGTGCGCTGGTGATCGTGCAGGGCTGGCTTGCGGACCGTTATGGCCTGCAGATCTCGTTCCTGCTGACCGCGGCGTGTGAACTCTACATCCTGTTCTACGCGCTCTGGGGATCGCGCGTGACGCATGCGCTGCCCGAGCCGGTCGCGGTCGGATGATCCGGATATCGGCGATGCGGCGCGTTCAGCGCTGCATCGCTGCCTTCGTATCTTCCAGTGCCAGGTCGACCAGCGTGCGCATCGCGGCACTTGCCGCCGCGGCATCGCCGGCTGCGATCGCGTCATAGACCAGCACATGATCGGGGATCGGGTTGCGGGGCAGCGCGCGGGCGCGTTGCTTGTACTGCGTGGTCCAGTTGACCGCCGCGCCGATGCTGGCGCTCAGCACGATCAGCGCGTCGTTCCGCGTCGCGGTCAGCACGGCGTCATGGAATTCGCGATCCGCCGCGCGGCCCGCCTCGGTCGCGAGCGTGTGGCGACGCATCGCGGTGAGCGCGTCCTTCATGATCTTCAGATCGGCGCGGTCGCGGCGCTCGGCCGCCAGCGCGGCGGCGGCCGGTTCGACGATTGCGCGCAGTTCGAACAGGTCGCGCACGAACATGATGTCGGGCTCGGCCGCGAATGCCCAGGCGAGCACGTCGGGATCAAGCAGGTTCCAACGGCTGCGGGGCAGGACGCGCGTGCCGATCTTGGGCCGGCTCTCGACCAGCCCCTTGGCGGTCAGCACCTGCACGGCCTCGCGGTACGCGCTTCGCGACACGTCGAGCGTCTTGGAGAAATCGACTTCCCCGGCCAGCGTGTCGCCGGGCGCATATTCGCCCGACAGGATCGCGGTGCCCAGCTTGTGCGCCACCGCGCCGTGCAGGCGGCGGCCGGTCCCCCGGGGGCTGCGTGCTGTTCCGGCGTCGGTCACAATCTCCTGTGGATCGTCGTCGTTGATCGTCATAGCGCCTGCTCCATCATCACGGCGTAACAGTCCGCGTGCCATCAAGGAACGCCAAAAGATTGCTAAATCGGGCCATTGCGCATAAGTCTGAGTATAAGGGAGCTACTATCCATGACTGATATCCAGACGGCCAAGACGGCCGGCCACGACGCGTTCCGTTCGATCGACGCGGCGACGGGGCTCGCGACCGGCGAGGCCTTTGCGGTGCACGGCGCTGATGACGTGGCGACGGCCTGCGCTGCCGCCGACGCTGCGTTCGATGCGTATCGCGCGACCGACAATGCAGCCCGCGCGGACTTTCTCGAACGGATCGGCGAAGAGATCGTCGCGCTCGGTGACACGCTGATCGTCACCGCGATGCGCGAGAGCGGCTTGCCGCGCGCGCGGCTCGAGGGCGAGCGGGGTCGTACCGTCGGCCAGCTGAAGCTGTTTGCAGGCGTCGTGCGCCGCGGCGGCTGGATGGGTGTCCGGATCGACCCGGCGCTGCCCGACCGCGCGCCCTTGCCGCGTCCCGACCTGCGGCTGCGGATGATCCCGCTCGGCCCGGTCGCGGTGTTCGGCGCGAGCAATTTCCCGCTCGCCTTCTCGACCGCGGGTGGTGATACCGCGTCCGCGCTCGCTGCGGGCTGCCCCGTCGTCGTCAAGGGTCATCCGGCGCACCCCGCGACCGGCGCGATGGTCGCTGGCGCGATCGCGTCGGCGGTTGCTGCCTGCGGCCTGCCAAAGGGCGTGTTCTCGCATCTGGTTGGCCCCGGCAATGATCTGGGCAGCACGCTGGTCCAGGATCCGCGGATCGCTGCGGTCGGCTTCACCGGGTCGCGCGCTGGCGGCTTGGCGCTCGTCAAGCTGGCGCAGGCGCGCGACGTGCCGATCCCGGTCTATGCCGAGATGTCGAGCATCAATCCCGTCGTGCTGCTGCCCGAGGCGCTGAAAGCGCGCGGCGCGGCGCTGGGCATGGCGTTCGTCGGGTCGCTGACGATGGGCGCGGGGCAGTTCTGCACCAATCCCGGCCTCGTCCTCGCGATCGAGGGCGACGGGCTCGATGCGTTTGTCGCCGCGGCGGCCACCGCGCTTCCCGACGCACCGGCGGCGACCATGCTCACCGGCGGCATCCACGCTGCGTACCAGAAGGGCGTCGAGGCGCTCGCGGGCCATGACGCGGTCAAGACGATCGCACAGGGCAAGGTCGGCGAAGGTGTCGCACAGGGGCAGGCGGCGTTCTTCGAAAGCACCGCTGCACAGTTTCTGCGCGACAAGGCGCTGGGGCATGAGGTGTTCGGGGCGTCGTCGCTGCTGGTCCGCTGCGCAGACGAGAACGAGCTCCATGCCGTGCTGCGCGCCGCGGAAGGTCAGCTGACCGCGACGATCCAGATGGACGCGGGCGATGCCGGGATGGCGTCGCGCCTGATCCCGCTGCTCGAGCGCAAAGCGGGGCGGATCCTGGCCAATGGCTGGCCGACGGGCGTCGAGGTCGCGCATGCGATGGTCCATGGCGGACCGTTCCCGGCGACGTCGGACGGTCGCACGACCTCGGTCGGCAGCTTGGCGATCGACCGCTTCCTGCGGCCGGTATCCTACCAGAACCTGCTGCCGGAATTGCTGCCCGCCTGCGTGCGTGACGACACGGACGCGCCGCGGCTGATCGACGGCGTCGTCGCCGGTTGACCCGCCAATTCCCTGCATGATGACGTCCGGGCGAACCGTAACAGCGGCACCTGGAAAGGAGAGGATGATGAGCTTGCGCCTGTTGCAGCATGTTGGCGTCGACGGCACGCGATCGGTAATCGCGGCCACCAGCGCCGGGGCGGCTTTCGTTACCGGCGTAGATAGCGTCCGTGCGCTTGCCGAGCGCGCGATCGCGGAGGGTCTTGATCTTGCCGCGACGGTCGCGGCCTGCGGTACGGGCACCAGTGTCGACATCGCGGCCGAACTGGCTGCCGGTCGGCTGATGTCGCCGATCGATCATGTCGACCCGGCGCATGTCGTCATGACGGGTACCGGGCTGACGCATCTCGGCTCGGCCGAGGGACGCGACAAGATGCACCGTGCCGCGGCGGATGCGGAAAAGCAGACCGATTCGATGCGGATGTTCCTGGAAGGGGTCGAGCGCGGCAAGCCGGGGCCGGGGGAGCGCGGTCAGCAGCCCGAATGGTTCTACAAGGGTGACGGTTCGGGGCTCGTCGCGCCGGGCGCGGCGCTCGAGATGCCTGATTTTGCCGAAGATGGCGGCGAGGAGCCCGAGCTTGCCGGGATCTACCTGATCGGGGCTGACGGCACGCCGTTCCGGCTCGGCCTGTGTCTGGCCAACGAGTTCAGCGATCACGTGACCGAGCGGCATAATTACCTCTGGCTCGCGCATTCCAAGCTGCGCCAGGCGTCGCTTGGCCCTGAGCTGCTCGTCGGCACGCTGCCCGAGCATGTCGAGGGAATGAGCCGGATCCACCGCGACGGCGCCGTCCTGTGGGAGAAGCCGTTCCTGTCGGGCGAGGCGAACATGTCGCACAGCATCGCCAATCTCGAGGCGCATCATTTCAAATATGACCTGTTCCGCCGTCCGGGCGACATTCATGTCCATTTCTTCGGGACCGCGACGCTGTCGTTCGCCGAGGGCGTGACGACGCGCGAAGGCGACGTGTTCGAGATCGAGGCCGCGCCCTTCACGCTTCCGCTACGCAACACGCTGACCAGGGCCGCGCCGCGGTCGGTCTCAGTAAAGGCGCTTTGAGCGTGGCGGGTATTCGCATCGCCGTCGTCGGCATGGGCAAGATCGCGCGCGACCAGCATCTCCCGTCGATCGCGGGCAACGCCGAATTCGAGCTTGTCGCCAGCGTCAGCCCGCGCGATCCGGGCGTCGAGGGCGTCGCCAACTTCAGGTCGCTGGAGGCGCTGCTCGCCGACGGTCCGGCGATCGACGCGATCGCGCTCTGCACGCCGCCGCAGGTGCGCTATTCGCTTGCCACGATGGCGCTCGAAAAGCGCCTGCACGTGTTCCTCGAAAAGCCGCCGGGCGCGACACTCGCGGAGGTCGACGCGCTCGAGGCCCAGGCCGCACAGACCGGCGCGACGCTGTTCGCCGGCTGGCATTCGCGGTTCGCCGCGGGGGTCGCACCCGCCAAGGCCTGGCTTGCCGGCCGTCGCATCGACCGCGTGTCGATCGTCTGGCGCGAGGACGTCCGCGTCTGGCATCCCGGCCAAGCGTGGATCTGGGAGCCGGGCGGCCTCGGCGTGTTCGATCCCGGCATCAATGCCCTGTCGATCGCGACGGAGATCCTGCCCGAGCCGTTCTTCCTCGAGTCCGCGACGCTGTCGACACCGGCCAATCGTGCCGCGCCCATTGCTGCCGATCTCGCTTTCCGCAGTGCGTCGGGCACACCGATCACGATGGATCTCGACTGGCGTCAGACCGGCCCGCAAAGCTGGGACATCGTCGTCGACACCGACGCCGGCACGCTCCGTCTCGCCAAAGGCGGCGCGGTGCTCACGCTGCCCGAGGGCAGCAGCGAGCATGACGATGCCGAATATGCCGGGCTCTACGCGCGTTTCGCCGCCCTGGTCCGTGACGGGCGCAGCGAGGTCGACACGACCCCCTTCACGCTCGTCGCCGACGCGTTCCTGCGTGGCACCCGCGTCTCGGTCGCGGCGTTCGACGACTAGGACCGCGGGTGCGATGGCCCGCGGTCCTGCTCGGCCGTGGGTTAAAGCCTCAGGCCGAGACCGACGCCGAAGACGAGCGGATCGAGATTGATCTTCACGGTCTGCGTACCGATTGCCGTCGTACGCAGGCGGGCGCTCGTGTCGATGTCGATATATTTGACGTCGAGATTGAGAAAGACCTTCGGCGTGATGTCGACATCGACCCCGGCCTGCGCCGCCCAGCCAAAGCTGTCCTTCATACGCACCCGCGTCCGCCCGACCGCCTTTTCGAGACCCGCCGAGGCATCCTCGTTCCAGAACATCGTGTAGTTCAGCCCGGCCCCGACATAGGGACGGATCGAGCCGCGTGGGTTGAGGTGATATTGCGCGGTCAGCGTCGGGGGCAGCACCCAGGTCGAAGCCAGCTTGCCGATCGATCCGGTCGTCCCGCTACGCCCGCTGGCGCTGTGCTTGGTCGTCGCGGCGATCAGTTCGAAGCCGATCTGGTCGGTGGCCATATAGGTGACGTCGACCTCGGGCATCGCGCTGTTGTCGACGCTGACGCGTTCGCCGGGAAAGGTCGGGAGGATCCCGCCCGAGCGTTCGTTCGGGGCGACGAGGATCGCGCGCAGGCGGACGAGGACGTCGCCGGCCTTGATACCGGTGCGCGGTGCCGGGTCCTGCGCCATGGCCGGCGTGGCGATGCCGAGGCCGGCGGCGGCTAGAACTACGCCGATGGAAAGATGCTTCATTGCCCGACTCCTGATTGGGATGCGTTCGGGCTAGGCGTGCGGCGTGGCGGGGGCGTTGATCACGGCCAAACGCGGTTTTGATGCCGATCAAAGACCAGTCGAAGGGGACATCGCACCCATCATCGCATGTGGACCTATCACCCCGAACTGCTCGCGACACCCGTGCCGCGCTACACCAGCTATCCGACCGCTGCCGAATTCGGCGACGATGTCGGCCCGGCCGACATGGAGGAGGCGCTGGGGGGCATAGTGCCGGGGACGGTCGTCTCGCTGTATCTGCACATCCCCTATTGCCGGGACATATGCTGGTATTGCGGATGCAACACGGGGGCGGCGAACCGCGCCGCGCGGCTCGCCACCTATGTCGAACGGCTCGAACGCGAGATCGCACTCGTCGCGCAGCGGGTGACTGGCATCCGCGTGGGACGGATCGCATTCGGCGGCGGCAGTCCGAACGCGATTCCGCCGGCGGCGTTTCTCCGGCTCGTCGAAAGCGTCAGGACGGCGTTCGACTGCACCGATGCGATACTATCGGTCGAGGTCGATCCGCGCGGTTTCGACCGCGACTGGGCGGGGGCGATCGGGCGGGCAGGGGTGTCGCGGGTCAGCCTCGGCGTCCAGACGCTCGACCCTCAGGTCCAGGCGGCGATCGGGCGCGTGCAGCCGTCGGAGGATATCTGTCGCACGACAGCGCTCCTGCGCGAGGCCGGTGTCGGGTCGATCAATTTCGATCTCATGTATGGCCTGCCGCGACAGTCCGAGCAGAGCCTGCGGGCCAGCATCGTCGAGAGCATCGCGATGGGCCCCGACCGGCTCGCGGTGTTCGGCTATGCGCACGTCCCGCACCTCGTACCGCGCCAGAGACGTATCGTCGCGGACGGGCTGGCGGGGACGGCGGAGCGCTTTGCGCAGGCGGCCCTGGCGCATCGCATGCTGGTCGATGCCGGCTATGATCCGGTCGGGTTCGACCATTTCGCCCGACCGGGCGATGCGCTCGCGCAGGCGGCGGCGAGCGGCGGCCTGCGCCGCAACTTCCAGGGTTTCACCGAAGACCCGGCGGAGATCCTGATCGGTCTGGGCGCCAGCGCGATCAGCGATTTCCCCGACCGCATCCTGCAGACCGAGAAGAATACGGGGCGCTACGGCATGCGGATCGATGCCGGAGCCCTTGCAACCTGTCGCGGGCTGCGGCGCAGCCCCGAAGACAGGCTGCGCGGCCGGGCGATCGAGACGATCCTGACCCGGGGCACGGCAGACCTGACCTCGCTGGATGGCGCCGCCGATATTCGCAGTCGGCTGACGCCGTTCGAACGGTACGGGCTGATCGCCTGGGAGGGGAATGTGCTCCGCCTGAGCGAAGACGCGCTTCCCTATGCGCGCGTCATTGCGAGCAGCCTGGACGCCTACCGGCAGCCCGCGTCGGCCCGCTTCAGCCATGCGGTCTAGCGCGGCTGGCGGGGCGATCGTGACGCTGCCGCCACGCTGTGCCGCCTGCAACGTACGCGACGATGCGCTGTGTGCGACGCTCGAAGACGCGGGTCTGGTCGCGCTGCACGGGATCGGCCGACGGCGGACGATGCCGGCAGGACAGGTACTGGTCTGGAGCGGGGATCCGAACGCGATCTGCGCCACCGTCGTGTCGGGGGTGCTGAAGGTGATGCGCGCGGGGCCGGAGGGTCGCGAACACATTGTCGGCCTCGCCTTTGCCGGAGATTTCGTCGGCGACCTGTTTGCCGACACCGCGAACGAGACGATCCGGGTGATCACCGATGCGGAGCTGTGCGTGTACCCGCGCGCGGCGCTGCAACGCATGCTCGACGCGCATCCGGCGATGGAACGCCTGTTGCTGCACCGCGCGCTCGGTGCGCTCGACGATGCGCGGATGTGGATGCTGATGCTGGGACGCAAGGCCGCAGGCGCGCGGATCGCCACGTTCCTGCTGGAAATGGCACGGCGGATGGGTCAGCCGGGCCCGGCCCGCTTCGACCTGCCGATGAGCCGGTCGGAGGTCGGTGCGCTGCTGGGGATGACGATCGAGACCGTCAGCCGGCAGATGACATCCCTGAAGCGCCGCGGGGTCGTCGCCCTGCCGGGCGGGCGCGGCGTCATCATCCTCGATCGGGCGCAGCTCGCGCGGGCCGCGGCGGGCTGAGCGACAGCGTCCGGAGCCGGTGCTAGGCGGCGCTACGCTGGTCCGATCCCGCCTGTGTCAGGTCGAAACGCCGGGGGCAGAGGGCGACGAGCGCCGGGCGGTGGCTCACGAGGATCAGCCCCTGTCCGGTCGTGTCGAGGCGCTGCGCCAGTCGGACCGCGAGCAGCTTTTCGGTCGTGCCGTCCAGCCCCTCGCTCGGCTCGTCGAGCACGAGCCACGGCGCGAGCGAGCAATAGGCACGCGCGACCGCGAGACGGCGCCGCTCCCCGCCCGACAGGCGTGCGCCGTTTTCACCGACCCACGCGTCGAGTCCGTGATCGAGCGCGCGAACCTGATCGTCGAGCACCGCGTCGTGCAGCGCCCGCCACAGGGTCGCATCGTCGGCATCCGGGTTGGCCAGCATCAGATTGTCGCGCACCGTCCCCGACAGCAGCGCGGCATCCTGTGGTGCCCAGGCGAAGCTGCGCCGCGATATCTCAGCCCGGATCAGGCCGATATCGAGCCCGTCCAGCCAGATCTCGCCAGGCGCGCTCGGCCGCAACGACAGCAGCCGTTCGACGAGCGTCGTCTTGCCGATCCCCGAGGGGCCGGTCAGCGCGACCCGATCGCCCCGCCGCACGTGACACGTCCCCGCCGGCAGGACGAAGTGCAATGCGCTACGGCTAGGACCGGTCGTGTTCGGCAAAGCGCGCGGAGATGCATTCTCCAGGTAAGTCTCTGCGCTCTCGTGCGTTTCCAGAATATCGTCGAGCCGGTCGCGTGCCGCGCGCATGCGACCTCGCTCGATCATTGCGCGCAACACGGGCGTTCCCGCGTCGATCGTCATCGCCGCCGCCAGCGCCGCCAGTGCAGCCCGTGGCGCCCCCGATCCCGCCGAAAGGATCGCGGCGCCGGCGGCGGCGATACCGACGGCCGTCGCATGCAGCAGGTCCAGCCATCCGGCAGCTTCTGCCTGCGCACGCTGCGCCGCGGCGAGCGCACGGCTTCGATCGTCGACCTGCGCAGCCGCCCAGGGCTCGAGCCCGAAGCATCGCAGTTCGGGGGCGGCATCGGCAAGGCCTGCGAACGTCTCGCGAAGTGCCCCGGCAACGTATTGCACCGCTTGGCCAAGCGGCGCGCTACGACGGGCAAGCCGGTCGGCAATGATCACGAGCACCGCCATGCAACAGGCGGTGGCGATCGAGGCTGCGACGCTGCCCAGCGATACGAGCCCGAGCCCCGTGATCAGCGCCGCGGCGACGCCCCAGGGCGCGGACTGTCGTACGAACTGCATCTCCATCGCATCGACGTCGCCGATCAGTCGGGCGGTCGCCTCGCCCGTCCCGAAGGCGAGCGCGGTACCAGCGGGCTGTGCTGCGAGCGCGCGGAAGATGGCCGGGCGTATCCGCGCGAGCGCGCCGAACGCCGCCTCGTGGCTGGCAAGGCGCTCGCCGTAGCGTGCGCCAGTCCGCAGGATGGCAAGAAGCCGGATCCCCGCGCTGGGCAGCATGTAGTTGAACGCGAGCGCTGCCGCCGGGCCCGCCAGACCGGCGATCGCGGCGGCGGTGATGAACCAGCCCGACAACCCGAGCAGCAGGACCGACGCTGCCGCGACCACTGCGGCGAGCAGCGCGGCGCGTGCGAGAAGTAGGCGCTGCGCACCTCGCTCCTGCGCGAGCAACCTGTCGAGTGGACCAGTCATGCCGGGTCTCCAAGCCGGACCACATGATCGGCGATGCCGACCAGGCGGTCGCTATGCGTCGCGATCAGCGTCGTCCGGCCGCGACAGGCCGCCACGATCGTCGTGACCAGCGCAATCTCCGACAGCGCATCGAGATGCGCCGTCGGCTCGTCGAGCAGCAGGATCGGTGCCGGCTTGAGCATGGCGCGCGCCAGGGCAAGCCGCCGCCGTTCGCCACCGGACAGCCCGCCGCCGCGCGCATCGAGCCGCGTGTCGAGACCGGCGGCCATCCGACCGCCGCCGCGTGCCATCAGCATCGGCCGAAGACCGGCCTGCACCACCGCGCGGTCGATCGCATCGTCGGTGGCGTCGGGGCAGGCAAGCCGCAGGTTTTCGCGGATCGTGCCGGCGATGATCAACGGATGCTGGCCAGCCCAGGATGCGGACGGCGCGAGCGAACCGCCGGGTGGGAGCCGCTCGCCGTCGATCAGGACATCGCCCGCGACCAGCGGCGCGAGGCCGAGCAGCAGGTGCAACGCGCTGGTCTTGCCGCTGCCCGATGGTCCGGTCAGCACGACGATGCGGCCCGGCGGGACATCGAACGACAGGTCGGACACGGCGTCCTGTTCCGCGTCGGGATAGCGGATCGCGACCGACTGGAACGCCAGTGCGGGAAGAGCGGGCATTTCGAGCCGCAGTGCGTGCGGCGTCGATGGCAGCGACGCCGGCATGGGAGACGAGGGCGCGGGCGCGGGCAGGGCGATCAGGCGATCCGCCGCCGTCTCGGCCGCCTGCTTGTCGTGATAGGCGGCGGCAAGACGTCGCATCGGTGCGTAGAATTCGGGTGCGAGCGCGAGGACGAAGAAGGCGCGGCCGAGATCGAGCTGCTCGGGCACCGGGAAGGGCAGGAGGTGGAGCAGGTTGAACCCGCAATAGACCGCGACCAGCGCGACCGAGAGCGCGGCGAAGAACTCCAGCGCGCCCGAGGACAGGAAGGCGACGCGCAGCACGCCCATCGTCCGCGCCGCCAGTTCGTCTGCGGCGATCCCCAGCGCGCGGGCCTCGCGGTCCTCGGCGCCGAACGCAAGGACGACCGGTAGTGCGCGGACCCGATCCGCGAACCGCCCTGTCAGCCGGGCCAGCGCGGTGAACTGGCGCCGGGATTTGTCCGCGGCCGCGCCCCCCGCAAGCGCCATCGCGACGATGAACGGTATGAGCGTCACGACCAGGATGCCCGCGGCGACGGGGCTGGCCAACGCGGTCGCGAGCAGGATCAGGAAGGGTGCGATGGCGCTTGCTTTGCGCGCGGGCAGGAATCGCGCGATATAGCCGTCGAGCGCGTCCACCTCGTCCACCACCGCGGCCATCAGGACACCCGTGGTCGTCGGCGCACCGGGGTCGCGGTGCAGCGCCGACGCGACGATCCGGCGACGCAGCGTCACCTTGGCGTCTTCGGCCTGGCGGGCGCCCCTGCGCGTCGCGAGCATGACGACAAGACCGCGAAGGCCGCCGGACAGGACGACGAGCATTGCCCAGGGCAGGACCGCGGCGGCACCGGCCGGAACCGCGACGATCGCCCCCGCCAGGCCGCCGGCAAAGCCGATTGCGGCAATGCTGTCGAGCATGAGCCACGCCGCCGCCGCATCGCCGCGTCGGCCGCCCTGGGCGATGGTCTTGAGCCACTGGCGACGCGCGCGGGGCGTCGGGTCGGTGGATGCGAGGTCGCTCGAAGATAGTGCCGTCATGGACAGGCTTGTCGCGTATTGCCGTTCGTCTGGTCTTTGACCGCGGTCAATGTTCTGACCGGCCGCGCCACTTACGCCCCGACCAAACCGGCATGTTCGCCGGGGGGGAGACCGTTCCATGGACCTCGGGGTCATCGACCTGTCGCGGCTGCAGTTTGCGCTCACCGCGCTCTATCATTTTCTCTTCGTGCCGCTGACGCTGGGCCTGTCGATGATGCTGGTCATCATGGAATCGGTCTATGTCATGACGAACCGGCCGATCTGGCGCGTGATCACACGCTTCTGGGGGCGGATCTTCGCGATCAACTTCGTGCTGGGGGTGGCTACGGGGCTGACGATGGAATTCCAGTTCGGCACGAACTGGTCGTATTTCTCGCATTATGTCGGGGACATATTCGGCGCGCCGCTCGCGATCGAGGGGCTGATGGCGTTCTTCCTCGAAGCGACGTTCGTCGGCATCATGTTCTTCGGCTGGGGGCGGCTGTCGAAGCTCGGGCATCTGCTCGTCACGGCCATGGTGGCGCTCGGCACCAACCTGTCCGCGCTGTGGATCCTGATCGCGAACGGCTGGATGCAGAATCCGGTCGGCGCAAAATTCAATCCGGAAACGATGCGGATGGAGGTCACCGATTTCGGCGCCGTCCTGTTCAACCCGATCGCGCAGGCCAAGTTCGTCCACACGGTCAGCGCGGGCTATGTCTGCGCGGCGGTGGTCGTGCTGGGCATCAGCGCCTTCTGGTTGCTCACCGACCGCTACAAGGGCGTGGCACGGCGATCGATGACGGTGGCGGCAGCCTTTGGCCTGGCCGCGTCGCTGTCGGTCGTCGTGCTGGGTGACGAGAGCGGCTATGCCCTGACCGACAACCAGAAGATGAAGCTCGCCGCGATCGAGGCGGCTTGGCACACGGCACCCGCGCCGGCCGGTCTGACGCTGTTCGGCGTACCCGACGTCGCCGCCCGGGAAACCCGGTACGAGGTTCAGATCCCCTGGGTCCTCGGGCTGATCGCGACGCGCAGCCTCGACGGCACCGTCACCGGCATGTCCGAACTGGTGCTCAAGGCGCAGGAGCGGATCACGTCGGGCGTGGTCGCCTATGACGCGGTCGAACGGCTCAAGACCGACCCTGCCAATGTCGTACAACGCGCACGGTTCGAGGCGCACAAGCGTGACCTGGGCTACGCCCTGTTGCTCAAGCGGCATGTCGCGGATCCGCGCACTGCCAGCCCCGCCCTGATCGCCTCCACGGCGTGGGACGTGGTGCCGAACGTGCCGCTGATGTTCTGGAGCTTCCGGATCATGGCCGCGATCGGGGTCCTGATGATCGCGCTGTTCGGGGCGGCGTTCGTCCTGACGTCGCTCCGCCTGCACACGCAGACGCGGTGGTTCCTGAAACTCGCGGTGCTCGCGATCCCCTTGCCCTGGATCGCGATCGAGCTGGGCTGGATGCTTGCCGAGATCGGCCGCCAGCCCTGGGCGATCGAGGGCGTGCTGCCGACCTTCCTTGCCGCATCCTCGCTGACGCGCGGCGTGCTGTGGACGACGATCATCGGCTTCACCGCCATCTACGAGACGCTCGCGGTCATCGAGGTCCGCCTGATCCTCGCGACGATCCGCAAGGGGCCGTTCGAGCATGACGAGGATGCCTATCCGGTGCCCGATGCCGGACCGGCAGGGCGCGGCGCCGCGCGTCCCGTTGCTGCCGATCCGATCCCCGCCTGACCCCTTTTCGCCTGATCCGAAAGGCACGATCCGATGTTCGACTATGAGACGCTGCGCATATTGTGGTGGGGGCTGATGGGGGTGTTGCTCATTGCCTTCGCGCTGACCGACGGGTTCGACCTCGGGGTCGCCACGCTTCTGCCGTTCGTCGCACGGACCGATTCCGAGCGCCGGATGGTGATCAACTCGGTCGGTCCGACCTGGGAGGGGAACCAGGTCTGGTTCATCCTGGGTGGCGGCGCGATCTTTGCCGCCTGGCCGTTCGTCTATGCGGTCAGCTTTTCCGGTTTCTACCTCGCGATGTTCCTCGTGCTCGCGGCGCTGATCCTGCGACCGGTCGGGTTCAAATACCGGTCGAAGCGGCCGGATCCGCGGTGGCGGTCCGGATGGGACTGGGCGCTGTTCGTCGGGGGCGTCGTGCCGGCGCTCGTCTTCGGGGTCGCGGTCGGCAATGTCCTGTCTGGGGCGCCGTTCCGGCTGGACAGCGATCTGCGCGCCTTTTTCGACGGAAGTTTCCTCGGGCTGTTCACGCCGTTCACGCTGATCTGCGGCCTGTTGTCGGTCGCGATGCTGGTTTTGCACGGCAGCGCATGGCTGGCGATCAAGGTCGAGCATGGCCCGGTCCATGACCGCGCGACGCGGTTCGGGACATTGGCCGCGATCCTGTCGCTGGTCCTGTTCGCGGCCGGTTGGGCGTTCGTCGCCTGGACCGATATCGGGTTCCGCATCGTCGGGACCATCGATCCGGCGGGGCCGTCCAATCCGCTGCGCACGACGAGCGAAATCGCTGCGGGCGCGTGGCTGGCGAACTATGCACTCCATCCCTGGATGATGATTGCCCCGCTGATGGGATTCGGCGGCGCGGTGGTCGCGCTGATCGGGATACGCCGACGGATCGAGAGTGCGGCATTTGCGGGATCCTCGGCATCGGCGGTGGGGATCATTGCGACCGTCGGGCTGTCGATGTTTCCCTACATCCTGCCGTCCAGCATCGATGCGCATTCGAGCCTGACGGTCTGGAATGCGTCATCGTCCGAAAAGACACTCGGGATCATGCTGTTCGTCACCGTCGTCTTCCTGCCGATCGTCCTCGCCTACACCGCATGGGCCTTCAAGCTGATGTGGGGCCGCGTCACGGCGCACGAGGTCGCGACCAATCCCGATTTCTACTGATCACTCCGTGCGGCAAGGACGATAGATAATGTGGTATTTCAGTTGGGTATTGGGCCTCGGCCTTGCGTTGGGCTTCGGAGTGCTGAACGGCATGTGGCATGAATTCTCGTTGCCGGCCGATGACGAGATCGACGTACCGGACATGCCGTAGACAGTGACGGGCAACATATCCTGCCCGGCCCGTCCGGCGATATTGACCAGTCGGCGCCGAATTGATGCGGTCAATTCGGCGACCGGGCGCTATATCTGCCGTCATGCTTGCTGCAACCATCTGCGTCGACTGTGCAGTTCGCGATCAGTCGCTCTGCGGAAGCCTGACCAACAGCGAACTGCATGCGCTCAATACCCTGGGTCGGCGGCGGATCGTGCGGCGTGGCGAGACGCTGATCTGGGCGGGTGAGGACAATATCCTGTGCGCCAATCTCCTGTCGGGCGTGCTCAAGCTCGTCGCATCGAGCGGTGACGGTCGCGAGCAGATCGTCGGGCTCCTATACCCCGCCGACTTTGTCGGGCAGCCCTATCCCGGGCAGGCCGATTTCAGCGTGTCGGCGCTGACCGACGCGGAAGTGTGCATCTTTCCGCGGGCGTCGTTCGAGCGCGTCCTGACCGATCATGCGCGGATGGAGCGGCTGCTGCTGCAACGCACGCTTGCCGCGCTCGACGAGGCGCGGTCACGCATGCTGACGCTCGCGCGCAAGTCGGCGAGCGAGAAGGTTGCCGGGTTTCTCGTCGATATGGCGATCCGTGCCGCGGCGACCGGTTGCAGGGGAACGCCCAGCGGGCCGGTCACGTTCGACCTCCCGCTTTCTCGGGGTCAGATCGCGGACATATTGGGTTTGACGATCGAAACCGTCAGCCGGCAGATGACGCAGCTGAAGACTCGCGGCGTCATCGGCTTGCCCGGCGGAAGAGCCATCACCATTGTCGACCGCGACGCTCTCGCGGCGCGCGCCGATCCGGCATAGCGACGCCGGGAGCGACAGCAGGCTGCGCTCAGGGTGAAACGCTACGCGCCAGGCTGTCGGTCAGCCGCATCCTGGCGGCGCGCGTGAGGCGGGCATGCCCCAGGGTCAGGATCGCCAACTCGGTGAATTCGGTGGCACGCCGGCAGCCGTCGAAGAAGCATCGCAGCATATAGCCGAGCATGTCGGGCGCGAACCGGTCAGCCTCGATCGAGCGCGGATCAAGCGCGACGATGAGATCCTGCGCATAGACGGCGTCGGTCGCGCGGTGTGCGGCGACATGATCGAGCAGCACGCCGATCAGCGGCTGTGACGGGGTTCGTCGGAACAGCGTGTCGAGCGTCGGCTCGAGGCCATCGTCGCGCCGTTCGGTCACCAAGGCCAGTCGCGCACAGATCCAGTCCGCATCACGTGCCGAGGGTCTGACGGGCAAGCAGTCTGCGCAATGTTCCAGAATGCTGCACAGGCTGCGCAGATCGGCATGCTCGGACAAAAGGTCCGCAAGATCGTCGTCGCGGATGACATGCCAGTGACGACACGCTGGAACCGGGGACGACTCGCCGTCGCCCGATTCCCGATCGACGCGCTGCGCCTCGCCGTCCTGCTTCGTGCCGTGCCCGTCCGTCATGCCGGCTCCTCCGGTCATCGCTCTGCCCGTCATGGCGAACCGTGGCATTGATCGTCGTCAAAGGGGCAGGGCACGGGATTGAGGCCGCGGCCACGACCGTCGCGGAGCCAGAACGTCGGCTGATATTCGGTGACGTTTACCGATGCTTAGGCGCGCCGGCCTATCCTCGGGCGGATCGTCGCGTCGTTCCGAAGTCGCGGGATGGACGGCTTTTCACAGCTGACCATAATGGTGGAACTGCCCGTCATTATGGGTCAATATATTCGCCAATGAGCTAGGTAATAATACAGTATTGGCATATATTTGCCGGATAGCATGGAGACTTCAATACAAGACGATCCCGTTTCGACAATGAGACAGCCGGGCCGTACTGTGGCCGGGTGGTGCATAGCGGCTGTCTTTGCCTGCGCGACGATCCCGTTGATCGGATGGATGCTGCGGATTCCCGTGCTGACGACGTTCGGTTTGGTCGAGCCAATGCCGCCGTTCGGCTGCATTGCCTTTGCCTGCATGGCGGCGGCGACCCTGATTTTGTCACGCGGACATTCCAGTCGCCGGGCCATGCCGCTGCTCGCCGTGCCGATCGCCATCGGTCTCGAACGCCTGTTCGTCCAACTGGTCCTGCCGGCCGGGAGCCATGGAATCGATGGGTGGCTGTTTGCGGACGATGTCCGGAAAGCCTTTGATCGCGCGATGACGGGGCCGGGCATTGTCGCCGATCTCATACTCGTCGCATTGCCCGTAGCGATCGGCGCAGCCGCGGCAAAAACCCGCTCTTATGGACGGCTGGCGGCGGCACTCGCAGGCGGCAGTTTGGTGACTGCAAGCACAGCCTTATTGCTGATCCCGATGCTCCCGGCCCTGCATGCGACCGGGTGGCATCTGTCGTCGACGTCCATGCCATCCGCGATCGGCGCGATGCTGCTAGCCCTGGCGGTACTTGCCTGGCGAAGTGATATTCTGGACGAGCCCGGTGCCTGGTCGCCCGAATGGCACATGTTGCGACTTGTCCTGCCGCTGCTGCTGGTCGTACCGGTGCTAGCGCCGCTCGTGGAAATGGCGAGCATCGAGCTTGCCGGGGTGTCTGCGGTCTGGGGCGAACTGCTGACCGTCACCCTGAATTTCGTGGTGGTCAGCGCCCTCGTCACCTGGACGGTGCGGAGCGCAGCGCGGCATCGCGCCGCGTTGTCCGAGCTGACCGAGGCATTGAACGCCGCACCGATGGCGCTGGTCGATACCGATGACCGGATCATCCACTGGTCGCGCGGGTGCGAGGAATTATACGGGTGGCGTGCGCACGAGGCGCTCGGCAGGCAGAAGCATGTACTGCTCGCGTCGTGCACCGCCGACGGCAGCTTGGCGACGGGCTGCCCGCATGCCGATGGCGAGCGTGAACTGATCGAGCGCCGACGCGACGGCAGCGCGGTGCACGTGATCGAGCAGGCGCGCAGGGTCGAGAAGCTGGCCCGTGCGCCGGCCCTCGTCCTGTCGATGACCGATATCAGCACCCGGCTCGAGATCGAGGCCGCGCTGCGCAAGAGCGAGGAGCGTCTCGCGCTCGCCAGCAGCGCGCATGAGGTCGGGGTCTTCGAATGGGAGGTGGCGACCGGGGCGCTGACCTGGACCGCAGGGTCCGAGCAGCGTCTGGGGCTGCCCGCGGGAAGCCTGCACGATTATCCGAGCTGGGCGGCGTTGATCGACCCGGACGACCTGGCGGAGGTCGAGCGCACGATCGCCGAAACCGTCGGCATGCGCGCACCGCGCATCAGTTTCACCTATCGATTGAAACTGCCCAACGGCACGCAGCGTTTCCTCGAGGGCTCTGCCCGGTGCTTCTATGATCAGGCCGGCGTCATGATCCGGACGACGGGGATCACGCTGGACATAACGCGGCACGAGGAGCGCGAGGCGGCGCTTCGCGTGCGCGAGGCGCAATTGCGGTCGATCCTTGAAACCGTGCCCGACGCGATCATCGTGATCGACGAGGCCGGCGCCATCCGCTCCTTCAGCGCCGCCGCCGAACTCATCTTCGGCTATAGCGCCGCCGAGGCGATCGGATTGAACGTGCAGACCCTGATCCCGGGCGAGCGCGAGGCGTGGCAGCAGGGATATTTACGGCGCTATCCGGCCTCGGGCGATCGGCGTGGCGTTGGTCATGGCCGGCTCACCACCGCGCGGCGCGCGGACGGAAGCAGCTTCCCGGTAGAACTGCATGTCGGCGAAGCGCTGGTCGACGGCGAACGCGTGCTGACGGGGTTCGTCCGTGACATTTCGGAACGGATCGCCGCGGAAGAGCGGCTGAGCCTCGTCCGGCGGGAATTGATGCAGGTCATCCGGTTGAACGCGGTCGGCGAAATGGCTGCGGCGCTCGCGCATGAACTCAACCAGCCGCTCGCTGCGATCGCGAACTTCGTCACGACCGCCGAATTGCTCCTCGACAGCGGCGCCGGCATGGATGGCGACCGGCTCAAGGCCACGTTGATATCGGCGAACGCGCAGGCCCTGCGGGCAGGCGACATCATCCACCGGCTTCGCGAGTTCATCGCCAAGCGCGAGTCCGAGATGCGGATCGAGCCCGTGGAGGCGACACTGCGTGAGGCCGTCACGTTGCTGACGTCCGGCGGACAGCATGCCGATATCGAGCTGAGCTTCGGGCTGTCCCCCGACGCCGACTTCATGCTCGCGGATCGGATCCAGGTGCAGCAGGTGGTCGTCAACCTGCTCCGCAACGCGTTCGAAGCATTGGCGACATCGCCCGACGGCGCGCGCGGCGTCCTCATCGAGGCGCGGTTGAACAAAGCGGCGCTCGTCGAGATCAGCATCTGCGACAATGGTCCCGGCTTGCCCGATGCGATCCTGTCGCGGATGTTCACGCCCTTCACGTCATCGAAGGGGGAGGGGGGCATGGGCTTCGGCCTGTCGATCTGCCGCCGCATCGTCGAAGCGCATGGCGGGGAGCTGGTCGGCTTCAACGCCCCGGGCGGTGGCGCCTGCTTTCGCTTCACCGTGCCGCATGTCTGTTTGGAATAAGCCGTGAAAGGATGTCTGGATGCGTACCGTCTATGTCGTCGACGATGACGACGCCGTCCGTGCATCGGTGCAGGGGCTGCTGTCGACCCGTCCGAACCTGCTGATCCGCGGCTTTCGCTCCGGGGACGCGTTTCTGGCCGAGCTCAGCAGTCTCGATCCGGGTATCGTGCTGCTCGACCATCACATGCCCGGAACCACCGGGCTCGAGGTGTTGCGAAAGCTTGTGCCGTTCGCACCGCATTTCGCGCCGATCATCCTGACCGGGCAGGGCGACGTGCAGCTCGCCGTCGAAGCGATGAAGGCGGGCGCGCTCGAGTTTCTGGAGAAGCCGTGCGATCCGCACATCCTGCTGCGCACGGTCGACGAAGGTTTTGCGCGGCTCGAAACCGAAACCGCGGCCGCGGACCGGACCCAGGCGGCGCGTCAACGGATCGCGCGGCTCTCGATGCGCGAGACCGACGTACTGATGGGACTGATCGACGGCCAGCCGAACAAGGTGATCGCGCATGCGCTGAGCCTGAGCCCGCGGACCGTCGAGATCTACCGTGCCAATCTGATGGACAAGCTCGGCGTGCGGAGCCTGTCCGAGGCGCTTCGGATCGCCTTTGCCGCCGGCCTCGTGACGGTCGACTGACGATCGTGCGGTCCAAGGGGGTGTCGTTTGTGGCGCGTGCCGGTTAGGAAGGATCCGACGCCACGCGGGAGTATCTTTTGGAAGCTGTATCGATCGTTCTGTTCCTCCTGCTCGCGGTCGTCCTGAGCGGGTCCATTTCGCGAATGCTCCCCGTGCCGGTGCCGACGCCTCTGGTGCAGATCATGCTCGGTGCGGTCATCGGTATGTCGACGTCGTACCGGGTCGCGCTCGATCCCGAACTCTTCTTGCTGCTGTTCCTGCCACCGTTGTTGTTCCTCGATGGCTGGCGGATCCCCAAAGACGAGCTGCTAAAGGACATTTCGACCGTGGTCGAACTGGCGCTGGGGCTGGTCCTGATCACCGTGATCGGCATGGGACTGTTCATCCACTGGATGATCCCGGCCATGCCGCTCGCCGTCGCGTTCGCGCTGGCTGCGGTGGTGTCGCCGACCGATCCGATCGCAGTCTCGGCGATCGCCGCGCGCGTCCCGATCCCGAAGCGGATGATGCACATCCTCGAAGGGGAATCGCTGCTGAACGATGCGTCAGGCCTTGTCTGCCTGCGCTTCGCGATCGCCGCGGCGCTGACCGGATCCTTCTCGCCGTCCTCCGCCGCCTTCAACTTCATCTGGGTTGCCGGCGCGGGCATCGTCGTGGGCGCCGGCCTGACGCTTGCGGTCACGCGCGCCAAAGCATGGGTATCGCGGCGGTTCGGTGAGGAATCAGGGTCGCAGATCCTCGTCAGCCTGCTGATCCCGTTTGGTTCGTATCTGCTCGCCGAACATCTTCACGCGTCGGGGATCCTCGCGGCCGTCGCGGCGGGCGTGACGATGACCTATGCTGAGATATCACGTCAGGCGCTCCCGAACACGCGGATGCGGCGCAACTCGGTGTGGGACACGATCCAGTTCGCGCTCAACGGCATCATCTTCGTGCTGCTCGGCGAACAGCTGCCGGCGATCCTTGCGGGTGCCAGGACGACGGTCAAGATGACGGGGCATGACAGCACCGGCTGGCTTGCCGCTTATGTCCTCGCGATCGTCGCCGGGCTCGCCGCCCTGCGGTTCGTCTGGGTCTGGGTGTCGTTGCGGCTGACGCTGCTGCGCCGACGCTATCGCGACGGGGTGACGGTCCACAGCCCGGACTGGCGGCTGGTCGCGGCGATGTCGTTGGCGGGGGTCCGCGGGGCGATCACGCTGGCAGGTGTCCTGACGATCCCGCTCGTGCTCGACGACGGCACCGCGTTTCCGGCGCGCGACCTCGCCATATTCCTCGCCGCAGGAGTGATCATCGTGTCGCTGGTGCTGGCGAGCGTCGGCTTGCCGATCCTCCTCAACGGCCTGACGATGCCGCCCGAGCCGTCGTTGCTCGCGGAAGAGGATGCGGCGCGGGTCGCGGCGGCGGAAGCGGCGATCCGCGCGGTCGAGCGATCGCAGCATGAGCTGGCCGAACGGATGGGCGACGGCGATTTCTATGCGGCGGCGGGCGGCCGGGTGATGGACATCTATCGCGACCGGATCGACAGCCGCAGCGGTTCTGCCAAGGCGTCCGCGGCCGCGCGTGTGCAGGACCGGATCGAGCGGGACTTCAAGCTCGTCGCGCTCCAGGCGGAACGCAGCAGGATCGTCGATCTCGCGCGCGATCGCCGGATCGGCAGTGCGACGATCCGCAAGCTGGTCCGTGAACTCGACCTCGTAGAGGCCCGGTATCGCAGCTGACGGTCTGCGAGGGCCTCAGACGGGAGCGCCGGGCTTTCTCAGCGTGGAAAGCCATGCGACCACGTCATCGGGTCGTGTCACGGGGATCATGTGGCCGCCTGCGACCAGCGTGAGCGCTGCGGCGGGACAGGCGTTGGCGAGACCCTGGCCGTGGGCCAGCGGATCGAGCACAGCGTCGTCGCGTCCGAACAGGATCGCGGTCGGGACAGACAGCGAAGGATAGCGGTCGACCATCGCGGGCAGATCGGCATTTGCCGCTGCGAGATCTGCCGCCGCTCCGGCAAAGGCCGATGGACGACCGATCAGCGCGCCGCCGCCGCGTGTCGCGAAATCGTCGGGTACCGGATCGGGTGCGAAGACCATGCGCGCGCCGCTGGGTCGCGCGAACAACGCCGCGGGCGTGGCGACCGTCCATGCCAGCGCGCTGCGCATCGCTCGCGTAGCGATGGCGCGCGTTGCGACGATCTGCGGCACGGTGGCGAGTGGCTGGGTCAGGGGTGCGATCAGCGCGAGCCCGCCAACCTGCCGCGGATGATCGAGCGCCAGCGCGAGCGCGATCGAGCCGCCCAGCGAGTGGCCGACGACGAGCGGCCGGTCGAGCCCCATCGCGGTGATGAACGCCGCGACATGCGCGGCTTGTGCACGGATATTGGCCTGCGCGATCGGCGCCGAATAGCCCGAGCCCGGGCGGTCGATCAGGATCACGCGGTGATCCGCACTCAGTCGGTCGAGCAACGCATAGCCGAAGTTGCGCATCTGCCCGCCAAGCCCGTGGATCATCACGATCGCCGGGCCCGTACCGCGTTCGAGATAATGCATCCGACGCCCGTCGATATCGATGAACGCTCCGTCGGCGGGCACGCGGCGTTCCACGCTGTTCGCCGCGAACCTGGCGAACAGCGCAAGACCGGCCACCACACCGAGCGCGAGGCCGGCCGCACGCGCGGCCGGATGGCGAGGCGGCGTGGGCGCCGCATGGTCGTTCTCTTTCATATGCGTCATCCGCCGACACATAGAATGCGCCGAAAGGTCACGCCAAGCCTCCGCGAGGCCGGTATGCAGCCCGCTTGCGAAGCAGCAGGCGCAGGCGGCATGACGCTGGTATTGAAACCGGGCCGGGCGGGTGCGCCGGATGGGAGATGGTGATGACCGACATGACGGCGATCCTGGGGGCGCAGCGGGCGGCGTCGATGGCGGCGATGCCCGAGCCGCTGTCGGTCCGCAAGGACCGGCTGAAACGGGCCGTGGCGATGATCCGCGAGTCCGCCACGCGGTTCTGCGACGCGCTGTCGGAGGATTTCGGGCACCGGAGCCGCGAGCAGTCGATGATCACCGACATCGCCGGATCGATCGCGCCGATCACCCATGCGATCAAGCATCTCGACCGCTGGGCGAAACCGGAGCGGCGCGCGGTGCAGTTTCCGCTGGGGCTGCTCGGCGCGAAGGCCTGGGTCGAATATCAGCCCAAGGGCGTGGTCGGGGTAATCGCGCCGTGGAATTTCCCGGTCAACCTCATCATGGCGCCGCTTGCGGGCATCTTCGCCGCGGGCAACCGTGCGATCGTCAAGACCAGCGAATATACCCCGGTCACCGGCGCGCTGTTCGAGGAGCTGGTCGGGCGGTATTTCGCGGCGGACGAACTAGCTTTCGTTGGGGGCGGTCCGGAGGTCGGCAAGGCGTTTGCCAGCCTGCCGTTCGACCATCTGCTCTTCACCGGTGCGACGGGGATCGGGCGCCATATCCTCCACGCGGCCGCCGACAATCTGGTGCCCGTGACGCTGGAGTTGGGCGGCAAGTCGCCGGTGGTGATCGGTGAGGGGGCGGATATCGCGCGCGCGACCGAGCGGGTCGCGCTCGGCAAGATGCTGAATGCCGGCCAGATCTGTCTCGCGCCCGATTACATGCTGGTCCGCGACGCCGACGAGCCCGCGGTGGTGGCCGGGCTGACCGCGGCGGCGAGCGCGATGTATCCGACATTGCTCGACAACGCGGACTATACGTCGCTGGTTAGCGACCGCCACATGGCGAGGCTGAACGACTGGCTCGACGATGCCCGGGCCAAGGGCGCGCGGGTCGAGATCGTCAATCCGGCGGGCGAGGACCTCAGCGGTGCGAATACGCGCAAGATGCCGCTGCACATCGTCCGCGACGCGACCGACGACATGATCGTGATGCAGGAGGAGATCTTCGGTCCGGTCCTGCCGATCCGTCGCTATGACGACATCGACGACGCGATCGGCCAGATCAATCGCCGCGACCGGCCGCTTGCCCTCTATCACTTCGGCAGCGATGCGGACGAGCGTCGCCGGTTGCTCGATCGAACCGTGTCGGGTGGCGTCAGCCTCGACGACGTGATCCTCCATGTCTCGATGGAGGATCTGCCGTTCGGCGGCATCGGCCCGTCGGGCATGGGCGCCTATCACGGCGCAGACGGGTTCCGTACGTTCAGCCATGCCCGCGCGGTCTTCCGGCAGGCGCGGTTCGACGTCGCCAAACTGGCTGGCCTGAAGCCACCCTATGGTGCAACAGCGCGCAAGGCCGCCGCGCGGCTGATCGGATGAACCGCGCGTCCAACCGACCCACCGCGCCCGCCGGCGGTTAGAAATCCTTGCGCAGCAGCAGGCCGGCGTAGCGCTGGTCGTCACGCGGGACGAACCGGACAGTCCCGGCGAACGTCCCTGCGGTGAGGAACGACGAATAGGAGGTGTTCGTCAGGTTTTTCACATAGGCGCGCAACTGCCAGCCCGACTGGTCGCTGAGCAGGGCGACGCTCGCATTCCAGATCGCATAGGCGGGCTGCACCGTGCTCGGTGTCTGCGCCAGCGCATATTGCACCTTGCTGCTGAACGTCACGTCGCTCTGCAGTTCGAGGGCGAGCGTGTCGCTGAGTGCGAAGCGGTAGGCCGCATTCTCATAGAGCTTGATCTTGGGGGCATAGGGGAGCGGCTGGCCGTCGATGTTGCAGCTCGTCGGCGCACCCGGCGGGCAGAGAAAATTGCGCACCGTGGCATCGGTATAGGCGGCCGAGATGTCGAGCGTCAGGCCCTTGGTCGGGCGCAGCGTCACGTCCGCCTCCGCGCCGCGCGAGCGCACCGAGCCGGCGTTGATCAGGCGGCTGACCTGCGCGCCCGCGACGACGTCGTTGAAGCTTGCCTGATACCCGTCGAAATTCGTCGTGAATGCGGCCAGGCTGTAGCTCAAAGCACGGTCTGCGGTGCTGCCCTTCAACCCGACTTCGTAGGAGTTCGAGGTCTCGGGGCTCAGCGGAACCTCGTCGAGCGGCGTCGTCGCGTTGAGCGACCGCATGTTGAAATACACGTTATACGCCGGCCCCTTATAGCCGCGCGAATAGGTGAAATAGGTCTGTGCGTGATCGCCGATGTCATATTGGAGACCCAGCCGGTAGCTGTCGCCACGCCGATCGAGCCCGTCGCTGGCATTGTGATAGGCGCGCACGCCGGGGCGATCGAGCGCCGCTGCCCCGGTGTTGAGCGGATCCGCGCTCGACGTGCGGACATGGTAGAAATCGAGGCTGTCCCAGGTCGAACGATAGCCCGCGATACCACGGAAGCGCGGGGTGAAATTGACGTTGGCCTCGCCGAACAACGCGAAATTGTCGTTGGTGATGCCGTAGTTCGCGATGCCCGTCGTCGTGCTGCGCGCACCACCAGCGGCGAGCGACGTCAGCGTCCGCTGATAGGTCTCGTCGGTGGTGGCGTGGAGATAATAGGCACCGAGCACGTAATCGATCAGCCCGCCCTTGGGCGATGTGAGCCGCAGCTCCTCCGAGAACTGCTTGGTGTTCACCCGCCCCGTGTCCTGGCCGGACGGGAAGGCGGTCGATAGCGCGGCGACGCTGTCATAATCCTGACGTTGCGTGTTCAGCCACTGCCGCCAACCGGTGATCGAGGTGAGGTGATAGTCGCCGAGCGTGAGGTCGCCCGTGAACGAGCCGCCGTAATTCTCGTCGCGGACGTCGGTGATCGTATCGTTGTTCGTGCGGCGGTTACTGGCGTTCGCACTGATGCCGCTTGCCGCAAGCGCGGCAGCCAGGTCGGGCGAATTGGTGACGGTGCCGGTGGGGTAGGCGGTCCGGCTGGTGCGGGCATAGACGCTGGTCGGGGTGGTATCGTGCGAATTGAGATAATCGCCGATGATTGTGAACTTCAGCGCGTCCGACGGCGTGATCACCAGCTTGCCGCGCGCACCGTAGCGCCGATAGCCGTTGACGTCGTCGTTGCGCGTGACGTTTCGGACATTGCCCTTGAAGTCGTCGTAAAGGCCGCCGATCAGCGCCTGGACCTTGCCGGGCACGATCGCACCCGAGATGCCGGCCTTGATACGGTATTCCTTGTCCGACGTGACGCCGGCTTCGCCGAACATCCGGAACTCGTCGGTCGGATTGCGCGTGACGATGTTGACGACGCCCGCCGACGCGTTCTTGCCGAACAACGTGCCCTGTGGCCCACGCAGCACCTCGATCCGCTCGACTTCGCCCAGGTCGAGCGTCGACTGGCCGGGGCGGGTGAGGACGACACCGTCGAGCACGGTCGACACCGACGGCTCGACGCCGGGCGAGGTGGTGATCGTGCCGACGCCGCGAATGAATATCGTCCGGTCCTTGTTCGACGCACCGCTGCGAAAGCCGACCGCGGGGATCGTCGCGGCGATGTTCTCGACCGTGTTCAACTGGCGTTCGGCGAGCGACTGTCCGCTGACGGCGGTGATCGCGATCGGTACGGACTGGAGGCTTTCGTTGCGAAAGCGCGCGGTGACGACGACGTCTTCGCCGGTGTCGGCGGGAGGCGTTGCCGGCTTGGGGGTCGCGGCTGTCGGCGCCGCTGCCGTGTCCTGAGCGAATGCCGGCGCGGCGAAGGTCGCAAGCGCGGTGCCGGCCAGCAGCGCCACATGGCGTGGATCGATCATGATATCCCTCCCGAAGATGATGTCGTCTTTTAAATCCCATTCAGCCGATGGGTATATAGATCTGGATGCAGACGCATCGTATCAGCTTTAGTGCCCCTCGACCGGGCGTAACCGCGGCAGCAGCAACTGGATCCAGCCGACCGCGAGCAGATAGGAGACGCTGGCGAACAGGAACAGCGGCAGGTAGCCGAGCCCGGCGGTCAGGACGAGGCCGGCGACCTTGGCGATCACCATACCACCGACATTGCCGCTGAACGAGCCGAACGCGGTAACCCGGCCGAGCTTGTCCTGCGGCACGACGTCGGCGATCAGCGCGAACAGGTTGGTCGAGAACGCCTGGTGCGCGGCGAGCGTCAGCGCCATCAGCGCGATCGTGACGGGATAGCTGCCGACGTAAAGCACGAGCGGAACGGGCAGGACGCAGAGCGCGGCAACCAGCAATATGCCCTTGCGGACGGCGTTGACGCTGTAGCCAAGGCTCAGCAGCCGGGTCGCCACGCCGCCGCCGAGCAGCGAGCCGACCGCAGCGCCACCATAGGCGATGGCCAGCGGGACGCCGAGCGCGACCCCGCTCAAACCATATTGCCGGTGAAAGAAGTCGGGCAACCAGAAGAGCATCAGCCACCAGGTCGCGTCGGACAGGATCTTGGCGACCGCGATCGCCCAGGTCTGGCGATTGTGCAGTATCGGGCCATAGTCGCCGACCGGTGCCGCGGCATCTGCGGCGCCCATGGGCTGCAAGGTGAAGCGCAGGCGACGTGTCGCCATCAGCCAGACCGCCGCCCAGACGAGCCCGAGCGCGCCTGCGACGACGAACGTCCCCCGCCAGCCGACGAGCAGAGCGACCCCCGGAATCGCCAGCGGCGCCAGGATCGCGCCGATGCTGTTGGCCGCATTGGTCGCGCCGAACCCGCTCGACCGCCAGTTCTTGGGCAGCACCGACGCGATCGTCTTGATCCCGGTCGGCGTGCCCATCGCCTCGGTCGCGCCCAGGCTGACGCGGATCATCACGAATTCGGTCATCGATCGTGCCCAGCCATGCGCCATCGCGGCGATGCTCCATGCCGCGACACCGATCGGGTTCGCCCATTTCACCCCGAGCTTGTCGACGATCCAGCCAGTGAACAGGAACGCGAACGCCGCACCGCCCTGGAACCAGGCGGCGAGCGTCCCGTAATCATCGTCACTCCAGCCGAGATCGGCGGCGATCGTCGGCTTCAGCACGGCGATGATCTGACGGTCGACGAGGTTGAGGATGCCGGCGGTGACGACCAGCGCGAACAGCAATGTGCGGCCACGGGCGCTGAGTTGTGCGACGGTCTTGGTGGGCAAAGTCATAGCGGGCCAGCATGGACAAGAGGACGATGGATGCGAGCCAGTTTCTCTTGTCCGCGTCGGTTATTTGATTTCAGTCGGTCTCAGCGGGCAGGCCTGCGTCCTAGACGACCAAGGGACCATGCTCGATCCGCGGCAGCACGTGGCGTGCGAACAGGTCGGCCTCGGCGGCGTGCGGATAGCCCGACAGGATGAACGCATCGATTCCTTCGGCCCGGTAGGCGTTGAGCTTGGCGAGCACCTGATCCGGATCGCCGACGATCGCGGCACCGCATCCCGACCGTGCGCGGCCGATCCCGGTCCACAGATTCGCCTCGGCATAGCCATCGTCGGATCCCTCGCGCAGTTCGGCCTGGCGACGGACGCCGGCGGACTGAGAATCGAGCGAACGCGCGCGGATCGCCTGGCCTTCGGCATCGTCGAGCTTTGACAGCAGACGATCGGCCGCGGCGCGGGCTTCGGCCTCGGTGTCGCGGACGACAACATGGACACGGTAGCCGAAGCGCAGCGTGCGGCCGTGACGTGCGGCGCGGGCACGCAGGTCGGCGATGATCGCACGAACGCCGTCCATCGTGTCGGGCCACATCAGATAGACGTCGGCATTGGTCGCCGCGGCTTCCCGCGCCGCCTCGGACAGGCCACCGAAATAAAGCGCGGGACAGCGCCCCGACACGGTGGTCGTCCGGGGAGGATCGAGCTTCAGCTTCCAGAAGTCGCCGTCATGGTCGAGCGGCTTGCCGTCGAGCAGCGTGCGCAGGATGTGCATCGCCTCGACGGTGCGCGCATAGCGTGGCGCGCTTGCGAGCGTTTCGCCGGGCAGGTCGCTGGAAATGATGTTGATTGCCAGCCGGCCGCCGAGCATCTGGTCGATCGTCGCGATCTGGCGGGCGAGCTGCGGCGGCCAGCTTTCGCCGATCCGTACCGCCATCAGCAGTCGCAATCTCTTGAGCATCGGTGCGATCCCCGCGGCAAACGCGGTCGTGTCGATACCGAGCGTATAGCCCGAGGGCAGCAGGATATTGTCGTATCCCGCTGTCTCGGCCTGCATCACGATGTCGCGACAATGCTCCCAGCTCGATTTCAGCGCGGGGTCGGGGACGCCGAGAAACTCGTAATCATCATCGCACAGCGCGGAAAACCAGCTGATCTCGCAGGGCGGAAGGCTTGCCGACGGATCGATCATGGCAGCGAGACGCCCATGCCGGCCTGCAACACCGCATACCATTCGCTGCGGGTCCATTCGACCTTGTACGCATCGGCCGAGGCTGCGATCCGCGCCGGGGTCTGCGAGCCGACGATCGGGATGATCCGCGCCGGATGCGCCATGATCCACGCCAGCGTCGCGGTGGCGGCGTCGACGCCGTAGCGCGCGCCATGCTCGGCGAGCAGCGTTGCCGCCGGATGATCACCCTGCGCCAGCCGGCCCCCGCCAAGCGGCGACCACGCCATCACCGCGACGTCGTGCGTCATCGCCTGATCGAGCGTGCCATCGAACAGGGGCGCGGTCTGGAGCGGGGAAAACTCGGGCTGGGTGCTGACGATCGGCTGGCCGAGAAACGCCTGCAATGCCGCGAATTCGTGGACGCTGTAGTTCGACACGCCGATGCTGCGCACCTTGCCCGCGTCGACCATGCGCGTCAGCGCCGCGGCGACCTCCTGCGGATGGGTCATAAAATCGCGGCGGTGGATCTGGTACAGGTCGACCTGTTCGATCGCCATCCGCGTCAGCGACGCATCGAGGGCGTCGGCCAGATACTCTGCACTGGAATTATACGGGATGCCGGGACGGATGCCCGCCTTGGTCGCGATCACCATCTTCGCGCGCAGGCTCCGGTCCTCGGCCAGCGCGCGACCGAACAGCGCCTCCGCCGAGCCGAAACCCGCCGGGACGTCGCAGCCATAGATGTCGGCGGTGTCGAAGAAGTTGATCCCCGCACCCAGCGCCGCGTCGATCATCGCGCGGACAGGCGCGGTTTCTCCGGCCAGCCGCCACATGCCCCAGGCTATCGGCGAAACAAGGATTTCGCTCTTGCCGAGCGGGCGAAGGTCGTTGGAAAGGCGGATCGTCGTCATGCCGACGGCTCATGGCATAGGGATAGACAGCTTGGTAGCCACGATCAGATACGGTGTCGTCGGAACGGGCATGATGGGCGTCGAACACATTCGCAACCTGGCGATCCTCCCCGGTGCGGAGATAGTCGCGATCGCGGATCCGGTCGCGACCTCGATCGACTGGGCGACCGAGGCGCTCGGCGACCGGGCCGATGGCGTCGCGCGGTTCGACTCGGTCGAGGCGTTTGCGAAGCGGGCCGATGTCGACGCGATCGTCATCGCGTCGCCGAACAATACGCACCGCGACGTGCTCGATCAGCTGTTCGCGATGGACGCCGCGATCCTGTGCGAGAAGCCGCTGGCGACGACGATCGACGATGCGCGGTGGATCGTCGATCGTGCCGCCGCACACGCCAAGCCGTTCTGGACCGGGATGGAGTATCGTTTCATGCCGCCCGCAGCCGCCTTTATCGAGCAGGTCCAGGCGGGCCGGGTCGGCCGGTTGCAGATGCTGTCGATCCGCGAGCACCGCTTTCCCTTCCTGCCCAAGGTCGGCGACTGGAACCGGTTTGCCCGGAACACCGGCGGGACGATGGTGGAGAAATGCTGTCACTTCTTCGATCTGATGCGGCTGATCGTCGGGTCGGAAGCGGTGCGCGTCCATTGCTCGGGCGCGATGGACGTGAACCATCTCGACGAACGCTATGACGGCGAGCGCCCGGACATCATCGACAACAGCTATACGACGGTCGATTTCGCGAACGGCGTGCGGGCGATGCTCGATCTCAGCATGTTCGCCGATGGTGCGGAGAATCAGGAGGAGATGTCGGCGACGGGCGATGCGGCGCGGCTCGACGTGCTGATTCCTGCAGGCGAACTCGTCTATTCGCCACGGGTCGGATTTCTCAACCCCAAGGCGGTCGAGCGCAGCCATGTTTCGGTCGATCCGGCGGCCCGGGCTGCGGGCTCGCACGAAGGTGCAACCTATTATCAGCACGCCGCTTTTGCTGCCGCCGTGCGCGGCGAGGGACCGGTACAGGTCACCGCGGAGGATGGCCTGCGCGCGGTCGCGATCGGTACCGCGGCGGAGATCAGCGCGCGCGAGCACCGGGTCGTGACGATGGCGGAACTAGGCGTCTGACACGGCCGCGGGGTTGCGCGCCATCCGCCGGGCGCGCACAGGCTGTGGCGAAATCACGCCCAGGAGGTCGATATGCCCGTGAAGGTCATTGCGTTCGTTTCCGTCAAGCCCGGCCATGAGGAGGCCTTCATCGACGCCGCCCGCATCTGCGCCGCAGCGTCGCGTAATGAACCGGGGGTGCTCCACTACGATCTGTGGCGCGAGGCCGATGGCGACCGGCGCTTCGTGTTCAACGAGCTGTATGTCGACGATGCCGCGGTTCAGGCGCACATGGCGTCCGACCATTTCAAGGCACTGGGCGTGGCGTCACGCGATCTCGCCGCCGCGCGACCGACGATCATCGCGACGCATCCGGTCGACGTCGAAGGCTGAGGCAACACCGCGGCCGCGACGCGCGCATCCGTGAGGGGCTGACGCGCGCCGTCTGCAGCCGAGCATCCGCCATGGTCGTGACGTTTTCTCTTACGGTATAGGCGACGGATGGACACGCAGGGTCTGGAGGCCGTCTTCCTTGCCAACCGCGATACGCTGCTCCGCTTTCTGTCGGCGCATGGCGCGGGGGATGCGGCGGAAGACCTTTTGCACGAGCTCTGGATCCGCGTGCGGACGCCGCGCGGCGGGCCGATCGCTGCGCCGCTGGCCTATCTGTACCGCGCGGCGCACAATCTCATGCTCGACCGTCATCGCGCGGTCCGGCAGGCCGCCCGACGCGATCAGGACTGGAGCGACGCGGTCGGCGGCACGGTCGCGGGCCAGTCCGATGCGCCGTCGGGTGAGCGCGTGCTGATCGCGCGTGAAGAGGCGCGGATGGCAGCGCGCGCGCTGGAGGCGATCGGCGAACGCGCCGCGGCGGTGTTTCGCCGCCACCGGATCGACGGGATCGCGCAACGTGCGATCGCGGACGAGATGGGCGTGAGCCTCAGCACCGTCGAAAGTGATCTGCGGCAAGCCTATCGTGCGATGATCGCGTTGAAAGGGCGGCTCGATGAGGTTTGAGGCGAACGTCTCCGTCAAGCCAGTCAGGAGGCCATGATGGCGCAGGACGACACCGCATTGGACGCACAGGCGCTCGACTGGATCGTGCGGACGGGCGATCCCGCATTCGACGACTGGCCCGGCTTCATGGCTTGGATGGAGGCGGACCCGACGCATGCCACGCGCTATCACGCGCTGAGCGCCGCGATCGATGATGGCGTCGCACTGGTGCGCGCGCCGCAGGCGGGGGCGGTGGCGCAGCCGATGGCCAGCCCGTCACGACGCGCGCCGCAGCGGATAGGACGGTGGGCCGGTGGGGCGATCGCCGCATCGCTGGCGGTCGTCGCCGGCTTTTCGGTCTATGAGCGCCGCCCCCAACCCTATGCCGTCGAGGCGGCGGCGGGGGCCGCGCGGACGATCCTGCTTGCCGAGGGAAGCAGGATCATGCTCGCGGGCGGTTCGCGTGTGACGATCGATCGACGTGATGCGCGCATCGCGACGCTCGATCGTGGCGAGGCGATGTTCGTCGTCGCGCATGATGCGGCGGATCCGTTCGAGGTCCGGGTCGGCGAGACGCGGCTGGTGGATGTCGGCACGGCCTTCGACGTCAAGCGAACCAGCGATGGCATGCGGGTCGCCGTGTCCGAAGGTGCGGTCGACTATGATCCGGGTCCGAACGCGATCCGGATGACGGCGGGGCAGGGCGTCGTGGCCACGCGCGGCGGTGTGATGCGGATCACGGTCGAAGCCGCGGCGGTCGGGTCGTGGCGCGAGGGGCGGCTGGCATTCGAAAATACGCCAATGACCGAAGTCGCGGACGATCTGTCGCGAACGCTGGGCATCGCGATCGTGGTGGCACCTGAGATCGCCGATCGCCGCGTCCGTGCAACGATCGCCACGGCCGGGCTCGCGCGTGACCCCACGCCGCTCGCCGCACTGCTCGACGTGACGATGCGGCGGTCCGCCCAGGGTTGGACGATGTCGGCACGGTGATCCGGCAGGGCGGGGTCTTTGTCGTTATGGTGGCAATCGCCGGGCTTACCGCTGGGTCGGCTTCGGCGGGGCCGGTATCGCTCGACCTTCGCGCCGGCCGTCTGGGCGACTCCGTCATGGCACTGGGGCGGCAGGCCGGGGTCAGCATCGCCGTCGACGACCCGGCCTTATGGGCACGCCCCGTCCCCGCGATCCGGGGTCGATTCACGGCTCGGCAGGCGCTCACAAAGCTCGCACGGTCGACGGGGTCGACGATACGGTCCGCAGGGGCCGGGGGGTGGCGTCTGGTCGCGCGTGCCGCGCCGCCACGTGCGGCACAGCGCCGGCTTCCGGGGGCGACCGCGAATGCCGCGCCGGCAGTACCGACCATAGCAGGGACCGATATCATCGTCGCCGCGAGCAAGCGGGACACCCGGCTGCGCGATTTCGCCGGGCAGGTCGCGCACCTCGATGGAATCGACCTGGCGCTTGGCGGCGCGGGGGGCAGCGACGCGGTGCTGGCGCGGCTCGCGAGCGTGTCGTCGACGCATCTCGGTGCGGGGCGCAACAAGCTGTTCATTCGCGGCATCGCAGATTCGAGCTTCACCGGGCCGACGCAGACGACTGTCGGCCAGTATCTCGGCGACATCCGGCTCAGCTACAACGCGCCCGATCCCGACCTGCGGCTCTACGACATCGCGTCAGTCGAGGTGCTCGAAGGGCCACAGGGAACCCTGTACGGCGCAGGGTCGCTCGGTGGCATCATCCGCACCGTTCCCAATGCACCAGTGATCGACGACACGACGGCCGCCATCGCGACGGGCGTGTCTGCGACGACCCACGGCGACCCCGGTGGCGACATCGGCGCGACTCTCAACCTGCCGGTGATGGAAGGCCGGATGGCGCTGCGCATCGTTGGCTATGCGGTGACGGAGGGCGGGTATATCGACAACCCGACGCTCGGGCAGAGCGACGTGAACCGCACCAGCATCGCCGGCGGGCGGGGTACGCTGCACGTCGATCTCGGACGCGACTGGACGCTCGATCTGGGCGGCGTGTACCAGCGGACCCGCGGCGACGACAGCCAATATACCGATCGCGACGCGCCGCCCCGGACGCGGAACAGTGCCGTCGTGCAGGGCTTCGGTGCGGACTACCGAATGGGCGACCTGGTCGTATCGGGCACGCTTGGCGGCCTGATGCTGCGATCGTCGACGGCGATCGTCGGGCAGACGCTGACGGAACGCTATGACGCCACCATGGTGGACGGTGATCCGCGGCTGTTCGTGCAGCGCAACGCGACCGCGATGGTGACCAACGAGACCCGGTTGTGGCGGCCGATGCGCGCTGGCTTCGGCTGGGTTGTGGGGGGCAGCTTCACGCACAACCGGACGCGGCTGTCGCGCGCACTCGGTGCGGTCGAGGCACCGGTGCCGGTGACGGGCGTCACCAACCGGATCGACGAGGCGACGCTCTATGGCGAGGGCAGCGTCGCGCTGTTCCCCGGATTGATCGCGACCGGCGGCGCGCGCGTGACGCGGGCCGCGCTGTCGGGAACGGGCCAGGATCTGGCGGAGGCACTCGCCCCGGTTGCGCTCGCGCGTGCGCAGGTGACCGCCAGTCGTCGCGAAATCAGCCTGTTGCCGTCCGGATCGCTGATCGCGACCGTGCTGCCGCGGCTCTCGCTTTATGCCCGGTACCAGCAGGGGTTCCGGCCCGGCGGGCTCGCGATCGAGAGCGACTTCGTCCGGCGGTTCCGCAACGACCGGGTCCGCACGATCGAAAGCGGCATACGGTTCGGGCAGAGCGGGATCGATCCGGTATCCGTGTCGGCCGGGCTGTCGCATACGCTGTGGGACGATATCCAGGCGGACTTCATCGACGGGTCGGGGTTGCCGAGTACCGCCAATATCGGCAACGGCCGGATCTGGTCGGCAAGCGCGGCCGCCGCCTGGCGACCGGTCGCCGGGCTCACGATCGACGCCGGGCTGACCTATAACGACAGCCGCGTGACCGAACCCAGCCAGGCCTATGCCCTGGCGTTCGCGCGGATGAGCCAGGTTCCCAATATCGCCCGGTTCGCAGGGCGGCTGGGGCTCGACTATAGCCGGCCGCTCCGCGGTGACCTCGATCTGCGGGTCTATGGCTGGGCGCGGTATGTCGGCCGCTCCCGGCTCGGTATCGGCCCGGTGCTCGGGGAGGAGCAGGGCGATTATCTCGATACCGCGCTGACAATGCGCGTCGGCCGGCCGACACTCGGCTTCACGCTCGGCGTGACCAATCTGACGGATGGCACCGGCAATCGCTTCGCGCTGGGCACGCCGTTCCAGATCGGCAGCGGCCAGATCACGCCATTGCGTCCCCGCACGTTGCGCCTGGGGATAGACGCGGCATTCTGAAAAGCTGCGCAGCGCGGCAAGGCTGCGCGGCAATGGTTCCGTCCTGTGTTCGAAACATATTCGAAAAGGGACCTGGTTCATGCGTCGTATCCTGCTTGCCTCTACCTGCCTGATGGCAGTCGTTCCGGCCCATGCGCAGACCACGATCGAGACCAAGCGCACCGATACGGTGCGGACATCGACCGTGAAGGCCGGGGCGCCGGATGCGATCCGGATCACGGCCGCGGGATCGGTGACCCCTGCCGGCGGCACGGCGGTGACGATCGACAGCGTGCATGCCGTCACCAACGAAGGCACCGTCCAGATTACCAATGCGGACAATGCCACGGGCATTCTTGCGGTTGCGGGGACCGGCGGCGGTATCACGAACAGCGGCAAGATCATCGTCGACGAGACCTATGAAGCGACCGATGTCGACAAGGATGGCGACCTCGACGGCCCCTTCGCGGCGGGCAGCGGCCGTACCGGCATCCGCACCGCGGGCGCCTATAGCGGCGCCATCGCCAATACGGGCGCGATCACGGTCGAAGGGAACGAGTCCGCAGGGATCTGGCTCGGCGGCCCGCTGTCCGGTGCGCTCAAGACCGAGGGCACGATTGCGGTGACGGGGACGAACGTCGTCGGCGTACGGGCGGGCGACATTACCGGCAACGTCCGGCTCGCCGGAACGGTCGCGGCGATCGGGCAGGGGGCCGTGGCGGTCCGGTTAGACGGCGCGATCACCGGTGCGCTGGTGGTGCAGGGTTCGCTCGGCGCGACCGGCTACCGTACCACGACCGCGCCGGCGGATCCGTCGAAGCTCGATGCCGACGACCTGTTGCAGGGCGGCTCGGCGCTGGTCGTTGCGGGCAACGTGTCGGGGGGCATCGTCTTCGCGGTGCCGCCAAAGGATGCCAGCACGACCGACAATGACGAGGACAAGGACGGGATCGACGACAGCAAGGAAGGATCGGCGTCGGTGACCGCCTATGGCGCCGCGCCCGCGGTCCAGATCGGGTCGGCGACCAATGCGGTCGCGATCGGCGCAGTCGCGGGCAGCGGCACGAATTTCGGGCTGATCGTCGATGGCGGCATCGGTGGCAGCGGTGTCTATGCGGGTATCACCGCGACCGGCCTCTCGATCGGCGGCCTTGGTGGCAGCGTGTCGATCGCCAACGGGATCGCGGTCAACGGCACGGTCCAGGCACAGGCCAATGGGGCGAGTGCGACCGCGATCCGGATCGGCAGCGGCACGACGACTCCCGAACTGCGCAATGCCGGGACGATCGCGGCGGCGGGCGGCGGCACGACCGCATCGCTGTCGAGCGCGGTCCTGATCGAGGCGGGCGCGACGGTCGGCACGATCCGCAACAGCGGGACGATCAAGGCGAGCGCACAGGCGGCCGATGGCAGCGCCACCGCGATCCTCGACCGGTCCGGCCGGGTGACGCTGGTGGAGAATAGCGGGGCGATCACCGCAAGCGGTGCACTCGCGACGTCGGAGCGCAACGTCGCGATCGACCTGTCCGCAGCGACGGCGGGCGCCACCGTCCGCCAGACCGCGGTCGCGGCGGGCGTCACGGCGCCGAGCATCGTCGGCGACGTCCGGTTCGGTACAGGGAACGACGTGTTCGAGATCGCCGATGGCACCGTGTCGGGCACGACCCGGTTCGGCGGCGGCGCGAACCGTCTCGCGCTGTCGGGCGACGCAGCCTATGCGGGAACGGCGCTCTTCGGCACCGGCAACGACACGATGGCGCTTGCCGGGACGGCGGTGTTCAGCGGCGCGGCGGATTTCGGTGGCGGGGCGGACACGCTGACCATCGGCGGGACGTCGCGCTTTTCGGGCACGCTCGCCAACAGCGGCGGGCTGGCGGTGACGGTCGCGGGCGGTACGCTCGACCTGACCAAGGCCGCGACGATCGCGTCGCTGGCGATGGGCTCGGGCAGCGTGCTGGCGGTGACGCTGGACAAGACCGGGGGGACGGGGACGTCGATTACCGTCGCCGGGGTGGCGTCGTTCGAGAAGGACACCAAGCTCGCGCTCAAGCTGGCCAGCATCACCGGTGCGGAAGGACGGTACACCGTCCTGCGCGCGGGGAGCCTGACCGGCGCGGCAAACCTGACCGCCTCGACCACGCTGTTGCCGTTCCTGTACAAGGGGAACGTCGCGACGGGCACGGGCAACGACGTTGCGATCGACATCGTCCGCAAGACCACGGTCGAACTCGGCCTCAACCGCTCGCAGACCTCCGCCTACAACGCAGTCTATGCGGCGCTCGGCACCGACGCCAAGGTCGGGCAGGCGTTCCTGAACATCAATGACGGCGACGCATTTCGCGGATCGCTGCGCCAGATGCTTCCGGATCATGCCGGCGGGACGTTCGAGACCGTGACGATGGGCTCGCGTGCGACCGCCCGTGTGATCGCCGACCCGCACGGCCCGTTCAAGGATGAGGGGCAGTGGGGCTATTGGGTCAGCCAGGTCGGCTGGGGCACGTCGAAGAGCATCGGCGATACCGGCGGCTATGACGTGACCGGCTGGGGCGTCTCGGGCGGGGCCGAATACAAGACCGGGCTGGGCAATTTCGGTGCGTCGCTCGCCTATCTCAGCGGCCGCGATGCCGATGAGGGGACCAGCAACGAAGTCAGTTCCAATCAGTATGAGCTCGCGGCCTATTGGCGTGGGCACTGGGGTGGGCTGAACGCCAATGCCCGCGCCTCGGGTGCGCGGATCGGGTTCGACGGCGTGCGGCGCTTCGCCGGCACTGCGGGGACCGAGGCGGTCCAACGCGTGTCGAGCGCGGACTGGAACGGCACGCTCTACTCGGCGTCGGGCGGCCTGTCCTATGATGCCGATCTGGGCAATATCTCGTTCCGGCCGATCATCGCGGTCGATTATTACAAGCTGAAGGAGGACGGCTACAGCGAAACCGGCGGCGGCACCGCGATCGATCTGGTCGTCCAGTCACGCAGCAGCGACGAACTGGCGGTCACCGGCAGCGCGGCGCTGGGTCTCGATCTCGGGGGGCAGAACCAGGACGCAGGCTGGTTCCGCTTCGAGCTCGAGGGCGGGCGGCGCGAACTCGTCGGCGGGGGGCTGGGTGCGACGACCGCGGCCTTTGCAGGCGGGAGCGCGTTCACGCTGACACCCGAGGAGCGGACCAGCGGCTGGGTCGGCAAGCTGCGCGCGGTCGGCGGCAATGCCGCGTTCCGTTTCGGCGGCGAATTCAACGCTGAGGAGCAGCAGGGACGTGCCGCCTTGTCGCTGCGCGCGAGCCTGCAGATCGGATTGTAACAACGGAAGACTGGTCTGCCCGCGTCAGCGCGGTGCGGACCAGTCCCCGGACTTGCCGCCGCGCTTTTCGAGCAGGCGGATCCCGTCGATCTCCATCGCCTTGTCGATCGCCTTGGCCATGTCGTAGACCGTCAGCAGTGCAACGCCGACCGCGGTGAGCGCCTCCATCTCGACGCCGGTCTTGCCGTCGGTCGCGACGGTCGCGGTCGCGGTGACGCCGCTGTCGTCGACGTCGAGGTCGAGCGTGATCTTGGTCAGCGGCAGCGGGTGGCACAGAGGGATCAGGTCGCTGGTCCGCTTCGCTGCCATGATCCCCGCGACGCGGGCGACGGCGATGACGTCGCCCTTCTTGGCCGAGCCCTCGGCGATCGCGCGCGCAGCCTCGGCCGACATGGTGATCCGGCCGGTTGCGACCGCCTCGCGTGCGGTCGGCGTCTTGCCGCCGACATCGACCATCCGCGCGGCACCCGCCGCATCGACATGCGTCAGCTGGCTCATCCGACCAGCGCCCGCGTCGCGGTCTCGACATCGTCCTGGCGCATCAGCGCTTCCCCGATCAGGAAGCACCGGATTCCGCGCTCGGCCATCGCGTCGAGGTCGGCGCGCGTCGTCAGTCCACTTTCGGCGACGAAGGTACAGTCGCGCGGGGCCTTGTCGACCAGGTCGTAGGTCCGCTGAAAATCGACCGTGAAATCGCGCAGGTCGCGGTTGTTGACCCCGATCAGCCGCGATTTGAGCTTGAGCGCGCGATCGAGTTCGTGCGCGTCGTGGATCTCGACCAGTACGTCCATCCCGCATTCGAGTGCCGAGGCCTCGATCTCCGCCATCTGAATATCGTCGAGCGCGGCGACGATGATCAGGATCGCGTCGGCGCCGATCGCGCGCGCCTCGGTCGCCTGCCACGGGTCGACCATGAAGTCCTTGCGCAGGACCGGGATCGACACGGCGTCGCGCGCGGCGGACAGATAGGCGTCCGCGCCCTGGAACCATTTCTCGTCGGTCAGGACCGAGAGGCAGGCGGCACCGCCAGCTTCATAGGCGCGGGCATGCGCGGGGGGATCGAAATCGGCGCGGATCAGCCCCTTGGACGGGCTGGCCTTCTTGACCTCGGCGACCAGCGCATACCCGGACTTCGCATCGAGCGCGGCGCGGAAGCCGCGTGGCGCGGACATGCGGGCAATGCCGGCGTCGATGTCCGACAGCGAGGTGGTGGCCTTGCGCGCGGCGACTTCGGCGCGCTTGGTCTCGAGGATACGGTCGAGCATGGTCATGTCAGTAGGCGATCCAGCGGTCGAGCAGCGCGTCGGCGCTGCCGGTGTCGAGGGCGGTGGCGGCGAGCGCCGCGCCTGCGACAAGGGTGGGGACGGTCCCGGCGACCATCAAGGCCGCGGCGGCGTTGAGCAGGACTGCGTCGCGATAGGCGCCCGCCTCGCCCTTCAGCAGGCGGCGGAGCGCCTCTGCATTATGGGCGGCATCACCGCCGCGAATTGCCGTGATCGCATGCCGCGGCAACGCTGCATCGTCGGGCGTGACGCGCGCGGGAAGCGCGACGTTGCCGATGGACGCAACGACGCTGGGGCCCGCGCCGGACAGTTCGTCGAGCCCTTCCTCGCCGGAGACGACGAGTGCGGCCTGGGTACCGAGCTGGGCGAGGGCATCGGCGTAGAGCGGGACATAATCGGGCCGCGCGATGCCGATGAGCTGACGCGTCGTTCGCGCGGGATTGGCGAGCGGCCCCATCAGGTTGAATATCGTCCGCCTGGCGATACGCTGACGGATCGGGGTGATCCGCTTCATCGCCGGATGGTGATTGGCGGCGAACAGGAAGGCGATGCCGATGTCGCGCAGGCTGGCCTCGGCCGTCGCACCCGCGCGGTCCATGTCGAGGCCGAGGACTTCGAGCGTGTCGGCGGCGCCGGCCTTGCTCGAGGCGGCACGGTTGCCATGCTTGGCAACCGGCACGCCGCAGGCCGCGACGACGAGTGCGACGGCGGTCGAGACGTTGAGCGTATGGTGGCCATCGCCGCCGGTGCCGCAGACGTCGATCGCGCCCGGCGGCGCATCGATCGGGATCATCCGCTCACGCAGCGCACGCGCGGCCTCGGCGATCTCGATACTGGTCTCGCCACGCTCGGACATGGCGATCAGGAATGCGGCGATCGCGTCTTCGCTGGCGCGCGCGTCGAGGATGTCGGCAAACGCCTCGCGCGCGGTCTCGCGCGACAGCGGCGTCGTCGGATCGGGCAGGAGCACCGTGGTCGTCATCGATCGAGCCCCTCGCGCAGGCGGTCGGGCAGCTGATGCGAAATCCCCGCCAGCGTCAGGAAATTGGCGAGCATCGCGTGGCCGTGTTCGGTTGCGATGCTCTCGGGATGGAACTGCACCCCGTGGATCGGCAGCGTCGCGTGGCGGAACCCCATCACGCTGCCATCCTGCGCGGTCGCGTTGACGACCAGCGTATCGGGGACCGCGTTGACGATCAGCGAGTGATAGCGCGTCGCGATAAACGGCGAAGGGAGGCCGGCATAGAGGCCGGTGTCGTCATGGACGACCGGCGACGTCTTGCCGTGCATCAGCCCGCCACGTTCGACCTTGCCGCCGAAATGCTGCCCGATCGCCTGATGGCCGAGGCAGACGCCGAGCAGCGGTTTGCCGGCGTCGGCGCAGGCGGCGACGAGGTCGAGGCTGACGCCCGCTTCGGTCGGCGTGCAGGGGCCGGGAGAAATGAGAAACGCCTCCGCGCCGGACGACAGGGCCTGTCCAGCGGAGATCGCATCGTTGCGGACGACCTCCACCTCGACACCCAGTTCCATCAGATAATGGACGAGGTTCCAGGTGAAGCTGTCGTAATTGTCGACGACCAGGATCATGCGTTCGCCATAGACGAAGTCGAAGCCGGTGCAACGGGGATGCGCATCGGACGGCGCTGTACACGATGCCCGTGATAATCGCTGATGGGCTACGCGCGGGGCATGCTATTCAGCACGGAGCAACCTGCGGCGGCAGACGTTGTGCGTATGCAAGGAGTTTTCAACCAATGTTCCGTCTCACCGTCCTCGCCGCGCTGATCGCGCTTCCCGCCCTCGCTTCGGCGCAGGAGCAGACGGCCGAACAAGGCCAGCCCCCGCAGCGCATCCGCAGCGTTACGCTCGGGGCTGGGCAGAAGTGCCCGACATCGACCAATGGTGAGATCGTCGTCTGCTCGACACTCGACCAACCCTATCGTATCCCCAAGGAACTGCGCGATACCGCACCGATCGCCGCGCAGAATCAGAGTTGGGTCAACCGGGCTGCAACTGTCGATCAGGTCGGCCGCGTCGCGGGCGGGCTGCCGGACACCTGTTCGCCGGTCGGTACGGGTGGACAGTCGGGATGCGCGCTCGCACGGGCCCGCGCCTATTCGGCCGAGCGTCGTGCGCAGGCTGCGGGGCAGGCGATCGATCCCTGACGCCAAAGCGAGAACTACCGGGATCTTAGGCCGCGGTCGTCACCTGACGCCCGCGGCCTTTTATTGTGCGTTTCACCGATCGCCGGATTATTGCCCGTAGGACGTCCCGCCGGCGCGCGCGACCGCTTCGCAGGCGGCGGCGAGGATCGCCCCGGCCTTGGCCTCGCATTCGCGCTGTTCGGACACGGGATCGCTGTCGGCGACGATTCCCGCCCCCGCCTGTGCATGGATCATCCCGTCCTTCACGACGGCGGTCCGCAACACGATGCACGAGTCCATCGATCCGTCGGGGGAGAAATAGCCGACGCCGCCGGCATAGGCGCCACGTCGTTCGGGTTCGAGTTCGGCGATGATCTGGCACGCCCGGACCTTGGGGGCGCCGCTGACCGTGCCAGCCGGGAAGCCCGCGAACAGCGCATCGAGCGCATCGCTGCCAAGCGCGAGCGACCCGACGACGTTCGAGACGATGTGCATGACGTGGCTGTAGAATTCGACGCCATAGCTTGCCGTGACGCGGACCGAGCCCGGCGCCGATGCCCGCCCGACATCGTTGCGGCCGAGGTCGAGCAGCATCAGATGCTCGGCGCGTTCCTTCGGATCGGCGAGCAGGCTGGTCCGGTTCGCCTCGTCCTCCGCAGCACTGCGGCCACGCGGACGGGTCCCCGCAATCGGGCGGATCGTCACCTCGTCGTCGCGGACGCGGACGAGGATCTCGGGTGAGGATCCGATCAGCGCGAAGCCGGGCAGATCGAGGTGATAGAGGAAGGGCGACGGATTGATCCGCCGCAGCGAGCGATAGAGCTCGAACGGCGGGAGCGTGAACGGCGTGCTGAAACGCTGGGCAAGGACGACCTGGAAGATGTCCCCGGCCACGATATAGTCCTTCGCGCGCGCGACCATCGCGCCGTAGCGATCCGGCGACAGCGCCGACGTGTAGGACGGCTCGGGTGAAACTGCCCGGACCGGCGCCGGCACCGGCGTGGTCATGAGCTTCGCGGCGACGGCGTCGAGTCGCTCCTCGGCACGCGCGACGATCGTGTCGGGATCCATGGCTGGATCCGGCCAGGCGGGGGCGACCAGAAACAGCGCGTCGGCGAGCCGGTCGAAGACGAGAACCACCGAAGGACGCACGAAGATCATGTCGGGCAGACCGAGCGGGTCGCTGTCGGGTTGCGGCAGGGTCTCGACCAGACCGACCGTCTCATAGCCGAAATAACCGACCAGACTGGCAAGCGCGCGCGGCAATTCTGCCGGGACGTCGCTGCGGCATTCGGCGACCAGAGCGCGCAGGGCGTCGAGCGTCGGCAGCGCACAGGGCTCGAACGCCTCGCGATCGGTCGACCAGTGACGGTTGATCTCGGCCCGATGACCCGCGGCACGGAACAGCAGGTCGGGCGCGAGGCCGATCAGACTGTGCCGTCCGCGTGTTGCGCCGCCTTCGACCGATTCGAGCAGGAAGTCGCCACGCCCCGGCTCGATGAGCTTGAGGGCGGCGGCGACCGGCGTCTCCGTGTCGGCGACCTGCCGCCGCCAGACGAGGGCGGGGCGTCCGGCGGCAAGCGCCGCGCGTGCGAGCTCAGTTATTGGAACCACCCTGTGCCAGCAGTTCGGCACGGACGCGGGCAACCGCCTTCGGATCGGTCTTCACGCCGACCTGCGCGCGGACGGCCTTGACGAACTGGTCGACATATTCGCGGCCGACGCTGCGCGCGATCGAACCGCGAGCGGCCTGGATCGCCGCCTGGTTGCCGGTCGCGTTGCCGCGATCGATCTTGTCGAGCTTGACCACGAACCAGCCATCGGGGCCGGCGATCGTCTTTGCGGTACCCTGTGCCATGCTGAACATCAGGCGCAGCACGGGCGGGGTGTTTTCGGGGTTCTGCATGATCTGCGCGCGCGACGCCGTGACGGGGCGCGCGGGCGGGACAGGGAAGCCCGACTGCCCCAGCGCCTGCTGCAGCGGTATGCCCTTGTTGATCCGTGCAAGCGCGGCATTGGCATATTTGCGGGCGGCCTGGCTGGCGCGGTCAGCCATCAGGTCACGCATCACGGCAGGACGGACCTGTGCGAGCGGACGGGGTGCTGCACGAACGACGCGGCCGAGCGCGACGACTGCGAAGCTGCCGTCCGACCCGGTCTGGACCATCTGCGGCGCATCGCCCTCGGCGGCCTGGAACGCGGCACTGACGATCGGCGCGAGCGCGGCGTCGGGCTGGGTGGCGGGCGCGTCGGGGTTGGTGCCGTTGGCGACGAGGCCGGGCGTGGTGATCGCGGTCAGCTTGCGGTCCGCGATGATCTCGTCGAACGTCGCATTGTCCGACAGGCCATCGTCGATCGCGTCATGGATCTTGCCGAGCGCTGCCTGTGCCTTTTGCGCGCTGAGTGCTGTGGCGATCTCGCCCCGTGCCTGGTCGAGCGTCTTGGCGGGGACGTTCTGGATCGCATCGATGCGAGCGATCGTCCAGCCGAGCGGCGTACGGACGGGGCCGACGACCGCGGCATTCGCTGCCGCGAACACGGCATCCGCGACCTGCGGGCTGGTCGTGCCGGCATAGGCGGCCTTCTCGACAGCCGTCTGGGTCGATGCCTCGAGCCCGGCGGCGCGGGCGGCGTCGGCGATCGCGGTTCCGGCCTTCACCTTGGCAGCGATCGCGGTGGCGCCTGCCTGATCGGCGACGACGACCTGCGTGATCGTGCGCTTCTCCGTCGGGGCATAGCGCGCGCGATCCTGCTGATATTGCGCGGCGATTTCGGCGTCGGTCGGGACGGCCTGTGCCTTCACCTGCGCCGCATCGACGACAGCGTAGCGGATGACGCGGCGTTCGGGGATCGTGTAGCGCGCGACGTTGCGGCGATAGAAGGCGTTCAGTTCGGCGTCGGTCGGCGCAGGGCCGGCGGGCACCGCGGCGGTCGGGATGAAGCCGACGAGACCGCTGCGCTTCTCGAGCAGCAAGGAGGCGAAGGGGAGGGCGAGCTGGCTCGGGACCTGCGACGCGCCGCGCGTCGGCAGGATCAGCTGCTGCGCATAGGTGTCGCGGACGATGTCGGCGCGAATCTGCGCGTCGGTCAGCTTCCGTTCGACCAGCACGCGCTGATACAGGGACGGATCAAACTTGCCGGTCGGGCCCTGCAGCGCGGGGATGCTGGCAATCTGCCCGTCGACCGCGCGCTTGCTGACGACCATGCCCTGCTGCCGGCCGAACTGCTCGAGTGCGAGGCTCGCCGTAATGCGGTCGAGCGTGCCGTCGAAGCCGCCCTGCTGGACATAGCTCGCCATGTCGAGCGTCGGCTGCTGCTGGCGGAAACCTTCCATCTCGGTCTGGACACGCGTGCGAAGCTCGTTCGCCGTCACGTCCGCCTTGCCGACCGTGGCGACGTCGTCCGCAGCGATGCCGCTTGTTCCGCCGCCCAACCCGGTCATGTCACCCGCCGCGAAGGCGAGTGCGATGACGCCGAGGAGGCCGAAGGTGATGATCACGCCGAACCTCGACTGGGTGAGGCGGCGGAAGAAACTGAGCATGAATGGCCGATCGACAGGGACTGAGTTCCTTCCGCTTTACGGTGCGCATCGGCGCGCTTCAAGCTTGTGCCGTTCGGTGTCGGCGCTATCCGGGACCGATGATGATCGGGAGAGTGCGATGCGGCGCAAGTTGGTAGCGGGAAACTGGAAGATGAACGGGTCGCGCGCGGCGCTGGCCGAACTCGACGCGATTGCGGCGGCGGCGGCGGCCGCGCCGGACGTCGATGTGGAGATTGCGGTGCCCTTCACGCTGATCGCCGCAGCGGCCGATCGCGCGCCGGCGCTCGCGATCGGTGCCGAGGATGTGCACGAGGCCGACTCGGGCGCGCATACGGGTTGCGTGTCGGCGGGGATGGTGAAGGAAGCGGGTGCGCGCTTCACGATCGTCGGTCATTCCGAACGCCGTGCTGACCAGCACGAAACCAGCCACGACGCCTGGGCGAAGGCGGCGGCGGCGCGGCGGCAGGGGCTGCGCGTCATCCTGTGCTGCGGCGAGACCGAGGCGGAACGCGATGCCGACCGTGCCGAACGTGTCGTGCAGGCGCAGATCGAGAAATCGGTACCCGACAATGCGGACGGAAGCTGGTTTACGCTGGCCTATGAGCCGCGCTGGGCGATCGGTACCGGGCGCACCCCGACGCTCGACGAGATCGCCGCGATCCATGCGATCGCGCGGGCGAAGCTGCGGATGCTGATCGGCGATGCGGCAGCGGGCGTGCGGATCCTCTATGGCGGGTCGGTGACCGGGAGCAACGCGGCCGCCATCTTGGCGACCGCGAATGTCGACGGCGCGCTGGTCGGGGGCGCGAGCCTGACCGCGGACAAGTTCGTCCCGATCATTGAGGCCGCGGCCGGTTGCAACGACGCCCGCTGACGCGCGGTCCGGCCGCCGGCCTCAGCCGGTGCCGTACCGCGTGCTCAGCATCGCGAAGGCGGCGCGCAAGGCATAGGCCTCGCCCCCCTTGGGGCGGCCGGGCTTCGGCGTCGGGCGCCAGGCAAAGACGTCGAGATGCGCCCAGGCAATGCCGGGCGGCACGAAGCGGCGCAGGAACAGCGCCGCGGTGATCGCGCCGGCAAAACCCCCATCGGGCGCGTTGACCAGATCGGCGATGTCCGACTTGAGCATGTCGTCATACCCGTTCCACAACGGCATCCGCCAGAGCGGGTCGGCCTGTGCGTGGCTAGCGGCGATCAGTTCAGCCGCGAGCGCTTCGTCGTCGGTGAACAGCGGCGGCAGATCGGGGCCGAGCGCGACTCGCGCCGCGCCCGTCAGCGTGGCGAAGTCGAGGATCAGCGCAGGGCGGTGCTCGACCGCGCGGGTCAGTGCGTCGCCGAGAACGAGCCGCCCCTCGGCATCGGTATTGGTATTCTCGACCGTCATGCCCTGTCGCGTGTCGAGTACGTCGCCCGGGCGGAAGGCATTTCCGGCAATCGCATTCTCGACCGCGGGGATGAGCAGGTGGAGCCGGACGGGGAGCTTCGCCCCCATCACCAGCCCGGCCAGGGCGAGCGTGTGCGCGGCGCCGCCCATGTCCTTCTTCATCAGCCGCATGCCCGCCGACGGCTTGATGTCCAGGCCGCCCGAGTCGAAGCAGACGCCCTTGCCGACCAGCGCAACGCGCGGGTGCGTGGGGTCGCCCCATTCGAGCTCGATCAGCCGGGGCGCGCGTGCCTCCGATGCTGCCTGGCCGACCGCGTGGATCATCGGATAGCCGCTGGCGAGCGCGTCGCCGCGCGTCGTCGTCACGGTCGCGCCATGCCGTGCGGCGAGCGCTTCGACCGCCGTCTCGAGCTCGGCGGGACCGAGATCCGATGCGCCGGTGTTGACGAGGTCGCGGACCATTGCGGTCGCCTCGGCAAGACGGATCGTCGGCTCGATCGACGCGACTTCGCTCGTCAGCAACACGCGCGCAGGCTTCGCGGCGGGCTTGCGATAGCGATCGAACTGATGCTGAGCGAGCATCCAGCCAAGTCCGGCACCCCCCACGTCGCCCTGTGCAAGGCGGTAAGTGCCCGCGGGGAGTGAGGCGCCGAGCGAAGCAATCCGCCACGGCGACGACATCGCCTCGTCACAGACGAGCAGCATCGACCAGGTGTCGGAGGGATCGCCCGGGAGCACGGCACGGTCGCCCGGCTTGCCGGTCAGGCCATGCGCCGCGACCGCGGTGCGGATGCGCGGCGGCTGAGCACCAAGCCAGCTCGCAAACTCCTCCGGACGGACGACGTGGATCGGCGTGGCGGGCTGGCCGCGGTCGGGCTGAAGCAGGGAAGCGAAATCGGTCATTGCGTGCCAGTTACTGAGAGGGAGCCACGAGAAATTGTTCGTACCGGCCGTTCGCGCCGGGTTCGGCATAGGTGCTGAGCGACAGCGTGCGGTCGGGATAGGTGATGCGATAGGTGCGGTTGACGAAGCCGCCGCGCAAGCGGGCGCGGCCGGTTTGCGCAAAACCGGTCGGTTCGCCGAGCGCGCCGAGGCTCGATTTATAGTCCGCGAGCGCGACCGGCTTGAAATAGAAATTGGCGTCCTCGGTCAGGCGGCTGCGGTCGAGCGTGCCGGTGCGGAGCTGATCGTAGACTGCGCGTGCCCTGGGCAGGGCGGCGGCATCTTCTCCGTTCGCGGCGGGGGGTGGCAGGACGATCTTCGCGATCCCGCTCGAGATGCGGCCGACCGCATCGCTGAACCAGCTGTTGGTAAGCACGACGATCGCCGCCTGATCGTCGGGATACACGATGTTCTCGGAGAGGAACCCGACCGCCTCGCCGCTATGCTCGACATAGCGACGCCCGTTGGCGGTGCCGGTCGAGACGCCGAGGCCATAGCCATTGGTCGATCCGTCGACGAGCCTGATAGGGGTCTCCTGCGCCGCCCAGTCGTCCGCGGGCAGCGTGGTGCGGGTAAGCCGCGCTACGTCCCATTTGGCGAGGTCCCGCGCACTCATCGACAGCTCGCCCGCGGCGTAGAGCCAGCCGGGCGCACTCGGCGTCTCGGGACGGACGGGCCCGAGCGCGAAACGGCCATAGCCTTGCGGAAAGCCCCTGCCGATCGCCTTGTCCTGATCGAGCGCGCGAATGTCGAGCGGCTTGAAGATGCGCTGCTGCAGGAAGTCGAGCAGCGGTTGGTTCGCGACCTTCTCGACGATCAGGCCCGCGACGACATAGCCCGTGTTGGAATATTGCCACTGCGTGCCCGGCTCGAAATCGAGCGGCTTCTTCCCCCAGCGATCGACGATCTGCTGTGGCGTGACGGGGGTGGCCATCGCCGCAAAGCTGTAATCCTGCGGCCAATAGTCCTGCAGCCCTGAGGTGTGGCTGAGCAACTGGCGGATCGTGATGCGGTCGCCGCCGGTCACGCCGGGGACATATTTCGCGACCGTATCGTCGAGACCCAGCCGGCCCTCATCCTCGAGCAGCAGGATCGCGGCGGCGGTGAATTGCTTCGAGATCGACGCGATCTGGTAGGGCAACGCCGGATCCGCCCGCGCGACCGTTTCGGACGGCTTGCCATAGGCCTTGACGAAAATGATCCGCCCGCCGCGCACGATCGCGATCGATGCGGACGGGACGCCCGTATCGCGGAGCGAACCAGCGACGAGCGTATCGATCTGCGCGCTTTCCGCATGCGTGAGCGACTGGGCGATGGCCGGGAGGGGAAGCGCGAGCGCGGCGAGCGTGAACAGGCGAAGCAACATGACGGTATCGAAGCAGAAGGCGGGTGTCGGCGCAACGCCGCAACTAAATGTCGAGCTAGCTGAGGAGCTTAACCCATATCAGGTTAAACGGCGGAACACGCTCGAGCGCGGGGACGTTTCAGCGGCATCGATCACGTCATCATAACAGATTGGGAACTGCCATGCTCTGGACCATCGCCGTCATCTTGCTCGTCCTCTGGCTTGCCGGTTTCGCCTTTCACGTCGCGGGCGGGTTGATCCACATTCTGCTCGTGGTCGCCGTGATCGTGGTGCTCGTGAAGCTGTTCACCGGTCGCAACGTCGTCTGAACGTGTGAGCCCCAAGGTGCAGGCGTTTTCGCGTGCACCTTGGGGTAGTATCGTTGCGTCAAGACCGACGCAGGCGCGTCAGACCGGCACGCCGTACAGATCATGGTCGTCGGCATCCTCGATCGTCACGGGTACGATGTCGCCGACCGTCAGGTGACCCGCGTCGCGCAGGAAGACCTCGCCGTCGATCTCGGGCGCATCCGCCTGTGAGCGACCCGTCGCCCCCTCGTCGTCGACCACGTCGATGATCACGTCGAGCGTCCGGCCGATCTTGGCCTGCAACTTCGCTGCCGAGATCGCCGCAGTCTTTTCCATGATCCGGGCGTAGCGCTCTTCCTTGAGCGCCTCGGGCACATGGTCCGGCAGCAGGTTGGCCGCCGCGCCCTCGACCGGTTCGAACCGGAACGCGCCGACGCGGTCGAGCTGCGCCTCGTCGAGCCAGTCGAGCAGATACTGGAAATCCTCCTCGGTCTCGCCGGGGAAGCCGACGACGAAGGTCGAGCGGATCGTGATGTCGGGTGCGATCTCACGCCATTTGTGAATGCGCTGGAGCACCTTGGCGTCGTTGCCGGGGCGTTTCATCCGGCGCAGCACCGATGGCGCAGCATGCTGGAACGGGATGTCGAGATAGGGCAGCACCAAGCCCTCTGCCATCAGCGGGATGACGTGGTCGACGTGCGGATAGGGGTAGACGTAATGCAGCCGCACCCACGGCGCGATCTTGCCGAGTTCGCGCGCGAGATCGGTCATGTGCGCACGAACCTCGCCGCCACCCTTCAACGGCCAGACCGAGTGGCGCAGGTCGACGCCATAGGCCGACGTGTCCTGGCTGATGACGAGCAGCTCCTTCGTGCCCGCGGCGACCAGCTTTTCGGCTTCGCGCAAGATCGCGTCGGGGCGGCGGCTGACGAGATCGCCACGCAGGCTCGGGATGATGCAGAAGGAACAGCGATGGTTGCAGCCTTCCGAGATCTTCAGATAGCTGTAGTGCCGCGGCGTCAGCTTGAGCCCGGCGTCGGGGATCAGGTTAAGGAATGCGGACGGCGGCATCGGGGCGGCTTCGTGGACTGCGCCGACGACCTGCTCATATTCATGCGCACCGGTGATCGCGAGCACCTGCGGGAAGCGCGCGCGGATCGCCTCGGCTTCCTTGCCCATACAGCCGGTGACGATGACACGGCCGTTCTCGGCGATGGCTTCGCCGATCGCCTCGAGGCTTTCCTCCTTCGCCGAATCGAGAAAGCCGCAGGTATTGACGAGGACAACGTCGGCACCGGCATAGTCGGGCGACATCTGATAGCCGTCACCGCGCAGCTGCGTGAGAATCCGCTCGCTGTCGACGAGGTTCTTCGGACAGCCGAGCGAGACCATGCCGATCTTGGGCGGAGTGGGGAGTATGGTTGCCATGGGAGCCGCGCACATAGGCGCAAAGTTCGGTTTTTTCTAGGCGGTCGAGATACGATCCGTCATGGCCGGGTTTGAGGACAGGCAAGGGGACCCAAATGCTGGCGATTGGATTGATGTCGGGGACGTCGCTCGACGGGATCGACGCCGCGCTGATCGAGACCGATGGCGAGGCGATGGTCCGCCCCATCGCGTTCCGTGGGGAGCCCTATTCGGATGCGGCGCGCGCGGAACTGTCCGACGCAACACGTATGGCGCTGACGTTCGATCGGCCGCGCGCCAGTCCGCCAATCGTCGCGGCGGGCGATCTCATCACGCGTACGCATGTCTTCGCGGTACACAAGCTGCTGGCGGATGCCGGCGTCGCCGCGGCGGAGATCGATGTGATCGGGTTCCACGGACAGACGATCGCGCATCGGCCCGATCGGGGATGGACCTGGCAGATCGGCGACGGCGCTGCGATGGCACGCGCGACGGGGATCACGACGGTATCCGATTTCCGGTCGGCCGATGTGGCGGCGGGGGGGCAGGGCGCGCCGCTGCTGCCGGTATATCATGCGGCGCTGGCGTCCACGCTCGACGGGCCGGTCGCGGTGTTGAACCTGGGCGGGGTCGGCAACATCACCTTCATTCCCGAGGCGACAAATGGCAACGACTCGCTGGTCGCGTTCGATACGGGGCCGGCGAACGGCCTGATTGACAGCTGGGTCGAGGCGGAGACGGGCGCGCGCTACGACAAGGGGGGCGCGCTGGCGGCGGCGGGGCGTGTCGACGAGACGGTGCTGACGGCGATGCTCGATCACCCGTTCTTCGATGCACCGCCGCCCAAGTCGCTCGATCGCAATGACTTCACGATTCAGCCGGCACGCGGGCTGTCGGCGGCGGATGGCGCGGCAACGCTGACCGCATTTACCGCGGAGACGGTTGCGGACGCGGTCCGGCATCTGCCCGCGCGACCCAAGCGGCTGCTGGTCGCGGGCGGTGGACGTCATAATCCGACGATGTTGGACATGATCGCCGCGGCGACCGGGCTGCGGGTTGAGGCGACTGACGCGCTCGGGTGGAACGGCGATGCGCTGGAGGCGGAAGGTTTCGCCTATATGGCGGTGCGGACGCTCCGCGGGCTACCGATCAGTTTTCCGGGGACGACGGGGGTGCCGGCGGCGATGGCTGGCGGGGTCGTCCACGCGGTCTGAGCCCGGCGGGATGCAAAAAATCATGGCCCGCCTTTTCGGGCGGGCCACACATTTCGCTCAGTGAGCCTTTTTCGGCTTGCCGGGCTTCTTGGGTGCGGGCTTTGGCGAGGTCTTCTTTTCCGGTGTGTCCTTGGCGCGCAGCGCCGGTGCAGCGATCGCAGCGGCGATGCCGGCGACCAGCGTGGCGCCGACCGCGATCGCGGTCTTCGGGTGCGACTTCACCGCGTCGGTGGCGGTGGCGATGCCGGCCTTTGCCGCGTCCGTCGCATCGTCCATCCAGTCGCCCTTGGCGGCGGGAGCCGGCGCGGCGTCGTCGTCATGCTTGACCTTGGCATGCGGCATGGCAGAATTCGGGATCGACGACATAAGCTATTCCTCGCACAGGGATGATGCACGGTAAACCGACCAGGTCCATGACGGTTCCGTTACGGGATCGCGCAGGCGGGGCCTTAGCGCTTGCGGGTAAGCTCACGCATCGCGTCGTCGAGACCGGCGAGAGTCAGTTGGTACATGCGGTCGGTCATCAGTTCGCGCATCATGCGAACCGATTGCGAATAGCCCCATTGCGCCTCGGGCACGGGGTTGAGCCATGCGGCAGACGGATAGGTCGTCGTCAGGCGCTGCATCCAGACCGCGCCCGGCTCCTCGTTGAAATGCTCGACCGAACCGCCGGGGTGGGTGATCTCGTACGGGCTCATCGATGCGTCACCCACCAGCACCAGTTTGTAATCATGGCCGAACTTGTGGAGCACGTCCCACAAGGGCGTACGCTCGGCGAAGCGGCGCGTGTTGTCCTTCCACACGCCCTCGTAGGGGCAATTGTGAAAATAATAGAATTCGAGATTTTTGAACTCGGTGGTCGCGGCCGAGAAGAGTTCCTCGCAAAGCTTGACGAAGGGGTCCATCGATCCTCCGACGTCGAGGAACAGCAGCATCTTGATCGCATTGCGGCGTTCGGCGCGCATGACGATGTCGAGATAGCCCTGGCGCGCGGTGCCGGCGATCGTGCCGTCGATGTCGAGTTCGTCCGCCGCGCCGTCGCGCGCGAACCGGCGCAGGCGGCGCAGCGCGATCTTGATGTTGCGCGTGCCGAGTTCGCGGGTGTTGTCGAGATTGCGGAACTCACGCTGGTCCCAGACCTTGAGCGCGCGCTTGTGCCGGCTCTCGCCGCCGATGCGGACGCCTTCGGGATTGTAGCCGCCATTGCCGTACGGGGAGGTGCCGCCGGTGCCGACCCATTTGTTGCCGCCCTGATGGCGTCCCTGCTGTTCCTCAAGCCGCTTCTTGAGCGTCTCCATGATCTCGTCCCACGAGCCCAGCGACTGGATCGCGGCCATCTCTTCGGGGGTGAGGAATTTCTCGGCGACCGCCTTCAGCCAATCCTCGGGGATGTCGGTCGGCGTCGTGCCATAGCTTGTGGCGAGGCCGCGGAAGACCTTGGCGAAGACCTGGTCGAAGCGGTCGAGCATCCCCTCGTCCTTCACATAGACCGCGCGGGAGAGGTAGTAGAATTCCTCGGGCGTCCGCTCGATCACCTCGGCGTCGAGCGCCTCGAGCAGGAGCAGATGCTCCTTGAGGCTGGCCGGGATGCCCGCGCTACGCAGCTCGTCGAGAAAATTGAGAAACATCGCCCTATCCTGCCTCTCCAGCCCCGCGAAGTCGAGGGGCGAGTCGAGGATCGGGTATGCGCGGTCAGCTGCCCGGGACGTATGCGTCGATCAGCGCGCCGACATAATCCGGATTGCGACTGGTCAGTTCGGCCGCGGGTCGCGCATCGCCGTGGATGAAGCCGTAGACGGGGTAGATGCCGCCGCCGAGGCCGTCCACATCTTTGTACCAGACCTTGACGCGGCTCCAGTCATTAGCGGGCGAGACGTCGAACAGCGTGACGTCCTGTTCGGCATGACCGCGTTCGCCGTTCTGACGCGACCAATTGGCATGGGTCAGCATCACGACGCGCTTCTCCACGACGCGGCTGATGACCGCGACATGCCCCATCGGCAGACGGGCCGTCTTCGCAAAAACGATGACCGAGCCCGTCTTTGGCCGGTGCGTGCGCTCGTAGCGGCCATCGGCCTGACGCCACCATGTCCAGGCATCGCCATAGATCTCGATCCCCGAGGCCGCCCGCGCGAAGGGAACGCACTGCCCGACATAGTCGAGCAGCGATGCCTGTGCAGCGGACCCCGCGCCGATCGTGAGGACAGCGGAGAGAAGGGCGCGACTGAAGCGATTCATCCCGTGATCCTAAAGGCCGTCCCATGACCGCCATGTTGCCGCCTGTGGTTAATGGCATGGCGATGCGCCAGCCTCAATATGGATTAGTCGACAAGGCGTTGCGCGCGCGCGGTAGTCCGTAAAGCGCCCAGTCGGTTCCCGACAGCATTCCCCGGCGGCGCACGGTCCGAAGCGTATAGACGCGTCCGCAGCGTCGCGTCGTGGCCGCCGCCGCGCCGCCGTCGTCGAGATCGACGAAGACGAATTGCACAGGTCGGCAGTCGCCTGTCAGAACGAGCGGATAACGCGCCGTCGCGGCGGCGACCCGAAGCGGGGCAACCGGCTGGAGGTGATCGACATGAACGCGTGCGCCGCCCGGTGCTTCGATGCGGACGCCGGCGATGGCGGCATCGATATCGCCGCGTCGTCGCGCGATGTCCTGCGCGATGTCGTGGACCATGCCGATCGCGACGAGAGTGAGGGCGAGCGCGGCCAATATCTTTGACCGCAGGCCTTTCGTCAGCGCCGTGGCGACCAGGTCGGTCAGGAGCAGCAGTATAGCCACGCTGGAGAGCAGGAAATATCGCGGCATTCCTGTGTTGGCGATGTGAAGCGTGGCGAGGGCGATTGGCAGTCCTGCAATGGCGAGAATTACCAGCCACGCCATGGGTCGTCGTTGCGCCACGGCGGCCATTGCCGCGACGCATAGTGCGAGCGCGAGCACGGCGATGCACCAACGCGGCGAGGCGGATGCGCCGAGCGTCGTCGCCAGCATGACCTGCAGCGCGCTGACCAGGCTGGCGAACGAGAAGGGTACATAGTCGCCGACCTGCATGCCGCCAGGGCTTGCGGCCGCGGCGCCGAAGACCAGCGTGACGACGAGCAGGACGGCAACGAGGCTCGGCAGCATCAGCCGCGCGGTCATCGCAGCGGCCGTCGCTGTGGCAAACCGCTGGCGCAGCGTCAGCGCGACCCAGCCGGCGATCGCAACCACGAAGAACAGCATCGTCAACTGCGACAGGAGTCCGAGGATGGTCAGCAGCGCAAGCAGCCCCGGCGCATGGCGGGGCGCAGAGGCGGGGGCGTTGAGCCAGCGCGCGGTGACCAGGATCGCGCCAAGCGCGCACAGCAGCATCGGCGCATAGCCGCGCGCTTCGCTGCCATAATTGACCAGGATCGGCGACAGCGCGAACAGTGCCGCGCCGACCAGCGCATGCGCCGTGGAGCGCCGCGCACCGATCGCGGCAACGACCAGCACCGTGGCGGCACCGGTGACGATCGACAGCGCACGCAGGGCCAGCGGCGGCGCGGCATAGCCGACCGCCTGCATCCACAGGCTGTTCAGATGGTGGTTGTTGTCGTGGTTGATCGAGGTGAACACGGCCCAGGGCGTGCCCGCCTTCGCCACCAGCACCGCAGACCACGCCTCGTCAACCCACAGCCCGCCATGGGCCGATAGGATCCGGATCCAGACCGCGACGCCCAGGATCGCAAGCAACGCGTATGCCGCGGGGAGGGGCAGGTGGTGACGCACCCCCGGAGCATTAGCGCGCAACTGATTAAAGCCGCGTTTTCAGCGTCGCTCAGGCGGACCGTTCCGGCCGCGGCTGTCTCGTCGCTCCCGAAGCTACCCCTGGTTCTTCTGCCGCTTCGCCATGAAGGCGAGGCGTTCGAACAGCATCACGTCCTGTTCGTTCTTGAGCAGTGCGCCGTGCAGCGGCGGGATCGCCTTGGTCGGATCACGGTTCTGCAGCGTCTCGAGCGGCATATCCTCGTGCAGCAGCAGCTTGAGCCAGTCGAGCAGTTCGGAGGTCGAGGGCTTTTTCTTGAGGCCGGGTACGTCGCGGACGTCGTAGAACAGGTCCATCGCGCGCGAGACGAGCATGCGCTGGATCCTGGGAAAATGGACGTCGACGATCGCCTGCATCGTCTCGCGGTCGGGAAACTTGATATAGTGGAAGAAGCAGCGACGCAGGAACGCGTCGGGCAGTTCCTTCTCGTTGTTGCTGGTGATGATGACGATCGGGCGCTCGACCGCGCGGACGGTTTCTTTGGTCTCGTAGACGTGGAATTCCATCCGATCGAGTTCCTGCAGCAGATCGTTCGGGAACTCGATATCGGCCTTGTCGATCTCGTCGATCAGCAGGACGGGCGGTGCCGGCTGGGTGAACGCCTCCCAGAGCTTGCCCTTGCGGATATAATTGCCGATTTCGTGGACGCGCTCGTCGCCGAGCTGGCCGTCGCGCAGGCGGGCGACCGCGTCATATTCGTACAGCCCCTGCTGCGCCTTGGTCGTCGACTTGATGTTCCATTCTATCAATGGCGCGCCGAGCGCCTTGGCGATCTCATAGGCGAGCACGGTCTTGCCGGTGCCGGGCTCACCCTTGATCAGCAGCGGGCGGCGTAACGTCACCGCGGCATTCACTGCGACCTTGAGGTCGTCGGTCGCGACATAGCTCTGCGTGCCTTCGAAGCGCTTCATGCCCATTCCCGTCAGAATCGAATTCCCGGTACGGATAGAAGCTGTTGGGTATCCGACGCAACCCGGACGATGGCGACACCGACAGCGATCGGGGTTCGTGGCAAGGCCCGGACGGTGTACGGAACGATCGCGCGGCGAAACGGCGCGGCTGGAGGAGGCATCACGATCATCATGCTGAACAGGCGGGCTCTCCTGTCAGGCGTTTCCGCAACGCTCGTCACGCGTCCCGCCTTCGCACGCAGCGAGGCTCCTCCGCCCGGCGTCGCCGACTATGAGACCGCGAGCGGCGGCCATGTCGGGCTCTACGCGCGCAACCTGACGACGGGGAGGGCGATCGCCTGGCGTGCCGATGAGCGGTTCGTCATGTGCAGCACGTTCAAGGCCTCGCTCGCCGCGTGCGTGCTTAGCCGGGTCGATCGCGGCCGGGCCCGGCTTGCGGACAGGATCGCGCTCGTTCCTGCCGACCTTCAGGACTGGCACGCGCCCGTCGCCCGGCAGAATCTGGCGCGGGGCGAGATGTTGCTCGGCGAGATGTGCCAGGCCGCCGTCGAGCACAGCGACAATAGCTGCGCGAATATCCTGTTGAGGCAGGTTGGCGGGCCCGCCGCGTTGACGGCCTATTGGCGACGTCTCGGCGACGATGTCAGCCGGCTCGACGATATCGAGCCGTTCCTGAACCGTACGCCGCCGGGTGGGTTGCGCAACACGACGACGCCGAGGGCGATGGCGGCGACGATCGGACGGCTGACGCGTGGTCCGGCGTTGTCGCCCTCGTCGCGCGCGCTGCTCATGCTGTGGCTCCGGCAATGCCGGACCAGCGACGCGCGGTTGCGGGCCGGTCTGCCGCACGGATGGGCAATCGGCAACAAGACGGGGAACAACGGCAGGGACGCGGCAGGCGACGTCGGCGTGTTGTGGCGCGATCCCGACACGCCGATCATCATCAGCGTCTACACGCGTGGCGGCTCGCCCACCGAGGCACAGTTCAAGAGTTTGTTTTCAGAGGTTGCCCGGGGAGTTGCTACGACACTGGCCTAGGCTGCGTGTGCAATCCGGTCAGAGATCGCCGCGCGCGCTGGCGCGGGCTTCGAGCAGCGACCAGAGGCCGCGATGCTGGGCGTAGAGCTGCTGCGCCCCGAAAGTGATGGCGCGCCGCGTACCGGGCGTCGCACCCAGCGTCGCCAGCGCCTTGGCGCTGACGTCAGCGGGCGGGAGCGCGCGCGGCGGCGCGACGATGCCGAAGCGGGTCGCGGCAAGGTCGAGCACATCGCGCGTCACCGCCCAGTCGTGGAGCAGCGCGGCCACCGCCCCCGTGGCGCAACCGGCGCGCTCCGAACCGGACAGGATCTCCAGCGCGTTGCGCACGCCGGCGAGGGCGGCCTCGGTCGCCGCCTGACCCGGTGTCGAGGGCAACGGCCCCACGGCCGCGGTCAGCTGGGCGAGATAGCCGCGTTCGATCGCGAACCCGGTCGCTGCGGTTTCGAGCCAGGGCAGCGATGCGAGCTGTGCGCCGCGCAGCAAGGCGTCGTCGATCATCCCTGGGTGCCGTCCATAGACGTCACAGAACGCGTGCACCGCATCTGACAGGTTGCGCTGGGCTGGGGCGGATTGAATCAGCCGCGTCGCGTGAGGGTGCGCGGCGGCACCGTCGACGGCGCCAAGGCGCGCGACGACGTCCCAGGCGCCGGGCCGTGTTTCGTCAATGGATGCCGTTGTCGAAGCCATTAGTCCCCGGTCATGTCTGGGATGCCCGCGCGCCATATGCGTGCGGACGTCCGGCCACAGGTCCTTGCATGCGACCTGTAAAGACGGCGTGCACATGACGTTAACCGGCTGCTAATCATCCGCCGGCGGGTCCGGTCGGCCTGGGCTTGACGGCTTGGCCGCGGGCGAGCGCATCACGCGGGGTTTACGGCTTTACGGGGGCGGGGCGCGCCGCGATAACGCGCGCGGCACCGGCGCCGCGCTGGAGCCCGTCCATCGGAGACTATAGGATGCGTACATGGTTGCTTGGGCTTGCACTTGCTTCGGTCGGAACCGCCGCGATGGCTGCTGACGGCGCGTCCGCGCAAACGGCTGGCAAAGCCGACGGCGTTGCCAAGCCGGGCGACCCGGCAGCGGCTCCCGTGGCAGCTGCAGCCCCGGCCGGCGATCTGACGCTGGCGCGGGTGTTCGGCAATCCCGACCTGTCGGGCCCGCAGCCGCGCGCGGTTCGGCTGTCGCCCGACGGTGCACTGTTGACCTCGCTGCGCAACCGGGCGGACGAGAAGGAGCGGTTCGACCTGTGGGCGGTCGATACCGCCACGGGCCAGGAGCGGATGCTCGTCGATTCGAAGAGCGTCGGCAGCGGCGCCGAGCTGAGCGAAGCCGAGAAGATGCAGCGCGAGCGCGCGCGGATCGCCGGGTCGAAGGGCATCGTCGCCTATGACTGGGCCCCCGATGGCAAGTCGATCCTCGTACCGCTCGACGGCGACCTGTACATTGCGACGCTCGACGGCAAGGTCCGGCGGCTGACTGATACACCGGGTGGCCAGCTGAACCCCGTGATCAGCCCCAAGGGCGGATTCGTCTCCTATGTCCGCGACCAGAATCTGGTCGTCCAGCCGCTCGCGGGCGGCGAGGCGCGCGCGGTCACCAAGGGCGGCGGCGGCACCGTCCATTTCGGCGAGGCGGAGTTCGTCGCGCAGGAGGAAATGGATCGCCGCACGGGCTATTGGTGGTCGCCCGACGAGCGCTATGTCGCGGTCGAGCGGTTCGACGAGGCGCCGGTGCGGATCTTCACGCGTGCGTCGATCGGCGCGACCGGGACCAAGGTCTATGATCAGCGCTATCCCGCCGCTGGCACGCCCAACGCGCTGGTCGACCTGTATGTGATGAAGCCCGACGGGTCGGGCCAGGTGAAGGTCGATCTGGGCACCAATCCCGACATCTATCTGGCGCGCGTCGACTGGACGCCCGATGGGACGATGTTGCTCGTCCAGCGCCAGAGCCGCGACCAGAAGCTGCTCGAGATGCTGCGCGTCGACCCGGCAACGGGCAAGTCGACGATCCTGTTCACCGAGAAGTCGGGGGTGAAGAGCTGGCTGAACCTGTCGGATGCATACCGCGTGCTGAAGGACGGCAGCCTGATCTGGCGGTCGGAGCGCAGCGGCTATGGCCATCTCTACCGGTTCGCGGCGGGGCGCTGGACGCAGCTGACCAAGGGCGATTGGGTCGTGACCGGGCTGGTCGGCGTCGACCAAGCCAAGGGGCGGCTGTTCTTCACGGGCAACAAGGACGACGTGCTCGAGCAGCAGCTCTATTCGGTCGATATCGCAAAGCCGAACGCGATCACCAAGCTGACTGAGAGCGGCTGGTGGAACAGCGCGTCAATGGACGGCGCCGGCACGCGGTTCATCATCTCGCGCTCGAACCCGTCACAGCCGACCCAGGTCTATCTGGCGGATGCGACCGGCAAGCGGATCTCGTGGATCAACGAGAATGCGGTGAAGGAGGGGCATCCCTATCATCCCTATGCCGCCAGCCATCAGCAGACCAAGTTCGGGACGCTGAAGGCCAAGGACGGCACGACGCTCTATTACGAGATGATCACCCCGCCGATCGAGCCGGGCAAGAAATATCCCGTCTTCTTCCAGCATTATGGCGGTCCGGGCACCGGCCAGCAGGTCACGCGCGGCTGGCAGGGGCCCCTGCCGCAATATCTGGTCGATCAGGGCTGGATCTTCTTCCAGATCGACAATCGCGGCTCCTACAACCGCGGCAAGAAGTTCGAGGACGCGATCTATCATGCGATGGGCACGGTCGAGGTCGAGGACCAGCTGAGCGGGGCGGAGTATCTGAAGACGCTGCCGTTCGTCGAGCCGAGCAAGATCGCGACCTATGGCTGGTCGTATGGCGGGTACATGTCGCTGAAGATGCTGGAGAAGACGCCGGGGGTCTATGCCGCCGCAGTCTCGGGCGCGCCGGTCACCGACTGGCAGCTCTACGATACGCATTATACCGAGCGGTATCTGGGCGATCCCAAGACCGATCCGGCGAGCTATGCGACGTCGGCCGCGGTCGAGGATGCGTCGCTGATCAAGGATCCGCTGCTGTTGATCCACGGCATGGCGGACGACAACGTGTTCCTCGACAATTCGACGAAGGTCGCGGCCAAGATGCAGGCGACTGCAACGCCGTTCGAGATGATGTTCTACCCGGGCTATACGCACCGCGTTGCGGGGCCGGGGATCAGCGAGCATGTCTGGGGGACGATCCTGAACTTCCTCGACCGGACGGTGAAGGACAAACCGGTTCCCAGCGAAGGGACGAGCTTGCCCACGACGAAATAAAGTTATCTGGCAGGGCGCGCCGGAGACGTATACGGACGCGCCCGGATGAAAATCAGCAATGTCGCGATCGTTTCGCGGCGGCATCAAGGGACGACATAATGGGTTATCGGATCGTGGTCGCAGGGGCGACCGGCAATGTCGGGCGCGAAATGCTCAACATCCTGGCGGAGCGTGAATTTCCGGCGGACGAGATCGCCTGCGTCGCATCGTCGCGCAGCCAAGGCGAGATGGTCGATTTCGGTGACACCGGCAAGCAGATCAAATGTCAGAATATCGAGAATTTTGACCCCACCGGCTGGGACATGGCGCTGTTCGCGATCGGGTCGGAGGCGACCGCGGTCTACGCACCGAAGTTCGCCGCGGCGGGCTGCACCGTGATCGACAATTCGTCGCTGTACCGGATGGATCCGGACGTGCCGCTGATCGTGCCCGAAGTGAATGCGGACGCGATCGACGGCTACAAGGTCCGCAACATCATCGCCAACCCGAACTGCTCGACCGCGCAGATGGTCGTCGCGCTCAAGCCGCTGCATGACGCGGCCAAGATCAAGCGCGTCGTCGTCGCGACCTATCAGTCGGTGTCGGGCGCGGGCAAGCAGGGCATGGACGAGCTGTTCGAGCAGAGCCGCAACATCTTCGTCGGCGACCCGGCCGAGGCCAAGAAGTTCACCAAGCAGATCGCGTTCAACGTGATCCCGCACATCGACAGCTTCCTCGACGACGGGTCGACCAAGGAAGAGTGGAAGATGGTGGTCGAGACCAAGAAGATCCTCGACCCGAAGATCAAGGTCACCGCGACCTGCGTCCGCGTGCCGGTGTTCGTCGGCCATTCGGAAGCGATCAACATCGAGTTCGAGAACGAAATCTCGGCCGAGGAGGCGCAGAACATCCTGCGCGAGGCGCCCGGGGTCATGCTGATCGATAAGCGCGAGGATGGCGGCTACATCACGCCGATCGAATGCGTCGGCGAGTTCGCAACATTCATCAGCCGCGTGCGCGAGGATTCGACCGTCGAGAACGGCATCAATCTGTGGTGCGTGTCGGACAATCTGCGCAAGGGTGCCGCGCTGAACGCGGTGCAGATCGCCGAGCTCCTGGGTCGTCGGCATCTGAAGAAGGACGCGTAAGCGGGGGAGCGGGAGGGGGAGCCTCCTTCCGCTTATCCGACGTCGAGCGCGGGATGACGTATCGCGGGCGTCATCCTGCGTGGGCGGACACGGGCAAAGCCCGTGTCGTCGACCGGCGCTGAGTGCGCCGTCGGCCGATCTTGCCCTATGCGATCCTGCTTCGCTGGATCGTCTTATGGCTGCGATCAGTGCCCAATATACCGTCCCGGGCGGTGCCAAGCGATCAGGATAAGGCTGATCGCGGCTGCGCTTAGGACCGACCAGCCGAACTGACCCGCGCTGACGACAGGGATCGCGGCGGCTAGGATTACCACGTCGAGCGCGATCTGCGTGCGGCCCGCATTCCAGCCGCGCGTGCGCTGCAGCCACAGCGTCACGACCCCGGTGCCGCCGACCCCGGCCTGATGTCGCGCGAGGACGAGGATGCCGAGCCCGATCACCGTGCCGCCGACGATCGCGGCGAAGAACGGGTGCATCTGGTCGACGTGCATCGACCCGCCCGCGAAGGTCGAGAAGGCGGCAATCCCGGCATTCACCAGCATCGTCTTGATCGCGAAGCGGCGGCCCATCGCGTAATGCGCGAACAGGAAGAAGGGCAGGTTGATCAGCGTGAACAGCACGCCGGTCGGCAAGGGCACCAGATAGGACAGCAGCAGCGCGATCCCGGCGATCCCGCCGGTGACGAGCCCTGCCGCCTTCAGGAAGACCAGCCCGATCACCAGCAGGATGCAGCCGATGACGAGCGCGTAGAAATCCTCCGCGATACTGTGCGGCCGCCCCAGCGGGAGTGTGGCTGAGGGAAGGGTGGCGTCGGCAGATGGCGGCATTGCGGGTCCTTGGTCGGGCCCTTCGCGCATCCTCGGTGAATCGTCCGACGCGATCCTTGTCCCTTAGCTAAAGGAGTTTGCGTGCCACACTACCCCTTTTTGTGATGGCGTCGTGCGTTGCGGGGTTTAGCGCCGGTCCCGGTGGCGGTTGACAGCAAGGTGTCGTGTGTCGGACGGGGGCGGCAACATCCTAAGATTATAGGGATCTGGATCCGTGGCACATTCCCCGACCGAGACGCAGTATTTTGAGAGCTTCGACGGCACGCGGATCGCGTGGCGCGAGGTCGGCGAGGGGCGGCCGGTGGTGCTGATCCACGGCTATTTCTCCGACGCGAAGACCAACTGGATCCGCTACGGCCATGCCGCCAAGATCGCGGCCAAGGGGTTCCGCGTGATCATGCCCGACCTGCGCGCGCACGGCGAGAGCGGCAAGCCGCATGGGCTGGAATTCTACCCCGCGGATGCGCTGACGCTCGACGGCCATGCGCTGGTCGATCATCTCGGGCTCACTGATTATGATCTCGGCGGCTATTCGCTCGGCGCGCGGACGACGTCGCGGATGCTGGCGACGGGCGCGACCCCCAGGCGCGTGATATTTTCGGGGATGGGGCTCGCGGGGCTGACCGAGACGTCGCGGCGCGCGGGGCATTTCCGCAATATCCTCGCCAATCTGGGCAAGCATGTCCAGGGCACGCCGGAATGGCTGGCCGAGGCGTTTCTGAAGACCACGGGCGGCGATCCGGTCGCATTGCTCGGGATCCTCGAGACGTTCGCGGACACGCCGATCGAAGCGGTGAAGGCCATCCAGCAGCCGGCGCTTGTCGTCTGCGGTGCGGAGGACGCGGACAACGGATCGGCGCCGGACCTCGCCGCGGTCCTGCCGCATGGCCGCTATGTCGCGACGCCGGGCGGGCATATGAGCGCGGTGGTGAAGCCCGAGCTTGGCCAGGCGATTGCGGATTTTCTTGCTGAATAGCCCCCGGTCATCCTGACGAACGTCAGGAGTCGGAGCCAAGGAGCGCCGTCCCCGGTAACCCTGGGTCCTGACTTTCGTCAGGATGACGGGAGGGGGCGTGGCTGGCGGGTTGACCATCTGGCGGCGGATCATCCATCAGGGCCTCACGATAAGGGGATGATGATGGTTCGGTTCAGCGTTTCGATGTTTGCTCTCGCCGGCGCGCTGTGCGCTGCGCCGTCAGTGGCCGGTGCTCAGGCCACCGCTGCCGCGTCCAGCCCGACCGCCGCGCAGGCGGATGCATTCGTCGCCGAGGCGGAGAAGGTCTTTGCCGCCAAGTCGGTCGACGCATCGCGCGTGGCGTGGGTGAACGCGACCTACATCACCGACGATACCGATGCGCTGGCGGCGAAGTCGGGCGCGGAGATGACCGATCTCGGCGTGAGATATGCGCTGGGCGCGGCGAAATACGCCAATGTCCCGGGCCTGTCGGTCGACACCAAGCGCAAGCTCGACCTGCTCCGCGGGGGGCTCACGCTGCCCGCGCCGACGCGGCCGGGCGCATCGGACGAGCTGTCGATGCTGACGACGAAGATGTCGTCCTCCTACGGCAAGGGCATGGGGACGCTCGACGGCAAGCCGATCAACGGCTCGGACATCGAGGCGGCAATGGGCGAGAGTCGCGATCCCGCCAAGCTGCAGGAGATGTGGACGAGCTGGAACGACGCAGTCGGTGCGCCGATGCGCGGCGACTATGCCAAGATGACCGCCATCTCGAACGAGGGCGCGCGCGAGCTCGGCTACAAGGATGTGGGCGCGCTCTGGCGGTCGGGCTACGACATGAGCCCCGAGCAGTTCGCGGCGCTGACCGACAAGATCTGGAAAGAGGTTGAGCCGCTCTACATGGCACTGCACACCTATACGCGGTGGAAGCTCAACGAGAAATATGGCGACGCGGTCCAGTCGAAGACCGGCCCGATCCGCAGCGACCTGCTCGGCAATATGTGGGCGCAGGAATGGGGCAACATTTACGACATCGTCGCCCCCAAGGGATCTGGCGATCTCGGCTTCGACACGGGCGAGCTGCTGAAGGCCAAGGGCTATGACGCGGTGAAGATGGTGAAGCAGGGTGAGGGCTTCTACTCGTCGCTGGGCTTTGCGCCGCTCCCCGAGACCTTCTGGAAGCGGTCGCAGATTACCAAGCCCGCGGATCGCGACGTGATCTGCCATGCCTCGGCCTGGGATATCGACAACCAGGACGATATCCGCATCAAGATGTGCACCAAGGTGAATGCGGACGACTTCGTCACGATCCACCATGAGCTCGGCCACAATTACTATCAACGCGCGTACAAGGCGCAGCCGATGCTGTACAAGAACGGCGCGAACGATGGCTTCCATGAGGCGATCGGCGATACCGTCGCGCTGTCGATCACGCCTGATTATCTGGTGAAGATCGGGCTGCTCGACCAGGCGCGGGTGCCGAGCGCGGACAAGGATATCGGCCTGTTGCTGCGTCAGGCGATGGACAAGGTCGCGTTCCTGCCGTTCGGGCTACTGATCGACAAGTGGCGCTGGGGCGTGTTCTCGGGGCAGATCCCGACGACCGGCTATCAAGCGGCATGGGACCAGATGCGGCTGCAATATCAGGGGATCAAGCCGCCGGTCGCGCGCGACGAGACCAAGTTCGACGCGGGCGCGAAATATCACATCCCGGCGGCGGTGCCCTATACGCGCTACTTCCTCGCGCGCGTGCTGCAGTTCCAATTCTACAAGGCTGCGTGCGAGCAGTCGGGGTGGAAGGGGCCGCTGCATCGCTGCTCGTTCTACGGCAACAAGGCGGTCGGCACGAAGCTGAACGCGATGCTGAGCATGGGGCAGTCCAAGCCCTGGCCCGATGCGCTGCAGGTGTTCACGGGCAGCCGCGAGATGTCGGGCGCGGCGCTGGTCGAGTATTTCAAGCCGCTCAAGGCGTGGCTCGACGTGCAGAACAAGGGCAAGCTTACGGGTTGGTGAGCTTTAGACGACTGGCGGCGGTCCTGTTTCCCCGCGAAGGCGAGGATCCAGGGCTACCAGAACGCCCTAGGTTTTAGCTGGGCCCCCGCGTCCGCGGGGGAACAGTGGGCGGGCAGCCGACGCCTTTGCCCCACAGCCCCGGAGAAAGACGGCCTGGTGGCAGGATGCGGCCTGCCAGGGGCGATTATTCCGGGATCGTCCCTTCGTCGGCAATCCCTGCCTCGAACGACTTAGACGAATCCGTACCATCCGCCTGATGCGCGTGCTTGCCAGCGGGTTTGGGCGTCTTTGGTGTGCTGCCGCGCAACGTCAGCAGCGCGGCGGCAGCGCCAAGTACCGCGACGCCGCCCGCGATCGTAGCGGCTCCCCATTTGCCGCCGACCTTGTCGATCGGCTTGGCGACGGGCGGCGGCGTCTTGCGCGCCGATATCGGTCGCGGCGTGCTGCGCTTGGTCGAGCGCGGCTTGGGGGCGGGTTTGGGCTTGCGCGAGACGGGGACCGCCTTTTCGGATGTCGGCTTGTCGAGTGCCGGCGCGGCCGGCGCAACCACTGGCTTTGCCGGCTTGGGTGCACTGGCCTTGCGCGGCGCGCGGCGGCGCGTGACGACGGGCTTCTTGGCGTCCGTTTCAGGCGAGTCGGTGTCGGCCACGGCTATGCTCCCTCACAAATGGTCCCGCGGGCGTAACGCATCGGCATGCGATGCGCTCCGAAAATCGCGCGGCAGGCCTTACCGGAACGGCGGCTCGTCGAACGCCCGCAGCTTGCGGCTGTGGAGCTTGGCGCCCTCCTGGCGAAGCTGTTCGCAGGTTTCGATCCCGATCCGCAGATGCTCGCTGATCGCGCGTTCGTAGAAGCGGTTGGCCTGACCCGGCAGTTTCAGCTCGCCGTGGAGCGGCTTGTCCGAGACGCAGAGCAGCGTGCCGTAGGGAACGCGGAAGCGATAGCCCTGCGCCGCGATCGTCGCCGATTCCATGTCGATGCCGACCGCGCGCGACAGCGAGAACCGCAGCGCCGATTTCGAATAGCGCAGCTCCCAGTTGCGGTCGTCGGTGGTGACGATCGTGCCCGTCCGCAGTCGGCGCTTCAGGTCCTCGCCCGACTGGCCCGAGACGATCTCGGCGGCCTTGGCCATCGCCACCTGGACTTCGGCGATCGCGGGGACGGGGATCTCGGGCGGAAGCACGTCGTCGAGCACATGGTCGTCGCGCAGATAGGCATGCGCGAGCACATAGTCGCCGATCCGCTGGCTGGGACGCAGGCCGCCGCAGTGACCGATCATAAGCCAGGCCTCGGGACGCAGCACCGCGAGATGGTCGCAGATCGTCTTGGCGTTGGACGGGCCGACGCCGATGTTGACGAGCGTGATCCCGGTGCGGTCGTCCGCCATCAGGTGATAGGCCGGCATCTGGTGCCGACGCCATGCGCTGTCCGAGATGATCTTGTCGATATCATCCCCGGACGTGATCGTGATCCCGCCCGCGCCCGACAGCGTCGTGAACCGGCTGCCTTCGCCGAGCTGGGTACCCGCCCAGCGAACGAATTCATCGACATAGCGGTGATAGTTCGTAAACAATACGAAGCGCTGCGCGTGTTCGGCCGGTGTGCCCATGTAATGGCGCAGCCGTGCCAGACTGAAATCGGTGCGCAAGCCATCGAACAGCGCGAGCGGACGCGTGTCGTCCTGCGCCACCCACAGCCCGTCGGCGATCTCGTCGCCGATATGCGCGAGCTCGGTGGCGGGAAAGAATCGTGCGAGCTCGGTCGCGGAGACTTCGTCGAGGCTCAGCGCGTGGCCGGGATCGATGACGTACGGGAAGGGGATCTCCTGCCGCCCTTCGACGGCTTCGACCTCGACGTCATAGTCCTCGATCAGCAGGGTGAGCTGTTCGGTCAGATAATCGGCGAAGATCGCGGGCTTGGTCACGCTGATCCGGTATTCTCCGGGATTCACCATGCGTCCGAAGGAGCGGAGCGGGGTCGGGCGATCAATGCCGCCTTTGTAGATCAGCCGGATTTCTGGATAGGCGAACGAGCCATCGCTGCGGCTTGCCGGATCGGGCACGGTGCCGTCGGCGATATAGGCGCTCATGGCGGACTGGAGCCGCGCAACGGAGGCGCGGTAGAGGCGGTCGAGTTCGGCGACCAGGTCGGATGCGATTGTCATCGCCCAGTGTTACGCGGGCGAGATTACGGAGGCAAGACTGGCACGCGTGCCACGCCAACTCCGTCATTCCCGCGTGCGCGAGGATGACGGAGCGCGACGTTCAATCAGGCGTGCGACGCGATCAGATTTCGCTGAGCAGATGCTCGGCAGAGCTCACCTTGAACTCGCCGGGGGCCTCGACGTTCAGCTGCTCGACGACGCCGTCATTGACGATCATCGAATAACGCTGGCTGCGCGTGCCCATGCCGAAGCCCGAGCCGTCCATCGTCAGGCCGACCGCCTTGGCAAAATCGCCATTGCCGTCTGCGAGCAACGTGATGTCGCCGGCGCCAGCCGACTTGCCCCAGGCATCCATCACGAACGCGTCATTGACCGAGGTGCAGGCGACCTCGTCGATGCCCTTGGCCTTCAACGCGGCTTCCTTTTCGACGAAGCCCGGCAGGTGCTTGGCCGAGCAGGTCGGAGTGAAGGCGCCGGGAACCGCGAAGAGCGCGACCCTGCGGCCCGCGAAGAAGGTCTCGGACTCGACCTGATCCGGGCCGTCCGCGGTGGCCTTGACGAGAGTGGTGTTGGGAAGCCGGTCGCCGACGCTGATCGTCATGGAAATTCTCCTGTCGCCGCGAGATCGTCCCGGGCGGACGGTACCTCGTATGGGAGGCACGCGATTTCAAGCGTGGCGGCGGGGCCGTCGCGACGCTATGGTCTAGGGCATGGACAAGACGGCTTTTCTTTCCGGGCAACTCCTCCTTGCGATGCCGGGGATGAGCGATCCGCGGTTCGCCCGCGCGGTGATCGCAATGTGCAGTCATGATGAAAACGGCGCGCTCGGGATTGGTCTCGGCGCCACCGTCGACGGTCTCGGCTTTCACGACCTGCTCGAACAGTTCGAGATCGCACCCGGTGACGCGCCCAATGCCCCGGTGCATTTCGGCGGGCCGGTCGAACCCCGCCGCGGCTTCGTCATCCATTCGTGCGACTGGGGCGGGCAGGACACGATCGAGGTCGCAGGGCTCTGGGCCTTGTCGAGCACGATCGACGTGCTCCGCGCGATCGCGGAGGGGAAGGGGCCGTCGCAATGGGTCGTCGCGCTCGGCTATGCGGGATGGGACAGCGGGCAGATCGAGGGCGAACTGGCGCGTCCCGGCTGGTTCAACGTCGCCGGCGCTGCCGATCTGGTATTCGACACCAGCGCGGATGAGCGCTGGAGCAGGGCGTTCGAGCGGGCCGGCGTCGACCCGCGGCTGCTGGTGGCGGATACCGGTACGGCCTGACGATCGCTGCACGCATCCGCGGGTCAAGATGACATTCTAGCGCGGTGGAGACCTCTCCGGGCATCATATAAAGATATCTTTATATTTGATTTGGGCGGCCCGTTCCTTTATGCGGCCCTGCATCCGGCACGGGCATGAGGCCCGCCGATCAAAGATTTCCAGGAGATATCCTCGTGGCCACCACGCTCGCGCCCCAGAAGACGGACGGCAAGACCGATTACGTCGTCGCCGACATCAGCCTTGCCGATTTCGGCCGCGCCGAGATCAACATCGCCGAAACCGAAATGCCGGGCCTGATGTCGCTCCGCGAGGAATTCGGCGCAGCGCAGCCGCTCAAGGGCGCGCGCATCACCGGTTCGCTGCACATGACGATCCAGACCGCGGTGCTGATCGAGACGCTGACCGCACTCGGCGCCGACGTCCGCTGGGCGACGTGCAACATCTTCTCGACGCAGGACCATGCCGCCGCTGCGATCGCCGCATCGGGCGTGCCGGTGTTCGCGATCAAGGGCGAGACGCTCGCCGACTACTGGAATTATGTCGGCGACATCTTCTCGTGGGATCGCGACGTCGAGGGCCAGACCGCTAACATCATCCTCGATGACGGTGGCGACGCGACGATGTTCGCACTCTGGGGTGCGAAGCTCGAAGCCGGCCACACGATGCCCGAGCCCGAGAACGAGGAAGAGGTCGAGATGCAGCGTGCGCTGAAGGCGTATGTCGCAAAGAATCCCGGCTATCTGACCGAGACCGTCAAGAACCTGAAGGGCGTTTCGGAAGAGACGACCACCGGCGTTCACCGGCTGTACGAGATCGCCAAGAAGGGCGAGCTGCCGTTCCCCGCGATCAACGTCAACGACTCGGTCACCAAGTCGAAGTTCGACAACCTCTACGGCTGCAAGGAATCGCTGGTTGACGCGATCCGTCGCGCGACCGACGTCATGCTCGCCGGCAAGGTCGCCTGCGTCGCCGGTTTCGGTGACGTCGGCAAGGGTTCGGCCCAGTCGCTCCGCAACGGCGGCGCACGCGTGATGGTCACCGAAGTCGATCCGATCTGCGCTCTGCAGGCGGCGATGGAGGGTTTCGAGGTCGTGACGATGGAAGACGCCGTGAAGCGTGCGGACATCTTCTGCACCGCGACCGGCAATGCCGATGTCATCACCGCCGATCACATGAAGGCGATGAAGCCGATGTCGATCGTCTGCAACATCGGTCACTTCGACTCGGAGATCCAGATCGCCGCGCTGTCGAACTATGACTGGACCGAAGTGAAGCCCGGCACCGACCTGGTGAAGTTCCCGGACGGCAAGCAGATCATCATCCTGGCGAAGGGTCGCCTTGTGAACCTGGGTTGCGCCACCGGCCATCCGTCGTTCGTGATGTCGGCCTCGTTCACCAACCAGACGCTCGCGCAGATCGAGCTCTGGACCAAGGGCGAGAACTACAAGAACGAAGTCTATGTCCTGCCGAAGCATCTCGACGAGAAGGTCGCAGCGCTGCACCTCGAGAAGCTGGGCGTGAAGCTGTCGCAGCTTACCCCGAAGCAGGCCGGTTACATCGGCGTGCCCGTCGAAGGCCCGTTCAAGCCGGATCACTATCGCTACTGATCGCCCACGCGATCTGAAGCGGAAAAAGGCCGCGTCTACCGAAGGGTGGACGCGGCCTTTTCTTTTGGATCTGACTGTTGCGTGGCGACTGGTATGCCAGTCTTTCCGTTACATATCGGTCGCTTGCGGTGCTTTCCTGACGTCCGGCTTCAACACCGGGGCCGCGGCTGCCGCTGGCGTGGCGGGCGTCTTGCGTCGCACACCGTCGAGCTCCTGTGGCGCATCTGCTTGGGGCGCAGCCTTGTCCGCCGCGGCGGGGGCCGCGCGCAGCGTCTGTCGCGCGCGCATGCACTGCGAGGGATCGGGCCGGCGGACCTGCTGGCAGTTCCACAACGCCTTTTCGTAATCGGCCGAGCGATCGCGCAGATAGCTGAACGTGATTGCCGCGCTCTGCACCGGCGTCAGCGGCGTGGCCGTTGCGGCTTTGGTTTTGTCGGCCCAGGCCATGAAACGGCAAAAGGCGCGGTCGCCGCACGCGATCGTGGCAAGCGTCGGGTAGGCGTTGGGCAGCACGCCCGGCGAGAAGGTCATCAGCACGGTATCGCCTTCGGCCGTCGCGAAGGGCGTCGAGGCGGCGTTCGCGCCGTCACCGGCGACCGCGTCATCGCCCAAAACAAAGCCGAGCGCGGCGGATGCCTCGGCAATCGCGGCATCGGCTTCTGACAGCGCGGCGGCGGTGCGGTGCGCATCCGAAATAGGCGCGAGCTGCGCGATAACCGATTCGCCCTGCTCGGGCGCGCGCCGGAAGGCCGGGGGCGTGCCCCACCAGCCCGACCAACGGAAGAACAGGTGCGACCCGACCGCGACGATCTTGTCGAGGCTCGACTGCCAATAGGGGACGACCCAGTCGGTGTGGTAATGCGTGGCATAGCCGACCGGTCGATAGACATTGCCCGACAATGCGGCGGTCGCGACGCTGCGCGCCCGGCGCCAGGCGTCCTCGGAGGGCTTCCATCGAAGCAGCGCGCCGTCGCAGCTGAAGCTGAACTGGCATCCCGTCGCGCGTGTCTCGCCCTCGAACACGACCCCGCAGACGGTCTTCGGAAAGGCGGGATGACGCAGGCGGTTCAGCACGACCTGCGCGACGGCGCGCTCGCCGACCGTGTCGTCCCCCGCCTCGTACAGCGTGCCGGCCGCGAGGCAGTCGGTCGCGCGTGCGAGGTCGTCTGCGGTACCGGCGAAGCGGAACGGCCGTGCAGCGGGGTTCGGATCGGTCGAGAACGGCACCGTGGCGTTGAACGCCCGCGCGTCCTCGGGCGCGAGGTCGACGAACCGGACCGGCTCGACCGGGGGCAGCTCTGCCTGGGGCACGACGCGCTGCTTCGGCATCGCGGCGCGCGCCGGGTGGGGCAGCGCCGGGGGATTGGTCACGACGAGCGTCGGTCCGACGATCGCCGCAGCCGCGATCGCGAGTACCGACACGCGCAGATAAACGGCGCCACGCGCATCGGTCATCGTCGTCACTGCTCCGGAAGGAAGTCCGGCACGGACAGATAGCGCTCGCCGGTATCATAGTTGAAGCCGAGGACGCGGACGTCGTCGGGAAGATCAGGGAGCTTCTGCAGGATCGCGGCCAGCGTCGCGCCCGAACTGATCCCGACCAGCATGCCCTCTTCGGCCGCCGATCGGCGTGCCATGTCCTTGGCGACCGCGGCATCGACCTCGATCACGCCGTCGATCGCCTGGGTGTGGAGATTGGCGGGGATGAAGCCTGCGCCGATGCCCTGGATCGGATGCGGGCCCGGCTGGCCACCGGCGATCACCGGCGAGGCGGCGGGCTCGACCGCATAGACCTTCAACTCGGGCCAGTGCGCCTTCAGCGCCTCGGCGACGCCCGTGATGTGGCCGCCGGTGCCGACGCCCGTGATGATCACGTCGATCGGCGTATCCCGGAAATCCTGGAGGATTTCCTGTGCTGTCGTACGGACATGCACGTCGATGTTCGCAGGATTTTCGAACTGCTGCGGCATCCAGGCGCCGGGCGTTTCGGCGACGCGCTCGCGCGCGCGTTCGATAGCGCCCTTCATTCCCTTCTCGCGCGGGGTCAGGTCGAAGGCGGCGCCATAAGCGAGCATCAGACGCCGACGTTCGACGCTCATGCTCTCGGGCATCACGAGGATCAGCTTGTAGCCCTTGACCGCTGCGACCATCGCCAGGCCGACGCCGGTGTTGCCGCTGGTCGGCTCGATGATCGTGCCGCCGGGCTTCAGGTCGCCGGCCTTTTCCGCGGCCTCGATCATAGCCAGCGCGATACGGTCCTTGATCGAACCGCCCGGGTTCGACCGTTCGGATTTCACCCAGACTTCGGAATCGGGGAAGAGCTTCGACAGGCGGACGTGCGGCGTGTTGCCGATCGTGTCCAGGATCGAGGAGGCTTTCATGGCTTGGCTTCTCCGTGCTGTGGTTCGGTCTCTAGGATCTCGGGGGGATCAAAGGTCTTCGCCGCCCCGAGTTCCGGGAACAGGCGCGCCCAGCCGATCGTGACGGCAATAGCACCAACCCCGCCGAACACCACTGCGCCGACCGGGCCGAGCAGCGACGCCATCACCCCGCTTTCGAATTCGCCGAGCTCGTTCGAGGCCGAGATCGTCAGCTGCGACACCGCGCTGACCCGGCCGCGCATCACGTCGGGCGTGTGCAGCTGGATCAGCGACTGGCGGACATAGACCGAGATCATGTCCGCACCGCCCGCGACGATCAGCGCGACGAGGCTGAGGACGAAGGCGGGATGAATGGGGAACCCCGCAATCGTGCCGGGGGTGAGCCCGATCAGCTCGACGATCGGCGTCGCGACCCCGAAGGTGAGGATCGCGATACCGAACACGATCACCGCGACCAGCATCTTGACCCCGACATTGCGCGACATCGGTCGAATCGAGAACCAGATCGCAGTGACCGCGGCACCGATCCCCATGCCCGCGGCGAGCACGCCGAGCCCCTGCGACCCGACATGCAGGATATCGCGGGCATAGACCGGCAACAGCGACGTGGCCCCCGCCAGCAGTACCGCGAACAGGTCGAGCGTGATCGTCGCGAGCACCAGCCGGTTGCGGCGGACATAAGTGAAGCCCTCGATGATCCGGGCGAGGGGGCGATGGTCGGTCTGCGCGGCGGGCTGTGCCACCGGGCCGATCAGGAACATGAACACCAGCGCGACGAGGAAGAGCAGCGTCGCCACGCCGTACGCGACCTCGGGATGGATCGCGTAGAGCAGCCCGCCGACGCTCGGGCCTGCGATCGTTCCGACCTGCCACGCGATCGAGCTGATCGCGATAGCGGTGGGGAGCACCGCCCGGGGCACGAGATTGGGCGCGAGCGCCGAATAGGCCGGGCCGGAAAAGGCGCGCGCGACGCCGAAGGCGACCGCGGCGGCGAACAGTGCGCCGAGCGTGAGATGGCCGGACCAGGTCAGCAGCCAGAGCGTCGCGGCGGTGAGGACCAGAAGCGTGGTCGTGCCGCGGACGATCCAGCGCCGGTCGAAGCTGTCCGCGACGAGCCCGGTGATCGGGGTCAGCAGGAACAGCGGCACGAACTGCGCAAAGCCGATCATCCCGAGCATGAACGCCGCCTGGCGGATGTCCATCGTCTCGCGTGCGAGGTTGTAGACCTGCCAGCCGATGACGATCGACATCGCGCTGACCGCGATCGTGCCGGCGAACCGCGACAGCCAATAGGCGCGAAAATTGGCGATCCGGAAGGGATGCTGATGCGGGTCGATCGTCGGGTTCATTGTCCCGGGCTTTAGGGGGTCGGGCGGGGGAAGGGCAACCGGAGCTTTGCTTGGGGCGGGGATAGGGGCGGGGGCGACAGCCCGCGTGTCGGGCGCGACGGATCGAGGCTCGCGGGACAGTCGCAAAATCGCATACCCCAGACGGGAATTGATGTTCGGCCCCGTCCGCGCCTATAGGCTGCGGCAACTCCCCTACGGAAAACGAGGTTTCCCACATCGTGGCCAAAGCCCCCCCAGCACGTGCAATCGCCGAGCCCCCGATCACCAACCGTGAACGGCCGGCCGAACCCAAGCCCTATGAGGCCAGCAAGGACGAGCTGCTCGCCTTCTACAAGCAGATGCTGCTGATCCGGCGTTTCGAGGAAAAGGCGGGCCAGCTTTACGGTCTCGGCCTGATCGGCGGCTTCTGCCATCTGTACATCGGCCAGGAAGCCGTCGCAGTCGGCCTGCAGTCCGCGCTCGACGGCGAAACCGATTCGGTCATCACCGGCTATCGTGACCACGGCCACATGCTCGCCTACGGGATCGACCCGAAGGTGATCATGGCCGAGCTGACCGGGCGCGGCTCGGGCATCTCGAAGGGCAAGGGCGGGTCGATGCACATGTTCTCGACCGAACATAAATTCTACGGTGGGCACGGCATCGTCGGCGCGCAGGTGTCGCTGGGCACCGGCCTCGCGTTCAAGCACAAATATTCGAACGACGGCGGCATCTGCATGGCCTATTTCGGCGACGGCGCCGCGAACCAGGGCCAGGTGTATGAGAGCTTCAACATGGCCGAGCTGTGGAAGCTCCCGATCATCTTCGTGATCGAGAACAACCAGTACGCCATGGGTACGAGCGTCAATCGCGCCTCGGCCGAGGACCAGCTCTATCGCCGCGGCGAATCGTTCCGCATTCCCGGCATCCAGGTCGACGGCATGGACGTGCTGGCGTGCCGCGGGGCCGCCGAAGAGGCGATCGCCTGGGTCCGCGCGGGCAAGGGCCCGGTCATCCTCGAGATGAAGACCTATCGCTATCGTGGCCACTCGATGTCCGATCCGGCGAAATACCGTACGCGTGACGAGGTCCAGGCGGTCCGCGACAAGTCCGACCCGATCGATCACATCAAGAAGTTGCTCGACGAGCAGGGCGTGACCGAGGCGGACCTGAAGTCCATCGAACAAGAGATCAGGAAGACCGTGAACGAAGCCGCCGATTTCGCCGAGCAGACCCCCGAGCCGGATGTCGCCGAGCTCTACACCGACGTTCTGGTGGAGTCGTACTGATGGCGATCGAGATCAAGATGCCCGCGCTCTCCCCGACGATGGAAGAGGGCACGCTCGCGAAGTGGCTCGTCAAGGAAGGCGATAGCGTCAAGTCCGGCGACATCATGGCCGAGATCGAGACCGACAAGGCGACGATGGAGTTCGAGGCCGTCGACGAGGGCACGATCGGCAAGATCATGGTCGCCGAGGGTACCGACAATGTGAAGGTCGGCACCGTCATCGCGACGCTGCTCGAAGAGGGCGAAAGCGCCGACAGCGCGCCGACCGAGGCGCGTGCGGGCGAGGCCGCCAATGCCGCGCCGAAGGAGACGCCGTCGGACGACAAGGCGCCGCCGGTTCCCGAAGGCGCGTCGCCTGCGAAGGCCGAGAGCGGCACGCAGCAGCTCGTCGCCTCGGCCGAGAAGGTCGGCAAGGCGGACCCCGCGATTCCCGAGGGCACCGAGATGGTCAAGACGACCGTCCGCGAGGCGCTGCGCGATGCGATGGCCGAGGAAATGCGCGAGGACGACCGCGTCTTCGTGATGGGCGAGGAAGTCGCGCAGTATCAGGGCGCGTACAAGGTCACGCAGGGGCTGCTCGACGAGTTCGGCGAGCGTCGCGTTATCGACACGCCGATCACCGAATACGGCTTTGCCGGCATCGGTGCAGGCGCGGCGATGGGTGGCCTCCGCCCGATCGTCGAGTTCATGACCTTCAACTTCGCGTTGCAGGCGATCGATCACATCATCAACTCGGCCGCCAAGACCAACTACATGTCGGGCGGCCAGATGCGTTGCCCGATCGTGTTCCGTGGTCCCAACGGTGCCGCGTCGCGCGTCGGTGCACAGCATTCGCACAACTTCGCCGCATGGTATGCGAGCGTCCCCGGCCTGATCGTGATCGCGCCCTATGACGCGGCGGATGCCAAGGGCCTGCTGAAGGCGGCGATCCGTACCGACGATCCGGTCGTGTTCCTCGAAAACGAGCTGATGTACGGCCGCAGCTTCGACGTCCCCAAGCTCGACGACCATGTGCTGCCGATCGGCAAGGCGCGGATCGTCCGCGAGGGCAAGGACGTGACAATCGTCAGCTACTCGATCGGCGTAGGCATCAGCCTCGAAGCCGCCGAGAAGCTCGCCGAGGAGGGCATCGACGCAGAGGTCATCGACCTGCGCACGCTGCGCCCGCTCGACACCGACACGGTGCTGAAAAGCCTCGCCAAGACCAACCGCATGATCATCGTCGAGGAAAACTGGGCAACCTGCTCGATCGCGTCCGAGATCGTGTCGGTGGTGATGGAGCACGGCTTCGACGACCTCGACGCGCCGGTGCTGCGCGTGACCAACGAGGACGTGCCGATGCCCTATGCGGCGAACCTCGAAAAGCTGATGCTGGTCGATGTTGCCAAGGTCGTCGATGCGGCGAAGAAGGTGACGTACCGGTAATCGGGTGAGCCGTTGCTGATCGCTCCGACCGGGTTCACCGGTCGGAGCGATCATGCTGCGTAGGTCGAGCACAGACTCGGCGTGACTCCCGCAACGGCGGCCAGGGTCTGGTCGTTGCGTTCGCGCACATTGTAAACCGCTTCAGCACGCAGGACCGGGGCGCCGAAGAATCGCTGCGAGACGAGCGGCTGATACTTGTAGGTCACCTCGATGAAGATCAGCGCGGTTCCGGGGGCCGCCGCAATCTTGCGACTGGCCAGTCCCATATATTGCAGGCTTGCATCGGCCTTGCCCTTGTCCTGCAGGCCATAAGCCGGCTGCGAGGCACTTGTGTTCAGCGCCCCCGTGCACCGCTGCCAACGGATCCACTGTCCCGCCTTCGTGCCGGTCTGACCATTGGGTTCGACGCTCGAAATCACGACGCGGCCGTTATCGGCAAAGTCGATATCGGTCCCTAGCAACTTCGGGCTGAGCAGGACCTCGTTGACATCGGCCTCGTTGATCGAATCCCGCACGCGTGCGACGTTGTCGGACGCGGTCGTGGCGATCTGGTTGACGCGCATCTTGGCGATCGACATGTGCGTCAGTTCGGCGCCGGCGAGACCCAGTGTCAGCAGGAACGGCGCAACGATCGCAAATTCGATCATCGCGAGGCCGCGCGTGTCCGCGAGAACCCTTGGCCTTGCGGTGCGGTCCGTCCTCGTCATGGCTTGGTACATACGACCGTCGGTGCCGCACGCGAGGTAAAGGGCTGGTTACGTACCAGCGTCGTTTCCGTGACTGTCCGGGTGCGCGTCCAGCCCATGAGCGGTCCGACCGGCGTCAGATTGGGGTATTTCACGGTCGCCGTGTAGAAGATGACGTCGTCCGCGCTACCAACACCGTCATCGCCAGGCGTCGCGTCGTAAATGCCGTTGTTGTTCGCATCTTCGAAACAGTCCCCGAGATTGAACGTGCCGCGCGGGTCCGTGTCCGACGTGATCTTCTCGGGCTTGCCGACATTCGAGAAGTTGTAATAGCGGCGCGTCGACACGGTGACATATTCTGCCGGGACGACGGCGCGGACCTCGGCCTTGATCGTTGCGCTCACGTTGGCCGCGGTCGTGTTGCCGACCGTGGTCAGCCGTGATGCCTTTGCGAGCGCGCCCTGTACCATGGCCTCGACATAATTCTGATACCCGACCTCCAGGATCATCATCAGCAACCCGATCAGTAACGGTACGATCAGAGCGAATTCGACGATCGTTGCGCCCGCGACGTCTGCCGCAATGCGCCGCCTTGCCGGCGCTAATCGCGCGATCACTGGCTCACCCGTAGCGATCCGACCTTGGTGCCGATTTCCTTGAACTTCTGGATGAGCGCGGCGGAGGTGGTGATGCCTGACGCCATGGAAGGCTGTGTCGCGCAATCCCGCATGTCGTTGGTCAGCGTGGTCGAAAACGCAATGACGTACAGCTGGATACCCTGCGCCCTGGCAGCATTGCAGGCCATGCGAAATCGCTGGAGATGACGCGACAGCTGCGCTGCGGCGAGCTGGGTGGTATTGCCCGTCGTCGTTCCAAGCACGCGCTTGTCGCGCTCCTCCGCGCCATAGGTCGTATAGACGTCCAGGTAAGGCGACAGATCGCCGTCGGTCATGAAGATCATGAACTTCCTGACCGAGAAGCCGCGAAGCTTTCTTGGATTGTCCGGATCGCTCTGATTGTTCGTTTCGGGCGTTGCCGATGCGAAGATGCCGTCCGATGAGATAAACCGGGCGCCCCATATCATGCCGATATCATGATAGGTGCCGCCAAGAGGTTGCAGGTCATTGAGGTATTTCATGAAGCCGGCCTTGTCGCCGTAATATTCCTTCAGGCGGCTGGCCTCGCTGGCGCAGTATTTCGGGTCGGTATAGATGGCGCGCCGGTCGGGATCGAATTCCGTCTCGGGCCACCACGGCGCCCAACGGCTGGCGTCCGAGTTCGGCAACCGGTTGATGTCCAGGTCCCACGCGTCCGACGGTGCCGTCGTCAGCGATCCGCCGTCGATCGTCGTGTTGTTGGTCTGGCGCTCCTCGATGCACCCGGCCCATTTCGATGTCGCCGTGCTGGGCGATCCGCCAGGCGTCGGTACCGAGGCGCCCGTCTTGAACGTCGCGGTGTTCAGCGTCGCCTGCTGGTAGGTCCAGTAGTTCGAGCAGACCCCCCAATAGCTTGAATAGCTGCCGTCATACGCGTTGCACCAGTTCAGCGAGCTGTAGACAGGTCCGCCGGTCCGGGCCCGCGTCTGATAGGGTGCGCTGTTGCGGATATAGCTCGCATCCTTGGCATAGACGAGCCTGCCGACATTGACCGTCGCATTATAGGGCACAAAGCCATAGCGAAGCCTAAGGTTGTTGTTGTGCAGCTGGTTCTGTGCAGACTCCAGGGTGTCGTAGAGGGACTCGGACGCATCGCGCAGCGCCTGCATCTTCGATCCGGATTGTTCGATCTCGCCGCAGGCGTCATTGGGGCGGCTCGTCGGGCAGTTCATCGATCCCGACATGTCGAGGACGAGCACGACGTCCGTGCCGACGAAATCCTGCGTCGCTGCGCAGGTGATCGACAGGGGCAAGGTGTTGAACCCGAAGATCTTCATCACCGTGGTCGGTATCGCGGTCGTCGCGGTGATCCGGACGGTACCAACGGCGGGAACGGTGACCACGGGAGTGAACGGGGTCGTGTCGAAGGCCCCGCTGGGGAAGTTGAAGTTGAAATAGTTTCTGGCTTCGGTTTCGACGTCGCTCGTCAGCGTCGGGCCCGCCAGCAGGCGCCGCGCCGCCAGCGAGCCCGCGTCGCAGGCCTGCTGCAGCCGGTCACGCGCGACATAGGCGCGTGACATGTCCAGCCCGGACCCGACCATGGCCAGCAGCGGCATGATCGCGAAGGCGACGATCACCAAAGTGTTGCCTTTGACGTTCCGTCGCAGACGCGCGAGGAACGTCAGCGCTGCAAATTTCGGGGCAATCGTCTTGGCCATGGATGTCCCACTGGATCTTGATCGCGCACCCATGCCCGGCAATCCGGTAAGCCCGGCTCAAGAGATATGGTTAACGTGGTCGGGGGGCGTGCCCTGCGGCGCGTTCGCAGCTATGGCAGCGCGATGGTCGACCCTGCCAACATACCCAATCCCGAGCGCGCGCTTGCCCTGAGCTACGCCCCGGCCTCGACCCGGCCCGGGCTTGAGGCGCTGTTCGCGCTCGACACGGCGCTCGGCACGATCCTCAAGACGACGCGCGAGCCGATCGTCGGGCAGATGCGGCTGACCTGGTGGTATGAGGCGCTCGGTCGGCTCGACACCGCGCCGCCGCCGGCCGAGCCCGTGTTGCAGGCGCTCGCACACCATGTCGTGCCGCAGGTCGGCGGCGCGACGATCGCGACGATCGCCGAGGGGTGGGAGGCGCTGCTTGAAACGCCGCTCGACGATGCAGCGGTCGAACGCTTTGCCCGTCTGCGCGGCGGGCAGCTGTTCGCGGCGGCGGCATCTTTGCTGGCGGTGTCGGACGATCGCATCGCGGCGGCGGGCGAGGGATGGGCGCTGGCGGATCTGTCGCTGCGGCTGTCGGATCCGCAACGCGCGGCAGGCGTGGCCGCGATGGCGAACAAACGGCTCGACATGGCGCTCCACGGCCGCTGGCCACGACGCGCACGATCGCTCAGCGCACTCGCACTGCTGGCGCGGGCCGATCTTACCGCGCCGGAGCAACCGGCCGGCAGCCCAAAGCGGGTCGGCCGCCTGCTGCTGCACAGACTGGTCGGATACTGACCGGTTCGTTTGAGATCGGCGCGCTGCGGGACTAGCCTTGCGCCTGGACGGGGACGTCCGGGGGTGGGGGAGACCGGGGATGTGGCGATACCTGACGGGCGGCGCGGCGCTGATCGCGCTGATCGGTGCGGCGATACTGGGCTTTGGCGGCAAGGTGCGATCCGGGCCAGTGCTGGCACCACAACCCACCGCGCAGGCGCAGACCCAGGCGGGGGCGGATGGCGGAATCGATCCTTTGCCGAGCATGGCACCGCGCGCGACCGATGCGACGCGCGAACAGCGGCGATTTCAACGGTATGACAAGGATCGCGACGGCGCGGTGACGCGCGACGAATATCTGGTCGCGCGGCGCAAGGCCTATACGAAGCTCGACGTCGATGGCGACGGGCGGCTGTCGTTCGACGAATGGGCGGTCAAGGCGACGACCAAGTTCGCCGGTGCGGATGCGGACAAATCGGGCGCGATGACCGCGCCCGAATTTGCCACCACCGCGGTCAGGCGGAAGCCGTCGTCTCGGGCTGCCTGTCCGCCGATTCCGCCGTCGTCTGAGGAGAGTTGAGCCACGCCGCCAGCGCCGCGCGGCCGCGATCGGTGTACATCCGCTTGCGATCGGTCTTCTTGGTGCGGCCGGGGATCGGCGGGAACAGCCCGAAATTAACGTTCATCGGCTGATAGGTCTCGGCCTCCGCCCCACCGGTGATGTGGCCGAGCAACGCGCCGAGTGCGGTCGCAAAGGGCGGCGGCGTCAGCGTCTGGCCGTTCAGCTCGGCGGCGGCGAACCGGCCCGCGAGCAGGCCGATGCCGCAGCTTTCGATATAGCCCTCGCACCCCGTGATCTGCCCGGCGAAGCGGATGTTCGGCCGCGATTTCAGCCGCAGCATCGCGTCGAGCAGCTCGGGCGATCGGATGAAGGTGTTGCGATGAAGGCCACCCAGCCGCGCGAACTCCGCATTCTCGAGGCCGGGGATCGTGCGGAACAGCCGGACCTGATCGGCATGTTTCAGTTTGGTCTGGAAGCCGACGATGTTCCAGAGCGTCCCCTGCGCATTGTCCTGGCGCAGCTGGACGACCGCATAGGGCCAGCGCCCGGTCTTGGGATTGTCGAGCCCGACGGGCTTCATCGGGCCATAGCGCAGCGTGTCGACGCCGCGCTCCGCCATCACCTCGATCGGCATGCAGCCATCGAAATAGGGCGTGTCCTTCTCCCAGTCCTTGAACGGCGTCTTCTCGCCATCGACCAAGCCCTGATGGAAGGCGAGATACTGGTCCTTGTCCATCGGGCAGTTGATGTAGTCCTTGCCCTCTCCCTTGTCCCAGCGCGAGGCGAACCAGGCGGTCTCCATGTCGATCGAGTCGCGGTGGACGATCGGCGCGAGCGCGTCGAAAAAGGCGAGTGCCTCGCGGCCGGTCTCGGCGCCTATCCCTGCGGCGAGCGAGGCGGCGGTGAGCGGGCCGGTCGCGACGATCGTCGGGCCGTCGGGCAGCGCGTCGATGCGTTCGCGGACGAGCGTAATGTTCGGATGCTGGTCGATCGCCTCCGTCACGCTGTTCGAGAAATTGTCGCGGTCGACCGCGAGCGCGGAGCCGGCGGGGACGCGGTGGATATCCGCCTGACGCATGATCAGCGAGCCGAGCGTGCGGAGTTCCTGATGGAGCAGGCCGACCGCATTGCTCTCCGCATCGTCGGATCTAAAACTGTTCGAGCAGACGAGTTCGGCGAGGCCGTCGGTCTGGTGCGCGGGCGTGGCTTCGCCGCTGCCGCGCATTTCGGAGAGGCGGACCTTGAGGCCGGCTTCGGCGAGCTGCCAGGCGGCTTCGGATCCGGCGAGGCCGCCGCCGATAACATGGATGTCGTGGGTCATTCCCGCCAGATAGCGCCGGACGCTTGCCGTGTCAGCGGTCCAATCCCACTTCGTTCTCATGAAGATCTTCACGATCGGCTATGAAGCCACCACGATGACGGACTTTCTCGCGGCGCTGACGCGGGCCGGGGTCGAGCGGGTGATCGACGTCCGCGCGCTGCCGCTGTCGCGTCGGCCGGGCTTCTCAAAGACATCGCTTGCAGCATCGTTGCGCGAGGCGGGAATCGATTACACGCATCTGAAGGCGCTCGGGACGCCGAAGCGCGGGCGCGACGCGGCCAAGAAGGGTGACGTCGCGACGCTGACCGCGGTGTATGACGAACAGCTCGAACTGCCCGAGGCGCAGGCACAGGCGGCGATCATGTTCGCGCTCGCAGCGGAGAAGCCGAGCGCGCTGCTGTGTTACGAGCGCGACCCCTGCCATTGCCACCGGACCCTGCTGTTGCAGGCGGTGGGCGAGGGGGCCGAGGTGGTGGACCTGTTTACGTGATTTTCGACGGGCTTGACCCTCCGTCATCCTGACGAAAGTCAGGATCCAGAGCCACGAACGGTGAACTTCAGTAACTCTGGATCCTGACTTTCGTCAGGATGACGGGGTTGTGGAGGAAGCGTGGCAGACCGTGTTGCAATGCAGCACCGTATCCGCTAGCAGGCCCGCATTCGCTTGGACCCGGTGCAATTCCGGGTGGCTATTCCGGCCGCCGATCCGCCGGACAACGCAACGACGCCATTGTGAACACCCGCGACCGAAAGCGTCGCCGCGGTTCGTGCGTCCTATGCGGACACATCCATGACAATTTCTGCTTTTTCTCGTTACCGCGCCGAGTGGTATAGCGGCCCGACGGCCGCGCGGCGTGACATTCTCGCCGGCATGGTCGGTACCTTCGCGCTGATCCCCGAGGTCATCGCCTTCTCCTTCGTCGCCGGCATCGATCCCGAGGTCGGCCTGTTCGCTTCGTTCGTGATCGGCATCGTCATCGCCTTTGCGGGCGGGCGCCCCGCGATGATCTCTGGCGCGGCGGGCTCGGTCGCGCTGGTCGCTGCCGCGCTCGTTCATGCGCACGGGCTTCAATTTCTCCTCGTCGCGACGATCCTCGCGGGCATGCTGCAGATCGCGTTCGGGCTCGCCAAGCTCGATGTGCTGATGCGGTTCGTCTCGCGCTCGGTCCATGCGGGGTTCGTCAACGCACTCGCGATCCTGATCTTCTCGGCGCAGGTGCCGCAGATGGTGGGGGTCAGCTGGCAAGCCTATGCGATGATCGCGGGCGGGCTTGCGATCATCTATCTCGTGCCGCGGATCTCGAGTGCGATCCCGTCGCCGCTGATCTGCATCGTCGTGCTGACCGCAATCGCTATGTGGTTTCCGATGCCGCTGAAGACGGTCGGCGATCTCGGGCGGCTGCCCGATTCGCTGCCGTCGTTCGGCTTGCCTGACGTGCCGCTCAGCTGGAATACGCTGCGCATCGTCGCCCCCTATGCGCTTGCGATGGCGGCGGTTGGGCTGCTCGAATCGATGATGACCGCGAATGTCGTCGACGAGCTGACCGAGACGCGCAGCTCGAAGGCGCGCGAATGCACCGGGCTCGGGCTCGCCAACATCGCCGCGGGTGCGTTCGGCGGGATCGCCGGGTGCGGGATGATCGGCCAGACGGTCGGCAATGTCCGCTATGGCGGCACCGGACGGCTGTCGACGATGGTCGCCGGCGTGTTCCTGCTCGTGGTGATGGTGCCGTTGCGTCCCTGGGTCGCGCAGGTGCCGGTCGCGGCGCTGGTCGCGATCATGATCATGGTGTCGATCAGCACCTTCTCCTGGGGGTCGCTGCGCGATCTGGTGCGGCATCCCAAGGTGTCGAGCGTCGTGATGCTGGCTACCGTCGTGGTCACCGTTGCGACCCACGACCTGTCGCTCGGCGTCGGGGTGGGCGTGCTGCTGAGCGGCGTATTCTTCGCGTGGAAGGTCACGCGGATGATGGATGTTGTGGTCGACTACGATGCGGCGAGCGATACGCGAGTCTACAGCGTGACGGGACAGGTGTTCTTCGCCAGTGCGGATATCTTCGCGGACCGGTTCGACCTGCGTGAGGAGGCCAAGCATGTGCGGATCGACCTGACGGGCGCGCATCTCTGGGACGTCACCGCGGTCGGTGTGCTCGACGATGTGGTCGCCAAGCTGCGGCGGCATGGTGCGGTGGTCGAGGTCGTCGGGCTGAACCAGGCGAGTGCGGTGCTCGTCGACCGGCATGCGCCGTTGATGCGCGATTTGGCGGCGTGATCGGGTAGCGGGGGGCGGTCTGAACGACGGTCGTCGTTGCCGCCCCCTCCGTCACACTTTGCCTGCCACCTCCCCCTGGCGGGGGAGGATGGTCAGGGCTTTAGCCGGCTACGGGAAGCTTCACCTGGCCAGCATCGTCGCGTTCGAGCGGGCTGTAGGACAGCACCGTCTCGAGCAGGAGCGGACCGTTATAGATGTGCGGGAAGAGCTGGCCGCCGCGCGACTCTTCCCATGTCACGTCGTCGCCGATCGCTTCGAGATCGACTGCGGCGACGTACAGGTCGGACTGGCCGGTGAAATGCTTGTCGACCGTCTCGGTCAGCTGCGCCGCCGTCGAGAGATGGATATACCCATCGGCCAGATCGACCGGTGCGCCGGCGAAGCTGCCGCTTTCCAGCGACGCCAGCTGCTCGCCCGTCAGCACCTTGTAGGCGATAGGGTCGCGGCTCATTCGCCGTCCCCCTGGCCTTCGGTCGGATCGCCCGCCGCCGTGTCCTCGCCGATCGTCGCGCCGGTGTCGGGCGCCAGCTCTGGCGTTGCGTCGGCCAGGTTCACTTCGGCGTCTTCCTCGGTTTCCTCGATCCGTGCGGCCGAGACGACATGCTCGCCCTTGGCCACGTCGAACAGCTTCACGCCGGCCGAATTGCGGCTGATGACGCGCAGGCTCGCCAGCGTCGTGCGGATCAGCTTGGCCTGGTTGGTGACCAGCATCAGCTGATGGCCCTTGGCCGCCGCAAAGCTCGCGACCACCGGACCGTTGCGGCCGATATTGTCGATGTTGGTGATGCCCTGACCACCGCGACCGGTGCGACGATAGTCGTACGCGCTCGACAGTTTGCCATAGCCGTTCTCGCAGACCGTCAGGATGAACTGCTCGCGATCCTTGAGATCATTGTAGCGCTCGTCGCCCATGCCGTGATCGCCCTCGCGCTCGCCCTTCCAGGGGGCGAACTTCAGGTACGTCTCGCGTTCTTCGGGCGTCGCGCCGACGCGGTGGAGGACCGACAGCGAGATGACCTCGTCGTCGCCCTTTAGCGTCACGCCGCGCACACCTGTCGAGGTGCGGCTCTGGAACTCGCGGACGTCGTCGCCGGCAAAGCGGATCGCCTTGCCGAGGCGTGTCGCGAGCAGGACGTCGTCATGCTCGGTGAGCAGCGCGACGCCGATCAGCTTGTCCTCCGAACCCTCTTCGAAGCGCATCGCGATCTTGCCGTTCGACGGCACGTTGGTGAACGCATCCATCGCGTTGCGACGGACGAGCCCGCGCTGCGTCGCGAACATGACGTGGAGGCGGCTCCACTCGCTGAGATCCTCCGGCAGCGGGAGCACGGTCGAGATTGTCTCGCCCGGCGCCAGCGGCAGCAGGTTGATCATCGGGCGCCCTCGGGTTGCTGGGCCACCCTCGGGCAGGCGCCAGACCTTGTAGCGATAGACCTTGCCGAGGTTCGAGAAGAACAGCACCGGCGTGTGCGTCGAGGTGACGAACAGCTCGGTGACGACATCCTCGTCCTTGGTCGACATGCCCGCGCGGCCCTTGCCGCCACGTGCCTGCGCACGGAACGTGTCGAGGCTGGTGCGCTTGATATAGCCCTGCATGGTCACGGTGACGACCATGTCCTCGCGCTCGATCAGATCCTCGTCGTCGATGCCGTTGGCGGCAGCGGCGATCTCGGACCGGCGCGGGGTCGCGAATTCGTCGCGGATCGCGATCAGCTCGCCGCGCATCACCTCGTACAGCTTGGCGCGATCGGCGAGGATGTGGAGCAGCTCGGCGATCGAGGCCGCGAGCGTCTTGAGTTCGTCGCCGATCTCGTCGCGACCCAGCGCGGTGAGGCGGTGGAGACGGAGGTCGAGGATCGCGCGGACCTGCGGCTCGGACAGCTTGTAGATGCCCTCCTGCTGCTTGTCCTCGACTGCCTCGACGAGCGCGATGTACGGCGCGATCTCCGCGACCGGCCATTCGCGCGCGAGCAGCTTGCCGCGGGCTTCGGCGGGGCTCGACGATCCGCGGATGATGCGGACGACTTCGTCGAGGTTGGTGACCGCGATGACGAGGCCGAGCAACAGATGCGCGCGCTCGCGAGCCTTGGCGAGTTCGAACTTCGAGCGGCGGGTGATGACCTGTTCGCGGAAGGTGATGAACGCGCCGATGATGTCGCGCAGGTTCAGCAGCTCGGGGCGGCCGCCGCGGATCGCGAGCATGTTGGCGGGGAAGCTCGACTGCGCGGGGGTGTGCCGCCAGAGCTGGTTGAGCACCACGTCGGGGGTCGCGTCGCGCTTCAGGTCGATGACGATGCGCACGCCCATCCGGCTCGATTCGTCGCGAATGTCGCTGACGCCTTCGATGCGCTTGTCCTTGGCGGCTTCGGCGATCTTCTCGACCAGGCCGTTCTTGCCGGTCTGGAACGGGATTTCGGTCAGGACGATCGAACGGCGATCGCCCTTGCCCTCTTCGACGACGTGGCGCGAACGGACGATGATCGAGCCGCGGCCGGTCTCGTAGGCGGACTTGGCGCCTGCGCGGCCGAGGATGATCGCGCCGGTCGGGAAGTCGGGCCCGGGGACGATCTCGAACAGTTCCTCGGTCGTGATCGCGCCATTGTCCATATAGGCAAGGCACGCGGCGATCACTTCGCCGAGGTTATGCGGCGGGATGTTGGTCGCCATGCCGACCGCGATGCCGCCTGCGCCGTTGACGAGCAGATTGGGGAAGCGCGCCGGCAGCACCGACGGCTCGCGCTCCGACCCGTCGTAATTCGGCGTGAAATCAACGGTATCCTTGTCGAGATCGCCGAGCAGCGCATTGGCGACCTTGCCTAGGCGGGCCTCGGTGTAGCGCATCGCCGCGGGCGGATCGGGATCCATCGAGCCGAAGTTGCCCTGACCGTCGATCAGCGGCACGCGCATCGACCAGTCCTGGGTCATGCGGGCCAAGGCGTCGTAGATCGAGCTGTCGCCGTGCGGGTGATATTTACCCATCACGTCACCGACGATACGCGCCGACTTGCGATACGGCTTGCCCGCGACGAAGCCGCTTTCGTGCGCGCCGTAGAGGATGCGGCGATGGACGGGCTTCAAGCCGTCGCGGACGTCGGGGAGCGCGCGCGCGACGATCACGCTCATCGCATAGTCGAGATAGCTCGACTTCATCTCGTCGACGATCGAGATGGTGGCAATGCCGGCTGGCTCGCCGCCGGTGGGTTCGGCGAGCATGGTCTCGTCGGTCAAATCTGAAGGCTTTCGGCTTGTTTCGGTACGATGACACACCTTAGCCGAGGGGGGACCACCTTACTACCCCCGCGCACGCGTACGCGCGGGGAGAGGAGAGGTTTCATCGGTATTTGCGGGTGATTGTGGGTTGTCGGCGCGACGCGTTATGCCAGCTTTCGCCGGGGTGACGGATGTCGGGGCAGGCGAAGGCGCGCGTCAGGGGGTAATCTCGACCCCGTCCCACGCGAACAGCTTCCCGCTGTCGGGCGCACGGAGGCCGTCGATCACGTCGAGCAGCTGGACCGCCGCCCGGTCCGGCTTGAACAGCGTGCCGGGCGTCACATTGCCCTGGAACGGCTGCGACAGACCGGTGTCGACCGTACCCGGATGAAGCCCGACGACGATGCCGCTAGAATTGCGCCGCTTGTCCTCGATCGCGATCGTCCGGACGAGCTGGTTGAGCGCCGCCTTCGACGCACGATAGCCGTACCAGCCGCCGAGCTTGTTGTCGCCGATGCTGCCGACCCGCGCCGAGAGGACCGCGAACACGATCCGCCCCGCCTTGGGCATCGTCGGCAGAAAATGCTTGGCGACCAAAGCGGGACCGATCGCGTTGATCGCGAAGTTGCGCGCCATCCACACCGGATCGAGATCGCGCATCGCCTTTTCAGGCCCCTTGTCGCCCGCATGGAGCAAGCCCGTCGCGACGATCACGAGCGTCGGCGACCCGACCTTCGTCGCTGCGGCGGCGATGCTCGCTTCATCCTCCAGGTCCAGATGGCGATCGCCATCGGCCGACCGCGAGAAGCCGTGGACGGCATCGAATGTGCCCTCGTCGCGCAGCGCCTCTTCCAGCGCCTTGCCGATCCCGCCCGAGGCGCCGATGACGACCGCGCTGCTCATCGGCGCACGAACCGCCACTGCGCGTCGGTACTGCCAGCCGCGTCATAGGCATAGCCGTCGGTGTCGAAGCCCTTCATCCCCTCGATATCGTCGATGCGGTGCTCGAGCATCCAGCGCGCCGCCATCCCGCGAGCCTTCTTGGCGTGGAAGCTGACAAATTTCTGGGCCTCCCCCTCGCGGAAATCGAACGCGACGACGCGGATCCCGGCGGGCAGCTTGCCATCGGCCGCCGCCCAATATTCCTGGCTGGCGAGGTTGAGGATCGTCCCTGAGCCTTCGGTCGCGACGTCCTCGGCCAGAAGCTTTGCGATCCGGTCGCGCCACCAATCGGTCAGCTTCTTCTGACGGGGTGCCCAGCGGGTCCCCATTTCGAGTCGGTAGGGGCGCATCGCGTCGAGCGGACGGAGCAGGCCGTAGAGACCCGACAGCATGCGCAGATGATCCTGCGCATAGTCCACCGCCGCCTCGTCGAGCGTCTTCGCGTCGAGCCCGGTATAAACGTCACCTGCGAACCCAAACATCGCAGGGCGTTCGGGCAGCGTGTCGAAATCGCCGAACCGGTCGGCATTGAGCTTCGCGAGCGCCGGCGAGATGTGCATCAGTTCGCTCAGCCGCTTCTGCGTCAGATGCGCCGCCGCATGCGCGAGCGTCGTCGCCTCGTCGGCGAACCGCGGCTGTGTGGGGGTGACGGGGGGCAGGGCGGTCTCATAGTCGAGCGTCTTGGCGGGCGAGAGGACGGCGATCATGCGGGTCACCTAGCCGTGCAACCCGGCGCGTTCAATCGGCGTTCAGTGCGCGGGACACATAAGGCGTGTCTTCACCCTGATTCCCGCTGCTTGCTTGAACGCAATCGGCCACACCCATATAGCGTCGCGCCAAGTCGCAGATACGCACGAGGAGAGTTCCCGCATGAAGACCATTTCGAAACTCGCACTGGCCGCGGTGCTCGCCACCGGGGTGAGCGGCATGGCACTTAGCGTTCCGGCCATGGCCAAGGACAAGAAGGAAGAGGCCAAGGGCGGTCTCAAGCTGAGCCCCGAGGTCCTGAAGGCCGCACAGGTCGCACAGCCTGCGATCGCTGCGAAGGATTTCGCCACCGCAGAGCCCGCGCTCGCGCAGATCGACGCAGCCGCGAAGACCGACGACGACAAATATATCGGCGCCGCGCTGCGCTATGATCTGGAACAGCAGAAGCTGGCCGCCGCACAGGCCGCCAACCCCAATGCTCCGATCAACGAGACTGTCCTGGCCGGTCCGCTCGACGTGCTGATCGTCAATCCGAGCACGCCTGCCGACATGCGCGGGCGCTACACCTATCGTCGCGGCGCGCTCGCGTTCAACGGCAAGCAGTATCCGGTCGCGATCCAGTATTTCCAGAAGGCCAAGGCGCTCGGCTTCACCGATCCCAACCTCGACCTCCAGATCGTCAAGGCGAAGATGGAAAGTGGCGACGTGAAGAGCGGCCTCGCCGATCTCGACGCGTCGGTGACGGCATCGACCGCGGCCGGCCAGAAGGCACCCGAGGATTTCTATCGCTATGCGATCAGCAAGGCCAATGCCGCCAAGCTGAAGCCCGAGACCTTTGCTTGGCTGCAGAAGTACGCGGTGGCCTATCCCTCGCCCAAGACGTGGCGCGACGTGATCGTAACGTTCGGCCTTCAGCAGAACGGCGTCGTCACGCTCGACGAGACGCAGAAGATCGACCTGTTCCGGCTGATGCGCCAGACCAAGTCGCTCGCCGATCAGAACGACTATCTTGAATATGCGGACAGCGTGAACCGTCGCGGTCTGCCGAGCGAGGCGCAGGCCGTGCTCAAGGAAGGCATGGCTGCGGGCAAGATCCCGGCGACCAACACGATGGCGAAGACCCTACTGGCGGATACCGGCACGGCGATCCGCAACGACGGCCCCTTGTCCGGGCTCGAGAAGAAGGCCGCGAGCAACGCCGATGGCAAGCTGGCTGCCGGCACCGCTGATGCCTATCTCGGTCAGGATAACTACGCCAAGGCGATCGAACTCTATCGCCTTGCGCTCAGCAAGGGCGGCGTGAATGCCGATGACGTCAACCTGCATCTCGGCATCGCGCAGGCGAAGTCGGGCGACAAGGCTGGTGCGGCGACCTCGTTCGCGGCCGTGAAGACCACGCCGCGTCTGGAGACGGCGCAGCTCTGGACGGCCTGGATGAACGCTCCCGCCGCCTGAGCGGGTGGCAGAAATGGAAAAGGGGGCGGCAGCGATGCCGTCCCCTTTTTTTGTGCCCCGCGTCGGAGGGGGCGCTGCGGATGCGGCGTCGAACTTGTGCCTAGTCGAGCGTGACGGGAATGCCCGACAGCGCCTTGGCGGTGCGGATCGTCAGCGAGGTCTTCACGCTGGCGACATTGGGGGCAGGGGTCAGGTGCGTGGTCAGGATTTCCTGGAAGCTCTTCAGGTCGGCGGCGACGATCTTCAGGATGAAGTCGATCTCGCCGTTGAGCATGTGGCATTCCCGGATCTCGGGGATGTCGGCGATGTGCGTTTCGAACGCGGCCAGGTCGTGCTCGGCCTGGCTGCGCAAACTGACCATCGCGAAGACGGTGATCGGGAAGCCAAGGCGGCCGGCGTCGAGATCGGCGTGATAGCCGCGGATCGCGCCCGCTTCTTCAAGCGCTCGGACGCGGCGCAGGCATGGCGGCGCCGTCAGCCCGACCTGGTCTGCTAGGTCGACATTGGTCATCCGACCGTCAGCCTGCAAAAGCGACAGGATCTGGCGATCGATCCGGTCAAAACTCATTACGTGTAACTCCCATGAAACGCGTCAAACACGGCGATCGACCCTCCATAGCGATAAGATTGTTGCGGCGAAACGCAATTGTCCCACATCGCCACGGCATAACCATGCACGCCAATTCTGTTGTTCCTTCCAAGGCCGCCTCAGGGTATGACAGCTTGATGACGCAGGCGGTGCAGCGTCCATTCGGGGAACTCCGTGCGCTTCGACGACAGCCTGAAGACCGTGCTATCTGCCGACATGGCCACGGATTTCGGTGCTCAATCGGCGTGGCGTCAGATGGTCGACCTGATCGGACGCGGGCGTAGCCCTGCCGATGCTGAGTCGCTGGCCCGGTTGCAGGCGCTGCGCAAGCTGGTCCCCGACACGGTTCGCGCGGCAAGCGCGCGCGCGCTGGCGTTCGCGAAGCCCGATGTCGCACTGGTAGGGTTTTTTGCCGAAGACACCTTGGCGATCGCCGCCCCCGTGTTGCGGACCGCGATGCTGCCGGCGGATGACTGGCTTGCTCTGCTGCCTCAGCTGACCCCGGCGGGCCGATCCGTTCTGCGGCATCGGAAAGATCTGCCCGAGCCCGTCTGCCGCGGTCTTGAGAGTTTCGGATCAACCGATTTCGTCCTCGCGCATCATCCGGCGCCGTCCGAGGCTGCTCCCGCGATCAACCCCGGTGCAGAGGTGCAGCTTTCTGTCGATGACGTGGTGCCCGCACCTGCCGTCGAGGCTCCAGCGGAATCACCGTCGTGTCCGACCATGCCGCGCACCGCGTCGCCCTTTGTCACGCTCGGCGCGATTACGCGCGGTCTGCCAGTCGTGGCCGAAGCGCTGCGTCACGCGGCGGTACCGGCGACCGACGCCGCGCCCGAGCCCGTCGCGAAGCCTGAGCGGTTCGAGATTTCGGACCTCGTCAAACGAATCGACGCGTTCAATCGCGACCGGATCGTGCCTGAGGCGACGGACTTTGCCGCGGAGGTTGCCGACAGCTTCCGCTACGAAACCGATCCGACGGGCGTGATCCGCTGGGTCGACGGCGTGTCGCGCACGGCGCTGGTTGGCGCCTCGCTGGCCTATGCCGCCGTTCAGGGTGAGGTTCAGATCGACGGAGTCGCGGCAGGCGCCTACCGGCGGCGCTCCGCCTTCGACGCGGCGCGGCTCCAGATCGGCGGTTTGTCGAGCGCTGCCGGTGCATGGCGTATTTCGGGTGTCCCGGCCTTCGATCCCGCATCGGGGCGGTTTACCGGGTTTCGCGGCACCGCCCGCCGGCCGCGGCGCGATGAGGTTGCGTCGCTCGGTGAGCCGTTGGCCGCGCCCAAGTCGCCGGTTTCCGATTCGTTGCGGCAACTGGTGCACGAACTGCGCACGCCGACCAATGCGATTGCGGGCTTCGCCGAACTGATCGAGACCGAATTGCTCGGCCCGGTCCCTGCAACCTATCGCGAACGCGCGGCGATGATCCGGAGCCAGGCGTCCGAACTGCTGGCCGCGATCGAGGATCTGGATACCGCGGCACGGATTGAAGGCGATGCGCTCGAACTGCGCCCGACGATCGTGCCCGTCCTGCCGTTGCTCGACGGCGTGGTGCGTGACCTCGCACCGCTGGCGGCGTTGCGCGGCGCCCAGGTCGTCATCGATCCGTCGGCGGCCCATTGCGACATCGCCGGTGACGACCTTGCTGTCGAACGGCTGGTGGGGCGCCTGCTGGCGACCCTCGTATCGGCCTGCAGCGCGGACGAGATGCTGATGGTCGCGGTCCTGTGCTGCGGCGATACGGTGGCGCTGCGCTTCGATCGGCCTCGCGCGATGGCGGTGCACGACACGAACATCCTGCTGAGCATCGACAACGACCGCGGTCACGAGCGCGATGGCGCCCCGTTGCTGGGCACCGGTTTTGCGCTGCGGCTGGCGCAGAATTTTGCGGTCGAACTGGGTGGGCACATGGCGTTCGAGTCCGAACACATCATCCTCACGCTACCTGCCGTTGCGGCCGAACGGATGGAGCGCGTTCTCGACCGGTTTCGGTGAACGGCGCGCGGTACAGGCTGGCTTCACCGCCGGAGCCCATCGTCTGGCGGCCGGGTTTTGGCCCGCGCTACACGCTGTTCGTCGATGTCGAGGAGCAGTTCGACTGGAACGCGCCATTCGAGCGTACGCGACATTCGACGAGTGCGATGGCGGCATTCCCTGAGGCGCATGCGCGGTTCCGCGAGCAGGGCGTCGCGCTGACCTGTCTGGTCGATTATCCGATCGTCGACGACCCCGCCGCCGTCGAGATCCTGCGCGACGTCGTTGCCGATGGCCGGTCGGAGATCGGCGCGCAGCTGCACCCCTGGGTCAACCCGCCCTTTCGAGAGCCGCTGACCCCGGCGATGAGCTTTGCGGGAAATCTTCCCGAAGGCCTCGAAGCCGCAAAGCTCCGCTTTCTTACCGACGCGATTGCCACGGCGTTTGGCCGACGCCCGCGCGCGTATCGCGCCGGTCGCTACGGGGTTGGCCCGGACACGGTCGCGACACTCACGGCGCTCGGCTACCGCGTCGATAGCTCGGTCCGGCCCGGCTATGACTATTCAGCCGAGGGCGGGCCCGACTTTTCGTCGAGCGACCCGCGTCCCTGCCGCCGGGGCGCGCTTCTTAGCGTGCCGTTGTCAACGCTGTATGTCGGCGCGCTGCGTGGTCACGGTGCGGGACTGTACCGCGCGCTGGGGCGAGTGCCCTATGCGCGCGGTGTCGCGTCGCGACTGGGGCTGTTGTCGCGGGTCGCGTTGACGCCGGAGGATATGCCGATCGGCGCAGCGTTGGAGGCGGTGACGATCGCGGTGGGCGAGGGGGTCGAACTGCTCAACTTCGCCTTCCATTCGCCGTCGCTCGTCCCCGGCAACACGCCCTATGTCCGCGACGCCGCTGATCTGCGGGTGTTCCATGACTGGTGGTCGGCGATGCTGACCCGGCTCGACCGGCTGGGCGTGCGCAATGCGTCGCTCGACGAAATCCTGGAGAATGCCCTGTGACGACGCACCCTTCGCGCTGTGGCTGGGCGGGGCACGATCCGCTGATGTGCGCCTATCACGACACCGACTGGGGCGTTCCCGAACGCGACGGACGCGCGCTGTGGGAAAAGCTGATGCTCGACGGTTTCCAGGCGGGACTTGCCTGGATCACCGTGTTGCGAAAGCGCGAGGCGTTTCGCGCCGCCTTTGCCGGGTTCGACCCGGAACAGGTCGCGCGCTTCGACGAGGCGGACATCGCCCGGCTGATGGGGAACGCCGGCATCATCCGGTCGCGGGCCAAGATCGAGTCGACGATCGGCGGCGCGCGCGCGGTCCTCGCGATGCGCGACGCGGGTCTGGATTTCGCGACCTATTGCTGGTCGTTTACCGATGGCGCGGTATTGCTCGGCGACGGTGCCAAGCTGGTGACGCAATCGCCGCTATCGGCCCAAATCGCAGCCGATCTCAAGAGTCGCGGGTTCAAGTTCGTCGGTCCGACGATCGTCTATGCCTGGATGCAGGCGGTCGGGATCGTCAATGATCACGAAACCACGTGCTTCCGACGCGCGGAGCTCAACGGCTAGGACGCGACAGGTCGGCGCGGTCACAACGCGCGACGGTGCTTTCCGCCATAGCGACGGCCGATATAGTCGCCGATATGCGCAACCTCGATCGCCGCTTCGCGCACTGCGCCGTTCTGGCAGGGCATCGGATCGCTGGCCGGTTCGGCGGCGCGGCGTTGAACCGTCGCGCAAAGCTCCTCGATGTCGGCGCGCGACAGGATGTTCTTCTCGCGCAACAGGCAGATCAGGCTTTGCAGGATGACGAGGTTCTTGTCCTCGGGATCGGCTTCGAGCCGTAGCGGCGTCGTCACTGTCTCTCTCCTTATGTTTATCCAGTGATGATATGCTCATGAGGTTCAGGCGCAAGGATTGATTTTCGCTGTGTTGCAAAGGCTTGCCGGTAACGGGTGACGCATCGCCCTACGCACCCTATCTGGTGGGGATGTACAAACCGAAAGCCGGTCTTCCGACCCGCCAGCAGATCCTGGACTTCATAGCGTCGTCGGACGTCCCCGCGGGCAAACGCGAGATCGCCAAGGGCTTCGGCCTGAGCGCGCAGGACAAGATCGGACTGAAGGCGTTGCTGAAGGACATGGCGGACGAGGGGCTGATCGACAGCGCTCCCGGCCGCGCGTTTCACAAGATGGGCGGCGTGCCGAAGGTCACTGTGCTGCGGATCGCCGACGTCGACGATGCGGGCAATGTCTGGGCGGTCCCCGAGCGCTGGGAGGCCGAGGGCGTGCCCCCGCCGCGGCTGCGCGTGCGCGAACGCAAGCGCGGTGCGCTGGGGGTCGGCGAGCGGATCCTCGCGCGGACCGAGGAGGCCGGCAATGGCTGGACCGCGCATCCGATGAAGGTGCTCGCGCCCGCGTCGGAGCAGGTGCTGGGCGTGCTGCGCGAGGAGGCGGGGCGGCTGTGGCTGACCGGCGTCGACAAGCGCGAGCGGCGTGAGTTCGCGGTTGCTGATGCCGGCGGCGCCGCGCCGGGCGATCTGGTGCTGGCCGAACTGGCGGGCAAGCCGCCGCGGATCGCCGCGCGGGTCGTCAACAAGCTGGGCGACCCGTTCGCCGCGCGCAGCTTTTCGCTGATTGCGATCCACAAGCACGGAATTCCCGACGTGTTCGCGGTCGAGGCGATCGACGAGGCCAAGCGCGTCGCGCAGCTCCCGCTCGGCGACGACCGCGAGGATCTGCGCCACCTGCCGATCGTCGCGATCGACCCGGAAGATGCGCGCGATCATGACGACGCGGTCTGGGCGCAGGCGGACGAGGATCCGGCTAATGCCGGCGGCTGGAAGGCGATCGTCGCGATCGCCGATGTCAGCTTCTACGTGCGGCCCAAGTCCGAGATCGACCGCGAGGCGCGACGTCGTGGCAATTCGGTCTATTTCCCCGACCGCGTCGTCCCGATGCTGCCCGAGATCCTGTCGGCGGACGTCTGTTCACTGAAGGAGGGCGAGGACCGCGCCGCGCTCGCCTGTCACCTGGTTATCGGCAAGGATGGGTCGCTCAAGTCGTGGCGCTTCACCCGTGCAGTGGTGCGGATCGCGGCGAACCTCGCCTATGAGGAGGCGCAGGCCGCGATCGACGGTACGCTGGCGCTCGACATGACCGAGACGGTGCTGAAACCGCTCTGGGGCTGCTGGGCGTCGCTGGCGAAGGCCCGCGATGCGCGAGCGCGGCTCGACCTCGACCTGCCCGAGCGGCGGGTGGTGCTCGACGAGAGGGGGCGGATCATGTCGGTCGCACCGCGCGAGCGGCTCGATGCGCACCGGCTGATCGAGGACTACATGATCGCGGCCAACGTCGCCGCGGCCAAGGCGCTCGAGGGCAAGAAGGCGCCGGTCATGTACCGCGACCATGAGCCGCCGAGCCGCGAGAAGCTGATGGCGCTGAAGGATTATCTCGAGACATTCGGGGTGCCGTTCGCGCTGGGGCAGGTCATCCGGCCAGCGACGTTCAACCATGTGCTCGAGCGGATCGGCGACGCCGACTTCCGGCCACAGGTGATGGAGCAGGTGCTGCGCACGCAGACCCAGGCCTATTACAGCCCCGCCAATCACGGGCATTTCGGGCTGGGGCTTGGCAGCTACGCCCACTTCACCTCGCCGATCCGCCGTTATGCCGATCTGATCGTGCATCGATCGCTGGTCGCGGCCTATGGCCTGGGGGCAGGCGGTCTGCCTGCCGAGGATGCCGCCGGGATGGAGGCGATCGGCGAGACGATCAGCCGACTTGAACGCCGCGCGATGGAGGCCGAGCGCGACACGATCGACCGCTATGTCGCGTCCTTCCTGTCCGAACGCGTCGGCCAGATCATGGAAGTGCGGATCACCGGCGTCACCAATTTCGGATTCTTCGCGACCGTCGAGGGAATCGGCGGCGACGGGCTGATGCCGGTCCGCGACCTTGGCGGCGAGTATTTCCGTTTCGACGAGGCGACGCGGACGCTGGTCGGCGAGGACAGCGGCGACGTCTATGCGCAGGGGCAGATGCTCGACCTCAAGCTCGCCGAGGCGAACCCGGTATCGGGCGCGCTGCGCTTCGAAATGCCCGAGGGGAAGGGGGCCGCAGGACCGGCACGCGCGCGCAAGCCGGGCCGCGAGATCAAGCGGCGCGGGCGTCCGGCGAACATCCGGCACCAGGGAAAGCGACGCTGATTATGATCCCCGTTGCCACGGATGATGCGGAAGCTTTGGCATAAGCCCGGCGAGGTGCTAACGGCGCGCGCATGACGACCGAATTGTCCCGCATCCGCAACTTCTCCATCATCGCGCATATCGACCATGGCAAGTCGACGCTCGCCGATCGACTGATCCAGCAAACCGGCGGTCTGACCGCGCGCGAAATGTCCGAGCAGGTGCTCGACAACATGGACATCGAGAAGGAACGTGGGATCACGATCAAGGCGCAGACCGTGCGCCTGGCCTATCGCGCGAAGGACGGCGAGGATTACGTCCTCAACCTGATGGACACGCCGGGCCATGTCGACTTCGCCTATGAGGTGAGCCGCAGCCTCGCCGCCTGCGAGGGCGCGCTGCTGGTCGTCGACGCGGCGCAGGGCGTCGAGGCGCAGACGCTCGCCAACGTCTATCAGTCGATCGAACATGATCACGAGATCGTGCCGGTCATCAACAAGATCGATCTTCCCGCCGCCGAACCCGAGAAGGTCCGCAAGGAAATCGAGGACGTGATCGGCATCGACGCGTCCGGCGCGGTGCTCGCATCGGCCAAGTCGGGCATCGGCATCGAGGACATCCTCGAGGCGATCGTCACGAAGATCCCGCCGCCCAAGGGCGATCCGGAGGCACCGCTGAAGGCCATGCTGGTCGACAGCTGGTACGATCCGTATCTCGGCGTCGTCATCCTCGTCCGCGTGATCGACGGCATCCTGAAGAAGGGCCAGCAGATCAAGTTCATGCAAACCGGGACGATGCATCTGGTCGACCGGGTCGGCTGTTTCCGCCCGAAGATCGAGCAGTTGACCGAACTCGGCACGGGCGAGATGGGCTTCATCACCGCGCAGATCAAAGAGGTCGCGCAGACGCGCGTCGGCGACACGATCACCGATGCGAAGCGGCCTGCGCTGGAAGCGCTGGCGGGCTTCAAGGAAGTCCAGCCGGTCGTGTTCTGCGGCATGTTCCCGGTCGATGCCGCCGAATTCGAGAAGCTGCGCGAGTCGATCTCCAAGCTGCGCCTCAACGATGCGAGCTTCTCGTTCGAGATGGAGACGTCGGCGGCCTTGGGCTTCGGCTTCCGTTGCGGGTTCTTGGGCCTGCTCCATCTGGAGATCATCCAGGAGCGCCTGACGCGCGAATATGACCTCGACCTCATCACCACCGCGCCGTCGGTGGTGTACGAGATCGAGCTGACCCACCCCGATCCCGCGGGCACGACGCATATCGAGCTGCACAACCCCGCCGACATGCCCGAGCCGAACAAGATCGCAACGATCAGCGAGCCGTGGATCGAGGCCACGATCTACGTCCCCGACGAATATCTCGGCAGCGTGCTCAAGCTCTGCCAGGACCGCCGTGGGATCCAGAAGAACCTGACCTATGTCGGCGGCCGCGCACAGGCGACCTACGAGCTGCCGCTCAACGAGGTCGTGTTCGATTTCTACGACCGGCTGAAGTCGATGTCGAAGGGCTATGCGAGCTTCGACTATCACCAGATTGGCTATCGTGAGGGCGACCTCGTCAAGATGGGCATCCTGGTCAACGAGGAGCCGGTCGACGCGCTGAGCATGATCGTCCACCGCGGCACCGCCGAGGTACGCGGTCGCGGGATGGTCGAGCGGCTGAAGGACCTGATCCCGCGTCACCTGTTCAAGATCCCGATCCAGGCAGCGATCGGCGGCAAGGTGATCGCTCGCGAGACGATCAGCGCGATGCGCAAGGACGTGACCGCCAAATGCTATGGCGGCGACGCGAGCCGCAAAAAGAAGCTTTTGGAAAAACAGAAGAAGGGCAAGCTGAAGATGCGCGAATATGGGTCGGTCAGCATCCCGCAGGAGGCATTCATCGCCGCGCTGCGGATGGGCGACGACTCCTGATCGGGTGTTCTCTTTCAGGCTGACGTGACGGATTTGTCATCGTCCCGATCGGTCGCAGGCATGAATGGTGGTGCATGGCGCGCGATCCTGGGGTCGGATAGCGTTGGTCATGGCACTGCATCCTGTTTTCTACGACGCTAGCGGTCGGCGTCGTCGTCGTTTCGCATTGGGTGTCATCGCGTTCGTCGCGCTCGTTTTATTGTCGGTGGCGGTGTTCGCCGTGTCGATCGGCGCGGTCCCGGCGGCACCGTTGCTGCCGTTCGAGCCCGAGCATCCCGGTCTCCACCGTCTTCCGGCACCGCATAGCGGCGTGATCGGCCGGGCGCAGCGCAGCATCGATTATTACGGCAAGGCGCTGTTCGGTGGCCCCACCGCGGGCGCCGGCAAGGCGGGTGCGAAGGGGGGCGTCGGACAGGCACCGCGCGCGACCAACCCGCGGCTGGCCATCGCCTTCCACGTGCCCTGGGACGAATCGAGCGTGGCGAGCCTTGCCCGGCATGTCGAACAACTCGACTGGGTCATTCCCGGCTGGGTGTCGGTGACCGGGGCCGACCACCGGATCACCGTGTTCCGCGATGTCGCGGGCCGCGCGGTGCTCAATCGCGCGATCCACCGCCCGGTGATCCTGCCCATGGTGCAGAATGCCAAGGATGGCGACTGGGACGGCGCGGGCAGCGCCGCGCTGTTTGCGGATGCGACCGCCCGGCGCGCCTTTCTCGATCGGCTGGTCCCGTTCCTCGCGGCGAACCATGCAGGCGGCGCCTTCTTCGATTTCGAGAGCCTGCCGGCGAATGCGCAGGCGAACTACCGCCTGTTCCTTGCCGAGGCGAAGGCGCGGTTCGCGCCGCGCGGCTGGGTCGTCGCGATCGCCGCGCCGGTCGGGAATGCAGACTGGAACATGCATGCCTATGCGCGCGTGACCGACAAGATCTTCCTGATGGCCTATGACGAGCACGAGACGAGCGGCCCGGCCGGGCCGATCGCATCGCAGCGCTGGTTCGCGCGGTCGGTTGCGAATGCCGCGCGCGGCGTCGCCCCCTCAAAGCTGGTCATCGCGTTCGGATCCTATGCCTATAACTGGCATGACCGTGGCGGCGATGCGCTCGGCGTCGAGGAGGCGTGGCAGGCCGCATCCGACTCGGGCACCGTCCCGACGTTCGACAAGGGTAGCGGCACCAGCAGCTTCGCCTATGCCGATGGCGGGACCCGGCATCAGGTCTGGCTGCTCGATGCGGCCAGCGCGTATAACGAGCTGGCCTTTCTTCAAAAGGCGGGGGTGCAGAGCTTCGCGCTGTGGCGGCTTGGGTCGGAGGATCCGGCGCTCTGGTCGATCTTCGGGCGCGACCACCGTCGATTGGCCGATGCGCGTGCGATCAACACGACACCGGCCGGGACGAATGTCGATATCGAGGGCAATGGCGAGATCCTGAAGATCGGGTCGACGCCGGTGTCCGGGCTGCGTGATACGGTCGCGGCTGCCGACGGGACGATCGCGGACGTCCGCTTCACGCGCATGCCCTCGCCCTATGTCGTCCAGCGGACGGGCTACAGCCCGCGGGCGCTGGCGCTCACCTTCGACGATGGGCCGGACGCCGAATGGACGCCGCAGATCCTCGACATCCTCCAGCGCAAGCACGTGCCGGCGACATTCTTCGTGGTGGGCGAGAATGCGCTGACGCAGCGGAGCCTGCTCGAACGCATGGTGGCCGAAGGGCATGAGGTCGGCAGCCACACCTATACGCACCCCAATCTGGCGACGGTATCGGGGCGGCAGGTCGGGTTCGAGCTCAACACGACGCAGCGGCTGTTCCAGGCGTTCACCGGGCGATCGCTCCGCCTGTTCCGCGCGCCCTATTTCGGCGATGCCGAGCCGAGCACCGCAGACGAGATCAAGCCCGCACTCGAGGCGCAGCAGCGTGGCTATGTATCGGTCGGCCTGCACGTCGATCCCGACGACTGGAAGCGTCCGGGCACCGCGGCGATCATCGACCGCACGATAGCACAGGTCGTGGAAGGATCGGCCGAACGCAGCGCCAACATCATCCTGCTGCACGATGCGGGGGGCAACCGCGCGCAGACCGTCGCGGCGCTGCCGGTTATCATCGACCGGCTGCAGGCGATGGGCTATCACTTCGTGCCCGTCTCCGCGCTGGCCGGGCTGACGCGCGATGCGGCGATGCCGGTGATATCGCCGAGCGACCGGGTCGCGGCGGTCGCGGATCTTGCGCTGTTCAGCACGCTGGGTGGACTGGTAATCGGACTGCGCTGGATCTTCGGGATCGCGATCACCATCGGCATCCTGCGTGCGCTCGCGCTGTCGGCGCTGGCACTGATCCAGGCACGGCGCGAATTGCGGACGGTGTTCCCGGCGATCGATCCGGCCCGATTCGTGACGGTCATGATCCCGGCGTTCAACGAGGAACGCGTCATCGTCCGCGCGGTCGAGGGCGTGCTGGCCTCGACCGATGTGATGGTCGAGGTGATCGTGATCGACGACGGGTCGAGCGATGGTACGAGCCAGGCCGTCGCCAGCGCCTTTGCCGGCGACGCGCGGGTGCGACTCATGACTCTGGCGAACGGCGGCAAGGCGCGGGCGCTGAACCGCGGGCTGGCCGCGGCGCGCGGTGACATCGTCATCGCACTCGACGCCGATACGCAGTTCGAGCCGCTGACGATCGCACGGCTGGCGCGGTGGTTCGACGACCCGGCGCTGGGGGCGGTCGCGGGCAATGCGAAGGTCGGCAACCGGGTCAATCTGATCACGCGCTGGCAGGCGCTCGAATATATCACCGCGCAGAACCTCGAGCGTCGCGCGCTCGCGCGGCTGAACGCGATGACGGTCGTGCCGGGCGCGGTCGGCGCGTGGCGACTGGCGGCGATCCGCGCGGTCGGCGGCTATCCCGACGATACGCTGGCCGAGGATCAGGATCTGACGATCGCGATCCAGCGCGCGGGGTGGACGGTCCAGTACGACCAGTTCGCGATCGCCTGGACCGAAGCGCCCGAGACGCTGCGCGCGCTCGCCAAGCAGCGGTTCCGCTGGGCGTTCGGGACGCTCCAGTGCCTGTGGAAGCACCGGTCGGCGATCGGCCGGAGCCAGCCGCGCGGACTTGGCTGGGTCGGGCTGCCCCAGGCGATCGTGTTCCAGATCCTACTGACAGCGATCTCGCCGATCATCGACCTCGCGCTGCTCGTCAGTGTCGCGACGACTTATGTCGCGGTCTCGGCGCATGGCTGGGCACAGAGCAGCCATGACCTGCAGACCATGCTGACCTATTGGCTGGTCTTCACCGCGATCGACCTGCTCGCGGCGACGATCGCGTTCGCGCTCGAGCGGCGCGAGCGGTGGCGACTGCTGTGGCTGCTGATCCCGCAGCGGATCGGCTATCGTCAGGTCATGTACTATGTCGTGCTCAAGGCGCTCGCCCAGGCCGTGCGCGGGCCGATGGTCGGCTGGGGCAAGCTGGCCCGGACGGGGCGTGTGACGGCGCCCTCCGGGGCAGAATGAACCCGACGTCGGTTGTGGCGTTCAGCGGGCGGCATATTATAGCGCCGTGATCATTGGCGAGCCTGAGGGGACATGATGAAGTATCCGGTATTGCTCGCCATGCTGGCCGTCGGCGGCGTCGCGACGGGCGCCGACGCCGCGCAGCGCGCGGCACCGCTCGTGCTGGCAGCGGCGAGCCTGCAGGAATCGATGACCGCGGCCGCCGATGCGTGGGCGGCGAAGGGGCATGTGCGACCGACGATCTCGTTTGCGGCCTCGTCGGCGCTGGCACGGCAGGTCGAGGCCGGCGCGACAGCGGACCTGTTCGTGTCCGCGGATGAGGACTGGATGAACGAGCTGGCAAAGCGCCGCCTGATCGTCCCTGCGTCGCGCGTGACGTTCCTGGGAAACCGGCTGGTCGTCGCCGCGGCGGCGGGGACGACGGTGCGGATCCCGTCACGCCCGCCCGCCGCGCTGGCGCGGGTGCTGACCGCGGGTCCACTCGCGATGGCGGATACGCCCGTCCCCGCGGGGCGGTACGGCCAGGAGGCGCTGGAGGCGCTCGGCGTGTGGAAACAGGTCGCGCCGCGCGTCGTGCGGGCCGAAAACGTCCGGGCGACGTTGGCGCTCGTCGAACGCGGCGCGGCACCCCTGGGGATCGTCTATGCGACCGATGCCAAGGCGTCGACGCGTGTCAGGATCGCGGGCGTGTTTCCCGCATCGACGCATCCCGCCATCACCTATCCGATCGCCCGTCTGACGACGTCGCGCAATCCGGAGGCCGAGGCGTTCCGCCGGTTCCTGACGTCGCGTCAGGGCAAGGCGATCTTCGTGCGTTACGGCTTTTCGGCGCGCTGAGTGACGGATGGATTCGTCCTGACACCGGCGGAATGGGAGATCGTCGGTCTGTCGCTGAAGGTCGGCGCCGTCGCCATGCTGATCACATTGCCGATCGCGTTCGGCTTTGCCTGGCTGCTGGCGCGCGTACGGTTTCCCGGGCGGATCCTCGTCGATGCGGTGATCCACCTCCCGCTCGTCGTGCCGCCGGTCGTGACGGGGTGGCTGCTGCTGCTCGCCTTTGCGCCGAACGGGCCGGTTGGTGGGTGGCTGCAGTCGTGGTTCGGGGTCAGCGTTTTGTTCCGCTGGACCGGTGCGGCGATCGCGGCGGGGGTCATGGCACTGCCGCTGATGGTGCGCGCGATGCGGTTGTCGATCGAGGCGGTCGATGCACGGCTTGAAAGTGCGGCGCGGACGCTGGGCGCGGGGCCGTGGCGGGTATTCTGGACGGTCACGCTGCCGCTGAGCGTACCGGGCGTGCTCGCGGGCGCGGTTCTCGGCTTCGCGCGATCGATCGGTGAGTTCGGGGCGACGATCACCTTCGTCTCCAACGTGCCAGGCGAGACGCAGACGCTGCCCTTGGCGATCTATTCGGCGCTTCAGCAGCCGGGCGCGGAGATGCTGGTGTGGCGGCTCTCGGCGATTTCGGTCGCGCTGTCGCTGATCGCACTGGTCGCGTCCGAACTCCTGACGCGGCGCGCGGGCAGGGGGCTGCATGTCCTTTGAGATCGACGTCCGCAAGCGACTGGGCGATGCCGAGGTCGCGCTGACGCTGGCGGCGGGCGACGGCGCGACGGTGCTGTTCGGACCGTCCGGCGTCGGCAAGACCAGCATCCTGAAGATGGTCGCCGGGCTGCTTACGCCCGACCAAGGCCGCATCGTCGTCGATGGCGTCACGCTGTTCGGGGAGGGCATCAACCTGCCACCGGAACACCGCCGTGCGGGCTATGTATTTCAGGAGGCGCGGCTTTTCCCGCATCTGAAGGTGCGCGCTAACCTGCTTTACGGCGCCGGCCGCGACACGTCGGGGTTCGAGGAGCGGATCGGCTTCCTCGGAATCGGGCATCTGCTTGACCGCTGGCCGCGGTCGCTATCGGGGGGCGAAGCGCAGCGCGTGGCGATCGGACGGGCATTGCTCAGCAACCCGCGCTTCCTGCTGCTCGACGAGCCGCTGGCGTCGCTCGACCGACCGCGCCGCGAGGAGATCGTCCGCGTGATCGAGCATCTGCGCGACGCGATGCGCCTGCCGATCCTGATGGTGACCCACGACCCCGACGAGGCTGCACGGATCGGCACCCGCGTCGTACGGATGTAGCGCAGGCATGAAAAAGGCGGCCCGGGAAAACCCGGACCGCCTCTTTCGTAGTTCGGTAAAGCGTTTAGCGCTTCGAGAACTGGAAGCTACGACGGGCCTTCGCCTTGCCGTACTTCTTACGCTCGACGACGCGGCTGTCGCGCGTCAGGAAGCCTGCAGCCTTGACCGATGCACGCAGCACCGGCTCGAAGCGGGTCAGCGCCTGGCTGATGCCATGCTTGACCGCGCCGGCCTGGCCCGAAAGGCCACCGCCCTTGACCGTGCAGACGACGTCATACTGACCTTCGCGCTCGGTGATACCGAACACCTGGTTGATGACGAGACGCAGCGTCGGACGTGCGAAATACACTTCCTGGTCACGACCGTTGATCGTGATCTTGCCGGTGCCGGGCTTGACCCAGACGCGAGCGACGGCGTCCTTGCGACGGCCGGTCGCATAGGCGCGACCCTGCTTGTCGAGGATCTGCTCGCGGAGCGGCATCGGCTCGCGGACCGGCTCGTTCGAGACGGGCGCTGCGATGTCGCCTTCGCTGGTCGGCAGCGACTGGGCGGCCGGAGCAGCCGGTGCGGGCTGGTTGGTCAGGCTCGCGAGATCGGCGAGCGACTGGCGGTTGTCGGTCATTTACGCACCCACCTTGTTCTTGCGATTCATGCTGGCGATGTCGAGAACCTCGGGGTTCTGTGCCTCATGCGGATGCTCGGTACCCTTGAAGATACGCAGGTTGCGCATCTGCTCACGGCCAAGCGGGCCGCGCGGGATCATGCGCTCAACGGCCTTTTCGAGAACGCGCTCCGGGAAGCGGCCGTCGAGGACCTTGGCGGCAGTGATGCCCTTGATGCCGCCGGCATAACCGGTGTGCTTGTAATAGACCTTCTTCGCGGCCTTGTTGCCGGTGAAGCGGATCTTGTCGGCGTTGATCACGACGACGTTGTCACCGCAATCGACATGCGGGGTGAACGACGTCTTGTGCTTGCCGCGCAGGACGTTGGCGATGATCGACGCTGCGCGACCGACCACCAGATCCTCGGCATCAACGATATGCCATTTCTTCTCCACCTCGTGCGGCTTGGCCGACTTGGTGGTCTTCATGAGCGCCTTCATGGGGCTGAGACCTTTGCTGAAACGATATGCGCCGCCACGACGGACGGCGCTAACGAGGCGGCAATGGCGAAAAGGGGTGTTTAAGTCAAGCTTTCCGCCGGTTTCATGGCGGGTATTATGATACCCTGGACGGATTGCCGAGGCGGTGCGCGGCAAATACCGTGGCGATCAGCAACAGCGCCGCGTTGGCTTGATGCGCGACCGCGACTTGGATGGCGACGCCGGTCATGAGCGTGGCGATCCCCAGAAAGACCTGAAGCGTGACGAGCCCGACCACCCAGAAGCCGGCGCGCGAACCGTGCTGCGTCGCGCGGACAGCGAGCCAGACGAGCCCGGCAGCGGTGGCGAAGGCGAGCCACCGGTGAATGAACTGGACGACAATCGGGTTGTCGACGGCGTTGATCCAGCCGGGTGACAGCATCGGGACGCCGGCCGGAAACAGGCTGTCGCCCATCAGTGGCCAACTCGCAAAGGCATAGCCAGCGTCGAGCCCTGCGGTGAACGCGCCATAGACCAGCTGGACGAACAGCAACGCGAACGCGGTGACCGCGATCGGCACGAGGCGGGCCGGGGCTGCAAGCTTCGAGCGGTGGAGCGCGAGCAGGTCGAGCGCCGTCCAGACGATGCCGGCGAGCGTGACGAGCGCGGTCATCAGATGGACTGCGAGACGAATGTGGCTGACGTCGGTGCGAACGGACAGCCCGGACTTCACCATCCACCAGCCGACCGCGCCCTGAAGCGCACCGAGCGCCAGCAGCGCGCCGAGTCGCCAGCCATAGCCGACCGGGATCGCCCGGCGCAGCGCGAACCACAGGAGCGGGATCGCGAACGCCGCGCCGATCGTCCGTGCCAGCGCGCGGTGGAGATATTCCCAGAAGAAGATCGCCTTGAACCCGTCGAGCGTCATGCCACTGTTGAGCTGGCTATATTCGGGGATCTGTTTGTAGTTCGCGAATTCCGCCTGCCACTGCGCAAGCGTGAGTGGCGGGATGATGCCGGTGATCGGCTTCCATTCGGTAATCGAGAGGCCCGAATTTGTCAGGCGCGTTATCCCGCCCACGACGACGATGCCGACGATCATCGCCGCAACGAGAAGAAGCCAGGTCGCGACCGCTCGCGGGCGCGCTGTGGACAGGAAGGCGGCACTGGGCTGGAGCATCGCACGGCTCTACGCCTGTCTGACTGGGGCGTCGAGTATCAGGGGTTATCGGCTGCCGGGTTTCTGCTGGGCCAAGACACGCGTGCGATGTGTTGAGAACGAGCGCACGCGGACGATTGATCACGACATCGGTCGAGCGTCCTTTTCCTGGAAAAAAACGAGCGGACGGCGGGCGTTCGGTCGAATGTGATGTTGTATCCTTTCCTTTGATGGACTATCTGACCGGAACGATGTCGACGACCGCCCACCACCATACCCATGCGCATCCATCCTGGATCGCAGGCCTGGATCGCTATGCGATCGGGCTTTCGGGTTTATGCATGGTGCACTGTCTGGCAACGTCGGTGCTGGTTGCGCTGATGTCGACCGCGGGCGGCGTGCTGCTCGATCCCATCTTCCACGAAGTCGGACTGACGATCGCGATCCTGTTCGGTGCGGTCGCGCTGGGACGCGGGATCCTTCATCATGGCTATGCGATGCCGGCCGCGATGGGGGCGTTCGGCCTCGGGATCATGGCGGGGGCGATGACGCTGCCACATGATTCGGGAAGCGGTGAGACGCTCTGGACGATCATCGGCGTCGCGTTGCTCGCGTTCGGGCACGATCTGAACCGCCGCGCCGACAGCTGAGCCGGGCCGCACGATCGCCCCGGTGCGGTCGCTGCTTGTCGCGGCTCCTGCGGCACCCTAGATTCACGGCATAATGGCAACGCATTCGCATTCACATCATGAGCCGCAAGGCGCCGACCTCAACGTTGCCGCGCAGGCGACGCTGGAAAAATCGGGCGAGCAGTGGACGACGATGCGCGCCAGCGTGTTTTCCGCGCTGGCTGGCTTCGACAAGCCGGCCTCGGCCTATGACATCGCGGAAGCCGTGTCGAAGGCGGAAGGGCGGCGCGTCGCTGCCAACAGCGTTTACCGAATTCTCGACCTCTTCGTGGGTGCGAACCTGGCGCGACGGGTCGAGAGTGCGAACGCGTATGTCGCCAACGCCCATCCCGATTGCCTTCACGACTGCATCTTCCTGGTGTGCGATTCGTGCGGGCAGACGACGCATATCGACAATGACGTGATCACCCGCGGCGTCCGCAACGCGGCGGTTTCGGCCGGTTTCGTGCCTGTCCGCCCAGTCATCGAAGTCCGCGGCCGGTGTGCCGCATGCGAGGCGCAGCGCTGATCGAGGACGGCTTCCAGCGCCATGACGGGGTGACCAATCTGGCGTCGCTGCGTAGAAATATCTGCGGATGGCGGGGTTTCGTTCGGTAACAATCGACACCAAACCTGTGCTGCGATAAGCCGGTGGGATGGCAGATACTCCTGTAACCCCGTTGCTCGACACGGTTTCGACCCCCGATGACCTGCGCAAGCTGAAACCCGACCAGCTTCGCCAGCTTGCCGATGAACTGCGGACCGAGACGATTTCGGCCGTCGGCACGACCGGTGGCCACCTCGGATCGGGGCTCGGCGTGGTCGAGCTGACGACCGCAATTCATTATGTGTTCGATACGCCGCGCGACCGTCTGGTCTGGGACGTCGGGCATCAATGCTATCCGCACAAGATCCTGACGGGCCGCCGCGACCGGATCCGGACGTTGCGCCAGGGTGGCGGCCTCAGCGGCTTCACCAAGCGGAGCGAGAGCGAATACGACCCGTTCGGCGCTGCGCATTCCTCGACGTCGATCTCGGCCGCGCTCGGCTTCGCGGTCGCCAACAAGATCGCGGGCACGCCGGGCAAGGGCATTGCCGTGATCGGCGACGGCGCGATGTCGGCGGGCATGGCCTATGAGGCGATGAACAATGCCGAGCAGGCCGGCAATCGCCTCGTCGTGATCCTGAACGACAACGACATGTCGATCGCGCCGCCGGTCGGCGGTCTGTCGGCCTATCTCAGCCGGATCGTGTCGAGCCGCGAATTCCTGGGCATTCGCGAGCTTGCCAAGAAGCTCGCTCGGCGCCTGCCGCGGCCGTTCCACAATGCCGCGCGGAAGACCGACGAGTTCGCCCGCGGCATGACGATGGGCGGTACGCTGTTCGAGGAACTCGGCTTTTACTATGTCGGGCCGATCGACGGTCATAATCTCGAGCATCTGATCCCCGTGCTCGAGAATGTGCGCGACGCGGAGGAGGGCCCGATCCTCGTCCATGTCGTGACCAAGAAGGGCAAGGGCTATGCGCCCGCCGAGGCCGCGGCCGACAAATATCACGGCGTGCAGAAGTTCGACGTGATCTCGGGCGTGCAGACCAAGGCCCCGCCGGGACCGCCGCAATATCAGAACGTCTTCGGCGCGCAGCTCGTCGCCGAGGCCGCCAAGGACGACCGGATCTGTGCGATCACCGCGGCGATGCCGTCGGGCACCGGCCTCGATGCGTTCGCCAAGGCCTATCCCGATCGCTTCTTCGATGTCGGCATCGCCGAACAGCACGGCGTGACCTTCGCGGCTGGGCTTGCCGCGCAGGGGATGCGGCCGTTCTGCGCGATCTATTCGACGTTCCTGCAGCGCGCCTATGACCAGGTCGTCCATGACGTCGCGATCCAGAACCTGCCGGTGCGCTTTGCGATCGATCGCGCCGGGCTGGTCGGCGCGGATGGTGCGACGCACGCCGGATCGTTCGACGTGACCTATCTCGCGACGCTGCCGAATTTCGTCGTGATGGCGGCGGCGGACGAGGCCGAGCTGGTCCATATGACGCACACCGCGGCGCAGTATGACACCGGCCCGATCGCCGTGCGCTACCCACGCGGCAACGGCACGGGCGTCGCCCTGCCCACAACGCCCCAACTGCTCGAGATCGGCAAGGGCCGGATCGTTCGCGAGGGCAAGGCCGTGGCGATCCTGTCGCTCGGCACGCGGCTCGAGGAAGCATTGAAGGCCGCCGATGTGCTCGAGGCCAAGGGGCTGTCGACCACCGTCGCCGATCTGCGATTCGCCAAGCCGCTCGACGTCGAGATGATCCGCAAGCTGCTCACGACGCATGAGGTCGCGGTCACGATCGAGGAGGGCGCGGTCGGCGGTTTCGGCGCGCATGTGCTGACGCTGGCCAGCGACGAGGGGCTGATCGACGGCGGGCTGAAGCTGCGCACGCTGCGTCTGCCGGATCTCTTCCAGGATCAGGACAAGCCCGACGCGCAATATGCCGAGGCCGGGCTCGATTCGGCGGCGCTGGTGGAAACCGTGCTCAAGGCGCTGCGCCATAATTCGGGCGGGGTTGCCGAAGCGCGCGCATGAGCGGGCCGACCAAGGCCATCGTGATCATTGCGCTCGCGGTGATCGTGATGGTGTCGCTGAACATCGCCATGTGGCGGCGGATGCGCGCCGGGTTGGCCGCGGCGCGTGCCGCGGACGAGCAGGATCAGCAGTCGCAGGTGCCGGCAGACGACACACTGCGCGGCTGATCCGGAACGACTGCCGGACGCGCGCCCTGCCTATCTGCCCAGATAGTGGGAGTGGGCCGCGTCGGTTGCGCTGACGGCGAGGATCGATCGCGCCTGGCTCGGCGGCAGCGCTTGCCCGTGACCGTCGCCACTCGCGGCGATCACCCGCTCGAGCAGATCCTGTCCCTCGCGCCACCAGCCGATACCGCTCGCGGCATTGAGATGCCCCTGCGGGCCGGCATCGACGAAATGACTACCCCAGTCGGCGGCCATGCTGTGCGCGCGGTCGGGCGTGACCCAGGGATCGTCGCTGCTCGCGACGACGATCGAGGGGAAGGGCAGGGGGCCGCGCGGGGTCGGTGAAAAGCCCTTGAGCTCGGCCTGGGCCCCACCGCGATCGACATCGGCGGGCGCGACGAGCAACGCACCCGCGACGGGCCAACCATAGGGTTGTGGGCTGAGTTCGGCCCACCACGCCACCGCGAGGCAGCCAAGACTGTGCGCGGCAAGGATGACGGGAGCCTGTGCGCGCCGGATCGCCTCGTCGAGTCGCGTGACCCAGGCGTTGCGATGTGGTGTGTTCCACATTCCCAGTTCGACCCGGACGGTATCCGGCCGGGCATCTTCCCACAGGGTCTGCCAGTGTGACGGGCCGGATCCGCCGAGCCCGGGGACGGTCAGGATGGTCGGCTGAACGCTATCATATGGTGCAAAAGAACCCACGACGCCTCTCCTTCTCCAGACCCCCGGAGCCCGGGGGTGGGATCGTGATCGATCGACGCTCTAGGGGACGTCGGCCGATCACGATCCCTGTCCACAAGATAATCCGACCATTTCAGTGGGCAATAGGCATTGCGGCAAAAGGAAGGCAGCTTGCGATGATCGGACGCCGGGGCGATAGGCTGGCGCATGGCAAAGCAACGTGCGGACCAGATGCTGGTCGACAGGGGACTGGTCGAGTCGCGGACGCGCGCCCAGGCGCTGATCATGGCGGGGCTGGTCTTTGCCGGCACGCGCAAGGTCGACAAGCCGGGGCAGACGCTGGCGGACGACGTCGTGCTCGACGTGCGGGGTCGCGATCACCCCTGGGTATCGCGTGGCGGGATCAAGCTCGCGCACGGGCTCGCACATTTCGGCTGGACGGTCACGGATGCGGTGGCGATCGACGTCGGCTCGTCGACCGGTGGGTTTACCGACGTGCTGCTCAGCAACGGGGTCGACCGCGTCTATGCCGTCGACAGCGGGACCAACCAGCTTGCGTGGAAACTCCGCCAGGACCCGCGCGTGATCGTCCATGAACAGACCAGCGCGCGCATCCTGACCGACGCGCATATCCCCGAACCGGTCGACCTGATCGTCTGCGATGCGAGCTTTATCGGGCTGGCCAAGGTGCTCGAGCGCCCGATCGGGTTCGCACGTCCCGGCGCGCGGCTGCTCGCGCTCGTCAAGCCGCAGTTCGAGGCGGGCCGCGAAGAGGTCGGAAAGGGCGGCGTGATCCGCGATCCGGCCGTCCATGCGCGCGTCTGCGGCGAGGTCGCGGCCTGGTTCGAGGCACAGGGCTGGCAGGTCGAGGGCGTCGTCGAGAGCCCGATCACCGGTCCCGAGGGCAATATCGAGTTCCTGATCGCCGCGCATGCGGTCTCCGCGCCACGCGGCTGAGGATCCGGATGCTACCCGCGCTGGACCCGGATCGGCCATCGCAGAATGACACACTTCCCGATCGGTCCATGCATGTTGCGGTTTACGGCAGGGCGTTCCCGCGGCAGGACTAAGCCGATCAGTCTTGAAAGGACGTATGTGGGAGGCATCGCTTCGAAGGGCCAGCTGAGGATGTCGTTCCTGCGCTGGGCGATCGTGACCGTTCCGTTGATCGTCCTGCTGGGCTTTCTGGCCGGGCGCGCGGTCCCGGTGGGGAGCGAAAGTGCCTGGTACACCAGCCTGGTGAAGCCGGCGCTCACTCCGCCAGGCTGGGTGTTTCCGGTCGCCTGGTCGACGCTCTACGTGCTGCTCGGCCTGGCTCTCGCAATGATCCTCAATGCGCGTGGCGCGCTGGGGCGGGGGCGCGCGATCGCCTTGTTTGCCGCGCAGTTCGTGTTGAATCTTGCCTGGACGCCATTGTTTTTCGGCGCGCACCGAATCGGGGCGTCGGTGCTTGTCATCGTCGCGATGCTGCTGCTCTCGATCGCGGCGACATTCCTGTTCGCGCGCATCCGGCACGGCGCGGCGTGGCTGATGGTACCCTATATGGTGTGGATCAGCTTTGCGGGAATGCTCACATACGGTATAGGCCGGCTCAACCCCGAGGCCGAAACCCTTGTGCCGACGACGCGCACCTCCCAGATGTTGTGAAGAGGCGCGCGGCGCGAGTTACTAGCAGGATGATGACAATGCAGTCCGAAAGCCGGATGTTCGACGATTTCGTGAAGGTCCTCAACGGCGCCGCAGGAACCTTTGCCGGTGTCGGCCGCGAAGCGCAGTCTGGGGTTCGCGAGCGTGCCCGTGAATGGCTCGGCGGCCTCGATTTCGTGAGCCGTGAGGAGTTCGACGCGGTCAAGTCGATGGCGGCTGCGGCGCGCGACGAAAATGATGCGCTGAAGGCCCGGCTCGACGCTCTCGAAGCAAAAATGCAGGTCGGCGTCTGACTTTTCCACAGATTTCTGGGCATTCGGATCGAACGGGGTTGTCGGAGCATTTTTGCCCCGGCACCCTTTGTCGCGTGACAGGGAGTGCCAGGACGTAATGATGCTCGACCACGCCGACCATGACCAGGACGATGCTGCGCCCATCGACATGCTCGAAGCCTATTATGCTGCGCATGGATGGGAGCACGAACGTCACGACGACGAGATCGTCGCGACCGTAAAGGGCAGCTGGACGACCTACGAGCTGCGCGCCTTGTGGCGCGAGGACGACAGCGTGCTGCAGTTCCTGGCGTTTCCGGACATCAAGGTGCCCGATGAACGGCGTCAGGCGGTCTACGAGACGATCGGCCTCGCCAACGAGCAGCTCTGGATCGGCCATTTCGAGCTTTGGTCGACTAGTGGGATCTTGCTGTTCCGCCACGCGGCGATGGTCGATGGCGGCGAGGATGGGACGATGTCGCTGTCGGCCGCCGAACTGCTCGTCGAATCGGCGATCGAGGAGTGCGAGCGCTTTTATCCGGTGTTCCAGTTCGTCCTGTGGGGCGGGAAGACGCCCGAGGATGCGCTTGCCTCGGCATTGATCGAAACCCAGGGCGAGGCGTGATCGCGCGCGTTTCCCCGGGCGCGGCGTGCCGATGACCGGGCGGATCCTGATGATCGGCTGTGGCAATATGGGCGGGGCGATGCTGGCCCGCTGGCTTGCCGACGGCCTTTCACCTGACAGCGTGACCGTCGTCAGCCCCAGTATGCGCGTGATGCCACCCGGTGTGCACGTCGTCGCCGCGGTGCCCGACCCCGACGACTTTTCCGCCGAAACCGTCATGCTCGCGCTGAAGCCGCAGCAGCTTGGCGCGCTGAAGACGCCCGTGTTCGCGCGCTATGCGCCCAAGCTCCTGATTTCGATCCTCGCGGGGGTCGAGATTGCCGCACTCGACCGTCTGTCCCAAGCGCAGGCGGTGGTTCGAGCGATGCCCAACCTGCCGGTTGCGATCGGCCGCGGCGTGGTTGCGCTGCACGGCGCGACGGATGACGGCGCGGCGCGTGCGACCGCGGAGGCGTTGATGACGCCGCTCGGCTTGGTCGAGTGGATCGCCGCAGAGGCGCAGTTCGATGCCGTCACCGCGCTGGCAGGATGCGGGCCGGGTTTCGTGTTCCGCTTTGCCGACGCGCTGGCCAAGGCGGGGCAGGCGCTCGGCCTGCCGGCGGATCAGGCGGCTCGGCTTGCGATCGCGACGCTTGACGGGTCCGCGCGGATGGCCGGCGCCGCGGACGTTTCGCCGGCGGTGCTCGCGGACCGGGTCGCGAGCCCGGGTGGATCGACACGCGAAGGGCTAAACGTGCTCGACGACGGCGATGCACTGGTCACCCTGATGTCCCGCACGCTGGCGGCGTCGGCACGGCGCAATGCGGAGATGGCGGCAAACGCCCGAGGCGACCTCGCGCCGCGCTAGTCAGCCACGCAGCTTTATCACCTGCTCTCGTTCTTCTTCGGGGATCAGGCCTTCAAGCACCGCCCAATAGCCCGCAACCGCGCCGTGGCCGGCGTGATTATAGGCTGCGGACATCTTCTGTCGCGCGGCTTCGAACAGGTCGCTTTCCATCTTGCTGCCGACCGGCGTCAAGCGCAGCAGCCGCTGACGCCGGTCACGATCGCCGGGACGAACCTCGATAAAGCCGCGATCGCTGAGTTCGTTCAGCACGCGGCCGAGCGACTGTTTGGTGATCGCGAGCAGCGATAGCAGCTCGCTGACCGTCATGTCCGGTTTGCGGGCGATGAAATACAGGGCGCGGTGGTGCGCGCGCCCCAGCCCTTGCTCCGCGAGCCCCGCATCGATCGACCGGACCAGATGGCTCTGACCGAAGTACAGGAGTTCCATGCCGCGACGCAGTTCGGGTTCGCGAAGAAACAGGGGTGAAGCGGGTGATGCTGAGGCAGCCATGTTGACCGGTTTAGTCTTCGGTCCTAGTCGACGGCAAGCCGTGGAAAGAGAGAAAAATTCAATGCATCCTCCGTTGTCGCAGGCCTCATCGTCCCCAGACGCGAGCATGACATTTTCGTTCGAACCGTGTGGCGATCCGGTCGCTGCGAACGAGCGTGCGCAGCGCCTGATCGATCCCGGCTTCGGCCGGGTCTTTACCGACCATATGGCGATAATCCGATTCAGCGACGCGAAGGGCTGGCATGATGCCAGGATCACGACGCGTGCGCCGATCATGATGGACCCCGCTTCCTCGGTTCTGCACTATGCGCAGGAAATCTTCGAGGGGATGAAGGCGTATCGACTCGCCGATGGCGGCACCGCGCTCTTCCGGCCCGAAGCCAATGCGCGGCGCTTCCAGGACTCGGCCCGCCGGATGGCGATGCCCGAGCTTCCCGAGTCGCTGTTCCTCGAATCGGTCGAGCGGCTGGTCCGGACGGATCAGGACTGGATTCCCGACAGCGACGGCGGCGCGCTGTATCTGCGGCCGTTCATGTTCGCGAGCGAGGTGTTCCTGGGGGTCAAGCCGAGCGCGGAATATCTCTACATGGTGCTCGCCTCGTCGGTCGGTGCCTATTTCAAGGGCGGTGCCTCCGCGGTCTCGATCTGGGTCAGCCAGCATTATACGCGTGCGGCACAGGGCGGCACGGGCGCGGCGAAGTGCGGCGGCAACTACGCCGCCAGCCTGCTCGCGCAGAAGGAAGCGATCAGACAGGGCTGTGACCAGGTCGTCTTCCTCGATGCGGTCGAGCGCCGCTGGGTCGAGGAACTCGGCGGCATGAACGTCTTCTTCGTGTTTGCGGACGGCAGCCTGTCGACCCCCGCGCTCACGGGCACGATCCTGCCCGGCATCACCCGCGATTCGATCCTGACGCTCGCGCGGGCGCAGGGGATCACGGTGCGCGAGGAGCCCTATGCGATCGATCAGTGGCGCGCCGACGCAGCGAGCGGCAAGCTTGTCGAGGCGTTCGCCTGCGGCACTGCCGCAGTCGTGACCCCGATCGGGACCGTCGCGTCGCCCGAGGGCCGCTTCACGATCGGCGGCGGCGAGCCGGGCGCGATGACGCTGCGGATCCGCGATTCGCTCGTCGCGATCCAGCGAGGTCTGGCGCCGGATGCCAATGGGTGGGTCCATCGACTCGATTAAGACGCGATAGGGCTTTTCTCGTCGGGGCGCGCCGCTATAAGGCCGCCTCTGCTGGGGCGTCGCCAAGTGGTAAGGCAGCGGCTTTTGATGCCGCCATGCGCAGGTTCGAACCCTGCCGCCCCAGCCAGTCCTTCCTGCGTCCATCGGTTCTGCCATACGCGGGGAGCCGAGGATTGCGAAAGCGGGCGGTGATGACCCATCCTTATGATCTCGAACGGTTCGTCACTGCGCAGGCGGCAGTCTACGAGTCCGCGTTTGCCGAGATACGCGGCGGCGCCAAGCGTAGTCACTGGATGTGGTTCATCTTTCCGCAGATTGCCGGGCTCGGACGAAGCCCGATGGCGCAGCATTATGCGATCGTGTCACTCGAGGAAGCGCGGGCCTATCTTGCGCATCCGGTGCTCGGGGCGCGTCTGCGGCAGTGCGTGGAAGCGCTCGACGCGCTGACGGGGGTGACCGCCCGGGCCGTTTTCGGTGAGGTCGATGCGATGAAGCTGCGATCGTCGCTGACGTTGTTTCGCGAGGCGGGGAATGATCCGCTGTTCGGCGCAGCGCTCGATCGCTGGTTTGCCGGGACGAGCGACGCGGCCACGCTTGCTCTCATCGACAGATCAAGCTGACGGCGATCCACGCCGCGCCGTTCAGTCCTCGGCCCAGCGCCGGAGCAGGTTGGATTGCGTCTTGGCGAGCAGGTCGAGTTCGGGCGTCTTGCCCAGCCGCTCGAACAGCGCGTGGCGGGCGGTTTCGAGATCGAACAGCAGTTCCCGTGCATCCGCGTCCCGAACGAGGCTGCGGACCCAGGTCACCGCGGCAAGCCGCTCGCCCGACACGACTGGCGCCACGCGGTGCAGCGAGGTCGTCGGATAGCAGACCGCCGAGCCCGCAGGCAGCTTGACGTCCTGTTCGCCGGCGGCGGATTCGATCACCAGTTCGCCGCCGTCATAATCCTCAGGCTCGCTGAGGAAGACCGTCACCGACACATCGGTCCGCATCCCGCCCATGATCGCATCGTCGACATGACTGCCATAGGCCATGCCCGCATCATAGCGGCTGAAGAGCGGCGGGCGGACGACATGCGGCCGCGTCGCCATGCGGAACAGGGCATTGTCGAGCAACCGGTCGACGACGAGGTCCTGCATCTCGGCGAGCAACGGGTCGCCGCGGTCGACCTGTTCGTTGCGTTTGACCGTTCGTGCCTCGCGCCCCGCCGTCCGTCGGCCGTCGACATAGCGGGTCTTGCGCATATTATCTCGCAGCCACTGGAGATTGTCCGCATCCAGGACGTTGGCAATCATGATCATCATGGGAAATCTCGCAAATCCGGCATGGAGCCGGGTGATGCGCCCCTAACAGTTCAGTGCCCTCCCGGCCAACGTGTCGGGACCAAGGAGATAGTATGCGTACAAAATTATGGATGGGCGTTGGCGCCTTTGTGATCGCTCAATCGGGCCAAGCCGTCATCGGGGACGCGGCCGCCATGCCAATGCCGTCGCCAGCTCAGCAGGTCGGTGAGGGCGAAGGCGAGGGTGAAGGTGAAGGACGGCGGGTCGTTCGGTCGGGCAAGGCTCGGCATGCGGTGACATCGCCGCGGCGCGCGCGCGCGGTGCAGCAGCAGCGTGGCCAGCGCGGCGAAGGCGAATATGAGGGTGGTGAGAACGAGCGCGGCGAGGGTGGCGAAAACGAGGGTGGCGAGGGCGAACGATGAGCCGCCTACGCCGATTGGCGTAACCAGCACTGCCGCACGGACCGGCATGATCCGTGCGGCAGTAACGAGACGGCACCATGGGCATCGCCCCGGCGGTGACGAACGGACGGTCAGTCGGTGCGTGATCCGCTCGGCTTGGCGCGATAGCGATCGAACCAGGCGATGATCGCCGAGGCCTTTGCCGCGGATTGCGACGGCCGTGCGGTGAAGCCGCCATGGCTCGCACCCGGCACCTTGACGAGCGCGGTCGGTACGCCGCGAATCTGCAACGCGGCGTAATATTGCTCGGATTCCGAAACCGGCGTGCGGTAATCGTCGCTGCCCACCACGACCAGGGTCGGCGTCTTGACGTTGCCGACGAGACTGAGCGGCGAGCGGTTCCAGTAGCTCATCGGATCCTCCCATGGCAGCTTGCTGAACCAGTAGCGCGACGTGAACAGCGTATTGTCCATCGTCAGCGCCTCGCTCGCCCAGTTGATCACCGGCTTCTGCGTCGCCGCGGCCTTGAACCGGTCGGTCTTGCCGACGATCCAGGCGGTCAACACGCCGCCGCCCGATCCGCCGGTGACGAACAGATTGTCGGGATCCGCGGTCCCATCCGCGATCGCCGCGTCGACCGCGGCGATCAGGTCGCCATAATCGTCGGACGGGTATTTCTTGTCGATCAGGTTGGCGAACTCCTCGCCGTAGGAGGTCGAGCCGCGCGGATTGGTCCACAGCACCGCATAGCCTGCCGCGGCATAGAGCTGCATGTCGGTGGCAAACCCAGGGCCATAGGCGCTGTTAGGCCCACCATGGATTTCCAGGATCAGCGGCACGCGCTGGCCGGGCGTGCGATTGGCGGGCGTTGCGAGCCACGCGTCGATCGCGCGGCCATCGGGCGCGGTCACCGCGATCTTGCGGATTGGCGCGAGCGCTTTGGCGCCGGTCATCACCGCGTTGAGCTGCGTCAGCCGCCGTGACTTGCCACCGCTCGACACCCAGACATCGGCGGGGGCGCTGCCGTCGCCGCCGGTATAGGCGATCGTTCCGCCTCTCGCGACCGAGAACTCGCCCCCGGTATAGGGCCGGTCGAGCCCGCCGCCCGCGACATTGTCGACCAGCGGCGTCGTCCGGCCGTCGAGGCCGATGCGCGCAATCCGGCGCTGGCCGTGATCGTCATAGCTCGCATAGAGGCTGCGCCCGTCGGCGGCCCACACTGCATCCTCGATCCCGCGATCGAGCGCGGCGGTCAGCGACCGGGGACTGCCGGCGTTGCGGTCGCCGAGGTAGAGCTGGGTGTTCTCGTAACTGCGCCGCTTGTCGTCGAAGCCGAGCCACGCGATCCGCGTGCCGTCGGGGGAGATCCGCGGCTGCGCATCGGGGCCGTCGCGGGTCGTCAGCGTCCGCATCGCGCCGCTCGTCGTGTCGACCGCGATGAGGTCCGAATTCATCACCTGCCGCTCGGCTTCGTGCCCACGGATCGCGGCGAAGACGATCCCGCGGCCGTCGGGCGTCCATGACAGGGGGCCGCCGTCATCGAACGCGCCGAAGGTGAGCTGTTGCGGCGCGCCGCCGTCCGCCGCGACGACGAACAGATGATCGCGGCCGGGCTTCACATAGCCGGGGCCATCGTTGCGATAATTGACGCGGTCGATCACCGTCAGCGGCTCGGCCCATTTCGCGCCCTCGGGCTTGGGCGGTGCCTTGCCGAGCGTCGTCGCCTCGCCAGCAACGGTCGCGACGTAAGCGAGCCGGGTGCCGTCGGGCGACCAGGCGAGCGCCTGCGGATCGCCGGGAAAGCCCGTCACCCGCGCGCTCGTGCCGGTCGCGATCCAGCGGACGAACAGTTGCGATTGCTCGCCGTCGCGCGCGGCATAGGCGACGCGCGTGCCGTCGGGGGACCAGCGCGGGTCGGACCCTTGCGCGGCGAACGGCGACTGGCGACCGGTCGCAACGTCGATCAGCCACAGCGACGACTGGACACGGTCGGTCATGACGTCGGCGGTGCGGCGGACATAGACGATCGTGCGTCCGTCAGGGCTGATCTGCGGGTCCGCTGCGATCGACAGGCCGAACAGGTCGGCGCCGGTGAAGCGCCGCGTCGGGGCGTCGGCGGGGGCCGCGATCGGCTGCTGCTGCGCGACGGCGGGGGCAGCCGACAACAGGGCGAGAACGAGGGTGAGGCGCAAGCACGGCTCCTTTGACGATGATCGAGGTGCGATCATGCCCGATCCCCCGGTCCGTGCAAGGGCAGGGGCGGGGGCGGGGGCGTCACCGGTCGGGTGATCGTCAACCAGTCGGCGCGAGGAACACCGCCCGGGGACGCGCAGGGTCTGATCGGTCGGCGCGAGACGGCCGTCCTTGCCAAGTGCCATGACCGCGATCGTGCCCGACCGCTCGTTCGCGACGAGCATCTGCCGCTGATCCTCGAGCAGGAGGAAGATGCGCGGCCAATGTCCGCCGGCGGCGATGTGCTGGACGAGGGTCGGCACTCCGTCGCGATCTAGTGCGAACACCGCGATACTGTCAGCGCCGCGGTTCGAGACGTAGAGGTGCCGGCCGGCGCGATCGATCGCGATGTGCGCGGCCTGGGATGACCCGACATGGCCATCGGGCAGGGTGGATACCTGCGTGCGGGTGGTGAAACGCCCGTCCGGCTGTGCATCGAGCATGGTCACGGTATTGGCGAGCTCGGCGACGACATAGGCGCGCGGCAGGCGGGGATGCCAGACGAGGTGGCGCGGTCCCGTTCCCGGCGGCGCGCGCCAGGCCGGGACCGGTGCGACAAGGCTGCGCGCGCCCGGATCGAACTGATAGGCGAAGATCGTGTCGGCGCCGAGGTCGACCGAATGCAGCCAGTGTCGATCGGGGCTGAACCCGACCCAGTGCGCATGCGGCCCCTCCTGACGGCTCTTGTCTGGACCGGTCCCCTCATGGCGGAAGATCGTCGGTTCGCCCGGCGCACCGGTCGCGGGATCGATACGGTAAAAGCCGACGCTGCCGCTCGAATAATTGGCGATGGCGAGGCAGCCGGACGCGTCGTCGAACGCGGCATGGCAGGGATCGGCGCCACCCGATGGCATCGTGCCGCGGGCTTTCCAGTCGGGCGTGAAGCCGGTCACCGACCCTTTCGCCTGCTCACGAAGGACGTACCATAGCCCGGTGCGGGGTGCCCGCACCGCGAACGACGCGTCGTCGATCCCGGCGACGGGCGGCTCGACCTGCCAGCGATTGCGCGCGCGGTCATGCGACAGCGTGTACAGGCCCTTGCCGCCCTCGCGCGCATAGGTGCCGACGAGCACGCGGGCGTCGCGCGGCGATGGCGGCGTGGCGCGCAGACCGGTGGCGAGCGTCGCGGTCGCCATGCCGCAGAGCAAGGTGCGGCGGGTGATGTTATTGAAAACAGGTGGCGTCATGGATGGCGGTCCGATGGTTGATCCTCCACCCCAGCTTACCATCTAAGAAGCGGTCTCGCGCAAGGGGCTCTCCAGACCGAGGATAGACCGACGAGCGAAGATCCTGTCATGCCCGGTACGGAGCTGGGCGCCGAGCAAAATCCAGACGCTGATAACGAGTCCGGCTTCGACGCCGGATCGCAATCGCGTGGCGGGCGGTCGATCCCGCGGGGCCGGCTGTCGCGGCTCGGCGTGTTCGGGCGGCTTGCCGGCGGCGTCGCGGGCGGGGTGGTCGCCGAGGGGGCCCGGCGCCTCGCGAGCGGCGAGCGTCCGCGCATGTCGGACCTGCTGCTGACTCCCGCCAATGCGGTGCGGGTCGCGGACCAGCTGTCGCATCTGCGCGGTGCGGCGATGAAGCTCGGCCAGATGGTGTCGATGGACGCGGGCGACATGCTGCCGCCCGAGCTGGCGACGATCCTCGCCAGGCTGCGCAACGATGCGCATCACATGCCGCCCGCGCAGCTCGACCGGGTGCTCACGGCCGAATGGGGGAAAGACTGGCGCCGCCGCTTCGCCCATTTCCAGGCGCATCCGGTCGCGGCCGCATCGATCGGCCAGGTGCACCGGGCACGGCTCCCCGACGGACGCGTGCTGGCGATCAAGGTGCAATATCCGGGCGTGAAGGACAGCATCGACGCGGATGTCGACAATGTCGCCACGCTGCTGCGCGTGTCCGGGCTGTTGCCCAAGGAGCTCGACATCACGCGGCTGCTCGGTGATGCGAAACAGCAATTGCACGACGAGGCGGATTATGTCCGCGAGGGCGAGATGCTGGAACGCTATCGCGCGCTGGTGGGCGACGATGCGGGGCTGGTCGTTCCGCAACTCGAGCCGACATTGTCGACGCCGCGCGTGCTGGCGATGGAGTATATCGACTGTACGCCGATCGAGAGCCTCGAGACCGCACCCCAAGACGTACGCGATACGGCCATGGAGCGGCTGATCAGGCTCACGCTGCACGAACTGCTCGACTGGCGGCTGATGCAGACCGATCCCAATTTTGCGAATTATCGCTGGCAGGCCGAGACGGGGCGGATCGTCTTGCTCGACTTCGGTGCCGCGCGTGCGGTGCCGCAGGCCGTGGCGGACGGGTATCGCCGGCTGCTGGCCGCGGGGCTTGCCGGACAGCGCGACGCGGTCCGCGACGCCGCCGTTCAGGCTGGCTTTCTGGGCGAGGCCGCGGTCGTGGGGCATCGGCCGCAGATCGACCGCATGATCGACGTGATCCTGGCAGAGATGAACCGGACGGGGCCTTTCGACTTCGGCGATCGCAGCTTCGTCTCGGTGCTGCGGGACGAGGGCGCGGCGATCGCGCGCGACCGGTCGACCTGGCATATCCCGTCGGCTGACATGCTGTTCGTGCAGCGCAAGATCAGCGGTACCGCACTGCTCGCCGCACGGCTGAAGGCGCGCGTGGACGTGCGGGCGATGGTCAAACCTTATTGCTAGTCAAATGAAAGCCGTACTGACCTATAGAGGCGATCACCAGCTGCGATTTTCCTGTTTTGCCGCTTATGCTGCGGCGCGGTATCGCGACTCCAAATGTTTAGGCTGCATGGACCCGGGCAATTTCCGCGGTGACACGCCCGATTTGGAGATTTGAGTATGCGTAACAAGCGTCCCGACGGGATTGTCGACTATACGGGCCCGGCCGGTGGCTGGGGTGCGCTCAAGGCGGTTGCCACGTCGTTGAAGGCCCAGCAGATCGTCGTGCGGGGCGGGCAGACGCTGCTGAAGTCCAACCAGCCCGACGGGTTCGACTGTCCGAGCTGCGCCTGGCCGGACCCCAAGCATACCTCGTCGTTCGAATTCTGCGAGAATGGCGCCAAGGCGGTGGCATGGGAATCCACGGCCAAGCTGATCGGCGCCGACTTCTTCGCCAAGCACAGCGTCTCCGAGATCTGGAAGCAGAGCGATCATTGGATCGAGGATCAGGGTCGCGTCACCGAACCGTTGCGCTACAACGCCGCGACCGACCATTATGAGGTCGTGACCTGGGCGGAGGCGATGTCCGCGATCGGTTCGGGTCTGGCCGCGGTGCCGGACCCGAACCAAGCCGAATTCTATACCTCGGGCCGCTGCTCGAACGAGGCGGCATTCCTCTATCAGCTGTTCGTGCGGCTGTACGGGACCAACAACTTCCCCGACTGTTCGAACATGTGCCACGAGGCGACGTCGGTCGGCCTCCCCAAGTCGATCGGGATCGGCAAGGGTACGGTCAGTCTCGAGGATTTCGACCATGCCGACCTGATCCTGTCGATCGGCCATAATCCGGGGACGAACCATCCTCGGATGATGGCGACGCTGCGCGAGGTGTCGCGCCGCGGTGGCAAGATCATCGTGTTCAACCCGCTCAAGGAGCGCTCGCTCGAACGCTTCGAATCGCCGCAGTCGGTGGTCGAGATGGCGACGATGTCGGCGACCCAGATCGCCAGCTCCTATCTGCAGGTGAAGGTCGGCGGTGACGCCGCGGCGCTCAAGGGTATCGCCAAGGCACTCGTCGCGCTCGACGAGGCGGCGCGCGCGAGCGGCGGCGAACCCGCGCTCGACCATGCTTTCATCGCCGAGCATACCGACGGGCTCGAACCCTATATCGCCGATCTCGCATGGACTGACTGGGCCGATATCGAACAGGCCAGTGGTTTGCGCCGGGCGGATCTCGAGGACGTCGCGCGGATCTATGCGTCGTCCAAGGCGACGATCGCCTGTTACGGCATGGGGATCACCCAGCACCGCACCGGGACCAGCAACGTCCAGCAGCTTGCGAACCTGTTGCTGCTGCGCGGCAATATGGGCCGCCCCGGCGCCGGGATCTGTCCTCTGCGCGGGCATAGCAACGTGCAGGGCGACCGGACGGTCGGCATCACCGAACGCCCGATGCCGCTGTTGCTCGATCAGATGAAGAAGGTCTTCAATTTCGAGCCGCCGCGCGAGCATGGTCATTCGGTGGTCGAAAGCATCGCCGCGATGCGCGACGGCAAGGCCAAGGCGATCGTCTGCCTGGGCGGCAACCTCGCCATCGCGTCGTCCGATCCGCAGGCGTGCGCCGAAGGGTTCCGCAATCTCGATCTGGCGGTGCACATCACCACCAAGCTCAACCGCACGATGCTGTTGATGGCGAAGGACACCTATATCCTGCCATGCCTGGGGCGGACCGAGCTCGACACGCAGGCCGGTGGCCCACAGTCCGTCACCGTCGAGGATTCGATGTCGATGGTCCACGCCTCGCGCGGCTTCCTGATGCCGCCGGGCGAGAATGTAAAGTCCGAGATCTGGATCGTCGGCGAGATCGCCAAGGCGACGCTGCAGGGCAAGGGCGATATCGACTGGGATGCCTTTGTCGGCAATTACGACCTGATCCGCGACAAGATCGAGGCGGTGTTCCCCGATTTCGCCGATTACAACGCGCGCATCCGCAAGCCCGGCGGGTTCCATTTGCCCAATTCCGCCGCGATGCGGATCTGGAAGACGAGCAGCGGCAAGGCGAACTTCATCGTCGCCGAGGGGATCGAGGAAGACGAGACCGCGAACGCGCCGGACGTGCTGCGTCTGACGACGCTGCGGGCGCATGATCAGTACAACACGACCGTCTACAGCCTCGACGACCGGTATCGCGGTGTCTTCGGCCGTCGCGACATCCTGTTCATGAACGAGCGGGACATGGCGCGGCTCGGCTATGCGGAGGGCGATGTCGTCGATGTCGCCACCGCGTTGCAATATGCGCATCCCGACCGCGTCGTGCAGAAGCTGACCCTGGTCCGCTACGCGCTGCCGGACGGGTGCATCGCGTCCTATTATCCCGAGACGCAGCCGCTGATCGCGCTCGAGGATCATGATCCGCAGAGCTTCACCCCGTCCTACAAGTCGGTTCCGGTCACGGTGCGGCGGGCTGGCGGGGATGTCGGTGCGGAGCGCGGCGTGGCGCGCGCGGGGGTCGTCGGCCAGAGCCAGGCTGCTATGGTATGAGCGCGGGATACGCGCCGACGATCGACACCTATGCGACGCTCGCGGCGGCCAAGGCCGCGGCGTGGCGTCGCTCGCCGATCGGCTTCTTTGCAGGCGCGATCCTGGCGGGAACCTATATCGGGATCGCGATGATCCTGGCGATCAGCGCGGCGGCGGGGCTTCCTCCCGGCGTCCGGCCACTGGTGATGGGCGCGACGTTCGGGATCGGCCTGATCCTGACGGTATTCGCCGGCGCCGAGCTGTTCACCGGCTATGTCATGTATCTTGGCTTCGGCCTGGCGAAGCGGACCATCAGCTATGGTGAGGCGATCACGCTGGCGGCCGTTGTATGGCTCGGCAATCTGGTCGGTGGCGTCCTGTTATCGGTGATCTTCGCGATCGGCGGGGGCGGCGCCGTGTTCGCCAATGCCGACACGATGTTCAACGCCTATGTCCAGCACAAGGTCGAGGCGGACGGTATCGCGTTGTTCGCGCGGGCGATCCTGTGCAACTGGCTCGTCTGTCTCGCAATCTGGACGGCGGCGCGGATGAAGGGCGATGCGGCCAAGTGCATCGCGATGGCCTGGATCCTGCTCGCGTTCGTTGCTGCCGGCTTCGAGCATTCGGTCGCCAACATGACCGCGCTCACGCTCGGCCTCATGGCGCCGCATCCGGTGATCGATCTGGCGGGCACGGTGCACAATCTCGTCGTTGTGACCGCGGGAAACACCGTCGGCGGGCTGGTCTTCGTCGTCTTCGGGTACATGCTCGCGGCCAGGACGGATGCAGCAGCCGCGCCAGCGGCGGACTGACGCGCACTTGGCGAAGAAGCATTATCTCACCGCGACGCTGCCCGATGGCTATGTGAAGACGATCGGGCCTACGGCGACTGCGTTCACGCACTACTGGCGGATCGTCGCGGTGCTCGCCAACGGCAAGACCGAAGTGTTCTGGGGGCACAGCAAGTCATTGGCCGAGGCGAAGAAGAAGCGCGTCGCGGCCGAGGAGGCGTCGATCCAGCGCGGTTGGCGATCGCATGCGTTCGAGATCGTCGAGCTCGTTCGCTCCTAGACCGTCCACGCGTACAGCTGGGCCAGACGCGAAACGGCCGCCCCGCACATGATGTGCGGGGCGGCCGTTCTTCTGTTGGACGAATGAGACCATACACGAACGGCGTGATCTCATTCTCGTGCCGGTCAGGCGAGCATGCGGACGCTGGGTTCACGATCCCAATAGCGCTTTGCACCTGCGGTCGCGATGTCGGCCAGCGCCACCACACCCGCATCGGGCTCTACGCCGGCCTTGTCGAGAAGCGGCTTGGCCGCATCGCTGGCGCCGATCGCCTTCAGATGACCGAACGCATCCATGACCCACTGGACCGCCGCGCCTTCCTTCAGGAGCATCTTGCACCCGTCGGCCGACAGGACGACCGCCACCGCGTCGAAGATCTGCGACGGGCTGCCCGCAAGCTGGCCCTGTGCCTTCTTCATGCTGCCATCGGCAAGCTTCGCGCCACCGACCTTGGGCGCGACCAGCACCGGCTTGCCGCCTGCACCCTCGACCGCCGCGACGACCGCGTCGATCTCTGCGCCATCCGACCCGTCGGCGATCAGGATCCCGACCTGACGGCCCTCGAGCGTCTCCTTCATGTTCTTCTGGATCGACAGTGCCGGGCTCGGTGGCATGTCGACCGGCGCACGGAACGCCGGATTGGCCGCCGGCAGGGCGATGCCGAGACCATCGGCAACGCGCGTCGCGAGTTCTTCGTTCACGTTGCGCAGGTTGGCAACGGTGCGCTCCTGAACATGCGCGAGACCGACCTTCGACAGCTCGAAGGTGAAGGCCGACGCGATATGCGCCTTCTCATTGTCGGTTGCCGACACCCAGAACAGCCGTGCCTGGCTGTAATGGTCACCGAACAGTTCGGCGCGCATCCGCAGCTTCTCGCCCTGCTCGTCTGCACCGGTCGGGTTGGTGGTCGTCACGAAGCCGTTCGGCGATTCGCGTGGGCCACCGTCTTCGCCGACAACCGACAGGCTGTTCGGCTCGTAATTGGCACGACCCTTGGGCACCTTGGTCTGCATCATGCCGTCACGCTGGAAATTGCCAGCGGGGCTGCGGGGTGCGTTGACCGGGATCTGGTGGAAGTTGGTCGTGCCGAGACGCGACTTCTGCGTGTCGAGATAGCTGAACAACCTGCCCTGAAGCAGCGGATCGTTCGAGAAATCGATGCCGGGGACGATGTTGGTCGGCAGGAACGCGACCTGCTCGGTCTCGGCGAAGAAGTTGTCGACGTTGCGGTCGAGCACCATCCGGCCGATGATCCGAACGGGAACGTCCTCCTCAGGGATCAGCTTGGTCGAATCGAGCACGTCATAAGGCTGCGCCTCGGCGAACGCCTTGTCGAACACCTGGATGCCGAGCTCCCACTCGGGGAAGTCGCCGGTGTCGATCGCTTCCCACAGGTCGCGACGATGATAGTCGTTGTCCGCGGCCTGTAGCTTGAGCGTCTCGTCCCAGATCGTCGACTGGAGACCGAGCTTGGGCTTCCAGTGGAACTTGACGAAGCTCGACTTGCCTTCCTCGTTCACGAGCTGGAACGTGTGGACGCCGAAGCCTTCCATCATCCGCAGCGAACGCGGCAGGGTGCGGTCGGACATCGCCCACATCTGCATGTGCGTCGATTCCGGGGTCAGCGATGCCCAGTCCCAGAAGGTGTCGTGCGCCGAACCTGCCTGCGGATAGGCGCGATCGGCCTCCATCTTCACCGAATGGATCAGGTCGGGGAACTTGATCGCGTCCTGGATGAAGAACACCGGAATGTTGTTGCCGACGAGATCCCAGTTGCCCTCGGTCGTGTAGAACTTGACCGCGAAGCCGCGCACATCGCGCGGGGTGTCGACCGAACCGGCGCCGCCAGCGACCGTCGAGAAGCGCGTGAAGAGCTCGGTCTTCGTGCCCTTCTTGAACACCGCCGCCTTGGTCAGATCGGAAATGTCATCGGTAGCTTCGAAATAGCCGTGCGCACCCGATCCGCGCGCATGGACGATCCGCTCGGGGATCCGCTCATGATCGAAATGAAAGATCTTCTCGCGCAGTACGAAATCCTCGAGCAGCGTGGGACCACGCGCGCCGGATTTCAGGCTGTTCTGGTTGTCGGACACGGGCACGCCGTGGTTGGTGGTCAGGACGGGGACGTCGCCGCCTGCCTGCTGATGCGTCTCACCACCGTTGCCGGGGTTGCGCTGTTCGATGTCGCTCATTGCGGATCCTTGCTGTCGAGGACGAAGTTCGGGTGCTCAACGTGCGATCCACCAGACCGGGTCCACACAGGCGGCAAGGAATCGGCCTGCTTCATGTTAGGGGATCAGGTCGTGGGCGACGGATGTTGCCCGGACCACGCCGAACCGAGTCCGTTTCCAGCAGGTGCCCGGAATCGCCGGAGTTTTTTCGCCGACCGCCAGAGCAGAAGCAGGCCGATCGCGAACAGAAACAGCGCACCGAACAGAAAGGCGAGGTAGAATCCTGGTGCGAGCCAGGCCGATCGTATCACCGGCCCGGCCGCTGCGGCGTCCGCGGCGGCCCCTGCCATGCTGGTCATCGGCGTTGCACTGGTTTCGATCGCTGTCATGGCGTGTCCCCGGCCGGACCGGCACCGTCGCGGCACCGGATCCGACCTGAGGTATGCCCGCGATTTATTGCACGCGTGGGACAGACCGTATCATTGCGTCACCCGCTGCGCGGCCGGAACGCGCCGATCCCGGCGATTGCGAGGCGACGGGCAGGGATCGCGGTCTCGGCAAAGCTGAGGCGGAGCAGACGGGCGGTGACCGGGGTCGCAAAGGCGATGCGCTGAGTCGCGAGCGCATAGGCGATGTTAGGCAGTTCGCCCTTGCCGGCCTCTTGCCAGTTGGTGCCGTCGGTGCTCGTCTCGATCCGGTAGCCCTTTGGCGGCGCGGTGTCCGCCATGACCGCGCGAGACGGCGTCAGGCTGAACCCGGCGAGCGTCTCGGTCGCGCCAAGGTCGATCGTCACCGAGGCGGGGGCGCCGGGTTTGGGGGCGGGCAGCGCCCAGCTCGTCGCGGTATCGTTGTCGAGCAGGGCCTGTGCGCCGGGGGCGGAGGCGGCAGCGATCGACCAGCGCGTCGTGGCGACGATGCTCGGGTCGGATGCGACGACAGTCGCGACCGCGGTGGGCGCGACCTGGCGGAAGAGCGCGATTTCGCGGATCGCGGGACAGGCCGGCGCCTCAAGGATTCGCAGGCGCAGGCGGCGGGCTGTGACCGGCGCGGGCAGGCGGATGATCCGCTGCGCGCCGATGCAGGCGTGCTGTGCCAGTTCACGCCACCGGCCGTCCACTTCGGCATCGACCGCAAACCGCGTCACGCGCAGCCCGAGCGGGAGATATTCGCGCAGGCGGATGAGGTCGAAGGCCCGGCCGGGCGGAAGGTCGAGCACGAGACTGGGCGTCGTGATCCCGTCGGCGGTCGACCAATAGCTGTCGGCGCGACCGTCGAGGACGTTTGCCGGCGAAAAGCCTGAGCCGCGACTGTGGCTGGCGGTCGCGACCGCGCCCTGGGCGAGGTTGCGCGCGAAGGTGGCGGCCTGCGCGGTGCCGAAGGATTTCAGCACGGCGACGTCGATATCGGCGAGGCGGCCGCGCCGGTCGGGCGGCAGGTTGAGGTTGAGGTTGGTGCCGCGACCGACCGACTCGTCGTACAGCTTTACCAGCCGCGCGGGCGTCTTGACCTTCGCATCCTCGTCCGCGTGATAGAACCAGCCCGGCCGGATCGAGACGTCGGTCTCGGCCGGCCACCAGAGCGGTGCACCGCGCACGCCCGAATTACCCTCGCTCTGGACATAGGGATGGTTCGGCATGGTCGGCCAGCAGGGATCGCCCGCGACGCCGTCCTCATTGCCGACCCAGCGGACATCCGCGCCCAAAGGATCGAAGGTACAGGCCATAGGCTGATGCTGATGGACCAGCGCGACGATCGACGGCCAGTTGTAATATTTCGGCGCATCGATCTTCCGCGTGTCGCGCGCGCCGCCATAATAGCCGTCGCCGCCATTGGCGCCGTCGAACCAGAATTCGAACAGCGTGCCATAGCGCGTGCAGAGCTCGACCACCTGCTTGCGGAAATACTCGACATAGGCCGGGCGGCCATAGTCCGCGTGATTGCGATCCCAGGGCGAGAGGTACAGCCCGAAATCGAGCCCGGCCCGCCTGGTCGCGCGCTCCATCTCGCCGACGACATCGCCCTTGCCGTTCTTGTACGGGCTGTTGCGGATGCAATGCTCGGTCAGCATCGTCGGCCACAGGCAGAAGCCGTCATGATGCTTGGCGGTCAGGATGATGCCGCGCATGCCGCCTGCCTTGGCCGCCGCGACGATCTGGTCGGGGTCGAAATCGGTCGGATCGAAGAGCTTGGGATCCTCGTCGCCATAGCCCCATTCGCGATCGGTGAAGGTGTTGATCGAGAAATGGACAAAGGCATATTGCTCGCGCGCATGCCAGGCGAGCTGGCGCTTCGACGGCGTCGCACCCCATGGCTTGGGGGCGGCCGCGCGGGTCGCCGCGAGCGCAGGCGTCGCGGTTGCGGCGAGGCCCGAGGCGAGCAGGAGGCGGCGGGAAACTTCGGTCATCATCGTCTCCATGGGAGTTCAGGTGGCGGGGCGGCCGAACGAGGGGGGGCGGTCAGCGAGCTTCTCGCCGAACGCCGGATCGGGGGTGGCGGACATGGTGAAGCGCAGCGTACCGCCAGCGACGAGATCGGCATGCGCGATCCAGCTTTTCGTCCAGGGCTTGCCGTTCCAAGTGACCGCGGTGACATAGGGCGTATCGATGCGGTTGCCCGGCGCCTCGATCACGACCTTGCGCTTGCCCCCGACCTTGAGTTCGGCGCGGGTGAAGAGCGGCGCGCCGAACACATAGACCGCCGCGACCGGATCGACCGGGTAGAGGCCGAGCGCTGACATCACGAACCATGCGCTCATCTGGCCGCAATCGTCATTGCCGATGATCCCGTCGGGCGCGCGCTTGTACATCGTCGTCAGGATCTTGCGGACCAGCGCCTGCGTCTTCCAGGGCTGGCCGACATAAGCGTAGAGATAGGGCACGTGCTGATCGGGTTCGTTGCCGTGCGCATATTGGCCGATCAGCCCCGATATGTCGGGCGGCGCGTCCCTGGGCAGCGTCGAGGGCGCAGCAAACAGCGCATCGAGGCGCGCGGCGAACTTCGCATCGCCACCGAAATGCGCGATCTGGCCGTAGAGGTCATGCTGATTGAGGAAGGTCGTCTGCCAGCCATTGGCTTCGGTGAAATCATGGTAGCGCTTGATGTGGCCGAGCTGGATCGGGTCATAGGGCGTCAGCCAGCTGCCATCGGCAAGCTTGGGCCGCGCCAGGCCGATCACCGGGTCGAGCACGTTGCGATAGTTCCGGCTGCGCTCGCGCAGGCGGGCGGCGTCGTCGGTCGCGCCGGCCCTGGCCGCGAGGGCGGCCATCGCCCAGTCGTCATAGGCATATTCCTGCGTTCGGCTGACCGACTCGTCGACCTGATCGGCGGGCAGATAGCCACGCGCGATATAGGTGCCCCGCGCGCGGCTGTTGACGAGGTCGGGGGCCTTGGCGTCGAACGCGCGCGTGCGGATCGCGGGCCAGGCGGCGGCATAGTCTGCGTCGATGCCCTTGGCTGCCGCCTCCGCCATGATCGCGACCGAATGCCAGCCGATCATCGTGCCGGTCTCGACCCCCTGGAGCGGCCAGCAGGGCGGGCCATAGGCGCTTTGCTGCGTCTGGCGGACCAGGTCACGGACGAGTGACCGCGCGCGATCGGGCGCGACCAGGGTCAGTAGCGGGTGGAGCGTACGATAGGTGTCCCAGGTCGAATAGGTGCTGTAGGCCTGATCGCCTTTGGGCACGCTGTGGACCAGCCGGTCGAGCCCGACATAGCGGTCGTCGACATCCGAAAACAGCGTCGGCGCGAGCATCGCATGATAGAGCGCAGTCGCCATGACGACGCGCTGGTCGTCGCTGCCACCCTCGATCTTCACGGTCTTGAGGGCGTCGGCCCAGTCGCCGATCGCCTGACGCCGCGCCGCATCGAAATCGCGCGAGGCCGAGGCGGCGAGGTTGGTCCGTGCGCCCGCCATGTCGACCGCGGAGACCGCAGTGCGCACGACGATCGGGGCGGAGCCCGCATCGTCGTAGTGCAGCACCGCGCGCACGCGGTCGGCGGTCGCGATCGCGCCGTTGACGACCTGGTCGCCCGCATGGAGCGTAATCCTGTCGGGCTTGCGCGAGACCTGCATCGCGAAGTGGATGCGGCGCCCCTTGGCCCAGCGGAAGGTGCGGCGGCTGCCGATCAGGATGCCGTCCGATTCGAGCTCGATCCGGCTGTCGTCGATCAGCGGGCCTTCGCCCGGGCGGCTGTCGCGGTAATTGCCGAGGTCGATCAGGAGATGCCCGGGGCCGGCGGGAAAGCGGTGCCGCTGCCACCCGACGCGCGCTTCAGCGGTGAGTTCGGAGCGGACGCCGTTGCCCAGCGTGCAGGCATAATAGCCGGGCTCGGCACTCTCCTGTGCATAGGTCTGGCGATAGCCTTCGCCGGGACGGTCGGGCGCGCCGGGGCGCAGCTTGACCGGGCCGCGGGCAGGCACGACGAGCACGTCCATCATGTCGGCGATACCGGTGCCCGACAGATGCGTGTGCGAAAAGCCCATGATCGACGGGTCACCGCGATGATAGCCCGAGCAGTTCGCCCAGTTCTCCGTATCCGTATCGGGGCTGACCTGGACCATGCCGAAGGGCACGGTCGCGCCGGGATAGGTATGACCGTCACCGCCGGTGCCGATCCACAGATCGGGCACCGCACGCGACCGCCCGGCAAAGGCCGGCATCGCGCCGGTCAGCGCCAGCGCACCGGTCGAGCCGAGCAACGCACGTCGCGTGAGCCTCATAACGGCGCCGCCAGCAGCGCGGGGCGGGTATCGGCAAGATGGACGAGCAGTTCCCCGAACAGACCGTTCGTCCAGGCGAACCAGCTGCGCGTGAACTTGGTGGGATCGTCCTTGTCGAACGCCTCGTGCATGAAGCCGGTGTCGGCATCCGTATCGCGCAGCATCCTGAGGCAGCTGCGAACGGTCGCGTCGTCGGCGCCGGCAAGCGCGCGGATGATCAGCGACATCGGCCAGATCTGGCCGAGCCCGACATGCGGGCCGCCGATCCCCTCCGCCTTGGTGCCCTTGAAGAAATAGGGATTGGCGTCGCTCCAGGCCGCGTCCGAGGTGCGGCGCCAGAGCGGGTCGGTGGCGGGAGCGCAGCCCATATAGGCAAGCGCGGACAGCGACGGCACGTTGGCGTCGTCCATGAAGACCGCGTTGCCGAACCCGTCGACCTCATAGGCCCACACCTCGCGGCCGTCGCGCAGCCGCATCTTGCCGTGCGCGTTGAGCGCGGTCTCGACCTCGGCCGCGAGCGCGGTGGCATCGGCGGCGAGCGCGGTGTCATTGCGCGCCTCCTTCGCGACGACGGCCAGTTCACGCAGCGTCGTCACCGCGAAATGATTGGCCGGGATAAGATAGGGATAGAGGCAGGCATCGTCGGACGGACGAAAGCCGCACTGGATCAGGCCGTTCGGCTTGGCGGGATTGCCCCAGCCCTCGAGCGCCATCGTCTCGGTATTGCGGTTCGAGGCGCGCAGGAAGCTATAGGGTCCGCGGCCATCCTTACGCTGCTGCTCGCGATAGGTGCGCAGGCTGGCGCGTGCTGCCTCCGCCCAGGTCGCGTCGAACGGGGTCGCGTCGCGCGTCGCCTGCCAATAGCCATAAGCGAGACGCATCGGGTAGCAGAGTGAGTCGATCTCCCATTTGCGCTCGGCAACACCCGGTTTCATCTCGGTCTGGTCGTGCAACGCCCAGCTCAGCTCGGTCTTCCCGGCGGGATCCTCGCGAAATGCGTTGGCATAGGGATCGAGCAGGATCGACCGCGACTGGCGGGCGATCAGCCCGCGAAACACGGTGCGCAGCGCGGGATCGTTGCGGACGAGGTGGAGATAGGGGCGGAGCTGCGCCGAGCTGTCGCGTAGCCACAGGCAGGGAATGTCGCCGGTGATGACGAAGGCATCGGGCGCGCCCGCGATTGTCGACATCCGCACGGTCGTGTCGAGCGTGTTGGGATAGCAGTTGCCGAACATCCAGCGCAGCTTCGGATCGGCGATCCGGGCCGAGACGCGGGCGATCTCGCGTTCCACCGCCCGGCTCTTGAACAGACGGTCGGCGACGGCGGGGCGCTTGGAGGGCAGGCCCGGGCGGGCGGCAAAGGCAGGGGTGCCGACGAGCGCGAGCCCGCCGGCGATCAACGAACGGCGATCGATCATTTGGGCAGCCCCACCGCTGCGCCGGTGATCGTCAGGTCGGTCCATTGCCCCTCGCCGTCGCCGGGCTGGCCGCCGCCGACATAGAGGCGATAGGCGCCGGGCTGGATCGTCCGCGTGCCGTCGCGCGCGACGCTGCTCATCGAGCGGGGATCGAGCGCGAACGAGACGGTGCGCGACTGGCCGGGCTTGAGCGCGACGCGGTCGAAGCCGACGAGCTGGCGCTGGAGCACCGCGGTGGTCGCTCCGCCGCCGGTGGTCGCGGTCGGGACGAGATAGGCCTGAACGACCTCTTCGCCCGCGCGCGCGCCGGTGTTCGAGACCTTCGCCGCGAGCGTGAGAGGCTGGCCGGCCGCGACGGTGAGGCTGGGTTTTGCCGCGGCATAGCCGAAACTGGTATAGCTCAGCCCGTGCCCGAAGCCCCAGAGCGGCTTGCCGGTGAAGTAGCGGTAGGTGCGCTCCTTCATCGTATAGTCGATGAAGGCGGGCAGGTCGCTCGCGGACTTGTAGACGGTGACGGGGAGGCGACCCGAGGGGTTGTTGAGCCCCGCCAGCGTCTCGGCGATCGCGGTGCCGCCGGCCTGGCCCGGATACCAAGCGGTCAGGATCGCGTCGGCGAGCGACGGATCGACCGCCACCGCGCTGCCGCTGGTCAGGACGAGGATGACGGGTTTGCCGGTCGCGCGCAGTGCTTTCAGCAGCGCCTGTTGCGCGAGCGGAAGCCCGATGTCGGTGCGGTCGCCACCGACGAATCCGGGGACGCTGACCGACAGCGCCTCGCCCTCGAGATCGGGCGACAGGCCCATCACCGCGACGACGACGTCCGACGCGTTTGCGGCGGCGACGGCGGCGGCGAGCATCGGCGCGGCGGGCGGCGTCCAGAGCAGGCGGATGCCCTCGTCGTCGCTGCGGTGATCGAGTTCGAGGCGGAAGGCGGCGGGCTTGCCGTCGCTGGAGACCGGGATCTCGATGCGGCCTTTCTTGACCTCGCCCGCAGTGAGCTGGCGGTCGCCGATCCAGAGGCGTGCGACGTCATGGACCGAACAGTCTTTCCAGCACGCCGGGACGTCGATTACCAGCGTATAGTCACCCGCGGCGGGCGGGGTGAAGACGCCCGACCAGCGGACGGCGAAGCTGCGGCCAAGCCCGGGCGCCGGACTGACGCGGTTGAGGTCGGCATCGATGCGGCGTTCGGTGCGCGTCAGCACCGGCGTGCCGCCGGTCGTCCCGGTACCAGCGAAATATTCGGCCTTCAGACCCTGTGGAAAGACGGTCTCGGGAACCACCACCGGCGCGCCGTCGGCGAGCACCGAACCCTGGGCATAGCGGACATTGGCGGCGCCGAACTGCTTGCGGATGCCGTCGAGCGGGGTGACCGGGGCGACCGCGGTGCCGTGGTAATTGCCCTGAAGCACGCCGATATCGTCGGCATTGGTGCCGATCACCGCGATCCGGCTGCCGGTCTTGAGCGGCAGGCGGCTGGCATCGTTCTTGAGCAGCACGATCGACTTGCGCGCCGCCTCGAGCGCGAGCGCACGGTGCGCGGGGGTGTCGACCTGATCGGTGCCGATCTTGCTCCACGGGCTGTCGCCGCCGAACGCGATGCCCAGCGCGCGGCGGGCGCGGAACGCCCGCGTCAGCGCGGTGTCGACCTCCGCCTCGCTCACCAGGCCCTGGCGCACTGCGGCGGGGAGGCCGGCATAGGCGGTGCCGCAATTGAGGTCGGTGCCGCCCCTGATCGCCGCCGCCGCTGCGCCGGGCGTGTCGAGCCGGTAGTGGTGATAGGTGCTGATATTACCGACCGCGTCGCAATCCGAGACGGTGAAGCCGGTAAAGCCCCAGTCGCGCCGCAGCCGGTCGACCATCAGCGGCGACGACGCGCAGGCGGGCACCCCGTGGATCGAGTTGTACGCGCACATCAGCGAGAGCGCCTTGCCCTCGGTCACCGCCTGACGGAAGGCGGGCAGGTAGGTTGCTTCCAGATCCTGCGGGCTGGGGTCGACGTCGAAACTGTCGCGCCCCGCCTCGGGGCCGCTATGCACCGCGAAATGCTTCGGCGTGGCGACGACCTTGGGATGGAGCGGGTCGGGGCCCTGGAGACCGCCGATGAACGCGACGCCGAGCCGCCCGGTCAGATACGGGTCCTCGCCATAGGTTTCCTGCCCGCGCCCCCAGCGCGGATCCCGGAAGATGTTGATGTTGGGCGACCAGATCGTCAGCCCTTCATAGATGCGGCGATCGGCATTGGCGGGCTTCGCATTGAAGCGCGCGCGTGCCTCGGTCGCGACGACGTCGCCGATTTTGCGGACGAGCACCGGATCCCAGGTCGCGGCCATGCCGATCGCCTGCGGGAACACCGTCGCATGCCCGTTGCGCGCGAGACCGTGCAGTCCCTCGTTCCACCAGTCATAGGCGGGCAGCCCGAGCTTCGGATCGGCGGGCGCGGTGCTTTGCAGCTGCGCGGCCTTTTCTTCCATCGACATGGTGGCGACCGCGGTGGCGACGGGATCGGCGGAGGCGAGCAGGAGCCAGATCATCGGGCAAGTGTCCTCAAGGTGAGCGCTTTGCGCAGTGTGGCAGGCGACGCGTCCGACGCAACGGCGACGGTCCGCGTCTCGCCCGGCAGAAGGTCGAACCCGTCATCGGCGGGCTGCGCCGCCACGTCCCCGAAATCGAGCATGACCGCGCGGGCGAAGCGGCTGGCCGTGATCGTCGCGGTCGAGCCCGACCAGGTGACGCTCAGGCCCGGATCGGGATAGGCCATGTCCTTGGGCAGCGCGCGCTCGATGATCGCCCGGCTGGCGACCGCGTCACCGATGATAAGCTCGGCGACCGCATAGCTGGCCCCCGGCGCGGCGCTGCCGAACAGCGTCGCATCGGGGAGCGTCGCGGCGAGCGTCGACGAGAGCGGCGGCAACGTCGCGGGGGTGGTGGTGTCGTTCAGCACGGTGCCCGCCATGTCCATCGCGCGCACCCGCCAGCGCGCGGCGATCGGCGTGGTCGCGTCGGAGATCAGCGAGATCCGCGTCGCGCCATCCTTGTGCTCCGCAGCAATCGCCTGGGGTGCAAAGAAGCGCCGCGCGGCATAGTTCAGCAGCTTCCACTGGCCGTCATGATCGATGCTCGCCCAGCTGATCGAGGGCCAGACGTCATTCAGCTGCCAGTAGAGCGACCCCATCGTCACCGGGCGGCATGCACGGTGATGCAATGCGGCGATCCGGATCGCCTCGGCCTGGTTGACCTGCGTCAGATAGACGAGATCGGCGAAATCCTTTGCCGGGCGCAGGCGGTCGCGCAGGTACATCAGCAATCGCTCATTGCCCTCGCCGGCGAGGAATTTCTGGTGCGCCTTCATCACCGGGCTGTCGGCGGCAAGCGGGCCCTTGCCCGCGAAAGCGCGGATCGTCGCGAGGTCCGGCATCGCCTGGAAGCCATATTCGGACATGAAGCGAGGACAGCTGTCGAGATAGCGTTCGACCGGTTTCGAGCCGGACCAGACATCCCAGAAATGGCGATCGCCATTCTTGTCGGTGTCGGTCGGGCCCTCATAATCAGTCGAGGGGGAGCCCGGCCAATAGGGCGTGCCGGGCGAATATTTCGTCACCGCCTGGCGCAGCACGCGGTCGAACAGCACCGCCATGCCCGCGCCGATCCGCTCCTGCTCATCCGCGCCGACCGCCTTCTTGAACGCCTTGCGATCGGACCAGTTCTCCCAGCCCGATAGCACTTCGTTGCCGCCGGCCCAGATCACGACCGAGGGGTGCGAGCCGATCCGGGCTACCTGCTGCTCGGCCTCGATCCGGACATTCTCACGGAACGCCGCATCGGGCGGCGTGACGCTGCCGCCGAACATGAAGTCCTGCCACACCATCAGCCCCATGCGGTCGGCCAAGTCGTAAAAGGCGTCGTCGAGATAATAGCCGCCGCCCCAGATGCGGATCATGTTCATGTTGGCGTCCGCCGCGCCCTTCAGGATCGTCTGCATATAGGCGGGGGTGACGCGCGACGGGAACATGTCGAACGGGATCAGGTTCGCGCCCTTGGCGAAGATCGGCGTGCCGTTGACCTTGAAGCCGAAGCTGCCGTCCTTGCGGATCAGTTCGACCGTGCGCAGGCCGATCCGCCGCGTGACGCTGTCCTCTGCGGTCGCTTGCGCGCCGGCGAGCGAGGCGGTGACGGTGTAGAGCGGCTGCGCGCCATAGCCGATCGGCTGCCAGCGCTGCGGCGCGGCGATCGTCAGCGGGAGCGAGACGCTGTTGCTGCCGGCGGCGAGCGTGACGCTGCGGTCGACCGTGACGGTCTTGCCGTCGGGACCCGTGACAACGGCGTGCACAGTCGTGCGACCGGGCGTGTCGGCGACGATGTCGAGCTTCGCCGCGATCCGCGCCTCGGCGTCGCTCAGATCCTCCTGCTCGACCCGGAACGTCTCGATCCGCGCCTCGTCCCAGATTTCGAGACGGACCGGGCGCCAGATGCCGATATTGACGATCCGGGGACCCCAGTCCCAGCTGTAATGATATTTGGGTTTGCGGATATAAGGCGAGGTTTGCTTGCCCTTGGGCTCGTCGCCGAACGCGCTGTCATATTCGCCGGGAAGCGGATGCTTCTCGGCGAGCACCATCGGCTGAAGCGTGCGGATGGGCGAGGCGATCGTCACCAGCACCTCGTTGCGGCCCGCCTTCAGCGCCGATTTCGCGTCCACACGCCAGCGACGGTGCGCATTGTCGGTCTTGAGCAGCGGCGTGCCGTTGACGGTGACCGTCGCAAAGGTGTCGAGACCGTCGAATACGAGGTCGAGATGGTCGCGCGCGAGCATCGCCGGCGTGACGTCGAGCACGCGGCGGAACTGCCACCGGGTCAGCCCGGCCCACTGGATCGCGGCCTCGTTCATGCCCTTGTAGGGATCGGGGACGCGGCGCGCAGCGATCAGGTCCTGCTGGACCGAGCCCGGCACCGTGGCCGCGAGCCATTTCGCCTCGCGCTTGTGCGCGGCGACCGCGCTCGTGTCGGTCGGATCGATCCGGACCTGCCAGTCGCGGTCGAGCGTGACCACTGTCTTCGGGGCCGAGATCGCGGGCGAGGCGAGTGCGAGGAGCGGGAGAAGGAACCAGCGACGCATCAGCGTGTCTCCGTGAGTTGCATCCGCTCGACCGCATAATAGGGATCGGACGTGGGGGAGGTGAATTGCAGGCAGATGTCGCGGTCGCCGGTCAGCGCGGGCAAGCGGCCCTTGACGCTGAACCGGGTGGCGGCGGTTGCCGGATCGGGAAGCGGGAAGGTGCCGGCGACGACCGGCTTGGCACCCGCCACGGTGCAGCCGACGAGCACGATCAGCTCGCCGTGCGGGGTGACGTTATAGTGCCGGCGCAGCTTGGTATCTTCATGCGCCAGCGCATAATGACGCGGCAGGCGGGCGATATCGATCGTGAAGCCCTTTGCGACGTCCATCGGCGCGGCGGGATAGGCGGTGCACAGGTCGAACAGGTCGATATTGTACACCGGCGCGTTCGTCTGCGCCTCGGGCGTCAACGGCACGCGGAGTGCGAGCGATCCCTTTGGACAGGCGACCATGTCGGAGGCAGTTCGCGTCAGCAGTGCCTCGCGGCCGGTATCGAACAGGCGTGGCTCGGCGATCTGCTGACCGGCGGCGTCGAACGCGGCGGCGCGGATCTTGACCCCCGGTTTGATCGACAGCGGTGCCGTATAGGCGGGCGACCGCGGGCCGGGGGCCTTGCCGTCGAGCGTGTAGCGGATCGTGCCATAGGGCGCCTGCGTCGCCAGCGAGACCTTGGCGCTTTTGGTGCGCAGCGCATCGCCGCGCGTGCCAGCGAGCGTATAGTCGACCGCGAACGCGCTGTCCGCGACCTGCATGCCGGAGGTGCGCCAGCGGCCGATCTGCGGCTGGACCCGCTCGAGGAAACTGCCGAAGTCGCGCTTGTCCTTGCCCGACCAGGTGATCTCGGCGAGCGCGGCGGCGCGTGGGAAGATCAGATGCTGCATCTGATAGGGCGTGACGATATATTCGCTCCACAGATTGCCCTGTGCGCCGAGCACGTGATGCGCCTTGTCGGCGGGGATCCCCGCGGGCATCGGCTCATACTTGTACACGGTCTCGAGAGACTGGATATCGATCCGCCCCGGCGGTTCGTCGCTGCGATCGCTTTGCAGGCTGTTGAGGTAGAGCGTCGGTGCGGGCGAGAGGACGACGTCGTGGTTCTGGTTCGCGGCCTCGACCGCGCCCTTTTCGCCACGCCACGACATCACCGATGCGGAGGCGGGGAGGCCGCCTTCGAGGATTTCGTCCCAGCCAATCAGGCGGCGGCCCTTGCTGGCGAGATATTCGCCGAACTGGTCGATCATCCAGCTCTGCAGGCCATTCTCGTCCTTGATCCCGAGCTTGACCATCTGCGCCTGGACTTCGGGACTGCGTTCCCACTGATCCTTGACCGCCTCGTCGCCGCCAAGATGGACATAGGTGCCCGGGAATACCGCCATGATCTCGTCGAGCACCGTCTTGACGAAGGCGATGCCCTTGGGGCCGGGATTGAAGAGATAGGGATTCACGCCCCAGTCGCTGCTGACCTTCGGCGTGTCGCCGAGGACGCCGAGGTGCGGATACGCGGCGACGAGCGCCTGGGCGTGGCCGGGCAGGTCGATCTCGGGGACGACGACGATGCCGCGCTCGGTTGCATAGGCGACGAGCTTGCGCAGCTCGTCCTGCGTGTAGAAGCCTCCGACCTGCGTGCCGGGCGCCTCGCCGGTCGAGGGCGACGTCCGGACGCTGCCGATCGCGGTCAGCCGGGGATAGGCCTTGACCTCGAACCGCCAGCCCTGATCGTCGGTGAGGTGGAGATGGAGCGTGTTGAGCTTCACCGACGCCATCTGGTCGACGAGCGCATAGAGCGAGGGCAGCGACTGGAAATGCCGTGCGGTGTCGATCATCAGCCCGCGCCAGCCGAAGCGGGGGGCGTCGTCGATCGTGACCGCTGGGATCCGGACGGGCTGGCCGAACGCGCGATCGGGGCTGATCAGCTGCGCCAGCGTCATCGCGCCATAGACGAGCCCGGCATCGCCCGACGCCGCGATCCGAACGCCCGACGCATCGACCGTCAGACGATAGGCTTCCGCGCCTTTGATCGTCGCGTCGCGATCGATCCGGATCACGCCGCGCGCGCCGGTCGCCAGCGTCAGGCCGCGTTCGGTCTTCACATGGGCGAGGAGCAGACGGGCGGCGGCGGCGGTGCCGGCATCGCCGGGATCGGCGGACACCGTGCTGCCCGTCACGATCGTCACGGCGCCGGTTCCGCGCGTCATCGCTGCGGGTTGCGGGACGAGCGGCAGGCGGTCCTGTGCATCGGCCACGCCGGTGGTGCCGAGCATCATGCCGGTCGCGATGAGCGCGCATCCGAAACGGGGGGGTGCGTTTGACCGCATGATTTCTGCTCCCGGTAACCGGCTCCTCACGGCCGCTGGTCGGGGAATGTAACCAATATAGGTCCAGACACAAGCCGTTGATTCAGCGGCGTCCCGAAAGCAGGTCCCGAGCCTTCGCAAAGTTTGCCAGTGTTTCAGCCGATCTGACAGCATCGACCCGTTTTGAACGGAAATACCAATATAATCCTTGGCGCCGGTCTGGTTGCCGTGCGGCTGTGCTTTGGCTATCCTCCCGCGCCAGGACAGGGTGTGGCGCGCTTCGGGCTGCCAGTCAAAGGGGGGTACATGGCGTTTTCCGATGATATCGGACGCTTTCGCAAGGGCAATCCGTCGCCGCTCTATCTTCAGTTGCAGGATCTGATCCGCAACGCGATCGGCGAGAAGCTGCTCGTCCAGGGCAATGCGATCCCCGCCGAACGCGATCTGGCGATCGAATATGACGTCTCGCGCATCACCGTGCGCAAGGCGATCGGCGGGCTCGTCGAGGAAGGGCTGCTGACCCGGCGTCGGGGTGCGGGCACGTTCGTCGCCGGTCGCGTCGAAAAGAGCTTCTCGAAACTGTCGTCGTTCAGCGAGGACATGGCAGCACGCGGCCGGACATCGAGCAGCACCTGGATCTCGCGATCGGCGGGCCAGGTGAACCCCGAAGAGGCGATGGCGCTCGGCCTGTCGCCGGGGGCGCCGGTGTTCCGTTTCAACCGCATCCGCTATGCCGACGAGGAGGCGATGGCGCTCGAATTCTCGACCATCGCGGGCTATTGCCTGACGTCGGTCGATGGCGTGACGGACTCGCTCTATGCCGCCCTCGAAGCGGCGGGGAGCCGACCGGTGCGCGCGCTGCAGCGGCTGCGGGCGGTGCCGTTCGGGGGCGAGCATGCGCGGATGCTGGGGGTCGATGCCGGTCATGCCGGGCTACTGATCGAACGCCGCGGCTTCCTGCGCGACGGACGCGCGGCCGAATTCACGCGCTCCTATTACCGCGGCGACGCCTATGACTTCGTCGCCGAACTTGCCGACATCTGATCCGTCACACCGAAAGACTGCCATGAACCGACGCCAGCTCCTCATCGGCACGGCGGGCGCCGGTGTCGGCGTCGTCGTCCGCCCGACCGACGCCTTTGCCGCTGCCGGGGCTGGCCCGGGTCGGCAGGCAGGCGAGGCCGGCGCATTGCCGATGCCCGCGCCGTCGCGGACGCTGCCGCCTGCGATGCATGTTCAGGACCTGTCCTGCACCCGGATCGAACGCGGCTGGGTGTTTCATGAAGGCGATGTCGCGACGCCCGCGCCCGAGGGGCATAATGCGACCTATCTGAGCGTGAAGGCGGGCAACGCGCTTGGCGCCGCGGCGATGGCGTTCGACGATTCGGACTGGGCGCCGGTCCGGTTGCCGCACGACTGGGCGTCCGCGCAGCCGTTCGAGCGCGACGCGAATATATCGCAGGGCTATCGCCGGCGCGGGATCGGCTGGTACCGGCGGACGTTGCGGCTGGAGGCGGACGATCGTGGCAAGACGATCGCGCTGCGGTTCGACGGGATCGCGAGCAACGCGACGATCTGGGTCAATGGCAGCGTCGTCGCGCACAACTGGTCCGCCTATAACAGCGTCGAGATCGACCTGACCCCGTTTGCGCGGTTCGGCGACGATCTGAACATGATCGTCGTGCGCGTCGACGCCACCGCGATGGAAGGCTGGTGGTATGAAGGCGCCGGCCTGTACCGGCATGTATGGCTGATCCGGCGCGCGCCGGTCGCGATCGTCACCGACGGCGTGCACTGCGATCCGCGCCGCGACCCGGCGGGGGGCTGGCACGTGCCGGTCGCGGTGACGATCGGCAGCATCGCGCGGGCTGCGGTCGGCGTGACGATCGAGACGATCCTGCTCGGCCCGGACGGCAAACCGGTCGCGACGGCGCGCGCGGCGGCGACCGTCGCGCCGCTCGATCCGGTGGTGACGACGCTGATGATGCCGGTGACGGCGCCCCGCTTGTGGTCGATCGAGACCCCGACGCTTTACACCGTTCTCACGCGTGTGATGCGCGACGGCAGCGTCATCGACGAGCGGCGGACACGCGTGGGGTTCCGGACGATCCGCTTCGATGCGGACCGGGGCTTCTTCCTGAACGCTCGACCGGTGAAGTTGAAGGGCGTGTGCCTGCATCAGGATCATGCGGGTGTCGGCACCGCGATCCCCGACGCGGTGGTCCGCTGGCGGCTCGAACGGCTGAAGGCGATGGGGTGCAACGCGATCCGCTGTTCGCACAATGCCCCGGCGGCCGAGCTGCTCGACCTGTGCGACGAGATGGGGTTCGTCGTGATGGACGAAAACCGCCAGTTCAATCCCGCGCCCGACTATATGGCGCAGCTCGAATGGATGGTGCGGCGCGATCGCAACCATCCGAGTGTGATCCTGTGGTCGGTATTCAACGAGGAGCCGATGCAGGGGACGGAGGCCGGCGTCGAGATGCTCCGGCGGATGGTCCATGCGACGCACGCGCTCGACGACAGCCGGCCGGTGACCGCGGCGATGAACGGTGCCTTTTTTGATCCCGTCAACGTCTCGAGCGAAATCGATGTGACGGGGTTCAATTACTATCAGGGCGATTATGATCGCTTTCACCAGCTCAACGCGACCAAGCCGATCACGAGCTCGGAGGATACGAGCGCCTATGAGACGCGTGGGGCCTTTGCCAGCGATCCGGCGCGGCATGTCCAGTCGTCCTATGACGTCGAGGCGGCGAGCTGGGGGGATACGCATCGCGGCACCTGGAAGAAGATCGCCGCGCGGCCGTTCGTCGCGGGCGGCTTCGTGTGGACGGGGTTCGATTATCACGGCGAGCCGACCCCGCACGAATGGCCGACGATCTCGAGCTTCTTCGGCATCCTCGACCTGTGCGGTTTTCCCAAGACCGCGTTCGACATCCACCGCGCGCACTGGGTAGACGCCGCGCCGGTGGTGAGCATCACCCCGCACTGGACCTGGCCGGGGCGGGAAGGCCAGCCGGTCACGCTGCTGGTGATGAGCAATGCCGAGCGCGTCGAGGTCCGGCTGAACGGCCGGGTCGTCGGCGAGGCGGCGGTCGACCGGATCATGGGGAATGAGTTCGTCGTCCCCTATGCGCCGGGGCGGATCGAGGTGATCGCGCGGCGCGGTGGCTCGCCGGTGGCACGCGCGGCGCACGAAACCGCCGGGCCGCCGGTCGCGCTGCGGCTGACGCCGGCGCGGACGGTGATGGCGGGTGATGGCGAAGATGCGCAGCCGGTGACGATCGATGCGGTCGATGCGGAAGGACGGCACGTGCCGACCGCCAACCTGCCGACGCGGTTCGCGGTCGAGGGGGCGGCGATCATCGGGATCGGCAATGGCGATCCGAACAGCCATGAGAGCGAGAAGGGCAATGCCCGATCGCTGTTCAACGGCCTTGCGCAGGTCATCGTCCAGGCGGGCGAGGGGCGGGGGCGGATCGTGATGACCGCGACCGCACCGGGCCTGAAGCCGGCGCGGCTGACGATCAATCGCGCGGGTCTTGCGCCGCCTGCGCAGGTCGCCGTGAAGCCCGCGACGATGGCGATCCGCGAGTGGCGGCGTTCGCCGGCGATGACGGCGCGGCCCGATCCGGCGCTGGCACCGGTCGATGGCGACAATAACAGCTGGGCGTTCGTGCGCAGCGGGACGCCGGTCGATCCGGAGCGTGCGGGCCGCTGGCGGATCTATCGCACGAAGGTCACGCCGTGGCGGCGGGTTGCGCAGGAGGGGGGCGTGATCCGCTTTGCAGCGATCGCCGGGCGTGCGGAGCTATGGGTCGACGGCACGCGGGTCGCGGTCAAGGGTGCCGCATCGGTCGGACCGTTCGAGGCGGCGGTGCCGCCGGGTGGCGGCGTGCGGACGATCGCGGTGCTGGTCGAGGCGGCGCCGGGCGTCGCGTCCGGGCTCGTCGGCGGCGTGACGCTGGAGCCGCGCGCAAGATAACAAGGGCGGTGCCGTGCCGCCCGACCCTCGGCCGATGCCGAAGGAACGGGCGGAATGGACGTCAGGCGGCGGTGTGGATCAGCGTCGCGAGCGTCGCGTCGGTCCCGAGCAGGTGCAACTGACCGGCAGCGGGGCGTGCGGTGGCGCGGAGCCCGAGCCGTGCGAGACGCGGTTCGTCGATCGCCGCAGCGTCGGCCAATTCGATCCGCACCCGACCGGGGTGGCGGCTCGCGGTGACGATATTGTCGTTGCCTCCGAGTGCGGCAACGGCCGCGTCCGAAAGCCGCACCGCGGTGGTGTCGTGCACTACCGCGGCGGTCGCGACGGGCGCAGCGCGGGCGACAACTGCAGGACCGCCCAGGGCGAGCGCATCGCGGATCTCGACCGCGACCACATCTGCAATCGGGCCGAGCACGACCTGCAGCGCGGCGTTCGATGGGCGCAGGATTCCGCGCGCGCCGAGCGCCTTGAGAGCGGCGTCGTCGACCGCGGACTGATCGACGACGATCAGACGCAGCCGCGTGGTGCAGGCGCTGACCGTGGTCAGGTTCGCACCGCCGCCGAGCGCCTGCGCGAATGCCGCACCACGGCCGCCCGCGACGGGGGCCGCGGCGACAACGCTCGCCTCTGCTTCCCGGCCCGGGGTGGCGAGGTCGAACTTGCGGATGAAGAAGCGGAACAGCCCGTAATACAGCGCGAAATAGACCGCACCGACGGGGAGCAGCAGCAGCGGCCGTGTCGCCTTGCCATAGTTAAGGACATAATCGAGCAGTCCCGCCGAGAAGCCGAAGCCGAGTTTCACGCCCAGCGCGTTCATCAACGCCATTGACAGGCCGGTCAGCACCGCATGGACCGCATAGAGAAGCGGTGCGAGGAACATGAAGCTGAACTCGATCGGCTCGGTCACGCCGGTCAGCGCGGAGGTCAGCGCGAGGCTGAACAGCATGCCGCCGACCGCCTTGCGTCGCTCGGGAAGCGCTGCGTGGTACATGGCGAGACAGGCGGCGGGGAGGCCGAACATCATGACCGGGAAGAACCCGGCCATGAACGCGCCGGCATCGGGATCGCCTGCGAAGAAGCGCCGCAGATCGCCGGTCGTGCCGTGATAATCGCCTGCGACGAACCAGACGATGTTGTTGACCAGATGATGCAGGCCGGTGACGAGCAGCAGCCGGTTGAACAGGCCGAAGAGGAACAGGCCGATCGCACCGCTGCCGCTGACCGCTAGGCTGAGCTGATCGACGCCCGCGTTCAGGATACCGAAGCCCGCGCCGAAGATGACCGCGAAAACCAGCCCGGCAACGCCGCTGATGATCGGAACGAACCGACGTCCGCCGAAAAAGGCGAGATATTCCGGCAATTTGATCGCCGAATACCGGTTATAGAGCAACCCGCCGGCGAGCCCGGACAGGATCCCGATCGGCACGTCGAGCCGCGCGATCGCCTTGGCCTTCCAGGCTGCGGCGACAATCTCGAGCGTCGGGGTCGCTATCCCCGCGACGACGTCGGCGGGGACGGATAGGAACACCTTGCCCGCTTCGGTCGCGACGAGGAAGCACACGACACCCGCCAGACAGGCCGCCCCGTTTCCGTCGCGGGCGAACCCGGTCGCGACACCGATCGCGAACAACAGACCCAGATGCGAGAAGATCGCGTCACCCGCCGCGCTTAGGAACGCGATGTCGAGCAGGTCGGGCTGGCCGAGACGCAGCAACAGGCCGGCGATCGGCAGCACCGCGATCGGCAGCATGAGCGCCCTGCCGAGCGGCTGCAGGGCTTCGAGTATCGACTTCATGCGGCAAACTCCCGGGCGAGCGTTCGGACTTGGGCAGCGGAGGTGCAGGCGAGACACGCGGTCGCGTGCGCGCGGCACGCCTCCATGCCGAGCGTGGCGACCAGCGCCTTGATCTCCGGAATGATCGCCGGTGCGCAGGAAAGTTCGGTGACGCCGAGGCCGATCAGGATCGGCACGGCAAGCGGTTCGGAGGCCAGCCCCCCGCAGACGCCGGTCCAGCGCCCATGGACCGCGCCACCCTTGCAGGTCTGCGCGATAAGGCGGAGGACGGCGGGGTGGAGCCCGTCGATACCCGACGCAACCGCCGGATTTCCGCGGTCCATCGCCAGCGTATATTGGGTCAGATCATTGGTGCCGACCGACAGGAAGTCGGCTTCGCTGGCGATCAGGTCCGCGGTCACCGCAGCGGCGGGGGTCTCGATCATGACGCCGACCGGGACGCGATCGGGCAGGTCGAGCTCGGCGGCGATCCGGTCGACAGCCGCGCGGACTGCGCGCAGCTCGTCGAGGCTGGCGATCATCGGCACCATGATCCGGCATTGACCCGTGGGACGGACCGACAGGATCGCGCGGACCTGATCCTCGAGCATCTGCGGATAGGCGAGCCCGACGCGGATGCCGCGCAGGCCCAGCGCAGGATTTTCCTCGGCATCCATCGGCAGATAGGAGGCCGGCTTGTCGCCGCCGATATCGAGCAGCCGGACGATCAGCGGGCGACCGTCGAGCGCGTCGGCGATCGACTGGTAATCGGCGGTCTGCTCGGCGACGCTTGGTGCGGATTCGCGTTCGAGGAACAGGAATTCGGTGCGGAGAAGGCCGGAGCCCTCCGCCCCGTTGTCGCGCGCGAGACGGGCATCGCCGATCGATCCGAGATTGGCAAAGGCCTCGATCCGCGTCCCGTCGGCCATGCGGCAAAGCTCGCCGGCGCGGGCGAGCATGTCGGCTCGGCGCATCTCGGCCTGGGCAAGCCGGACCTGCGCGGCGACGAGCGTGTCCGCGTCGGGATCGACGCGCATGAGCCCTTCGCTCGCCTCGAGGATGACGGGCGTGCCGTCCGCCAGCGGGGCAAGCGCGGAGCCGACCGCGACCAAAGCGGGCAGGCCGATCGTCGCGGCGAGGATGGCGACATGCGACGTCGGCCCACCGCGCGCGACGCACAGGCCGATGACCATCGCGCGGTCGAGCGCCAGAATGTCGGATGGCAGCAGGTCGTCGGCGAGCAGGATCGTCTCAGGCGGAAAGACCGGGACGGTCGTCTCGACGCCTTCGAGGACCGCCAGCAGCTGGCGTTCGAGGTCGAGCATGTCGTCCGCGCGCTCGGCGAGCCGTGCATCGGAGCCGGCACGCAACGCGTCGGCAAGCGGACGGATCGTGGCGCGCCAGGCGTGGCCCGCGCTTTTGCCCGCGGCGATCTGCGCCTGCGTCCCGTCGCGGAGCACGGGATCGTCGAGCATCGCCGCATGCGCCTCGATGATCGCCTTCTGCGCGCCCGCGCTATTGCGGGTCTGCGCGGCGAGTCGCGCGGCGAGCGTCGTGATCGCGCTCGCGAACCGCTCATTCTCGACGGCGATGCCCTGGCCCTGTTCGGGGACCGCGATCTCGGCATGGCGGAACCAGCGCGCCTTGCCGACCGCGAGGCCCGGTGCAGCGGTCACGCCGAGCAGTGCGCCGTCGATCGCCGCACGCGCCGGGCTGGCTGCTGCCGGGGCCGGGGCGGGTGCCGGAGCGGCCTCGTCCATGCCGCTGAGGATCAAAGCCGCGATCGCGTCGAGCGCGTCGGCGGCGTCGGGGCCTCGCGCACCCAGCGTGATCGGGTCGTTGTACCGCACCCCGAGCGCGAGCAGCCCGATCGGGCTGAGGATGCTGGACGTGTTCGCGTCGCGCGTGACCGTGACGTCGGCGGTATAACGTTTCGCGAGCGCCCCGAGCCGCGCGGCGGGGCGCGCGTGGATCCCGTGCGCAAGTGGCACGGTGATCGTCCGCGTCAGGATGTCACCCGCGTCCGCGCCACCTGCGGCTGCGTCGGGCCGGATGTCGGCAATCGGTTCGATCGTCATCAGCGGGTCGCCGAGCGCGACCTGCCGGTCGGTCATGCACTGCGTGATGGCGAATCGGTCGGGGTTGACGACGATGATCGGCGTGACGACGGCACGCGCTTCGCGTACGAGCAGGTCGAGATCGAAGCGGATCAGCGGCGCACCCGTGACGATCCTGTCGCCGACCGCGACGCAGGGCGAGAAGCCCCGACCACCGAGCGCGACGGTATCGAGCCCGATATGGATCAGGATCTCCGCGCCTTCCGCGGTGCGTAGCGTGATCGCATGGCCGCTGTCGAGCAGCGTCAGCACGGTCGCGTCACAGGGCGCGTAGAGCCCGTCGCCGGTCGGATCGATCGCGACGCCGTCCCCCAGCATGCGGTCGGCGAAGACCGCGTCGGGGACCTGATCGATGGGCAGCGCCCAACCCTGCATCGGCGCGCTCAGGAGGATGGGAGCCATGGGATCGTCCTTGGTGCCGTAAGGGGGGTAAAGCGGGGCGCGGTCAGGCGGACGGAACGCCGCCGAACCAGGTGCCCCGGGGGTGGAGATCGTGCGTCAGCCGCACCCAGTCGGCGCGCTGCCCGGGGGCAAGCGCCCCGCGCGTGTCCGACAGGCCGAGAAACGCGGCCGGATAGGTCGACGCCATCGCCGCGGCCACCTCGGGTGCGAGGTCGAGCCGCGCGACCGCATTGCGGACCGCACCGGTCATGTCGAGGTCCGACCCTGCCAGCGTCCCGTCCGCGCCGACGCAGCGGCCATCCTCGACACGGATCGGCCGCCCCTGGATCGTGAAGGACTTGTCCGCCGCGCCGACACACGGCATCGCGTCGGAGACGAGCATGAACCGGTCATGCGGGCGGCTGCGCAATGCGATCCGCAACGCGGCGTCATCGACGTGAAAGCCGTCGACGATGATCCCGCAATAGACCGACTGGTCGTCGAGCGCTGCGCCGACCACGCCGGGTGCGCGGTGGATCAGCGGCGACATCGCGTTGAACAGATGCGTGACGCCGGTGATGCCCGCAGCGATGCCCGCGGCGGCGGTTGCATAGCTCGCATCGCTGTGACCGATGCTGACGAGTACTCCGGCGGCGGTGAGCGCGGCGACCTGATCGGCGGTGACGCGTTCGGGCGCGAGCGTCAGCATGACTCGGCCGCGACGGGGACGCGTCATCAATTCCATCAGATCGTCGTCGAGATCCTGGAAGCGCGACGCATCATGGATGCCCTTGCGGGCCGCACTGATGACCGGGCCCTCGACATGAATGCCGACCACGCCCGGCACGTCGGCGTCGATCGCTTCGTCGACCGCATCGAGCGCACGCGCGATCACGTCGGGCGTGTCGCTGATCAGCGTCACCATGAACGCGGTCGTACCGTAACGGGCATGCGCCGCACCGATGGCGGCGATCCCCTCGACCGTGGTGGCATCGTTGAACAACACGCCGCCGCCGCCATTGACCTGCGTGTCGACGAAGCCGGGCATGATCCAGCCCCCGTCGAGGTCGATCGTCTCCGCCACGGTGTCCGCGACGGGCGCCGCGTCGAGGCTGACGATCCGGCCGTCTTCGACGACCATCGTCGCGTCGGTGAGGACAGCGGCCGGCGTGACGATATGGCCGTTGGAAAACCGGAAAGTCGTCATAGCGTGCGCGTGACCTTGGCAAGATGCGAGGGCGCGTCGGGATCGAACCCGCGCGCCACGGAAAGGGCGTTGACGAGCTTGTAGAAGCTCTGGATCATCAGGACCGGCTCGATCGCCGGATGCGCGGTGAGCGCGGGCAGCGTCGCGTCGCCGGCCTGCGCGTCGCGTGCGGCATCGGCCAGCAAGACGCAGGCGCCGCGCCCCGCAAATTCGGCCGCGGCGTCGCGCACGCCGTCGCCGGCCGCGTCGGAGGTCGCGAGCGCGAGCAGGGGAAAACCGTCCTCGACGAGCTGCATCGGGCCGTGGCGCACCTCGGCCGAGCTGAAGCTTTCGGCATGAAGCGCGCAGGTTTCCTTCATCTTCAGCGCCGCCTCATTGGCGATGCCGAAGCCCGGGCCGCGCGCGATGACGAAGAGGTTGGTAGCAGTGCGCAACGGCGCGATCGCGCTGGACCAGTCGAGCGCCCAGGCACGCTCCAGGTCGGCGGGAAGTGCCGCCACCGCGTCGCGCAATGCATCGTCGTCGGCCCATTCCGCGGTGAGTGCCGCCAGTGCCGCGAGCGCGCAAATATAGGATTTGGTCGCAGCGACGGAGCGCTCGGGGCCAGCCTTGAGCGCGATCAGCGTGTCGGCGGCAGCGGCGAGCGGCGACGTCTCGTCATTGACCAGCGCGACGACATGCGCGCCGCCTGCCTTCATCGAGGCGACCGTCGCGAGCAGATCAGGGCTGCGGCCGCTTTGCGAGATGGCGATGCACAGCGTCGTCTGCGCGGAAAGCTCTGCGTCGTACAGCGACACGACCGAGGGGGCGGCGGCCGCGACCGGGATGCCGGTCTTCGTCCAGATCAGGTATTTGCCGTAAACCGCAGCGTGATCGGACGATCCGCGCGCGCAGGTCACGACCACCGCGGGCGGTGCGGCCCGCAGCTTTGCGCCGAGCGTCGCGAAGGCGTCGGCATTGGCCGCGAGCAGCCGGGCAACCGCGGCGCCCGATTCCGCCGCTTCGCTGAACATCAGCGTGGCTTCCGGGTCGCGTGCCGCCAAGGGGGCGGGGGGGGCGTTGGTCATGACAGCTCGCTCTCAGGATCTTGCACGGTGACCGTATGGCGGCCTTCGTCGTTGGATTACGCCAAGCGTAAGTTATAGACTGGTCTTATTCAAGCGTGTGTTTCTGCGTAAGCATATGTGACAGCTGGCGGATGCGGTCCGTACTGGTCGCGGTGCGGTTCGGCGCGGCGAAACCGAATCGCACGTCCACCGGATCGGCACCGCCGGCGATCGGCTGACGGCACGAGGCGTGGACTTCGGTGATGCCGGTGCGCAGCAGCGCGGGCAGTGATTGCGGGGACACGCCGCTGCCCGCGAGGATGATGATGCGTCCGGCGGCTCGGCGATGCAGGTCGGCAACTGTCTCGACCCCGTCGATTGCTTTGGGCGTCCCGCCCGAGGTGAGGACCCGGTCGAAGCCGAGTTCGATTGCGGTGTCGAGGGCGGCGCCAAGATCGGAACACACGTCGAAGGCGCGGTGCAGCGTCAGCGAAAGCGGCCTGCCGCGTTCGCTGCCGAGCGTCCGTGCGTGCGCGATCAGCATGGCCAAGGTTGTCGCGTCGAGGCGGTGGTCGGCCAGGGTTGCGCCGATCACGACGCCCGCGAGCCCGGCGTGCGCAGCGGTGACGATATCGTCGGCGATCAACGCGATTTCGCGCGGGGTGTAGGCGAAACCGCCCTCGCGCGGGCGTACGAGCAGGTGCGCGGGGAGGGGCGCCTGCGCCGCCGCGCGGATCAGCGACGCAGGCGGCGTCAAGCCACCGACCGCGAGTGCGGCGCACAGCTCGATCCGGTCGGCGCCGCCCTCCACCGCGGCATCGATGCCGTCGAGATCCTCGACACAGACTTCGAGCGTCATGGCGTCGCGCATCATGCGGTCAGCTCGCGAACAAGGCGCGCGCTTTCAGCACCGTGGTGCTGCCGCGCGCGTCGGTGACGGCGTAGGTAAAGCCCGGCAACAGGCAGAAGGCCCCGACCGCGCCCTTTGTATCGAGCGCGAGGAAACCGACCTGCACCCCGCGTATCGCGTCGCCGCGCAGTCGCGCGATATGGCGGACCACCTCTTCGCAGGCCTGTTGCGGCGACGCGCCCGCGCGCATCGATGCGACGACGCGCGCCGACCCTGCGACACGCGTAACCTCCTCGCCCAGCCCGGTCGAGGTCGCGCCGCCGACGCCGGCCTCGACATAGAGTCCCGATCCGACCTGCGGCGAATCGCCGACCCGGCCGCGCATCTTGAACGCCATGCCCGATGTGGTGCAGGCGCCGGCCATCCGCCCCGTCGGATCGCGCATCAGCAGCCCGATCGTGTCATGGTCGAGCGCGCCACCGGGCGTCCGCGTGATGCGGTTCTCACTATTGGCTTCGGGGCGATAATCCGCGGTCTTCAGCCAGTCGCGCCACGCCTTTTCCGCCTCGGGCGTCAGCAACGACTGTTGCTTAAAGCCTTGGTCACGCGCGAACCGCGTCGCGCCTTCGCCGACGAGCATGGTGTGCGGTGTCCGCTCCATCACCCGCCGCGCGACGGAGATCGCGTGCATCGTGTTCTCGAGCGCTGCGACTGCGCCGACGCCACCCGCATCATCCATGATGACCGCATCGAGCGTGACATGGCCATCGCGGTCGGGATAGCCCGAATAGCCGACGCTGTGATTGTCCGGATCGGCTTCGGGGACCATCGCACCGGCCTCGACCGAGTCGATCAGCGATCCGCCGGCGCGTCTGCGGGCAAAAGCCGCGGCATTGGCAGCAGCACCGAAATCCCAGGTCGACACGATCACCGCGGGCGCAGGGCCGCCGGTTGCGGCGCGCGCGCGGGCGATCGGCGCAACAAAGGGCAGGGCCGCTCCAATACCACCAAACGCGGTCAGCAACGATCGTCTCGTCTTCATCAGCAGCCCCCTGTTGTCACCCTGGCGCCCAGTCGTATCGCAAGTCACGGCGGTCGACCAGTCGTATGGCCATTTTACAACATCCGGTCCGAAACGTTACACAGTGGTCTTACTAAGGTATTGACTGAGACCCGATTATGACCAAAACCTTACGAAGGAGACGGGGGCAGGCGACAACGCTGGCCCAAACAAGGGTTTTTAGTATGAACGTGCGTAATTCGGCGTCTTATATGGCGCTTGCGGGGGCACTGATGGTGTCCGCGACCCCGGCGATTGGACAGGTCACGCCGGCACAGGCCGAGGCTACTACGCCCGCGGAGGCCAAGGTCGAGGCGGACGCGGCGACCGCGACCAGCGCCGTCGACGCGCCGCCCGCCGAAGACCGCGCTGGCGGGGGCGACATCGTCGTGACCGGATCGCGCATCCAGCGTCCGAACATGACCTCCGCCGCACCGATCACCTCGGTCACCTCGCAGGACATCCGCGCCCAGGCTGCGGTCAATGTCGAGGACGTCCTCAACCGCTTGCTGCAGGTCGCGCCCGACAGCCAGCAGACCTATAATGATTCGGACGGCCGGCAGCGGATCAAGCTGCGCAGCCTCGGGTTCGAGCGGACGCTCGTGCTGATCGACGGCAAGCGCCTTGGCACGCAGAACGGCCAGGACGTGGGCATCATCCCGCCGTCGTTGCTCGAGCGCGTCGACGTCCTCACCGGTGGTGCGTCGTCGGTCTACGGGTCCGATGCGGTCGCCGGCGTCGTCAACTTCGTCCTGAAGAAGGATTTCGAAGGCATCCAGCTCGACGGCAACTATAATTTCTACAACCACAACAACAAGGACACGGTAGTCTCGTCGCTGGCACGCGCAGCTGGCTTCAACAGCCCGCGCGGCCTGACCAACGATGGCGGCCGCGCCGACGTCACGCTGACCGCGGGCAAGAAGTTCTTCGACGGTGCGCTGCGGATCAACGGCTTTGTCAACTACAAGCATACCGACGAGGTCCTGCTGTCCGAGCGGTCGAACTCGGGCTGCTACCTCACGCAGACGAGCCTCAACGCGCCGATCTCGTGCGGCCTGACGCCGAGCAGCTCGACCAGCGGCCTGATTTCGCCACTGGACAGCAAGGGCGTCGCGACGGGGCAGTATGTCAACAACCCCAATGGCACGCGCACCTTCGTGCCGTTCGGCACCGGCGCGGGCAATGCGTCGAACTATTTCAGCAACTACGCCTATCAGCGCCCGTCCGAGCGCGTGAACGCGGGTGGCTTCGTCAGCCTCGACGTTGCGCCGGACGCCGAAGTCTATGCATCGGGCATCTGGTTCCGCGACAAGTCGTACAACAACTACCCGGCGATCGCGGGCGGCAACGTCCAGGTGAACTGCAACAATCCGTTCCTGTCGGCTTCGCAGGCCAGCACGATCTGCGGGGCGGCAGCGGGTACCGCGGCGTTTGCGCCGATCGACATCCGCTATCGTCTCGGCGAGGGCAACGATCAGCCGGACAGCTATCTGAACACCGGTCTGCGCCTGACCGGCGGCCTGCGCGGCAAGGCCGGCGATGCATGGACCTATGACATCGGCGGCGTCTATGCGCGCAACAAGCAGGACTACACGCCGAGCTTCGTCAACGCGGCCAATCTGCGGAAATCGCTGAACGTGGGCGGGACGCTCGCGGCACCGACCTGCGCAGGGACCACCGACGCCGCCTGCGTGCCGTTCGACGCGTTCAGCGCGGGCAACACCAATCCGGCGCTGATCGACTATCTCTACGACCGCGGCACGTCGACCACGATCGGTACGCTGTATGACGTGCAGGCGAACATCACCGGCGATCTCGGCAAGTACGGTGTCACCTCGCCATTCGCCGAGCAGGGCGTCGCAATCGCGCTCGGCACGGAATATCGCAAGGATACGCTGAAATCGACCGCCGACAGCGTCTACCGCGCCGGGCTTGGTGGCAATGACACCTATCTCAAGCAGGACGTCTGGGAGGCCAATATCGAGGTCCAGGCGCCGCTGATCGAGCACAAGCCGTTCGCGGAACTGCTGCAGGCCAATGGTGGCTATCGCGTTTCGAAGTACAGCAGCAATTCGAGCAGCTTCAACACGTGGAAGATCGAGGGCATCTACGCCCCGGTCAGCGACCTGACGTTCCGTGCATCGTTCAACAAGGCACAGCGCGCGCCAACCGTGACCGAGATCCGCCAGGCGACCAATGTCGATTTCGCCCGTGGCGGATCGGGCACGTTCAACGATTTCTGCGCACCGACCGTGACGACCAACGCCGCTGGCGGCGTGACCTATGGCACGCCGGTCGCCTCGCGCGAGGTCTGCCGCGCGACCGGCCTGTCCGACGCGCTGTACGGCAGCCCGACGCTGATCTGTCCGGGGGATGCATCGACGGGGGCGACCGGGTGTACGGTTCGCTCGGGCGGTTTCGAAGCCGATCCCGAAACGGCTTATACCCAGACCTATGGCCTGATCGTGAAGCCGCGCTTCGTGCCCGGGCTGGTCTTCTCGGTCGATCGCTACAAGATCAAGATCGACGACTCGCTCGGCTATAACGACTTCAGCTATTACACCGATGGCTGTCAGCGTTCGAACGGCGACGCGTTCTTCTGTCAGGGCATCGTCCGCAATCCTGGAACCGGCACGCTCTACTCGAACGCGGCGAGCAACCCGACGACCGGCTTCATCCGCCAGGGCACGACCAACTTCTACAAGTCGATCGCCCGCGGCTATGACTTCCAGGCGCAGTACACGCTCGATCTTGCCAGCGTCGGCAAGATCGACTGGAACTTCAACGGCTCGCTGACGACCTTTGCCGGTGGTCAGGACTCACCGGTCCAGCCGACCCGCAACTGTGCAGGCTATTACGGCAATGGCTGCGGTCAGTTGATCCCGAAATGGTCGCACGGCCTGCGCGCGACCTATACGACGGTCGACAAAGGGTTCAGCGCGTCGTTCAACTGGCGCTATGTCGGTTCGCTGACGAATGCGGACAATTCGGGTGATCCGGCGATCGGCGGCACGCCCGAGCGCGAGCGAACCAGCTATTTCCGCGTCTCGCCGAAGAGCTATTTCGATCTCGCGCTCAACTTCGCGATCGACAAGGCATTCTCGCTGCGCCTGATCGCGAACAACCTGCTCGACAAGAGCGCGCCGATCGTCCCCGATTCCTACAATGTTGCGCTGGCACGGACCAACACCATCCCGCAGCGCTACGACTCGCTTGGTCGCAACCTGGCGGTTGGTGCTACCGTCCGGTTCTGATCCCGTACCCCCACCTCAAGGCCCGCCGGAAACGGTGGGCCTTTTTTTATGCGCGCGTTCGGCGATGGAGAGGCGGGTTCGTGCTTGCGGGCGTGGATCGCATGGTCTAGCGAAACCGCCGCTGCCCGGGGCTTGAAGCCTGCAGGGCGGTCGTGCGGGTGTGGTGGAATTGGTAGACGCGCTGGACTCAAAATCCTGTTCCGAAAGGAGTGCCGGTTCGACCCCGGCCACCCGCACCACCTTTACTGTTTAAGAGCCCGGGCGACCCAAACCAGTCGGCCCGGCTCCACGGCTACGAAGCCGGAAAAATCTGAACATCGTCGAAGCGAAGCCCCGCACGAGCGCCACGCTCGGGCAAGGGACCGCTCGTGTCGATCTCGACGGCGATGTCGTCGACACGCGCCTCGACGCGCCACGTACCACCCCGCTTGTGCACGGCGCCGACGACGATTGGCAGTGCACCGGGCGTGTCATCTCCCAATAGCGCCTCGTGCGGGCGGAAGTGGAGTTCGGCCGGGCCGTTGGCGAGCGCCTTCGGAGAAACGTCGAGCGCCTGTCCGTGATGCAGGACGCGGCCATCGGCGACCGTCACCGGGATGCGGTTGGTCTCGCCGACGAATTCGGAGACGAACGGCGTGGCAGGCATGTCATAGACTTCGCGCGGGGTCCCGATCTGTTCGATGACACCGCGGTTCATGATGACGACGCGGTCGGCAAGCTCGAGCGCCTCCTCCTGATCATGCGTGACGAACACCGAGGTCAGGCCAAGCCGGTCGTGCAGCTCGCGCAGCCAGCGGCGCAGGTCCTTGCGGACCTTGGCATCGAGCGCGCCAAAGGGTTCGTCAAGTAGCAGCAGGCGGGGCTCGACCGCGAGCGCCCGTGCCAGTGCGACACGCTGGCGCTGACCGCCCGAGAGCTGTGCGGGATAGCGATGGCCCAGATCGGGCAGCTGGATCAGGTCGAGCAGCTCGGCGACGCGCGCGCGGATGTCTGCCTTGGCCGGACGATCGCGGCGGGCACGGACGGTCAGGCCGAACGCGATGTTGTCGGCGACCGTCATGTGACGGAACAGCGCATAGTTCTGGAACACGAAGCCGATCTGGCGTTCGGCCGCAGGCGTCCCGGTCATGTCGGCGCCGTCGAACAGGACACGGCCTTTATCGGGGAAGTCGAGCCCCGCGATCATGCGGAGCAGCGTCGTCTTGCCCGAGCCCGACGGCCCCAGCAGCGCGAGGAACTCGCCCGGACGCGCTTCCAGGCTGACGTCGTTCAGCGCGGCGAACTGGCCGAACCGCTTCGATACGGCGTCGATGACGATACTCAATGCGCACTCCTTGCCTGATGATAGCCGAACCGCCATTCGAGCAGGCTCTTCAGCACGAGCGTGACGAGCGCGAGCGACGCGAGCAGCGATGCCACCGCAAACGCGCCGACGAAGTCATATTCATTGTACAGGATCTCGACGTGGAGCGGCATGGTGTTGGTCAGGCCGCGGATATGACCCGACACCACCGAGACCGCGCCGAACTCGCCCATCGCGCGCGCGTTGCAGAGCAGCACGCCGTAGAGCAGGCCCCAGCGGATATTGGGCAGGGTGACGTGCCAGAAGGTCTGCCACCCCGACGCGCCGAGCGATACCGCTGCCTCTTCGTCGTCGCGACCCTGCTCGGCCATCAGCGGGATGATCTCGCGCGCGACGAACGGGAAGGTGACGAACACGGTGGCAAGCACGATGCCGGGCACCGCGAAGATGACCTTCCAGTTGTGCGCAATCAGCCACGGCCCGAACCAGCCCTGTGCGCCGAACATCAGCACGAAGATCAGGCCGGCGACCACGGGCGACACCGAGAAGGGCAGGTCGATGAGCGAGATGAGCAGGCTCTTGCCGCGGAAGTCGAACTTGGTGATCGCCCAGGACGCGACAACGCCGAACACGCAATTGAGTGGCACCGAGATCGCCGCGACCAGCAGGGTGAGCCGGATCGCCGCACGCGCATCGGGCTGGCCGATCGCGTCGACGAACATCGGCCAGCCCTTGGCAAAGGCCTGGACGAACACGACGACGAGCGGCAGCGCGAGGAAGAGTGCGAGGAAGAGGAGACCGATGCCGATCAGGATCCGCCGGGCGACGGGGCTTTCGCTGGACGCGGCGCGGGTCATTTCGCGCTCCGCTTCGCACGCCACGCCTGGAGCAGATTGACCAGCAGCAGCATCGAGAAGGAGGCGACCAGCATGACGCACGCGATCGCGGTCGCGCCGGGATAGTCGAACTGTTCGAGCTGGGTGACGATCAGCAACGGGGCGATCTCCGACTTGTACGGCATGTTGCCCGCGATGAAGATGACCGAGCCATATTCGCCGACGCCGCGCGCAAAGGCGAGCGCGAAGCCGGTCAGGAGCGCGGGTGCGATGGCGGGCAGGATGACCCGGCTGAACGTCTGCCACCGGGTTGCCCCGAGCGTCGCTGCGGCTTCCTCGACATCGGCGCCGAGATCGGCGAGCACGGGCTGGACCGAGCGCACGATGAACGGCAGGCCGATGAAGATGAGCGCGACGACGACGCCGAGCGGGGTGTAGGCGACGCGGATGCCAAGCGGTGCCAGCAGCGACCCGATCCAGCCGTTTTCGGCATAGAGCGACACCAGCGCGATGCCCGCGACCGCGGTCGGCAACGCAAAGGGCAGGTCGACCGCGGCGTCGACGAACTTCTTGCCCGGAAACTCATAGCGCGCAAGGATCCAGGCGATCAGCAGGCCGAACACCGCATTGACCGACGCGGCCAGCAGCGCGGTACCGAAGCTGAGCTTGTAGGCAGACAGCGCGCGCGCCGAGAGCCCGACCGCGACGAACCCGTCCCAGCCAAGCCCCGCCGCGCGCAGGAAGATCGTCGACAGCGGGATGAGCACGATCAGGCATAGCCAGACGATCGTCAGCCCCATCGTCAGTCCGAACCCGGGAATGACCGACCGTCGCGCGCGGCGAGCGCGGCCGGGCCTGGCGCCGAGGCGCGCGACGTCAGCCATTGGTGGGGATCCGGACGATCGCATTCCCGATCAGCGCTTCGGACCCGAATAGATCCGGTCGAACACGCCCCCGTCTGCAAAGAAGCGGGCCTGCGCGACCTTCCACCCGCCGAAATCGCGGATGGTGCGCATCTCGATCTTCGGGAACAGCGTCGCATAGCGCGCCAGCACCGCAGGATCGCGGGGGCGATAATAATTCTTGGCGACGATGTCTTGGCCCTCGGGCGTGTAGAGGAACCGGAGATAGGCCTCAGCGACCTTCTCGGTACCGTGCGCCTTGGCATTGGCGTCGACGACCGCGACCGATGGCTCGGCGAGCACCGAGATCGACGGCACGACGATGTCGAACTTGCCGGTGCCGAGTTCCTTCTCCGACAGGAATGCCTCGTTCTCCCAGGCGATCAGCACGTCGCCAAGTCCGCGCTCGACGAAGGTGGTGGTGGCGCCGCGTGCGCCCGAATCGAGGACCGGGACATGGCCGTAGAGCTGCGTGACATAGGCCTGCGCGGCGGCGTCGGATCCGCCCCCGGCCTTCTTCCCATAGGCCCAGGCCGCGAGGAAATTCCAGCGTGCACCGCCGCTGGTCTTCGGGTTGGGCGTGATCACCTGGACGCCGGGTTTGACCAGATCGCGCCAGTCGCGAATCTGCTTGGGATTGCCCTTGCGGACCAGGAACACGATCGTCGACGTATAGGGCGCGCTGTTGTCGGGCAGCCGCGTTTCCCAGTTGGCGGGCAGCAGCTTCGCACGCTCGGCAATCGCATCGACGTCATAGGCGAGCGCCAGCGTGACGACGTCGGCGCCCAGGCCGTCGATCACCGCCCGCGACTGCTTGCCCGATCCGCCATGGCTCATGTTGAACCGCACCGTTTGGCCGGTGTCCTGCTTCCACTTGGCCGCGAACGCGGTGTTCACCGCCTTGTAGAGTTCGCGGGTCGGATCGTAGCTGACGTTGAGCAACTCGACCGATCCGTCCTTGCCCGTGCTCGAGGGCGACGAGCAGCCCGCGACGATCGCAGCAAGCGCCAGGCCGATATGCGTGCGGTTCAGTCTCATCCAGTCCCTCCGGTTCGCGTAATCCCTATCGCGTCGGTAGTGGTGGGGAATAGCCGCAAAGCTTGGCCATGCCAAAGCCTGGGTATCCGGCAGGCGTCACATCTGCAGCGGATCGGCATAGCCGGTGAGCTCGAGATAGCCGCTGCCGCCCGCCGTGCGGACCGCACCTTCCCAATAGACCGGCATGCCGCTGCGCCGCGCGTCGAGCTCCTGATCGGCGAACAGCGGATCGAGGCGGAAGCGGCGGACGCCTTCGGGGAGGCGGACGGTGAGGCGTTGCGTCACGGGGTAGAGCGCCCCCGTGCGCGGCGAACGCCATTGCCGGAGCGGATCGAACCGGACGTCGGCGGGCGCGAACCGGACGACGCGGCCATCCGCGCGGCGCAGCGATCCCCCAGCCCAGAGCGGCTTGCCGTCGCGGCCACGTATGCGGAACGCCATCAGCGCCCCCCCGTCGTCGAGATTGAGCCCGGTCCAGTCCCAGCCGACCGCGCCGCCGCCCAGATAGTCGGACGACCATTCCCGGTCGAGCCACGCCTGTCCCGTGACGCGTTGCGTGCCGTGCCGCACCAGCTGCCCCGTTACCGCGAGGTGCGGGATCGAGTAGTAATAGCTCGCCTGTTCGGGCTTCGGGCCCTTCTGGCTGTAACCCGCCTTGCCCTGGAGCAGAGGCGGCTGGCGCGGTGTCAGCGTCAGCGTCAGCGCAAAATCGCCAGTGGTAACGGTGGTCGTGAACCGGCCATCGGGTCGCCTGCGGATATGCCAGTCCTTGAGCGTGACGTCGGTATCGCCGATGCGCGCCTGGGCCAGGCCGAATCCCGCCCGTGCCGCCCGCTCCCCGTGCAGCAGATGGCCGAGCTTCGGGTCGGAGAGGGCCGCATGCGCGAACAGGATCTGCTTGGGGGCGAAGCGGCTGGGATTCGCCGCGTCGGTGCCCGGGGTGGTCCGGAAGAAGGTGATCTGGAAGCCGAGGTCGCGGCCGTTCTGCGTCTTCAGCAGGCCGGTGACATACCACCATTCGGTGCGGAATGCCGGGTGTGCGCCGTGTTCGCGCGGAAAGGTGAAGGAGGCGCCGGGACGGACGACGGGATAGCCGGTCGCGGCCGGCGTCGCGGCGGTCAACGCCAGCGCTGCGAACGTAAACACTGGGCGCATCACCAGTCCTCCCTGACCATGCGGACCGCATCGGCGGCGATCGCGCGCCGGCCGGCAAGCACCGCGGTACCCGCCGCCGCAACGATCAGCGCAAGTGCTACTCCGCCGACGCTACCCCAGGGGATGCGCGTCGCCATCGTCCAGTTGAACGACTGCGGATTGATCACGTGGACGAGCACCTGTGCCATCACCCCGCCGAGCGTAATCCCGGCGATGCCACCGACGAGACCGAGCAACGCCCCCTCGGTCGCCAGCATCGCGACGATCTGCCGCTTTGCGACGCCGATATGGCGGAGCATCCCGAATTCGCGTGTGCGGGCGATCGTCTGCGCGGACATGGTCGCGGCGACGCCGGCCAGCCCGACAAGGATCGCGACCCCCTCGAGCAGATAGGTGACGGCGAAACTGCGATCGAAGAGTTCGAGGGCATAGCGGCGCAGGGTGGCCGGGCGCGCGATCGAGACGAGGCCGGCGAGCGCCGGGGGCGCCGCCGCGGTCAGCGCGCGCTCGACGGTGCGGGGATCCGCGTCGCGGGCAAGCGTGATGGCCGCCTCGGTCCGCGTGCGGTCGCCGGTGGCGCGCGTATAGTCGGTGTCGCGGACGATGATCGCGCCCTGCTGGCGGGCATAGTCGCGCCAGATCCCCGCGACGACGTACCGGCCGGCGATCGGCAGCACGACGCTGTCGCCGACCGACCAGCCATACAGCCGCGCGGCGGGCTCCGAGATCCAGATCGGCGCGGTGCCGGCGGGGCGGGCGCGTCCGCTTTCGAGCAGCACGAGGCTCGGGTCGGGGCCATCGGTAACAACCGGGCGCGCGATCAACGAGACGGGCGGCCGGTCCGGCGCGAGCGTCAGCGGGATCTGCCGGCTATACGCGATCGCTGCGATACCGGGTACGGCGCGCAACCGGGCCTGCGCCGCGGGATCGAGCCCGGTGCCACCCTCGACCCGGAGATAGAGATCGTCCGAGAGGACCTGACCCAGCCATTCGTCGACCGCGCCGCGAAAGCTGGTGACCATCACCGCCATCGCGATCACCAGCGCGGTGCTCGCGACGATCCCGCACAGCGCGGTGGCGGCCTGGGCGGGGGCACCGTGGAGGTGGCGGATCGCGAGGTCGACGGGGACGGACCGCCCGGCACCGCGGCTGAGCGGTGCGAGCAGCGTGCGCGCGAGCCAGGGCATGCCGGCGATGCCGCCTGCGAGAATCAGCGCCATGCTCGCAAACCCGAACAGGGGCAGGCCGCCGATCGCGGGGAGCAGCGCCGCGCCACCGCCGAGCAGCATCAGGATGGCGGCGGGGCGGACGGGCATGGGAGTCCGGGGGTCGATCACGTCGCCGGCGTTGCGTAGCGCCGCGGCGGGGGCGGCACGCGCCGCGATCCGCGCCGGCAGGACGCTGCCCGCGACCGCAGCCAGCAGGCCGAGCGCGAAGAATCCGATCGCGGCGGCGGGCGCGAAGGCCAGCCGGACGCAGCCATCGGCGAAATAGCCTGCGCCAAGGTCCGCGCCGAACCGGGCGAGCGCGGCATAGGCCAGCGCATAGCCGAGCAGCAGACCGAGCGCGGCGCCGATCACGCCGATCGCCAGCCCCTCCAGCGCGACGGTCGCGACGATCCCGTTGCGCGGCAGGCCGAGCGTGCGGACGAGCGCAAAGGCCCGCAACCGGCGTGCTACCGATAGCGACTGCGCGGAAAAGACGAGGAACCCGCCGGTCAGCAATGCGACCAGCGCGAGCATGTCGAGATTGACGCGGTACGCGCGTGACAGCGCGTCGCTGCGCGTCGCATCGCTAGCGTCGCTGCCGATCGTCGCATCGCGCGGGAGGATGGTGGCGAGGCGTGGAGGGGCGGCGCCGTTCTGCTGTTTCACGTCGATCCGGTCGAGGCGGCCGAGCCGGTCGAAGAGCCACTGCGCCGCGGCGACGTCGATCACGCCGATCGCCTCGCCCTCGGCCACGCCCGGCAACCGGCCTGCGACGCGCATCGTGGCGGTTCGTCCGTTCGCGGTGACGACGAGTATCGCGCCGGGACGGGCATTCACGTTGCGCATCGCCGCGGCGGACAGATAGAGCGCCGCGTCGTCGAACGCCGCGTCGCCCCGGCGGTCGATGCCGGCGGGAGCGACGCCGACCAGCGACGGCGTGACCTGCGCCGCGCGGATCACGTCGAGGCCGAGCAGGGTGACTGGCCGTTTCCCGATCGTCGCGCGCAGGATGACGACCGGGCTCGCGTCCGCGACGCCGGCCGCGGTCGCGACCCTGGGATAGAGCGCCTCGTCGAAGCCGAGCGGGCTGGTCGCGTTGACCTGAAGGTCCGCGCTGCCCTTGACGGTGCGCAATGCGCCTTCGAACGACGACAGCGCCGATCCGTTGACGAGGTGGACCGCGAAGCCGAGTGCGACACCGATGGCGATCGCGATCGCGGTGAGGGCGAGCCGCGCGGGATGGGCGCGCCACTCGCCACCGATCATCCAGCCCAGCGCAAGCCGCGCCGACAGGATGCTCATCGCGCGTGTTCCAGCCCGCTTGCGGTCAGCGTCAGAACGTCGTCGGCGATCCCGGCGGCCGCCGCCGAATGGGTGACGATGATCGCGGCAACGCCCTGTTCGCGGACCGCGTCGGAAAACAGCGTCAGGATCTTCGCGGCGGTGTCGGGGTCGAGATTGCCCGTCGGTTCGTCGGCGAGGATCAGCGCGGGACGATGGACGAGCGCGCGCGCGATCGCGACGCGCTGCAGTTCGCCGCCCGACAGGTCGCGGGCATAGCCGTCGCCGCGGGTGCCGAGCCCGACCCGCGCGAGCATCGCCTGCGCCTGGTCCGCTATCGCGCGGCGGTCGGTGGACACCAGCGCGAGCGGAAGCGCGACGTTCTGGCGCAGGGTCAGATAGGGCAGGACGTGAAAGGCCTGGAACACGAACCCGATCCGCGTCGCGCGCAGCCGCGTCAGCGCGGCCTCGTCGAGCGTGTCGAGGATCGTGTCCTCGATCGCGACATGCCCCGCGTCTGGCGCGTCGAGCCCAGCGAGGATGTTGAGCAGCGTCGATTTGCCGACGCCGCTTTCGCCGACGATCGCGATAAGCTGGCCGGCACGCGCGGTCAGGTCGAGCCCGCCGAAGAGTTGGCGGCCGCCTGGGACCGACTTTTCGAGCGCGGTGACGCGGAGCAGGGCGCGGTCTTGCATGGGGGGCTCATGCCACGGCGCGCGGCCGGGGGACAGCGCGGCGGTGTTGCCATGGGTTGTCTTGGGGGCTGGTTTTTGTGGGGGTGTGGCTGCGAAGGGGTGAGCTTTGGGTTGGCCGATACCGCGTGCTCCCGCGGCGCCCTCAATAGCGCCTCCCCGGCGGAGGCCGGGGTCCAGTTGGAGAGGTGGGAATAACGAAAGGCGACGCCTGCCATAACCGTCCCCCAACTGGGCCCCGGCCTTCGCCGGGGAGGTGTCTTTCAGTAGGCATGCGCGTCTTTACTGACGTTGGAACAGGCCAGCGCCGCGACGAAGCCGCGGCGTCGGACGGGGATTTTGGCCCCGCCGGCCGGGCCTGACGCGGGTCCGCGCCGGAGCTTGCGCTCCGGCTTGGGCGTCAGGCCGCGAACTGGTTCATCGTGTTGTGGACGCCGCCGGCCTTCAGCGCCGCCTCGCCCGCGAAATACTCCTTGTGATCGTCGCCTAGGTCGGAGCCCGACATGTTCTGGTGCTTCACGCAGGCGATACCCTCGCGGATTTCCTTGCGCTGGACGCCCTTCACATAGCCGAGCATCCCTGCATCGCCGAAATACTCCTTGGCGAGATTGTCGGTCGAGAGCGCCGCGGTGTGATAGGTCGGCAACGTGATCAGGTGATGGAAGATGCCGGCGCGCTTTGCCGAATCCGCCTGGAAGGTGCGGATGCGCTCGTCCGCCTCGTCGCCGAGCGGCGTGCCGTCATAGTCGACGCTCATCAGGCGCGTCCGGTCATAGGCCGACACATCGCGACCCGCTTCGGTCCACGCATCAAACACCTGCTGGCGGAAGTTCAGCGTCCAGTTGAAGCTGGGCGAGTTGTTATAGACGAGCTTCGCATTTGGCACGACCTCGCGGATGCGGTCGACCATGCCGGCTATCTGCTCGATGTGCGGTTTCTCGGTCTCGATCCAGAGCAGGTCGGCGCCGTTCTGCAAGCTTGCTATGCAGTCCATCACACAGCGATCCTCGCCGCTGCCGGCACGGAACTGGAACAGGTTGGAGGGCAGGCGCTTCGGGCGGAGCAGCTTGCCGTCGCGGTTGAGGATGACGTCGCCATTCTGCGCGGTCGCGGGGTCGATCTCCTCGCAATCGAGATAGGAGTTATACTGGTCGCCGAGATCGCCGGGCATCTTGCTGACCGCGATCTGCTTGGTGAGGCCAGCACCGAGCGAGTCGGTGCGCGTGACGATGATGCCGTCCTCGACGCCGAGTTCGAGGAAGGCGTAGCGGCAGGCGCGAACCTTGGCGAGAAAGTCCTCGTGCGGCACGGTGACCTTGCCGTCCTGATGCCCGCACTGCTTCTCGTCGCTAACCTGGTTCTCGATCTGGAGTGCGCAGGCGCCCGCTTCGATCATCTTGCGCGCGAGCAGGTATGTCGCCTCGGCATTGCCGAAGCCTGCGTCGATATCGGCGATGACGGGGACGACGTGCGTCTGGTGGTTCTCGATCGCGTTGAGCAGGCGCTTTTCCTCGATCGCGTTGCCCGCTGCGCGCGCCGTATCGACGTCGCGGAACAGCATGCCGAGCTCGCGCGCATCGGCCTGACGCAGGAAGGTGTAGAGCTCTTCGATCAGCGCGGGTACGCTCGTCTTCTCGTGCATCGACTGGTCGGGAAGGGGCCCGAATTCGCTGCGGAGCGCGGCGACCATCCAGCCCGAGAGGTAGAGATAGCGGCGGTCGGTCGTGCCGAAATGCTTCTTGATGCTGATCATCTTCTGCTGCGCGATGAAGCCGTGCCAGCAGCCGAGCGACTGGGTGTAGTTCGCCGGATCGGCGTCATAGGCGGCCATGTCGCGGCGCATGATCCCCGCGGTGTAGCGGGCGATGTCGAGACCCGAGCGGAAGCGGTTCTGTGCGCGCATCCGGGCGACCGATTCGGCGGAAATCCCGTCCCAGGTGCCGTTCCGCGCGGCGATCAGCTGGTCGATCTGGGTAAGGTCGGTCTGGAAGGTCATGCTGCATCCTCGTTCCGCGTTTGATGACGGATCGGTACACAACATGACAACAAATCGCTCGGGGCTAGGAGGCAGCTACAGCGTCGCGCTGTCAAACTCCTGCGCGTGCCTGAGTCTTCTTGTCACGTTTGTGACAGCGCGCAGTTATGCCGTGGCGGCCTGCGCCGTCCCGGCGTCTTGCAGTGCCGGATCGAGCAAGCCCTGCCGCTTGGCGACGATCGTCGGGACGAGCGCCTGCCCGGCGACATTGACCGCGGTGCGGCCCATGTCGAGGATCGGGTCGATCGCCAGCAGCAGGCCGGCGCCCTCGAGCGGGAGGCCGAGCGTCGACAGCGTGAGCGTCAGCATGACGACCGCGCCGGTCAGCCCTGCGGTGGCGGAGGACCCGAGCACCGACACGAGCACGATCAGCACATAGTCGGCGGCATGCAGCGGAATGCCGTAATATTGCGCGACGAAGATTGCCGAGACCGCAGGATAGATCGCGGCGCACCCGTCCATCTTGGTCGTGGCAGCGAGCGGAACGGCGAAGGCGGCATAGGTGCGGGGGACGCCGAGGCCGCGTTCGACGACATCCTCGGTCACCGGCAGCGCGGCGATCGACGAGCGCGACACGAAGCCGAGCTGGATTGCGGGCCAGGCGGCGGCGAAGAACCGCCGCGGGCTGAGCCCGTTGGCAAGCAGGAGCAATGGATAGACCACGAAAAGGACAATCGCGAGCCCGGCATAGACCGCGATGCTGAACGCGCCGAGCGCCGACAGCGATTGCCAGCCATAGCGGACGATCGCGTTGCCGAGCAGCGCCCCCGTACCGATCGGCGTCAACCGTATCACCCAGCGCAGGATGCGGCGGAAAAGCGCGAGCGCGGATGCATTGAAGGCGAGGAACTGCTCGCCCGCATCGCCGATCCGGACCGCGGCGATCCCGATCGTGATCGCGATGACGATGATCTGCAGGACGTTGAACGACAGCGCGGTTCGTGCGGTGTCGTCGGTCATCTTGGTCGACGCCTCGAGCCCGAGGATATTGGCGGGGACGAGCCCGCGCAGGAAGTCGAGCCACGACCCGGCGGTCGTCGGCGCGACCGCGCTGGCGGCACTGACCCCCGCGGTCACGCCGGGCTGGATCACCAGCGCGAGGACGATGCCGATCGACACCGCGATCAGCGCGGTGATCGCGAACCAGGCGAGCGTGCTGATGACCAACCGGCGTGCATTGTCGAGATCGCGCAGCGCGGCGATCGACGCGATGATCGCCGTGAAGACGAGCGGGACGACAAGCGTCTTGAGCAACTGCACGAAGATCTCGCCGACGATGCGCAGCGTCTCAGCAAGGCCCGATCCCGCGCCGGTCCCGCGCGCGACGAAGCCGAGCGCGAGCCCGGCGATCATCCCGATCAGAACCTGTAATCCGAACGATCGCCGTAATGTCTGCATGGCCGCTGTCCCGTATGAACCGGACGAAATACAGCTTCTGCACGGTGCGGTGCAACGAAGACGCTGTCCGTGCCGGGATAGCCGAGCTTGTCGGTCGCGCGGCGCGCCAATCAGCGTATGATCGGGAATTCCTCACGGAACCGGTCGACGAGTGTCTCGATCCGGTCGATATCCTCGGCGCTGCCCGAGGGCGTGACCGACCAGTTGCAATGCGCGTGCGTGTCGGTCGAATAGACCCGGACCTCGCCGACCGCCATGCGCCACCGACGCCGGTCGCCGAGATGGTCGCGAGTCAGAACGGTCACGAGCCGATCGCGCAATTCGCTGGCGGTCAGCATCGGGGTCCGGAACGGGTCATGGGGCAGGGCAGGTGGAGCAGCATGGGGCCGGCGATACCGCGCCCGTCGCGATGTGGCACCCCCCAAAGGGCGATCAGGTCGGATCGCTTTCCTCGGAAATCGAAACGAGCGGCAGCGGGGCGCCACCTCCAAGGACCGGGCCGGCATGTACCGAACCGATATGAATGCGGACACCCGACGCCAGATGCACGCGTGGTGTTGCGGCGGAGGACTCAGATGGTGTCGACAGCGCAGTCTCCACCCCCGGCATGGTCCGGCCGCGATGGACGGTGACGCCGGATCCCGCCGTACCGGGTTCGGTAGAGGCGGACGGGGACGCGGCGAAGATCGTATCGGGCGCCGCAACGCGGGTCGGTTCGACGCCCGCATAGGTCTGGCGGAAGCTGAGCGCGCGCTCCATCGCGCCGCGCCAGCGATAGAAGATGTGCGCACCGACTGCGCCGACCCGGCTGAGGCTGGGCGCCCACCAGGGCAGGATCGAGGCGGCGTGGTAGGAGGTCGAGGCGCCGACCGGGGCGAAGACGCTGCCGTCGAACGCGGCGCGCGCGACCGATGCGGCCCTTGCCCAGGCGGCACCGTCGCGGGGGTGGTTCATCGAGCCGTCGCAGGTGAAGCTGAACTGGCAGCCGGTGCGCCGTGTCGACCCCTGATAGACGACGCCGCAGACGCTGTGCGGAAAGGCGCGATCGCGCACGCGGTTGAGCACGACCTGTGCGACCGCGCGCTGGCCATCGGTCTGTTCGGAGCGTGCCTCATAATAGACCGCGGCGGTCAGGCAGGCGATTGCGCGCTGGCGGTCGTCGTCACTTTGCGCGGCGCCGGGAAAAGCGGGCGCGGCGGCGAGGGTGCGCGGGGTGTCGTTGGTGGAGGCGGCAGAGGCGGCAAAGGCGCGGTCGAGTGGTTCGGCGGGCGCCTCGAGCGCGAGCCCGGCGAGCAGGCTGCGCGCTTCTGCTGCGTCGCGGACCGGGACGCCGGTCGTCGGTGCAGCCACGCGCATTGACGGGGGAACGCACGAGGTGCTGGCGGCGATCGCCGCGAAACCGAGCACTGTTCTCTTGAGCATGGGGTAGATCGCGCGTCGTGACAGGAAGCCTGCACGTACCACCCGGATGTTAGATAGTGGTTAAGCCCCCGGCGTGGCGCCGACGAGGCTCAGCCCGACCGCCTCGGCGACCTTGATGCCGTCGACGCCGGCCGACAGGATCCCGCCCGCATAGCCCGCGCCCTCGCCGGCGGGGAACAGGCCGATCGTGTTGAGGCTTTGAAAATCGTCGCCGCGCGTGATCCGGACGGGAGACGAGGTACGCGTCTCGACCCCTGTCAGGACCGCGTCGGGGTGGTCATAGCCGGGAATGTCGCGACCAAATACCGGCAGCGCCTCGCGCATCGCCGTGACCGCGAATTCGGGAAGGCATTCGGCGAGATCGGTGAGGTGGACGCCGGGGCGGTAGGACGGGATGACCGTGCCGAGCGCGCTCGACGGGCGGCCGGCGAGGAAATCGCCGAGGCGCTGCGCGGGGGCCTTATAATCGGATCCGCCCGCGACATAGGCGCGCGATTCCCAATGGCGCTGCAATTCGATGCCCGCCAGTGGATTGCCGGGATAGTCACGCGCAGGGTCGATGCCGACGACGAGTCCCGAATTCGCGTTGCGCTCGTTGCGCGAATATTGGCTCATGCCGTTGGTGGCGACGCGGCCTTCCTCGGACGTCGCCGCGACGACGGTACCGCCCGGGCACATGCAGAAGCTGTAGACGGTGCGCCCGTTCGTGCAGTGATGCGACAGGCTGTACGCGGCGGCGCCGAGATCCGGATGGCCGGCACAGGGGCCGAACCGCGCCTCGTCGATCCAGGATTGCGGATGTTCGATGCGCACGCCGATCGAGAAGGGCTTCGCCTCCAGGAATACGCCGCGATCGTGCAGCATGTGGAAGGTGTCGCGCGCACTGTGCCCCACCGCGAGCACGACATGATCCGCCTCGAGATAGTCGCCGGTATGCAAATGCAGCCCGCGGATGCGCCGCGTGCCGTCCGCATCGACCGCGATGTCGAGATCGTCGACGCGGTGCTCGAAGCGATATTCGCCGCCGAGCGACTCGATCGTCGCGCGCATCGCCTCGACCATCGTCACCAGCCGGAACGTGCCGATATGCGGATGCGCCTCGGTCAGGATCTCGGGCGGGGCGCCGGCCTTGACGAACTCGGTGATGACCTTGCGGCCGAGATGGCGGGGATCCTTGATCTGGCTCCACAGCTTGCCGTCGGAGAAGGTGCCCGCGCCGCCCTCGCCGAACTGGACGTTGGACTCGGGGTTAAGGACGCTGCGGCGCCACAGGCCCCAGGTGTCCTTGGTGCGTTCGCGGACCAGCTTGCCGCGGTCGAGGATGATCGGGCGGAACCCCATCTGCGCGAGGATGAGGCCGGCGAACAGGCCGCACGGCCCTGTTCCCACGACGACCGGGCGACGCGCGCCCGGCGTCTCGGGTGCCTTGGCGACGTGGCGATAGCCGGTATCGGGGGTCGTGTTGACGTGACGGTCCTTGCGGAACCGCGCGAGGATCGTCGCCTCGTTCTTCGCGGTGACGTCGATCGAATAGACGAGCTGGATGTCCATCTTGTCGCGCGCGTCATGCGCGCGCCGCGCGACGGTATAGCGGATCAGTTCGCGGGGGGTGATGCGCAGCCGCTTGCAGACCGCGGCGGGGATCGCTTCGTCGGCATGGTTGAGCGGCAGCTTGAGTTCGGTGATGCGGAGCATGGGGCCCTGTAACGCGGGCCGCGGGGTTTCGCCATGAGCTGTGGTACCGAAGCGCAGACCGTGCAGGCCTTGCCCTGGGACGGCCCGGACTGCACGATATCGGCATCCGGGAACAAGGGAGCTAGCCGATCAACAGCGCCGTCGTCATCGCCGCGATGCTTGCCTATGGCACCGCGTTGTTCGGGATCGCCTGGGTCGTCGATCGGCGCGGGCTTTCGCCGCGCATGGCGCGGATCGCCTATCCCTTGTCACTGGCCGTCTATTGCAGCAGCTGGACCTTCTTCGGCGGCGTCGGCACCGCGGCGACGCGCGGCTGGGATTATCTGTCGATCTACCTCGGCCCGGCGCTGGTGTTCCTGCTCGCGCCGGGATTCCTGACCAAGCTCGTCCGGCTGGCGCGCGACGAAGGGTCGAGCTCGATCGCCGACTTCATCTCGGCGCGTTATGGTCGCAGCCGGAGTACCGCGGCGATCGTCGCGGGGACCGCACTGGTCGCGTCGATCCCCTATATCGCGCTGCAGCTGCGATCGGTGACGCTCAGCTTCGGCGCGCTGGTCGGGATCGGCGGATCGGTGCTGGTCGGGCCGCTCGTCGCGCTGCTGCTGGCGACGTTCGCGATCAGCTTCGGCGCGCGACGCTATGAAGTAGCGGGGGGCAATACCGGCGTGGTCGCGGCGATCGCGGCGGAATCGCTGATCAAGCTGCTTTGCTTCGTGGCGCTTGGCGGATTCGCGCTGACGCTGCTTGCGACGATGCCGGCCGCGCGGATCACGCCCCCGCTGACCGGGTTCGTCGAGGGTTTCGCGCCCGGCGCACTGACCCCCGATTTCTTCGTCCGTACGCTGTTATCCGCCTGCGCGATTCTGTGTCTGCCGCGTCAATTCTATGTCGGGATACTAGAAGCGAGCGGCCCGGCGGCGGTGCGGCGCGCGCGCTGGCCGTTCATCGCCTATCTCGCGGTGATCTCGGTGATGGTCCTGCCGCTCGTGCTGGCGGGGCTGGCGGTGTTACCCGCCGATACGCGACCCGACCTCTATGTGCTGGCGGTCCCGCTGGCGCTCGACAACGATCCGATGGCATTGCTCGCGTTCATCGGCGGGTTTTCCGCCGCAACCGCGATGGTCGTCGCCGAGACGATCGCGCTGTCGACGATGGCGACCAACGACCTGCTGGCCCCATTGCTGCTGCGGCGGCAGACCGATGGAGGGGAAGGCGATCTGGGGCGGCGGCTGCTGCGTGTCCGGCGCGTGATCATCGCCGCGATCGTCGCCGCAGCTTTGTGGTACGGCACGAGTATCGGCGACGAGCTGTCGCTCGCATCGATCGGGCTGATCGCGTTCGCCGGCGTCGCGCAGTTCGCGCCCGCGCTGATCGCCACCGTCGGCTGGGGCTTTGCCGATACCCGGGCGGCGCGCGGCGGCTTGATCGGCGGCGTCGTCGTCTGGGCCTATTGCCTGTTGATGCCATCGGTATTGGGTGGCTTCGGCGCCAGTCTTGCGAAAGCGAGCGGCGGACTGCTCGACCCCGATGCGCTGATGCGGGTCGCGCTCGGATCGCCGCTGGTCAACGGCACGGTCTGGAGCCTGGGCGTGAATATCGCGCTGATGGCGGTGCTGCACCTGTACGCGGCGCGGCGGCGGGTCTTCGGGGGACGGCACAGCGTGCTGGATCACGTCACGACCTTTGGCGAACTCAAGATCCTGGTCGCGCGCTTCGTCGGCGATGCCGAAGCCGCGGAGGGGCTGGACCCGCTGTCACGCGATCCGGGCGCGCCGATCGACGGACGCGCCGCCCGTCAGGCGGAACGGCTGATCGCGGGCGTGATCGGCGCACCCTCGGCGCGGCTCATCGTGACGTCGAGCCTGGCGGGTTCGGCGATGGAAGTAGGCGACGTCGTCCGGCTGCTCGACCAGCGGGGGCGCAGCCTGCGCTTCTCACGGTCCCTGCTGTCGGCAACGCTCGAGACGATCGACCCGGGCGTCAGCGTGATCGACGCCAATCTGAGGCTCGTCGCGTGGAATCCGCGCTATGTCGAGATGTTCGACTATCCCGAAGACTATGTGATCGCCGGACGGCCGATTGCCGACTTGATCCGCTACAATGCCGAGCGCGGCGAATGCGGCCCGGGCGGCGTCGAAGCGCATGTGTCGCGCAGGCTCGCGCATCTCGAACGCGGCCTTCCGCACAGTTTCGAGCGGCTTCGACCGTCGGGGCGGTGGATCAAGACGGTCGGTCAGGCCATGCCGGGCGGCGGCTATGTCCAGAGCTTCACCGATATCACCGCAGAAAAGACCGCGCAGGCGGAATTGGAGGCCCGGGTCGAGGCGCGGACGCATGATCTGGCCCAAACGAACACGATGCTCGACGAGGCGCGGCGGCATGCCGAGACCGCGACGCGCGACAAGACCCGGTTCCTTGCCGCGGCAAGCCATGACCTGCTCCAGCCGCTTCATGCCGCCCGGTTGTTCTGCGCGGCACTCGACGAGGGCAAGGCGCCGCACCAGGCCGACCTGGTGCGCGCGATCGATGGCGCGATCGGGTCGGCGGATACGCTGCTGCGGGCCTTGCTCGACGTGTCGCGGCTTGACGCGGGCGGGGTCGTGCCGAAGATCGAGCAGTTCGTGCTCGGGGACCTGATCGAGGAACTGGCCGCCGAGTTCCGGCCGCTTGCCGGCGAACGCGCGTTGATCCTCGCCTCGCACCCGGGGACGCACATCGTCGCCACCGACCGATCGCTGCTGCGCTCGATCCTGCAGAACTTCCTGTCGAATGCGGTGCGTTATACCCCGTCGGGGCGGATCTGGATCGGCGCGCGGCGGCGCGGCGGTGACGTCCTGGTCGAGGTGCGGGACAGCGGGCCGGGCATCGCGGCGGGTGACCGTGAACGGATCTTTGCCGAGTTCGAGCGGGTGGAGAGCAAGGGCAGCGCGGGCGGCGGTGTCGGGCTGGGGCTGGCGATCGTCCAGCGGATCGCGCAACTGCTCGACCTGCGGATCGAATTGCGGTCGCAGCCGGGTGCGGGGTCGACCTTCGCCGTTCGCGTTCCGCTGGCGGCGCATGCGACGCTGCCCGATCGTGCCAGGACGGCCCCGGTCCTGCGCGACCTGCCGCCGGGGCTGCGCGTCCTGTGCCTCGACAATGATGCCGCCATTCTCGCCGCGCTTGACGCGGCGCTCCGGTCGCGGCGCTGCGTCCCGCTGCTGGCGGCGACAATCGAGGAGGCGATGACGCTGGCGGCGGACGAGGAGCCCGACGTCGCACTGATCGATTTCCATCTCGAGGTGGCGCAGGACGGACTGGACGTTGCCGAACGCTTGTCGGCGATGGCACCGGCGCCCGCGATCGCGCTGGTGACCGCGGACCGCAGCGCGGCGGACGATCCGCGCTGTGCCGGGATCACCGTCTTGACCAAGCCGGTGGTGCCACGCGAGCTATGGGCATTCCTCGAACAGGCATCAGCCGCCGCGGCTGCGGTTTGAGGTCCCGGCCCAGCGCGCCTATTTGTTCGGTGCGCTGGTGAAGTCGATCTTGATGCGGACCCAGGCGCCGATCATCTTCTTGCCGCCGACCCGAGGCGGCAGCACGCGGAACTGCCATGCGGCCTGCCGCATTGCGCGGGCCAGCCCCGAGCCGACCGGGGATTCGCCGAGCGACCGGCAATTCTCGACCCTGTAGTTCTCCGCGGTCCGGCAGGCGATCAGTGCCCAGCTGCCCGGGGGTGCGCCATTGGGAACATAGCCCGCAAGTTCGGCATGGCTCGGTTCGGTATACCATTCGGCATTGTAGAGCCGCTCGCCACTTGGACCTTCGCCCGGGCCGTAGGCAGAGCCGCTGTCCTTGCCAGCGCCCGCGCCATCGGTGTCGGAGCCGCCCGCCTGGCGATCGCCCGGGTGCGACGGGATCTTGGATATGTCCGCCGAATCGAACAACTCCATGCCGCCCGCCAGCATCTTGGGGAAGGCCGGGGCAGGGGTGACGGGGCGCGGGTCCGACGCCGGCGCGGTCGATGGCGGGCGGGGCGATCTGGGCGAGGCGCCGCCGGCGACCTTCTTCGCCTTTTCGATCACCGGGCGTTGCGGGGTCTCGGGTTTCGTCTCGCGGTCGGGTAACAGGCGGAAGCTGCTGGGCGGTGGCGTCGGCTCGGGCTTGGTCGGCGTTGGCGCGAGCCGCAGCAGCAGGAGAATGACGACGACATGCGCGGCGATCGCCAGCAGGAATGAACGCGCGCGCCGCCAGAGCGGCTGGCGCGATCGGTTCGACGCGGACAGGTAGGACGTCGAAGCCATTGATGGTCGCCTAGACCGCGCAAGGTGGTGTCGCAAGACGTCGATTGCCGTGCGGCTCGTCTCACAAGTGGGAGGCGGTCGGCTAGTCGGCGAAGCGAATGTCGAGCGCGCGCGCGGCAAGCACCGCCTGGGTGCGGTTCTGGACGCCGAGCTTGCGCAGGATCGCGGTCATGTGGCCCTTTACGGTCGCCTCCGAAACGCCGAGATCGAACGCGATCTGCTTGTTGAGTCGCCCCGCGAGAACGCCGAGCAGCACTTTCAATTCGGTCGGGGTCAGGCTGGCGACGCGATTGGAGATGTCATCGGCCGGCAGGGCGGCGACGGGGGCATCGCGGTCGCCCGCCAGCGCGCGCGCGACCGCATTTTCGAGCGTGGCGAGATCGGCGGTCTTCGACACGAAGCCGACCGCGCCATAGGCGCGCGCGCGCGGCGCGGCCTCCGCCTCGTCGGCGGACGAGATGACGACGATCGGCGTGTCGGGACGCTCAGCATGCAGCAGTGCGACACCCGCAAAGCCCTCCGACCCCGGCATCCGCAGGTCGAGCAGGACGAGATCGAGGCGGGCGGCGCCGCGCGCCGCCTCGATCGCCTCGCCGAGCTGCCCCGCCTCGAGGATCACCGCATCGGGGGCCGCGCGACCGACCGCCAGCTTCAACGCCTGGCGAAACAGCGGGTGGTCGTCGGCGATCAGGATCGTGCGCGCGGTCATGCGAAGGCGGCGGTGGCCTTTTCGCGACCCGTGATCAGCGCGTCGACGACCGTCGGATCGGCGAGCGTCGAGGTATCGCCCAGACCGTCGAGCTGGTTCTCGGCGATCTTGCGCAGGATCCGGCGCATGATCTTGCCCGAGCGCGTTTTCGGCAGGCCGCGGGCGAACTGGAGGACATCGGGCGTCGCGATCGGGCCGATCTCGCGGCGGACCCATTGGACGAGTTCCTTGCGCAACTCTTCGCTGGGTTCGGCATTCGCGTTGAGCATGACATAGGCATAGATGCCCTGGCCCTTCACGTCGTGCGGCATGCCGACGACCGCGGCTTCGGCAACCTTCGAATGTGCGACCAGCGCGCTCTCGACTTCGGCGGTGCCCATGCGGTGGCCGCTGACGTTGATCACGTCGTCGACGCGGCCGGTGATCCAGTAATAGCCATCCGCGTCGCGGCGGCAGCCGTCACCGGTGAAATACTTGCCCGGATAGGTCGAGAAATAGGTCTGGAAGAAGCGCGCATGATCGTTCCACACGGTCCGCATCTGCCCTGGCCAGCTGTCGGCGATCACGAGATTGCCCTCGACCGCGCCGTCCAGCACCTTGCCGTCGGCATCGACCAGTTCGGGCACCACGCCGAACAATGGCTTGGTCGCGCTGCCGGGCTTGAGCGCGGTCGCACCGGGGAGCGGGCTGATCATGTGTCCGCCGGTCTCGGTCTGCCACCAGGTGTCGACGATCGGGCAGCGGCCTTCACCGACGACATTGTGATACCAGTTCCAGGCCTCCGGGTTGATCGGCTCGCCGACCGACCCGAGCAGCCGAAGCGACTTGCGGCTGGTCCGCGTGACCCAGTCGTCGCCCTCGCGCATCAGCGCGCGCAGCGCGGTCGGTGCGGTGTAGAGCGTGCTGACCTGATATTTGTCGACGATTTGCCAGAAGCGGCTGTGGTCGGGGTAATTGGGAACGCCCTCGAACATCACCGTCGTCGCGCCGTTCGCGAGTGCGCCGTACAGCGTATAGGTGTGGCCGGTGACCCAGCCGACATCGGCCGCACACCAGAAGACGTCGCCTTCGCGGTAGTCGAACACATATTCATGCGTCATCGACGCCCAGACGAGATAGCCGCCGGTGGTGTGGAGCACGCCCTTGGGCTGCCCGGTCGATCCGCTGGTGTAGAGGATGAACAGCGGGTCTTCCGCGTTCATCGGTTCGGGTGCGCAGTCGGTCGACTGGTTTGCGACGCACTCGTGATACCAGCAATCGCGGCCCTCGGTCATCGCGATGTCGCCGCCGGTGCGGCGGACAACGATGACCGTCTCGACGCCGAGATCGCCCTGATCGAGCGCGGCATCGACATTGGCCTTCAGCGGAATCGTCTTGCCGCCGCGCAGCCCTTCGTCCGCGGTGATGACGACGCGGCTGTCGCAATCGTGGATCCGGTTGCACAGGCTGTCGGGGGAGAAGCCGCCGAACACGACCGAATGGATCGCGCCGATCCGCGCGCAGGCGAGCATCGCGAACGCGGCTTCGGGGATCATCGGCAGATAGATCGTGACGCGGTCGCCCTTCGCGACGCCGCGTGCCTTCAGCGCATTGGCGAGCCGGGACACTTCGTCACGCAGTTCGGCGTAGCTGATCGTGCGCGAGTCGGCGGGGTCGTCGCCTTCCCACAGGATCGCGGTCGCATCGGGCCGTGCATCGGCGTGGCGATCGACGCAATTGGTGGCGACGTTGAGCTGGCCGTCCTCGAACCAGCGGATGCGGAAATCGGCCTCGTCGAACGACGTGTCCTTGATCTTGGTCGGGGAAATGATCCAGTCGAGCCGCTGCGCCTCTTTCGCCCAGAAGGCATCGGGATCAGTCGCGGCCTCGGCATACATCCGGTCATAGGCGGCGGCATCGATCCGTGCGTCCTTGGCCCATGCTGCGGGAACGGGATAGCTGGCCTCGGTCATCACACTCTCCTTTTGCCGCCGTTCTAGACGGTCGCGCGGCACGCGGCACCCCCAACCAAAGTCAGGGATGATCCCGCCCGGGCGATCCGCCATCGTCGTGTTGCTTGCATCTACGCGTCAGACCGGTGGAGCAACCAGGAGGTTGGGATGAGACGATCGGTATTCACGACGTTGCTGCTGGGCACGGCCCTTGCCGGGCTGACGCCGGGCGCCGCCTTCGGCCAGACCGCGCGAGAGGCGGAACTCGAAGCACGGCTCAAGGCGCTCGAAGCAGCGGTCCAGGACCTTCGCGGTGAGTTGACCGCAGCGCGTGCAACCGCCGCCGCGGCCCCGACTGTGCCCCCACAGACCGCCGTCGCTGCGTCGCAGGTGACGGCGCCGGCCGCATCGCCCGGCGGATCGCCCGGCGCGACCAATGTGGCCCAGGCCAAGCCTGTCGCGACAAATTCGGCACCGACCGACGGTTTTCGCATGGGGAACACGACGGTCAAGCTGGGCGGTTTCGTTCGCCTCAACGCCATCGCCAGCCGCTACAGCGGTGGCGAGGTCGCGGTCGGGGGGCTGGGCAAGGAGTTCTTCCTGCCGCAGCAGATTCCGGTCGGCGGCGGGTTCTCCAGCCAGGACCTGCTGCTCTCCGCGCGCCAGACCCGCCTGCAGTTCAGCACGGCAACCCCGATGAACGGTACCGACATAAAGACGCTGGTAGAGTTCGATTTCGCGCTCGCGACGGCGCCGGTCGGTGCCCAGCGCGCGACCAACCCTTACACGCCCACTTTCCGCCGTGGCTTCATCGAATATGGCAATCTGCTGGTCGGGCAGGAATGGTCGACTTTCCAGAACATCGCGGTGCTGCCCGAGACGACCGATTTCGTCGGACCGCTGGACGGCACGGTGTTCAACCGCCAGGCGCTGATCCGCTACTCCATCCCCTTGCGAACCGGGCTGACGTTGCAGGTCGCGGTCGAGAATCCCGAAACGGAAACGGCGCTTCCCGCCAATGCGGCGCTGGTCGACACGGATGACGACCGCCTGCCCGACGTGGTGGCACGGCTGAACTGGAAGTCGACACTCGGCGATTTCGCGCTGGCCGGCATCGCGCGCGAATTGCGCACCGATACGCTGGGCCGCGGCGATACCGCCTTTGGCTGGGGCGTTTCCGGTTCCGGCAAGATCCCGATCGGCAAGCGTCACGACCTGCGCTTCATGGCGACCTACGGGCAGGGCATCGGCCGGTATCTGGGATTGGGATATGTCCCCGACGCGATCTACGGCGGCACCGCGACGCAGCTCGAGCGGATCGACAATTTCGCGGGCTTCGCGGCGCTGCGGATCGGCTGGACCGATGCGATTCACTCGACCGTCATGGGCAGCTACCAATCGGCCGATTATCCGGCCGGCGTGATCGTCACGGGGCTGGCCAATGCCAAGTCCTATGGCGGTGCTGCCAACCTGTTCTGGTCGCCCGGCAAGGGCTTCGACATCGGCGTCGAATATCGCCACGCCGTCCGCGAACTGGTCTCGGGTGACACCGGTGCGCTCGACCGCATGGAATTCGCCTTCAAATACGGGTTCTGATCGCCCGACGTTCCAAAATCACCACCGCTCCACTTGAGAGGATACCGCCATGGCAACGACAACAGGGGACGCATCGCCCCTTGGTCACGTGAAGCAGAGCCAGCCACTGATCATCATCGCGTCGTCGCTCGGCGCGGTGTTCGAATGGTATGACTTCTATCTCTACGGGCTGCTCGCGACGATCATCACCGCGCAGTTCTTTTCGGGCGTCAACGAGACGACCGGTTTCATCTTCGCGCTCGCGGCGTTTGCGGCGGGGTTCGCGGTACGGCCGTTCGGTGCGCTGGTGTTCGGGCGGATCGGCGATGTCGTCGGGCGCAAGAACACCTTCCTCGTCACGATGGCGATCATGGGCCTGTCGACCTTCCTCGTCGGCCTGCTCCCGAGCTATGCTTCGGTCGGCGTCGCCGCGCCGATCGCGCTGGTCGTGCTGCGGCTGTTGCAGGGCCTCGCGCTCGGCGGCGAATATGGTGGCGCTGCGACCTATGTCGCCGAGCATGCGCCCGACAAGAAGCGCGGGCTGTTCACCAGCTTCATCCAGACCACGGCGTCGCTCGGGCTGTTTGCAGCGCTGCTGATCGTCATCGGCGTTCGCACGCTCGTCGGCGAGGAGGCGTTCGCGGCCTGGGGATGGCGCATCCCGTTCATCGTCTCGATCGCGTTGCTCGCAGTGTCACTCTGGATCCGGATGCAGCTCGAAGAGAGCCCGGTGTTCCAGAAGATGAAGGAGGAGGGCAAAACCTCCAAGGCACCGCTGACCGAGGCGTTCGCCAAATGGGGCAACCTCAAGATCGTGCTGATCGCGCTGTTCGGTGCGGTCGTGGGGCAGGGCGTCGTGTTCTACACCAGCCAGTTCTACGCGCTGTTCTTCCTCGAAAAGAATCTCCGTGTCGACGGGCCGACGACGAACATTCTTATCGCAATCGCGCTGCTGATCGCGACGCCGGCGTTCATCTTTTTCGGCTGGCTGTCGGACAAGGTCGGGCGGAAATGGATCATCCTGACCGGCTGTGCGCTCGCCGCACTGACCTATATGCCGCTGTTCCACGCGCTGTCGGAGGCAGCCAACCCGGCGCTCTATGCCGCGCAGCTGTCGTCGCCAGTCAGCGTCGTCGCCAACCCCAATGAATGCTCGGTGCAGTTCGATCCGGTCGGCAAGAACAAGTTCGACAGCAGCTCGTGCGACATCGCTAAGTCGTATCTGGCCAAGGCGGGCATTTCCTACACCAACGTCGTCGCACCGGCCGGCACGGTCGCCCAGATCCATATCGGCGGCGCAACCATTCCGGTCGTCAATCCGGCGATCATAACAGGGGCCGATCGTACTGCAGCGATCAAGGCGTTCGGGGCCGAGGTGAAGACCGCACTGACCGCAGTCGGCTATCCTGAAAAGGCGGACCCGGCGCAGATCAACAAGCCGATGGTCGTCGCGATACTCGTCCTGCTCGTGCTGTACGTGACGATGGTCTATGGCCCGATCGCCGCGCTGCTCGTCGAGCTGTTCCCGACGCGGATCCGCTATACCTCGATGTCGCTGCCCTATCATATCGGCAATGGCTGGTTCGGCGGCTTCCTGCCGACTGCGGCCTTCGCGATGGTCGCGGCGACCGGGGACATCTATTACGGGCTCTGGTACCCGATCCTGGCCTGTGCGGTCACCGCGCTGGTCGGTCTGGTCTTCCTGCCCGAGACGTTCCGCCGCTCGCTGCACGGCTGAACGGTAGTATCGAAAAGTCCCGGGGTGCGGCAGCCGCCGCGCCCCGGATCTGTTTCAGAACAGCGTCTTGAACAATCCGGCATTGGTCTTGCCGAGCTCGACGATCGAATCCCCGCGACCACTCATCACCGCTTTCGCCATATAGAGCGTGAAGCCCTTCATCTGTTCGAGCGTGATCTTGGGCGGCATCGACAGTTCGGTGCGCGCGGTGACGGCATCGAGCAGTGCGGGGCCCGGATGCGCAAGCACCTCGCGGACGCCCGCCTCGACCTCGCCAGAGTCGGTGACGCGGACACCATGCAGACCGATCGCACGCGCCATCGCGGCGAAATCGGGATTGTCGAGCGCGACCCCGGTCTCGATCATCCCCGCCGCCTTCATCTCCATTTCGACGAAGCCGAGCGTGCCGTTGTTGAAGACGATGATCTTCACCGGCAGGCCGAGCTGCCGAACGGTCAGCAATTCACCCATCAGCATCGCCAGGCCGCCGTCGCCCGACAGGCTGACGATCTGACGGCCGGGATAGGCGGCCTGCGCGCCGATCGCCTGCGGCAGGGCGTTTGCCATCGAGCCATGGTTGAACGACCCGATCAGCCGGCGGCGGCCGTTCATTTCCAGGTAGCGCGCTGCCCAGACGGTAGGCGTGCCGACATCGCACGCGAAGACGGCGTCGTCGCTTGCCAGGTCGCTGACGATGCGGGCGACATGCTGCGGGTGGATCACGCCGCTGCCCGCGGTACCGGTCGCGAGCTCGTCCAGGCCTTTGCGCGACTTGGCATAGTCCTCGCGTGCGTCGCGCAGGAAGGCGCCGTCGCGCTCGCGTGTCAGCAGCGGCAGGACATGGTCGATCGTCGCGCCGACGTCGCCGACCAGCCCGAGATCGATCGCGGTGCGGCGCCCGAGATTTTCGGGCCGCAGGTCGATCTGCGCCACCTTCGCCTTTTCCGGATAGAATTGGCGATAGGGGAAGTCGGTCCCGAGCATCAGCAGCGTGTCGCACCCCATCATCGCGTCATAGCCGGACGAGAAGCCGATCAGCCCGGTCATGCCGACATCATAGGGATTATCATATTCGACGAATTCCTTGCCGCCGAGTGCATGGACAACCGGTGCCTGGAGCACGCCGGCAAGCGCGACGAGTTGCGCATGCGCCCCCCGACAGCCGCGACCTGCGAGGATCGTCACCTTGCCGGCGTCGTTCAGCAGCGCGGCAAGGCGAGCGAGCGAGTCCTGATCGGGGATGATCGTGGCCGCTTCGGGCAGCAACGCCGTGCGGGATCGGGCGACGAGGCCGGTCGTCGAGCGCAGTGCGACATCACCCGGCATCGCGACGACCGCGACGCCACGATGGCCGACCGCGGCACGGATCGCGGTATCGAGCGTGCGCGGCATCTGATCGGCATCGGAGATCGTCTCGCAATAGACGCTGCATTCACGGAACAGCGCCTCGGGACGGGTTTCCTGGAAGTAGTTGGAGCCGATTTCTGCGCTCGGTATCTGCGCCGCAATCGCGAGTACCGGCACGCGCGTCCGGTTGCAGTCGTACAGCCCGTTGATCAGATGCAGGTTGCCCGGCCCGCAGGAGCCGGCGCAGACCGCGAGCTTGCCGGTGAGTTGCGCTTCGGCGCCGGCCGCGAAGGCCGCCGCTTCCTCGTTGCGAACGTGCACCCATTCGATCGTTCCGCGCCGCCTGAGCGCTTCGGTGAGGCCGTTCAGGCTGTCGCCGACCACGCCATAGATGCGCTCGACACCGGCAAGCTCGAGCGTCTCGACGAACAGGTCGGCGATCAGGGTCTTGGGCATCGGGCGTCTCCGGGTCTCGAAAGGGGGGAAGGTCGAGGCTTCAACGCGTTCCGGCGGCAAGTGACGCGGCGGAATCGCGGAATTCAACTTGGGAGCGGTATGACCGATCGTTGCAGAAATGTAACAAGTCCGAATTTTCGGTCCGAAAACGCGCGCGAATACGATCTCGTTACCCTGAATCGGTTGCATTCAAAATTTGGAGACCCGAGCATGCACAACGGATCCCGGCAACATCCCGGGGCCATGACAAAGGATTGATTTCGGCACGGCCAGTATTGCGTGAGCAAACGACGTAAATCGTCGATAGACTTGGGGGAAGGATCGGAAAAGGCACTCACCATTCGGGGGTAGCCTAATGAAGATCGCTCATCATATCTCGCGTCACGCCTTGATCGTCGCCCTTGCCGCTGGAGGGCATGTTTCCGCCAGTGCCCAAGAGCTTGCCCAGACGACAAACCCCGCCACGGTAGGATCGGCCAGCCCGCCGACAAGTGATGCGTCCGACGACATCCCCGACGACATCATCGTGACGGGGACGCGTGCGACCGGCATTACTGCTGCCGAAAGCGCGGCGCCGATCAAGGTGCTTGATGCCGACATGATGAGCCATGTCGGCCAGCCCAATCTGAACCAGATCCTGACGCAGCTGGTCCCGTCCTTCACCGCGCAGGCATTTGGCGGCGACACCGCGAACCTGACGCTGTCCGCGCGGTTGCGCGGGTGAGCCCCAACCACACGCTCGTGCTCGTCAACGGCAAGCGCCGGCATGGCACCGCCAACCTCGCGGTGCTCGGCGGGCCCTATCAGGGGGCCGCGACCGCGGATCTCGACCTGATCTCCCCCTCGTCGATCAAGCGGATCGAGGTTCTGGAAGACGGCGCGGCGGCCCAATATGGCTCGGATGCGATCGCCGGGGTGATCAACATCATCCTCAAGGACGGCGATACGGGCGGCGATGGCTATGCGACCGTGGGCGAGAACTACCAGACGGGCGGGCGGACCTATGCCGGGACGCTGCATCTCGCGACCAAGATCGGCGAGGACGGGTTCCTCAACGTGACCGCATTTCACCGCTATCACGACTTCACGCAGGTCGGCGGGCTCGACCGGCGGGTGACGGACGGTGATGGCAAGCTGCTCACCGGCACGACGTCGCCGGCGTTAAGTCCCCTGCAGCAGCAACTCTACCCGAATATTTCGGGATTTCCGTACGTCAATCGGATCAACGGTGATGCGCAATCCCGCCTCACCAACCTGCAATTTAACAGCGCCTACGACTTCGGCGCGGCGGAGGTGTACAGTTTCGGCACCTATTCGAAGCGGATCGCCAGCGCGTACGAAAACCTGCGTGTACCGACGCGGGTCTCGCGGACGGTCGGCGGGGTCACGACCTATTTCGATCCTGACGGCGACAGCCCGGTCAACGGCTTTTCGCCGCGCGAGAAAATCCGCGAGGACGACATGGCGTTTACCGGCGGGGTTCGAGGGCTGCTGAGCGGGTTCAACTACGACCTGTCGACCAGTTTCGGGCAGGACAAGAACCTGATCTACACCGTCGATTCCGCCAACGCCTCGCTCTACGCGGATACCGGATTTATGCCGACGAGCTTTTATAACGGCTTCTTCAAGGCGACCGAGTTCACCGCGAACGCCGATGTCACCCGCGAGATCGCGGTGGGCATGGCGGCCCCGCTGAACCTCGCATTCGGCGCGGAGTATCGGAAGAACGTGTACGAGATCGGCTCGGGCGATGCCGCATCGATCTACAAGGAAGGCGGGCAATCCTATCCCGGGTTTCGGCCATCCGATGCGGGCGTGAACGGCCGCAACAGCCAGGCGGCCTATGTCGATGTCGCGATGATGCCGATCGACGGGCTGAAGGTCGATGTTGCCGGACGCTATGAACATTATTCCGATTTCGGCAGCAAGTTCATCTACAAGGGGACGAGCCGGTACGATTTCTCGGACGCGTTCGCACTTCGCGGCACGGTCTCGACCGGGTTTCGGGCGCCGACGCTCGCGGAATCCTATTACTCCGCGACCAATGTCTCGCCGACGTCCGCGTTCGTGCAGCTGCCGGCCAATTCCGCCGCGGCCAAGCTCCTGGGGTTTGCCAATCTCAAGCCGGAGAAATCGACCAATTTCAGCCTGGGTACCGTGCTGCGTCCGGCGCCACGCCTGACGATCACGATCGACGCCTATCAGGTCAAGATCCGCGACCGCATCCTCGGGACCGGTTCGCTCTACGGCAGCGGTGGTGCGACCAACTTCCCGATCGTGACCGCGGCCATTCGGGCGAACGGCAACATCCTCGGCCCGACCGTCAATCAGACCGGGATCAACATCTTCACCAACGGCGCGGACACGCGGACCCGCGGCATCGATCTCGTGGCGAGCTACGTCACCGATCTTGCGGACTATGGCAAAGTGAACTGGATGCTGTCGGGCAACTATAACGAGACCAAGGCGCTCAGGCTGAATGCGGCGCCTGCGACGCTCGGCGCCATCCCGCTCTTCGACGATGAGGCGATCAGCTATCTCGAGACGGCGTCGCCCAAGACCAAGGTGATCGGTTCGATCGTCTATGCGCTCGACAAGTTCGGTGCGACGCTGCGCGGGACCGTCTACGGCAAGACGACGGCGTATCTTACCCCGGATGGCGGCGCATATTACAAGCAGACGGTGGGGTCGGCGTTCATCGGCGACGTCGAGCTCAACTATGACCTGACCGCCGCACTCAAGCTGTCGGTCGGTGCCAACAACCTGTTCAACAAGCGGCCGCCGACCGTCGGGCTGGTGCCGGGGTCGACCAACTCGCTGGTCAACGACGCCAATGTCCTCGACGGGCCGCTGACGTTCAGTCCCTACGGCATCAACGGCGGCTATTATTACGCGCGCTTCAATATTACCTTCTGACGAGATCGGGCGCGGCGCTCGGCGGCCGCGCCCGAACCTGCCTGCACGTCAGGCGGGGGCCATGACCGACAGGATATCATCGACCTGTGCGGTGGCGAACGCGGTATATTCGTCGCCGATTGCATAAGGCAGCAGGATGCGGCGCCCCTGCAACAGCCCGCCGCAGCTATAGGTGACGTTCGGCACATAGCCGCCACGCTGCTCCGCGCTCGGGAACAGGAGTGGGGAGGGCGTGCGCGCCAGCACGCGGCTGGGGTCCGCCTTGTCGAGCAGACACGCGCCGATGCAATAGCCGCGGACCATGCCGACGCCATGGGTGAAGACAAGCCACCCCTCGTCGATCTCGATCGGGGATCCGCAATTGCCAAGTTGCACGAATTCCCACGGATATTTCGGTGCCATGATCGGCGTCCCGCGCTCCCAGGTGTAAAGATCGTCAGAGCGGAGCAGCCAGATCGTCTCGCTGTCCTGCCGTCCGAGCATCACGAACTGGCCATCGATCCGGCGCGGGAACAGCGCCATGCCCTTGTAGCCGGTCATGGCGCCGGCGAGGGGGCGCATTTCGAAGGTCCGCATGTCGACGCCGCGGAGAATTTCCTGCTGAACCTTGCGTCCGTCGAACGCGGTATAGGTCCCGATGATGCTGCGAACGCCATCATGATCGGTGAAATTGACGAGGCGCAGATCCTCGACACCCTGGCGCTGGCTGGGCAGGACGGGAAAGATGACCGTTTCCGACGCGTCCTGGCTGTCGTCGCACAAGAGCCGGACCCAGCCATCCCGGTTGCGGTCAATTCGTGGCGGCACACCATGCGGGCTTGCCGAATCGATCACGAGGCGATCATCGGGTCCCCATTCGCCGGTACGGAACGTAACCGAGGAGATATGTCCTTCGCCGATGCCGCGCAACGACAGCACGAACTTGACGCCGCCCGTAGCCGATCCGGGTTCGTCGTCGATCCGCGCGATGCTCGGATTGAAAAGGGCCGCCGACTCGAACGCATATTCCTGACTAAAATAGGCTCCCAGCAGCAGGGCCTCGTCGGCGTCGATGTCGCCGATATCAAGCTCGTCTTGAACCTCGGCAAAGCGGCGGCGGAAGACGTCATCAGCATTGCGATGCCGCTCCTCCATCGGTTTCGCCAGCAGTTCGATCATGCGTTTGCGCAGCGCGGGGTCGAGTGCCATCACCCGCTGCGCCACCTTTTGCGCGCGCGATGGACGATCGGCCGCAAATGCCTCGGGATAGCTGAAGCTGAACGGGCGGATCACCGTTCGCGAAGGATCGGGCTTGAGTTCGATCTCAAGCTTTTTGAAGACGTTGGCAGCTTCCATGCGCGGACCTTTCATCGGGCGGCGTCCTGCATGCGCACACCCTTGCCCCGTTCAGCGATGGACCCCGCGTTTATATCCATAGATCGCATCGCCGCGGCGGATTTCCTTGCGACCTGCTGCTCGCGACCCTGACCGGATATCGTGCAATAACTTTGCTATTGATAACCACTCGCAAAATTCTGTAGGGCATGACCATGCAGGTCATCCCGCAGCGCACGCCGGATCTAAGGCGAACGGCAACGTCGCCGCGGCGTCGGTTGCGACCTGCGGTCGTGCCGATGATTGCTCGGATCGGGACCGCGCTGGTCGGCGGCTATGTCCTTGCCTCCGCGGTCGCCACGCTGATCGCACGCCTGCTGCCGGTGGACCGTGCGGAGGCGACCAGCTGGGGAATGATCCTCTCGTTCCTGGTCTACGCAATCGCCGCGCTCTGGAGCTTTCACGAGCCGCGGGTGATGCGTGTCACGCTCGGCATCTGGGGCGGTAGCGTGGCGATCGGTCTGGCACTGGCCTTGCTCGGCGTCCGCCCATGACGGCTGCGTTGCCGCTGCGGCAGAGCATGGCGTGGATCCATGGGTGGCTGGGACTGCTCGCGGGATGGCTGTTGTTCGCGATGTTCCTGACGGGGACGGCAAGCTATTTCCGGCCCGAAATCACCCAGTGGATGCAACCCGAAATCCGCGCGAGCACGGTGTCGCCTGCGCAGGCCGCGCAAGGCGCGATGACCTATCTGCAGCGGATCGGCGCGGGGGACGACGTCCAGTGGTTCCTCTACCTTCCCGATGCCCGCTCGGCGGTGACGCGTGTGTTCGAGCAGCGGAGTCCGACGTCGACGGCACCGCCACGTCCCGCCGAACTCACGCTCGATCCCCGCAGCGGAGAACCGGTCCGTGCCCGCGAAACGCGGGGCGGCGAGCATTTCTATCGGTTCCACTTCCAGCTTCAGCTGCCCTATCCCTGGGGGCGCTGGCTGGCCGGACTGTGTGCGATGGTGATGCTGGCGGCGATCGTGTCGGGGGTGATCACGCACAAGCGGATCTTTGCCGATTTCTTCACGCTGCGCTGGAACAAGGGACAACGCAGCTGGCTCGATGCGCATAACGTCTCGGCGGTGCTCGCGCTGCCCTATCATGCGATGATCACCTATACCGGGCTGATCACGCTCGTGGCGATGTACATGCCGTGGCCGGCGATGGTGAACTACAAGACGCCGCTCGATTACGGGGCGGTCGCATTCGGCATTCCGACCGAGCGCGCGGCGACCGGGATTGCCGCGCCGCTGCTGCCGATCGGGCCGATGATCGAGAAGGCCGAAGCGGTGCTCGGCGCACCTGCGACCCGGGTCGTGGTGCGCCATCCTAATGATCGTGCGGCAACGGTGACCGTCTATCGTCATGCCGGCGTGTCGATCAATGCGCGGCTGCCATCGGTGACCTATTCGGGAAGCACTGGGCAAATGCTCGAGCGATCGGGCGGCACCGGCCCCGCGCTGATGACCGCGGGGGTGATGCTCGGTCTGCACGTCGCGAGCTATGCGGCTCCCGGGCTGCGCTGGGCCTATTGCCTGCTTGGCCTGACCGGCGCTGCGATGGTCGGTACGGGCCTGTTGCTCTGGACGACCAAGCGGCGGCGGCCGGGCGCGGCGCCGTTTCCGGGGCTGACGCTTGTCGAGCGCTTGAACATCGCGGTGATTGCCGGGCTGCCGGTCGGGATGGCGGCGTATCTCCTGGCGAACCGGTTGATTCCTGTCGATGCGGCCGGGCGTGCGGATGGCGAAGTCGCCGCGATGTTCTGGGTCTGGGGCGCGGTCGCAGTCGCGCAGCTGGCCCGATCGCCGCGGCGCGCCTGGATCGAAGGGTTCGGGATCGGTGCCATCGCCTTTGCCGCAATTCCGGTCATCAATGCCGTCACGACCCCGCGCGGTCTGCCGGCCTCATTGCGTGGCGACGACCCGGTATTTGCCGGGTTCGACCTGACCATGCTCGCGATCGCCACCGTTCTGGCGATGGCGGCATGGCGTGTCGCGCATCTTCGTCCGGCCCCCCCGGTACGACGTCCTGCCCGTGGAGTGGTTCATGCTTGAAACGATCATCGTCACACTGGCGGGCTGGATGCTGCTCGCGGCCTCCGCGTTTCGCTATCGCCGGGATCTCGGGATCACCGCACCCGGGACGATCCGGCTGTTGCGGATCGCCGCCGCCGCCGCGCTGACGCTGGCGTTCCTGCGGTGCGGGGCGCCGGTCAGCGGCGAACGCGTCGTGCGGTTTCTGGGTGGCGGCTCGATCGCGGCGGTCATCATGGTCGGCACGCTGTCGGTCGCGCCGATGCTCATTTTGCGGCCCGTCGTCCTGATCCTCGGCATGGCGCGTGCCCTACGACCTTCGAAAGACGAACACCGTACCGCTTCGGCCTGACGGCGGAAGCGGTACGGAGGGTGCCGGTCATTCGCGATTGGCCTGAGGACTCGATCCGCCACAGTTGTGGCGGATCGCAACCATCCTAGCGATTTACCGCGGCAGCCGGTGCGCGGGGTAGCGTTTGCGCGACGGGTGTGCCGACGGGTGCCGGTGGCGGCGTGACACCGGTTACGGATGGGGCACAGCCTGGGGCGGTGGACGGCGCCATTGCCCCGGGAGGGGCCAAGTTCGCGCCGCCCGGTGGCGGGGGCGGCGGACCATCGTGGCCGGGACCACCGGGGCCGCGAGGACCACCGGGGCCATGCGGCGGCGGCCCGCCCGCGGGGCCGGCGGCGATGATCCGCCCATTCGGATCGACCAGATAGGACGCGCGCAGCTGCCCATTGTCGTAGCGACCCTGTACCGTCATCGTCGCACCGGCAGTGACGCCATCGCCGTTGCGACCGGCATCGATCATCGTCCGCCCGGTTGCGTCCTGAAGGACGAAGCGGTCACCGAAGATCTCGACCACACGGCCCTTCACCGTCACCACACCGCTCGTACCAGACAGTCGGGCGATCGCGGTCGGCGTGGTGGGTGCCATCTCGATGCCGGGCCGCGTCAGCGATACGGCGCCGGCGCCGCCTGCCACGCCGACTGCGAGCAGGGCGGCAGCGGCGAGCTTCATCCGCGTTCCGCGGTTCAGTGTGTCCATCAAACGGGGCATTCATCGTCTCCTCTTCGTGTCGATGCCCGGCTTCTAGGCGCCGCATCCCCACGCCCCGCTGAACTTCCCCGTTCAGTTTGGGTTTAGCGTTCACAGCTAGCGAGGTCGTCATGCGTATATTGCTCGTCGAGGACGATCCCGATCTCGGCCCCGCGCTCGCCAAGGCCTTGCGAGGCGAGAATTGCGCGGTCGATCTTGCCGCAAACGGCGTCGATGCGGGGCATCTGGGCGACACCGAGGCCTATGACGCCGCCGTGCTGGATCTTGGCCTGCCGGGCCGGGACGGCGTCACGATCCTGCGGGACTGGCGGGCGGCGGGGCGCGACCTTCCCGTGCTGATCCTCACCGCGCGCGACGGATGGTCGGACAAGGTGGCGGGGTTCAAGGCGGGGGCCGATGACTTCATGATCAAGCCGTTCCGCGTCGAGGAACTGGTCATGCGGCTGCGCGCGCTGGTGCGCCGGGCGGCGGGGCATGGCGCCACACGGCTCGAATGCGGCCCGCTCGCGTTCGAGACGCAGACGGGGCAGTTCGAGCTCGACGGTTTGCCGGTCAAGCTGACTGCGCTCGAATGGAGGGTGCTGTCGGCGCTGATGCTGTCGAAGGACGCGGTGATCGAGCGGCTGGCGTTGATGGAGCGTGTCTATGAGGGCGATGCGGACGGCGATTCGAACAGCCTCGAGGTGATCGTGGGTCGACTGAGAAAGAAGATCGGTGCGTCGCTGATCGATACCGTGCGTGGCCGGGGCTACCGGCTCGCCACGCCGACACCCCGATGAGGCCGATCCCGCGGTCGATCCATGGGCGGATGCTCGGCCTTTCACTGCTCGCCACCCTCGTTGCACTTTTGGTCGCGGGTGCGGCGATCGCCGGCGTGCTGCAGCGGTTCGTCACCCAGGGGCTCGACCAGCGGCTCGATGCCGAATTGTCGCTGCTTGCCGGTGCGGTCGGTGGCGATGGGCGGATCGACCGGGCGCGACTGACGCGGCTTCGTGGCCTGCTTGATGCCGGCCCCGGCTGGCAATGGCAGATCAGCGGCCCGGTACAAACAGTGAGTTCCGCCGAATTTCCGACGCTGCGGACGCCCGGCCCGGCACCGCGAGGCTCGCTGCGCGGGGAAGGGGAGGCGCGTCCGCAACCACTGGAAGGGCGGAACGGAATCCATGCCCGACGGATTTCGATCGCGACGGACGCGGGGCCGATGGTGTTGACCGCAGCCGCACCGCGCGACGTCGTCGCCCGACCGATCCGGTCGGCGGTGGTGCCGTTGCTTGCAACGCTCGGCATCCTTGGCATCCTGCTGGGCGTTGCGACGCTGGTGCAGGTGCGGATCGGGTTGCGACCGCTGCGCGCGTTGCGCGACGGCGTCGCTGCGATGCGCAGGGGGGCCGCGGGTGTGTCCGAAGCGCAGCCCGACGAGCTTCGTCCGCTCGCGATCGAACTGAACGCACTCGCGCGGGACAACGCGTCGGCGCTCGCGACCGCGCGCGCGTCGGCGGCCAATCTGGCGCATGCGCTGAAAACCCCGGTCGCGACGCTTGCGCTAACGGTGCGTGACGATCCCGCCCAGGCGGCGCAGCTTGCCCGGATCGACGCAACGATCCGGCATCATCTTGCCCGCGCACGCAACATCGCCGGCGGTCATGCGAGCAGCACCGCACTCGCCCCCGCGATCGCCGATCTGATGTCGACGATCCGGCGGCTGAGGATGGAACGCGGCGTCGTGATCGATGCGGCGATCGATCCCGAGCTGCACGTCGCGGTCGATGCCGCGGATCTCGACGAGATGGCGGGCAATCTAATCGACAATGCCGCGCGGCATGCGCGAACGACGGTGCGTGTCGCCGCGAGGGTCGATCAGGGCATGATCCGGCTCAGCATCGTCGACGATGGCCCGGGCATCGCGCTGGCCGACCGTCAGCGGGCGACCGATGCTGGCGTGCGGCTCGACGAACGTGAGGACGGCCATGGGTTCGGACTGGCGATCGCGCGCGAGCTCGCGGCGCTGTATGGCGGCGTGCTGGTCCTCGACGATGCCGCGGGGGGCGGGCTCTCGGCTTCGGTCACCATGCCGATCGGTACCGCGGTCTAGGATTGGCCCGAATGCGCGGCGATCAGGTCCGCGGCGTTTGGACGGCGCAGGATGCGGATGCCGTCATCGCAATAGTCGACGAGCCCCATCGCGACAAACGCGTCGAGCCAGCCCTGCATCGGCCACCAGCCCCACCGCGCGTGGAATATCGTCGCGTTGCGGACGATGTCGTCGAGATGCTGGACGGGCGGATCATAGCTGTCGTGATACTGATGGCAGGCGATGGCCCCGCCGACGAAGATCAGCGGGGTTTGTGCATGCTCGGCGCGAAAGCCGAAATCGGTGTCTTCCGCGCCATAGCCGACGAAAGCCTCGTCGAAGCCACCAAGCGCATCGAACCGCGACCGGCGGATCGCGAACGCCAGCGACCAGAACAGACCGGGATTGGTTTCGCGCCGCGTGCCCGTCGCGGGAAAACAGCGCACCGGATGTGGCCGCCCCGCCGCCAGCAGGACCTCTTCGTTCCACGTCGAACGCGCGTCGTCGGGTCCGAGATAGCGGATATCCGCGCAGAGCAACGCATCGTCCTCATCGAGTACCGCACCCATCCTACCGAGGCACTGCGCCATCGGGATACAGTCTACGTCGAGGAACAGCAGATGTGCAGACGTCGCGTGCCGTGCTGCAAGGTTGCGTGCGGCGGCAAGCGCGAGGGTGCCGGTCTGGAGCCGGTGGACGTGAACGGGGAAGGGCGCCTCCGGCTGCGCGACCGGGTCGCTGCTCATGTCGACGATGATCAGTTCGGCGGGGGCGACCGCGCTCCGTTTCAGGCCCTCGACCAGCTGGATCAGATGGGGTTCGCGGTCCTTGACGAGGGTCAGGACGGAGAGCGGCGTCATCGTAGGGACCACAGGTCGAGGCGGTACGCGTCTTTTCTTTCGGCGCGCTCGACCGCGACGCCGCCGAGCCGATCCCGTAGCTTGGTGACGGCTGCGTCGCCGGTCTGTGGATAGTCGGTATCGCCCGTCCAGTGCACGAGTATGATCCGGCAATCGGGCGTAGCGCTGGCGTGGATCGCGGCGGCTGCGCGCTCGATATCCGCATCGTCCCAGTAATAGACGACCTCCGACAGCACGACGAGATCGAACGCGCCTTCGGGTGACTCGGCCGGGAAGTTACACCGCGTGATCCTGACATTGGACAGTGCGGCGCAGCGCGACCGGGCAAGCTCGACCGCGCGCAGGCTGATGTCGATCGAGGTCAGGGTATCGCACAAAGGCGCGAGCCGAGCGGTCAGCACGCCGTGGGCGCAGCCGATCTCCAAGGCCGAACGATAGCGTCGATCGTCGATCGCGGCGATCGTCGCATCGAACTTTGCGGCCTCATACGGGCTCGAGGCGAGCGACCAGGGATCGTCGTCGCCGGTGAAGACGTCGTCGAAATAGCGCGCGTCGAGGCTATGGTCGGGTCGCATGTCGGTTCGCCAGATAGAGGAGATCGGTTCCCGGCATCCGCTGTTGCGCGCGCGGCAGGCGAAAGCCGTCGCCCATCAATCCGGTCAACTGGCTGCGGTGCGCGCGGAGCGCGGCGGAGCGCCGGGCGATCGGCATCGCCGTGGTGCGGACGACGCGCTTCCCTTCGGGGCGTTCGCCCCAGACGGCATATTCGAAAATCGCGACAGGCCTGCGCGCGGCGAGCGCGGCCTGCACCGCGAGCGTGAAGCACGCGGCATGATCGCAATGCGGCTCGCCTGCCGCGGTTGTCGCGATCGCGTCGACCGCGTGCCGGCGCAACAGGGCCGCCAGCTGCCGGACGGACCGACGGAACGCGGCGCTTCCGGGGCGGTGCGGGTTTGCATCATGCCAGTCGAGAAACCGCGGGGTGATCCGCCGTCCGCCGGTCAGTAGCGCGACGGCGTGCCGTGCCTCACCGCGTCGTCGCCGGATGAGCGCGCTACGATTTGCCGGCGTCGGGCAGGAATGCGAACCCGATCCGTCGGTCAGGATCATCACACCGGCAAGGCGATTGCGCGCCGCCGTATCCGCGATCAATGCCCCCGTGCCGAGTGTTTCGTCATCGGCGTGCGGCGCCAGCACCAGCCACCGTGCGCTGCGCCAGGGACTTTTGCTCAGCGCCGTCGCGGGGGTCACCACAAGCGATCACCTGCGCCCCAGACGTCGCGGTCGAGCCAGGCGAGCGCCGCCTGATCGCGTGCATAGTCAGGGCCTGCCTGACGCAGATAGAGGCTGAGGTCGCGGCTGATCTTGTCCGCGCGCTCACCATCAAACGCGCTGCGCGTACCAAGCAAACGCGCGGTGGCCTCCATGACGTCAAGCGCGGCACGTTCGACGACCCCGCGAGTCATCTGGACGAAGATGGTGGCGTCGGCCTCCTCACGCGCGGCACGTCCCGCAGCCTCGCGGATCCACAGATAGGCGGTGCGCGCGGCAACGACCGCCTCGGCGAAGCGCGCACGCTGGACGGGATCGCCGCGTGCAGTATCGGACAAGGCTCGCCGGGTCTCGGTCAGCAGCCCCTCCATGCCGCCAAGCTGGACCGCCAGGAACCGCCATGCCCCCGCGGTGAATCGGGGTTCGCGATCATAGTCGCCCGGTGCGCCCAGCGTCTGCATGACGCCGGCGGGATAGCCCGAACATTCATAGCGACCGCTCATGCTCGCACGCATGCCGCGTACGCGCCAGCGGGACGCGTCGGTACGCACGGGATCATTGGCCGGGATGACGACGATCGGACGCTGCCCCGCCGCCGGACGCGCGGTGACGATTGCATAATCGATACCGCCGGCGCCGCTTGCGAAGTGCTTCGCCCCGTCGAGCGCGGGGCCGTCCGGACCGTCGATTACCGCGACGCCGGGCGGAGGTTCGGTCGCCCAGACGCCGAACCACGCACCGCGGTCGAGTTCGGTATCGAGCCAGGCAAGTTGATCCGCCGATGCATACCAGTCGAACAGCGCGAGCGCGTTGACATGGCCCTCGAACAGCCGCCCGACGCTGAGGTCGCCGCGTCCGACCGTCCGCAACGCATCGAGCAGCTCGTCCGGTGCACCATTGGCCTGGCCGCCAAGTGCACGCGGGGCGAACCGCCGGTGCAGGCCGTGGCGGACCAGTGCGGCCATGCTGTCCGTGGGAAACATGGGGGCGGCATCATAACGCTCGCCGCAGGACGCGAGCGTCTCGACAAGGTCGAGGGATGGCGTCGCGGCGGCCGGCTGTGCAGTCGGGCCACTCATCGGTCGAGCCCCAGCGGCATGTCGCAGCGCATTGGCGGGAGCAGGGGTTCATCGCGCGCGACTCCTGCATCACCGCCCGGCTGGTCGCGTCGCATCCGTCGCCACGCCGCGCGTGCGCGCCACTGATCGAACGACGGCAGAAAAGTGGACTCGCCGCGCGCCACCCGATCGGACAGCGCCTGCATATGGTCCGCCATGCCCCCGGTCGCGCGACCGATGGTGCGCGCGGACACACGGGTCCACACACTCATCGGATGACCGAGCCGACCACCTGCCGCGACCGCCGCCTCGACCAGTGCACGGTCTTCCCCGGCGGGGATAGCGGGGACACCGCCCGCCGCACGGTATAGCGGGGCAAGAATTGCCAGGCTTGCGCCGGTATGATCGCCGTGACGGGGCGCCGGATCCCAGCGGCACGGATCGATGTCGTCCTCGATTGCGCGAACACACGCCCAGTAGCGGTCGAGCTTGACCTGCATCGCGTCCATGGCCGTCGCGAGCGGTTCGGCGTCGTCGACGACGATCCGGCCGCCGACAATATCGAGCCCCGCGTCGATTGCGCAAAGCATCGCCGAGATCCAGTCGGACGGCGGCCGGGTATCGGCATCGGTGGAAATTAGAACGCCGCGATCCGGATCGATGCGTGCCAAGCCAGCCTCCATTGCCAGGCGTCGTGCGGTGCCGGCATGCGCGTGCTCGGGCGGAAAATCGTGGCAGGCCACGGCGAGATGCAGTCGCTCGCCCCAGGCGGCCTGTGCCCGGGCCACCGCGGCGACGCTGTCATCAACGGTGTTGTTGATCAAGATCGAGACGCGGATCGGTCCATCCACGTCCTGTCGCGCGAGGGCGTCGAGCAGAATTGGCAGGCGGTCTGCCTCGTCACGCGCGGGCACGCACACGCAAAAGCGGGCGTCCGTCATGCCGCCCCCGCCAATGTGATCGGATAGTCAGACGCGCGGCCCCGTGCGGCGTGGCGTGTCGGCTGGATCATCTCTTCGTATAAGTCCTCATAGCGGTCGATCATGACGTCCGCGTCGCAGATCGCCTCCGCGCGCAGGCGGCAGGCGCGGCGGTCGAGCAGCACCGCCCGCCGCGCGGCATCCGCGAGCGATGCGACATCGTCCGCGCGTGCGAGCGTGCCACAGGACTCGTCGAGGAGCGCTGGAATCGCGCCGCGCGCAAAGGCGGCGACGGGCGTCCCGGACGCGAGGGCTTCGGCGACCACCAGCCCGAACGGCTCCTCCCAGCGGGGCGTGCAGAGAAACGCACTCGCACCGCCGACGAGCGCGCCTAGTGCCGCATGCTCGAGATGCCCGACATGCGTGACGTCGGCCCCGAGCCGCGGCAGGATCTCGGCCGCATAATAGTCCGGATCCGAGATCGGTCCGGCGATGCGGAGCGGATAGCCTGCCAGCCTAGCCGCGTCGATCGCCAGATGAAGGCCCTTTTCGGCAACGATCCGCCCATACCAGACGAGATAGCGGTCGGGACTTGCGGCAGGTTGGAAAGGGAAGCTCGCAAGGTTGATGCCGTTCGGGATCGTGCGGTCGATTGGCGTCACGTGGCTCCACAGACCGCGGATCGTATCTGAAACGGCAACGAAGCGCATTGATGGCGACTTGCAGAGTCGGATGCCGCTTTCCAACCAGCAGAACGGGGGTGTGTGCAACGTCGTGACCATCGGCGTATCGAGCGTTTCCGCCATCGAGACGGGAAGATAGTGGAGCGAGTTGTTGTGGATGACGTCGAACCGTCGATTTCTCAGCATGCTCATCAGCCGCAGATAGGCATGGTGTTCGCGGAAGAACGTCACGTCCTGCGCTTCGGCGGTGCCGGTTTCGAGAAGCGAGGTTTCGTCGCAGATTGCCTCAAGCCCCATTGCCGGATCGGATTTCATCGATGCGAATACTGTGACCGCATGTCCACGTCGGCGTAACGCGGTCGCCAACAGGTGCGTATGCATCTCGAGACCGCCAGCAAAAGGCTCGCGGATGGCATATTTGAGATGCGCAATAATTGCGATTCGCATTCCGGCCCCTTCACCAGCGATCACGATCTACGTCGCGTCGATACGGTGAGAAACGCATCAATTCGGCTTTTATGTCCGCTACTCGGACCGGGTTTGTGCTAATCTATATCAATACTATAGCAGGTCACGGTCGGGCTGCATGTCGGGGTGCGCAGCGGCGAAGGCTGGCAGTGTCGCTGCATTCGCGGCGGCGGTGGCCAAACGGGGGTAGCGTGAGAGATCGATGGCGAAGCGCTCGGCCGCATAGACCTGCGGCACGAGATAGCAGTCGGCCAGCGTCGGCGTGGCGCCAAAGGCATAGCCGTCGCCATGGCGAGCGATCTGTGGCTCGATCGCATCGAATCCCGCGGTCATCCACCGCGCGATCCAGGCTGATACCTGCTCGGGCGTCGCGGCGAAATCGGCCCTGAGCGCGTCAAGGATTCGTAGATTGTTGACCGGATGAATGTCGCACCCGATCGTTGCCGCAATGCTGCGCACGATCGCGGCCTCGGTCGGGTCGGCGGGCAATAGCGGCGGCGCGGGATAGGTCGCGTCGAGCCATTCGAGGATGGCAGGCGACTGCGTCAGGATCGTGCCGTCGCCAATGTCCAGCGCGGGCACCAGCCCTTGCGGGTTGAGCGCGAGATAGCGCGCGTCACGCTGTGCGCCGGTCCTGAGATCGTGCGTGCATTGCTCATAGGCGCATTGCTTCAGGTTCAGCGCGATCCGCACACGGTACGAGGTCGTCGACCGCCGATAGCCGTGCAGGATCATGCCGGCAGCACCGCTTTGGGGAAATCGGCCCAAACCGCGTCGTAGTCGAGCTGGGCATGCGCCAGCGCATGCGGCGTCGGTCGGTAGGGCCAGCAGCTCTCCACCATGAAGGCCATGGTGCCGTCGATCTTGTGCGGCTTGAGATCGGCGTTCGTCGCGGCGGTCCAGCTGTCGAGATCGGGACCGTGGCCTGCCATCAGATTGTGTAGGCTCAGACCGCCGGGCGTGAAGCCGGCCGCCTTGGCGTCATAGGCGCCGTGGATCAGACCCATCGCCTCCGACATAACGTTGCGGTGGAACCAGGGCGGGCGGAACGTGTCTTCGGCAACCATCCAGCGCGGCGGGAAGACGACGAAATCGGCATTGGCGCGGCCGGGTACGTCGGAGGGCGAGGTCAGAACGGTGAAGATCGATGGATCGGGATGGTCGAAGCTCACCGTGTTGATCGTGTTGAACCGCGCGAGATCGTAACGCCACGGCGCCAGATTGCCGTGCCACGCCACGACGTCGAGCGGACTGTGCTCGAGCGTCGTGCACCACAGCGCTCCCATGAATTTCTGGATAACCTCGAACCGCGTGTCGCGATCCTCGAACCAGGCGACCGGCGTTTCGAAATCGCGCGGATTGGCCAGCCCGTTCGCGCCGATTGGACCTAGATCGGGCAGACGGAACAGGGCGCCATGGTTTTCCGCGACATAGCCCGTTGCTTGCCCATCGGGTAGCAAAGCCCGGAAACGAACACCGCGCGGGATGAGCGCGATCTGGCCGGGCGCGACCATGATCCGCCCGAGCTCGGTCAGAAGTTCGAGCCGCCCCGCCTGGGGGATGAAGAGCAGTTCGCCATCGGCATCGACAAAGACCCGCGCGGTCATGTCGCGGTTGGCGGCATAGAGGTGGACCGCGACGCCCTCCAGATCCGCAGGATCGCGGGTGGCGAGCATCGTCGTCATGCCGTCGATCAGGTCGGTTCCCGCTGGCGGCGGCGCGCTCGGGTCCCAGCGCAGCCGATTGGGCGCCAGCGGACCGTCCTGCGCGTCCGCCGCGAAACGTGCGGCGCCGTCATATCGTACATAGGGCGGATGTTCGGCGGTGGGACGCATGCGGTACAGCCAGCTCCGCCGGTTCTCGTGACGCGGTGCGGTGAAGGCCGTGCCTGACAGCTGCTCGGTGTACAGCCCGAAGGGCGGTCGCTGTGGCGCATTGCGCCCGACGGGTAGCGCGCCTGCGACGGCCTCGGTCGCGACATGGTTGCCGAAACCCGAAATATAGCCGGTGGCGGCCGGGTCGTTGGCCATCGTAACACTCTCCTCGCGCACCCCTGTTCGACGTGCCGCGGGGGCCGGGGGTTTCGCTCAGAACGATGGCCCCCGACCAATATGGTGTCAACTGTTACCAGTTTGTGCCGCTTTCGCCTCCTGCCGGAAGCGGTGGAGCAGGGGTTCGGTATAGCCGTTCGGCTGATCAAGCCCTTCGAAGACGAGCGCGCGCGCGGCGCGATAGGCCAGGCTGGTCGCTTCGTGCCCGACCATCGGCCGATAGTGCGGATCGGAAGCATTCTGCGCATCGACCTTGGCCGCCATCTTCACGAAGGCGGCATCGACCTCGGCGGGTGTTGCGATGCCGTGGAGCATCCAGTTCGCCATATGTTGCGAGCTGATCCGCAGGGTCGCGCGATCTTCCATCAGGCCGATGTCATGAATGTCCGGCACCTTCGAGCAGCCGACGCCCTGGTCGATCCAGCGCACGACATAGCCGAGAATGCCCTGCGCATTGTTCTCGAGCTCGTCGCGGATCTCGTCGGGGGACCAGTTATGGCCGTGTGCGAGCGGGATCGTAAGCAGCTTCTCGAGCGGCGTGACGGGCTCGCTCTGTCGTGCCGCCTGCCGCGCGAAGACGTCGACGCGGTGGTAATGCGTCGCGTGGAGCGTCGCCGCGGTGGGTGAGGGGACCCAGGCGGTGTTGGCGCCGGTCATCGGGTGGGCGATCTTCTGGTCGAGCATGTCGGCCATGCGATCGGGCGCGGCCCACATGCCTTTACCGATCTGCGCGTGACCGCTGAGGCCACAGGCGAGGCCGATCTGGACATTGCGATCCTCATAGGCAGCGATCCAGGCGCTGGCCTTCATCTCGCTCTTGCGGATCATCGGTCCGGCGCGCATCGCGGTGTGCATCTCGTCGCCCGTGCGATCGAGGAAGCCCGTGTTGATAAACACGATGCGGTCCTTCACCGCGGCAATACAGGCGGCCAGATTGGCCGAGGTGCGGCGTTCCTCGTCCATTACGCCGACCTTGATCGTGTGGCGGTCGAGGCCGAGCAAATCCTCGACCGCGTCGAACAGCCTATTGGTGAAGCCCGCTTCGTCGGGGCCGTGCATCTTCGGCTTGACGATGTAGATCGAACCCTGGCGGCTGTTCCGGAAGCGACCGGTGCCGTTCAGATCGTGCAGCGCGATCAGCGCGGTCACGATCCCGTCGAGAATGCCCTCGGGCGCTTCCGTCCCATCGGGCAGATGCATTGCGGGCGTGGTCATCAGATGGCCGACATTGCGGACGAACAACAGGCTTCGTCCCGGCAGGACGATTTCGGACCCGTCCTGCGCGGTGTAGCGCCGGTCGTCCTCCAGCAACCGGGTCAGCGTCTGGCCTCCCTTGTCGAACTGCGCCTCCAGATCGCCCTTCATCAGGCCCAGCCAATTGATATAGGCAGCGACCTTGTCGTCGGCATCGACCGCTGCGACTGAATCCTCGAGATCGACGATCGTCGTCAGCGCGGATTCGAGCCGGACGTCGGCGAGTCCGGCAGGATCGGATGCGCCGATCGGATGGTCGCGATCGATGACAAGTTCGATGTGTAGGCCATTGTGGCGCAACAGGATCGTGCTGCCGGCATGGCCGCGGAGCTGATCCGGTTGTGCCAGCACGGGCGTGCTGCCGTCCCAATCGGTCCATGAGCCCGACGCAAGCGGCACGCTGGAATCAAGGAACGCCTTGGCCCAAGCGATCACCTGCGCACCGCGGTCCGGATCATAACCCCGACCCGACGGCGTTCCGGGGATTACGTCGGTGCCGTAGAGCGCGTCGTACAGGCTGCCCCAGCGTGCGTTTGCGGCGTTGAGGACGAACCGGGCATTGAGGATGGGCACGACGAGTTGCGGGCCTGCCAGCCGTGCCACCTCGTCATCGACGCGAGTCGAGGTCGCCACGAACGGCGTAGGCGCCTCAGCGAGATAACCGATCTCGTGAAGGAAGCGCGCCTGCGCGTCCGGATCGACGGGGCGGCCGCCAAATGCGTCGTACCAGGCGTCGATCTTCGCCTGCAGCGCATCGCGGCGAGCAAGCAGATCGCGATTTTCGGGTGCGAAGCGGGCGTAGATGTCGGCCATTCCGGACCAGAAGGCGGACGGGTCGACTCCCGTGCCGGGCAGCGCCTGGTCATCGAGGAACCGTGCCAGCGGTGCGGCTACACGCAGCCCCGCCTTGTCGATCATGCCGTCTGACGTCGCGGTCATCGTTCTCTCCCTATCTGACGATCATCCTATACGACCGCCAGGCTGTTCGGTAGACGATCAAGTGTTGAAGCTGTCGATCACCGGGGGAATGAATGGATCCGGATGCCGCCTTGTTCGTCGACGTCGTCGCGGCCGGAAGCCTGAGCGGAGCTGCCCGCTTGCGCGGCATCTCTCCGGCGATGGTATCGAAACGGATCGTCCGGCTAGAGACGCGGCTCGGAGTGCGGCTGCTCAATCGTACGACACGGCGGCTCGAGCCGACGGCGCGAGGCGAGCGGTATCACGCGGACATGGTCGCGATCCTTGCCGCGATCCGGGAGGCCGAGGGGCGGGTCGGCGACCGGGCCGCCGGGCCGAGCGGTCCGCTCCGCGTCAGTGCGCCGACGTCGTTCGGGCGCTTGCATATCGCACCTCGGCTCAAGCCCTTTCTCGATGCGCATCCCGACATCGCGCTCGAACTAAATCTGTCAGACGGTTTTTCGGACCTGCTCGGCGAAGGGATCGACCTCGCGATCCGGATCGCGCCGACGGTCGAACCGGGTTTTGACGCGCACCGGCTGGGCGACAGCCGCCGGGTCCTGTGTGCCGCACCCGCCTATCTCGAGACGGCGGGCATTCCTGGCAGCGCGGCGGCGCTGGGTGATCATCGCCTGCTCGCGGCGCGCGGCCAAATGCCGTGGCGGCTGACGGGGCCTGACGGCGATTTCACGATCGATGCCGCGAGCCACGTCCGCACGAATTCGAGCGAGGTCGTGAGAGAGCTCGCGCTGTCGGGCGTGGGGATCGCGCTGCGGTCGCTGTGGGACGTCAGCAGCGATCTGGCGGCGGGGCGGCTCGTTCGCGTCCTGCCGGCAATCGAGGGGAGCGCGGATGTCGGGATCTTCGCGCTGCACCCGCGCGGCGCAGTGCCGTCGTCGGTTGTTGCACTGCTCGACTATTTGCGGACGCTGTGGACACCGTCACCGCCCTGGGCCGGCTGATCGAGCGCGCTGGTCACCGCGTCGATCCGGCGGAGCATCGCCGTGAACGCGGCGACTTCGGCCGGATCGAACTGCGCAAAGATCCGCGCCTCGAGATCGCGCGCCTTTGGCGCGACGGCAGCATAGAGCGTGCGACCCGCATCGCTGAGCATCAACAGGTGCGAGCGACGGTCGCTGGCATTGGCGCGCCGTTCGAGAAGCCCGCGCTCGACCAGCGCGATCGCCGCGCGGCTTACCGTAACCTTGTCCATCCGCGTACGATGACCGATTTCCGCCTGCGTGATGCCGCCGGTTTCGGCAATGACGGCGACCAGCCGCCATTCGGGGATCGAGAGGCCGAACAGCGATTCATAGCTGCGCGCGATCGTGTCGCTGACGAGGTTCGACGTGAACGACAGCCGGAACGGGATGAAGTCGTCGAGCAGCAGCGGGCGGTCGGATGAAGCGGTCATGGCACGGGATAGTATCAGTTGACACGATCTGCGCAAACGCGCAGTTGGTATCCAACGATACTATAAAGCTTTGAGAGGCTGTCGCATCATGGAGCATATGGACGTCAACCCAATGGGGTTGGATGGTTTCGAGTTCTGCGAGTTCACATCGCCCGAACCGGCGGCGATGGGCAAACAGTTCGAGCAATTGGGTTTCGTGCCCGCGTCCCGGCATCCGACCAAGGCAGTGACCCGGTACAAGCAGGGTCGCATCAACCTTTTGCTCAACGCTGAACCGACGGGGCAGGCCGCGACGTTCCGCGCCGACCATGGTCCTTCGGCGAACGGCATGGCGTTCCGTGTTGCCGATGCCAAGGCGGCCTTCGACGCTGCGCTGGCACGCGGTGCGAAGGCGGCCGATGCGTCGCTGGGGGCGCTGGGCGACGAGAGCTACGCGCTGGAGGGGATCGGCGGATCGTTGCTCTATCTCGTCGACCGTCATGGCGGCGCGGGCAGCCTGTACGATGCCTGGGATCAGATCCCGGGCGCGGCGGAGGCCGAGGCCGAGAATTCCGTTGGTCTCGATCTGCTCGACCATCTCACGCACAACGTAAAGCGCGGCCAGATGCGGACCTGGTCGACCTTTTACGGCCAGATCTTCGGGTTCGAAGAGCAGAAATATTTCGACATCAAGGGCAAGGCGACGGGCCTGTTCAGCCAGGCGATGATCGCGCCCGATCGCGCGATCCGGATTCCGCTGAACGAGAGCCAGGACGACCACAGCCAGATCGAGGAGTTCATCCGAGATTACAACGGCGAAGGCATCCAGCATCTCGCGCTAACCACCGACGATATCTACACGACCGTCGAGAAACTGCGGGCTCGCGGCGTCCGGCTGCAGGACACGATCGAGACCTATTACGAACTGGTCGACAAGCGCGTGCCGAACCATGGCGAGGATCTCCAGCGGCTGCGGCGCAACCGGATCCTGCTCGACGGCAATGTCGGTGAGGAGGGGCTGCTGCTCCAGATCTTCACCGAACCGCTGTTCGGGCCGATCTTTTTCGAGGTCATCCAGCGCAAGGGCAATGAGGGGTTCGGCAACGGCAACTTTCAGGCGCTGTACGAATCGATCGAACTCGACCAGATTCGGCGTGGGGTGATCACGGTCGACGCGTGAAGACGTGATGACGGACATGCAGGGCCAGCCGGGCGACGACAGTGCCGTGAGCGATGCGCCGTCGTCGGTGCGGCTGTTCGCCACGCCGGCCGGTATTGCGCTCGGGTCGATCGAGGCGATCGCACCCGGCCAGTCGCGAGGCTATGTCGTGCAGATGCGCGCGGGGCGGTTCCACGGTTTTGCGGTTCGGCGCGGTGACGGCGTCGTCGGCTATGTCGATCGCTGCCCGCACGCCGGACTGCCACTAGCGCGCGCCCTCGACGACTATCTGAGCCCGAATGGCGACCTGATCGTCTGTGGGTGGCATTCCGCACTGTTCAGAATCGACGATGGCCACTGCGTCGGCGGCCCATGCGCGGGGCAAGCGCTTGCGGTCTGGCCGATCACGGTCGTAGACGGCGTGATCACGACGCTCGGTGCGCCGGCTGCGGTCCCTGACCCACGCTAAACGCCGGGTGAGAACGGTAATGAGAACAGCCCGGCAAACCACGGGATAATACGGTAAGGAGAGTTTCGTGACGCCAGATTTCGACTTCGCGCTGGGCGAAGCCGCGGACATGATCCGCGACACGACGCAGCGCTTCGCGAAGGAGAAGATCGCTCCGCTGGCCGCGAAGATCGATGCGGACGACTGGTTTCCCCGCGAGCTCTGGCCGGCGATGGGCGAGCTGGGGCTTCACGGTATCACCGTCGAGGAAGAGTATGGCGGGCTCGGGCTCGGCTATCTCGAGCATGTCGTCGCGGTTGAGGAAGTATCGCGCGCATCGGCGTCGATCGGCCTGAGCTATGGCGCGCACTCGAACCTTTGCGTCAATCAGATCCGCCGCTGGGGCAATGCCGAGCAGAAGGCAAAATATCTGCCCAAGCTGGTGTCGGGCGAGCATGTCGGAAGCTTGGCGATGTCCGAGGCCGGGGCGGGATCCGACGTCGTGTCGATGAAGTTGAAGGCGGTGAAGACCGAGAGTGGCTATGTGCTGAACGGCACCAAGTTCTGGATCACCAACGCGGCCTATGCCGATACGCTCGTCGTCTATGCGAAGACGGGGGAGGGATCGAAGGGGATCACCGCCTTCCTGATCGAGAAGGACATGCCGGGATTCGCGATCGGGCAGAAGATCGACAAGATGGGCATGCGGGGATCCCCGACCGCCGAGCTTGTCTTCACCGATTGCCACGTGCCGTTCGACGCGGTGATGGGCCCGGAGAATGGCGGCGTCGGCGTGCTGATGTCGGGCCTCGACTATGAGCGCGCGGTGCTCGCGGGCATTCAGCTCGGCATCATGCAGGCCTGTCTCGACGTGGTCATCCCCTATGTCCGCGAACGCAGGCAGTTCGGGACCGCGATCGGGCAGTTCCAGCTGATCCAGGCGAAGGTCGCGGACATGTATGTCGCGTTGAGTTCTGCACGTGCCTATGTCTATGCCGTCGCGCGGTCCTGCGATGCGGGCAAGACGACGCGGTTCGACGCGGCGGGCGCGATCCTGCTGGCGAGCGAGAGCGCGGTGAAGGTCTCGCTGGAATCGATCCAGGCTCTGGGTGGCGCGGGCTATACCAAGGACTGGCCGGTCGAGCGCTTCATGCGCGACGCCAAGCTGCTCGATATCGGCGCGGGGACGAACGAGATTCGCCGGATGCTGATCGGACGCGAACTGATCGGTGCCGCGCCCAAGGTGATGCAATGAGCGTGCTGATCAGGTCGCGGCGGGGTGAACGGTGAGCGGTCCCGTCCTCGATACGAAGCTGTCGGTCGACGCGGAGACGTTCCAGGCGAATGCGGCGCACAACCTCGCGCTCGCCCAGCGCCTGCGCGACGACGTTGCGCGCGTCGCGCTCGGCGGAGACGCCCGGTCGCGCGACCGGCACGTTGCGCGTGGCAAGCTGCTGCCGCGCGACCGGGTCGAGCGCTTGCTCGATCCGGGTTCGCCGTTCCTCGAGATCGGCCAGCTCGTCGCCAATGGGCTGTATGACGATGCGGTGCCCGGCGCGGGGGTGATTGCGGGGATCGGCCGCGTTGCCGGTCGGCAGTGCATGATCCTGTGCAACGATGCGACGGTGAAGGGGGGGACCTATTTTCCGCTGACCGTCAAGAAACACCTGCGAGCGCAGGAAATCGCACAGGAAAATCGGCTGCCCTGCATCTATCTCGTCGATAGTGGTGGGGCGAACCTGCCCCATCAGGCGGAGGTATTTCCCGATCGCGAGCATTTCGGCCGGATCTTCTACAACCAGGCGCAGATGTCGGCGTTGGGGATACCGCAGATCGCGTGTGTGATGGGGAGCTGCACTGCGGGCGGCGCCTATGTCCCGGCCATGTCCGACGAGACGATCATCGTCCGCGGGCAGGGCACGATCTTCCTCGCTGGGCCGCCGCTGGTCAAGGCGGCGACGGGCGAGGTGATTTCCGCGGAGGACCTCGGCGGCGCGGACACGCATGGACGGCGGTCGGGCGTCGTCGATCATGTCGCGGAATCGGACGACCACGCGCTGACGATCGTTCGCGACATCGTCTCGACCTTGCCGCCACAGGTCCCTGTCACGGTGAACCGGCAACCGGCGCGCGCCCCGAAATACGACGCTGAGGGGCTTTACGGTGTCGTGCCGTCCGATGTGCGCGCACCCTATGACGTGCACGAGGTGATCGCACGGCTGGTCGATGGCAGCGAATTCCATGCGTTCAAGGCGCTTTATGGTACATCGCTGGTGTGCGGGTTCGCGCATATCCACGGGATCCCCGTCGCGATCCTCGCCAACAACGGCGTCCTGTTCAGCGAAAGCGCTCAGAAGGGGGCGCATTTCATCGAGCTCGCCTGCCAGCGCAAGGTACCGCTCCTGTTCCTCCAGAACATCTCGGGGTTCATGGTCGGCGGGAAGTATGAGGCAGAAGGCATTGCCAAACATGGTGCAAAGCTCGTGACGGCAGTCGCGACCGCGACCGTGCCGAAGATCACGGTGCTGATCGGCGGCAGTTTCGGCGCCGGCAATTACGGCATGTGCGGACGCGCCTATTCGCCGCGCTTCCTGTTCAGCTGGCCGAACAGCCGGATCAGCGTGATGGGCGGCGAACAGGCGGCCTCGGTCCTCGCCACCGTTCACCGCGACGCGGACGACTGGACGGCGGAGGAAGCCGAAGCGTTCAAGGCGCCGGTTCGTCAGAAATATGAGGACGAGGGGAATCCCTGGTACGCGACCGCGCGCCTGTGGGACGACGGGATCATCGATCCCGCGCAGACCCGTGACGTGCTCGGCCTCGCGCTCGCCGCGACGCTCAACGCTCCAATCGCCGAACGCCCCGCGTTCGGTGTGTTCAGGATGTAAGCCGATGATCCTGCTATCGTTGCTGCTGGCCGCGGGTCAGGTCACTCCGGTCCAACCGATCGTCAAGGGCACCGGCTTGCCGCCAGCCGTGGTGACGGAGGAGGCCGGCGTCATGGTGCCGATCGACGCGATGTTGGCCGCGCTGGCCACCCGCGATGGCCAGGCACTGCTCCCACAGGTGCGCCCCGAGGGGGGGGCTACGGCCGTGGAAGAAAAGGCCGACGGCACGCGCATCATCCGCCGGACCGCCTGGTCCGACTTCGCCGCCGGTCTGAAGCCCGGGCCGGAGCGATATGCGGAACGCCTGACGGATCCCGCCGTGGATATCGATGGCGATATCGCGATGGTATGGTCGCCCTATGTCTTCACCATCGACGGCCGGGTGGCGCATTGCGGGACCGACCATTTCGACATGGTGCGCGACGCGGGCCGGTGGAAGATCCTCAACATCACCTGGTCCAAGCGGACCACTGGATGCCCCGCGCAATGATCGAATCACTGCTTATCGCAAACCGCGGCGAGATCGCCTGCCGCATTATACGCACAGCTCGGGCATTGGGAATCCGCACGATCGCGGTCTATTCCGATGCCGATGCGGGCGCGCTGCATGTCCGGCACGCTGACGAGGCGGTGCATATCGGTGCGAGCCCGGCGCGCGAGAGCTATCTGGTCGGAGAACGGATCATCGCCGCCGCGCTCGCCACCGGCGCTGAGGCAATTCATCCGGGGTACGGGTTCCTGTCCGAGAATGCGGACTTCGCGCAGGCCGTGCTCGACGCAGGGATCCTGTGGGTAGGCCCCGATCCCGACAGCATCCGCACGATGGGGCTGAAGGATGCCGCGAAGCAGCGGATGATGGCGGCCGGCGTTCCGGTGACACCGGGCTATCTGGGGGAGGACCAGTCGCCCGATCGGCTCCAACGCGAGGCGGATGCCATCGGCTACCCCGTCCTGATCAAGGCCGTTGCGGGCGGCGGCGGCAAGGGTATGCGCCGCGTCGATGCGTCCGCCGACTTTGCCGACGCGCTCGCTTCGTGCCAGCGCGAAGCCTCCGCGTCGTTCGGTAATACCGACGTGCTGATCGAGAAATATATTCTGTCGCCGCGGCATATCGAGGTGCAGGTGTTCGGCGATCGGCAAGGCAACGTCGTCCATTTGTTCGAACGTGACTGTTCGTTGCAGCGCCGGCATCAGAAGGTGATCGAGGAGGCTCCGGCCCCCGGCATGGATGATGCGACGCGCGCGGCGATCTGCGCGGCGGCGGTGCGCGCGGCACAGGCCGTGAACTATATTGGCGCGGGTACGATCGAGTTCATCGCCGATGCGAGCGAAGGCCTGCGCGCCGATCGGATCTGGTTCATGGAAATGAACACCCGGTTGCAGGTCGAGCATCCCGTCACCGAGGAAATCACCGGACAGGATCTGGTCGAATGGCAGCTGCGGATTGCCAGCGGCGAGGCGTTGCCGCTGCAGCAGCATGATCTTGCGATCCGCGGCTGGGCGATCGAGGCGCGGCTCTATGCGGAGGATCCCACCAAGGGGTTCCTGCCGTCGATCGGGCGGCTCGAGGCGTTCGATTTGGGTGATGCGACGCGGGTCGATACGGGTGTCGAACAGGGGGCGGACATCTCGCCCTATTACGACCCGATGATCGCCAAGGTGATTGCCTGGGGCGACACGCGTGAAGCCGCGCGTGAGACGTTGGCGGAGGCGCTGGACAAGGCGGTCGTCTGGCCGGTCCGGTCGAATGCGGGGTTTCTCGTCCAGGCACTCGATCACCCGGATTTCGTCGCCGCAACGCTAGATACCGGGCTGATTGCGCGCGAGGGGGCGGCGCTGATGCCCCCGGCGCAGCCCAGCGAGGAAGCACTGATCGACGCCGCGCGTACGCTCGTACGCGCCGAGCCGATGGCGGGTTTTCGTCTCAACGCGGCCCCTTTGAAGGCCGCGCGGTTCCTGCTCGACGACGACGCGGTGACGATCGATCTCGACGGTCGCGGCATCGATGCACCGGTCGATGCCACCCTCGTTTCCGATGCCGGGCAGACCTGGCAGTTGCGGCCTTGGCGTGCGTCTGGCGCGGCGATGGGGGCGGCAGCGGACGGCGCTATCTTGTCACCGATGCCGGGACGGATCATCGCGGTCGACGTGGCGGCCGGGGACCGTGTCGCAAAGGGGCAGAAGCTCGTGACGCTGGAGGCGATGAAGATGGAGCATTCGCTCGTCGCGCCGTTCGACGGGACGGTTGCCGAACTGACCGCGATCGAAGGCGGGCAGGTGAGCGATGGCATGGTGCTCGCGCGTATCGAGAAGGATGACTGATGGCCGGCCGCTATTTCGACCGATGGGCAGTCGGCGACCGGATCGTCCATGAGATCCGCCGCACCGTCACGGAGACGGACAACCTCCTGTTTTCGACGATGACGCACAATCCGCAGCCGCTGCACCTCGATGCGGAGGCGGCGAAGGCGAGTGAATTCGGCCAGATCCTCGTCAACGGCACCTTCACCTTCGCGCTGATGGTCGGCCTGTCGGTCAGCGACACGACGCTCGGGACGCTCGTCGCCAATCTCGGTTACGACAAGCTCGTGCATCCGAAACCCGTCTTCATCGGCGACACGATGCGCGCCGAGACCGAGGTCGCCGAGCTTAAGCCCAGCCGGTCACGCCCGAACGCCGGGATCGTCACATTCATGCACCAGCTGATCAACCAGCGTGACGAGATCGTCTGTCAGTGCCTCCGCTCGGCACTGCTGCTGCGGACGCCGGCATGAGGTTGCGCTCGCTGCTGTTCGTGCCCGCAGACCGGCCCGAGCGTTTTGCGAAGGCCGCGGCGAGCGGGGCGGATGCCATCATCCTCGATCTGGAGGACTCGGTCGCGCTGTCCCGCAAGGCCGTTGCCCGCGAGGCGGTCCGGGCCACGTTGCAGGACCACACCGACGTCGTGCGGATGGTGCGGATCAATCCCGTCGACTCCGGGTGGCTGGACGACGATCTCGCTGCCGCGAGGGACGCCGATGCGATCATGCTGCCCAAGGCGACGGGACCCGCGACCGTCCTCGCGCTGGTCGAGGCTTATGGCGATGACTGTCCGCCGATCCTGCCAATCGCGACCGAAGTGCCCGCCGCGATCTTCACACTGGGCGAATATGCGCGGGTCAACGACCGGTTATGTGGCCTGACCTGGGGCGCAGAGGACCTGCCCGCGGCGATCGGCGCGGCGACCAGTCGTGAGGACGACGGGTCCTATACCGAACCCTATAAGCTCGTCCGATCGCTGCTGCTGTTCGGCGCGCATGCGGCGGACGTCGCGGCGATCGAGACGGTCTATCCTGCAATCGCGGACATTTACGGGCTGGCAGCCTATGCCGCGCGCGGCAGCCGTGACGGCTTTACCGGCATGATGGCGATTCATCCGTCGCAAGTCGCCACGATCAACGCCGCGTTCACGCCGGATGCGGCGACCGTTGCACATGCGCACGCCGTCGTCGCTGCGTTTGCAGCGGCTCCCGAGGCGGGCGCGCTGCAGCTTGATGGGCGGATGATCGATGCGCCGCACTTACGTCAGGCGCGGGCGATCCTCGCGCGACTCTAGGCCCATTGGCGGCAGGAATTTTCTGCGCTACCGTCGCCCTGCGAAACCGGTGAAGGCCGGGGTCGCAGATCGCGTCGGTGCCCCTCGGGGCTTCAAAGGGAATGCGGTGCGGGAGGCGGTCCTCCTCATGCCGCGGCTGTCCCTGCAACTGTAAGCGGTGAGTGCGGTGCGCATGTCCCTTCATCATGGGGGGGCGACCACTAGGCCTGAGCGTAAGCGCAGGGCTCGGGAAGGTCGCGTACCGGGCGTCGACCCGTGAGCCAGGAGACCTGCCGGCGCTCGGTCGCTCTTGCCATGGTCCAGGGGATGACCGCGGCACGGTACTCCGTCTGAGCGACGAACCATGCGGCGGGGGCCGCATCGGCGCGCGTGGCGGGTGCGGTTCGGCGTACACCCCAAGCGTTGCGCCGGCTGTCCGTGGCATCGGACGGCAGGCCCCGGCCGGTCGCTCGTGACGCCGGGGGTATCGTTTCATGACCAGAGTTTTCGTTTCGCTTGCGGCGCTCGCGACCGCCACGGCCTTTGCATCGCCGACCGCGGCCGAGCCCGATCCGGTTACTGCGGCGACGGGCGAGGCGGCAGCGGGCGCCGCCGAGCTGGTGATCACCGCATCGCGATCGGGGGACGCGGTTCCCGCCGATCAGCTCGGAGCGTCGGTGACGGTGCTCGACGCCGCCACGCTCGACCAGCGGCAGACCCGGATCGTGTCCGACGTGCTGCGCGACGTCCCCGGACTGGCGGTCAGCCGGACCGGCGCGGTCGGGGGGACGACGCAGGTCCGGATCCGCGGATCGGAGGGCAATCACGTGCTCGTGCTGATCGACGGGATCGAAGTGTCCGATCCCTATCAGGGCGAATATGACTTCGGCACGCTGATTGCCGACGAGGCGGCACGGGTCGAGGTGCTGCGCGGCCAGCAATCGGCGCTGTACGGGTCCGACGCGATCGGCGGCGTCATTCAGTATCTCACGCTCAGCGGCGCGGAAGCCCCGGGCGTATCGCTGCGGGCCGAGGGGGGATCGTTCGGCACGTTTTCGGGCGGCGCGCGGGTCGCAGGCGTATCGGGCAATCTGGATTACGCGCTGTCGAGCTCGACCTACCTCACCGACGGCACGCCGACCGCACGGGGCGGATCGCGCGACATCGGCGCGAAGAGCGTCGGCGCGACGGGCAAGCTCAGCTGGTCGCCGATCGACACGCTGAAGGTCACGGGCGTCGCGCGCTACAGCTATACCGACGCCGACAGCAACGACACCGCGTTGAGCGGCCCGCAGTTCGGCACGATCGTCGATACGCCCGGCGCGCGGAGCACGGTCGAGGCCTATTACGGGCTGGTTCGCGCCGAACTCGCGCTGGCGGATGGCCGCTGGACGAATGCGCTCAGCGGCCAGTTTGCCGATACGACACGCCGGGCGCTGGCCGACGATGCCTTGAGCTTTGGCAACAAGGGACGACGGTACAAGGGATCGTTCGAAAGCGCCTTCCGGTTCGGCACCGATCGCATCCGGCATCGGCTGACCGCCGCAGTCGATGTCGAGCGTGAGGAATTCCAGACGCTTAGTCAGGTCCCTTCGGAGTTCGTCTTCACAGGGCGGCGGCACACCGACAATGTCGGGATCGTCGGACAGTATGACGTCGTGATCGACGACGCGCTCGCGATCGGCGGTTCGGTGCGGCGCGACGAGAATAACCGGTTCGACGACACCACCACCTACCGCGCGCAGGCGAGCTATCGCTTTGCGACCGGAACGCGGGTGCGCGGCGCCTACGGGACGGGCGTGAAGAACCCCGGCTACTTCGATCTCTTCGGCTATTCGGACGGTCGTTATATCGGCAACCCCAACCTCAAGCCGGAAAAGTCAAAGGGGTGGGAAGCCGGGGTCGAACAGGCTTTCGGGGGGGATCGTGCGACGATCGGCGCGACCTATTTCGACAGTCGGCTGACGAACGAGATCTTTACCACCTATCCCGCCCCCGACTTCGTCGCGACGCCCGGCAACCGCGATACGCGATCGACGCAGCACGGCGTCGAGGTGTTTGCCACAGCGCAGCCGATTGCGCAGTTGCGCTTCGACCTCGCCTATACCTATCTGAAGGCGCGCGAGGACGGGGGCGTGGAGATCCGGCGCCCCAGCCATATCGGCAGCATCAACATGACTGCGTTCAGTCGCGACGAGCGCGCCTCGGCAACGCTCACCGTCCGGTATAATGGCCGGCAGCAGGACGATGCCTATACCGATCCGAGCTATGTCCCTGTCCGCGTCTCGCTCCAGGAATATGTCCTCGTCAACCTGAACGCGGCGTACAAGCTGACGTCCCGGCTATCGGTCTTCGGTCGGGTCGAAAACCTCTTCGACGAGCGGTACGAGGAGGTGTTCAGCTATGTCGGTCAGGGGCGCGGTGCCTATGCCGGCGTGAAGGCAGCATTCTGATGCGGAGCGAGGCGGAGCACACGGCGCGGATGGCCAAGAAGAAGGTCGTCCAGGACAAGATCGTCGCGGCCAAGACGATCGAAAAGGGCCTGCTTATGGTCCACACCGGACCGGGCAAGGGCAAGACCACCGCGGCGCTCGGCATGGCGGTGCGGATGATGGGGCATGGGCGAAAGGTCGGGATCGTACAGTTCGTCAAGGGTGCGATGACGACCGGCGAGAAGGTCATCTTCGACGCCTTTCCCGATCTGGTCGAATTCAAGCCGATGGGCGAGGGCTTTACCTGGGATACGCAGGATCGGGCCCGCGATATCGCGGTGGCGCGCGAAGGGTGGGACGAGGTCCGCCGGATGATCGCCGACCCCAGCTATGCGATGGTCGTCGCCGACGAGATCAACATCGTCCTGCGCTACGACTATCTGCCACTCGGTGAGGTACTTGCGGGATTCGCCGCGCGACCGGCGATGACGCATGTCGTGGCGACGGGGCGCAACGCGCCCGATGCTTTGGTTGCCGCGGCGGATCTCGTCACCGAGATGGGGCAGGTCAAGCATCCGTTCCGGGGCGGGGTCAAGGCCCAGGCCGGCGTCGAGTTCTAACGGCCGCGGCGAGGACCAGCCGGACGGGGCGTGCGCAACTGCGCCGCGAGGCTTTGCGCGGCCAGCACATAGGCGGGACCTCCGCAGACGGTCCACGCCTCGGGGATGCGCAGACGGGGAATCCCGTCGAGAATCGGATGATGCAGCATTTCGGTGCCCTGATCGGTCACGCGGTCGGTGGCGCTCTCGACGATGAGATAGTCCGGGCGTGCCAGCGCCATCTGTTCGAGCGAGAGCTGCGATAGCGCCGGTTTGCCGAGCCGGGTCGCGAGATTGGCAAGCCCGAGACGCTGCATCAGTTCGTCGACGAGCGTGCCGGTACCGGTCAGGAAACCCCGACGCTGATAATAGGCCGCCGTGCGACCACCTCCCGGCGCGCGCGGCAATCGTGCGAGCGCGGCGTCCATCCGGCGGATCAGCGTTTCGCCGCGATCGCGGTGGCCGATGGCCGCGGCGACCTGACGGACTTGCAACACGATCGCGGCATAGCTGTCCGCGGGGGGCAGATCGAGCGTCGCGACGTTCCGGCCGGCGAGAATGGCCGTGACCGTCTGGCGTCGGAACGGCGAGGCGATCACCAAATCGGGGTGCAGCATCAGCACGTCTTCTGCGCTGCCGCGGCTGACTGGCATGGTACGTGCGGCGTTGGCGGCAGCGGACATGTTCGGATCACGCGCGAACCGGGTGAGCGCGACGATCTGCGCGGGGTCGGCGAGCGCCAGAAGATACTGGTCAGCGCATAGGTTGAGCGAGACGATACGCCGCGGCGGTCGAGGCGCCGCCGCCGCCGTAGTTGCGCCAACGGCAGCGACGATTAGGATGGTCAGGAGATGGCGGCCGCGCATGCGCAAAACCCTGCCGCAGCGGCCGCTTATGCGCTAGGCGGAAATCGATGCGGTGGGATCTGGCACTATGGAACGCGTGACGCGTGCGCGATTGGTCGGTGGCCTCGCGCTGCTTGCGCTGTTGGCCGGCGCTGCGTCGGTCGCGGTGGGGAGTGCGGCGATCCCGCTCGTGCATGTCGTGCGGGCGCTCAGCGGGCAGGGCGATCCGATCGAACGCGCGATCCTGTTCGAACTCCGTCTGCCGCGCGCGATCCTCGGGCTCGCGGTCGGCGCGATGCTGGGGCTTTCCGGTGCAGCACTGCAGGGGTTCCTGCGCAACCCGCTGGCCGAGCCATCGGTGCTGGGCGCGTCGAACGGGGCATCGCTGGGCGCGGTGATCGCGCTGTATTTCGGGCTGGCGGAGCTTCATCCGGCGATGCTGCCGATCGTGGCGATCGCCGGGGCGTTCGCGGCGCTGGGGTTGCTGTTCGTGCTGGCGGCCGGGTCGCAAAGCGCCTTGTCCCTGATCCTCGCGGGGATCGCGGTTGGAACGCTGGCCGTCGCGGGGGTCAGTCTTGCGCTCAACCTGTCCCCGAACCCGTTTGCGGCGATGGAGATCATGACCTGGTTGCTCGGGTCGCTCGAAGACCGGTCGTTCAGCCATGTCACGCTGGCGCTGCCCTGTATCGCAATCGGCACGGTGCTGGTCGCCTCGGACGGCCATGCGCTCGACGCGCTGACGCTCGGCGAGGATGGCGCACGTGCGCTCGGCGTCGATCTGGGCCGGACGCGCATGCGGATGCTGGTCGGGGTGGCGATCGGGGTCGGCGGGGCGGTCGCGGTATCGGGCGCGATCGGGTTCATCGGCCTGATCGTCCCGCATCTCGTCCGGCCGATGACCGATCGTTCGCCATCGGCGATCCTGCTCCCCTCCGCACTGGGCGGGGCCGCATTGCTTACCTTTGCCGACGTGCTGGTCCGGGTGATCCCGACGTCGAACGAACTTAAGCTCGGGGTCGTCACCGCGTTTCTCGGCGTGCCGGTGTTCCTGGTTCACCTCATGCGCGAGCGCCGGCTGTGGTAACCCTCGCCGCGAACTGCCTAAGCGTCTCCCGCGCAGGGCGGGTCGTGGTCGACGACGTCACCTTCGCGGCAGAAGGCGGCGCGCTCATCGGGATCGTCGGCCCCAATGGGGCGGGCAAATCGACGCTGGTCCAGGCGTTGCTCGGGCTGGTTCCCGCTACGGGGGCGATCCTGCTCGACGGCGTTCCGCTGGCGGAACGCTCGCGACGTGAGATTGCGCAGACGGTCGCGTATCTGCCGCAGGGTCAAAGTCTTCATTGGCCGCTGAGCGTCGAGCGTCTCGTCGCGTTGGGCCGGTTGCCCCATCTCGCACCGTTGTCGCGCATTTCTCAGCAGGATCGTGATGCGATTGCCCGTGCGATGGCGGCGGCGGACGTGACCACGCTTGCGGCGCGTGTCGCGACCGAGATTTCGGGGGGCGAGCGGGCTCGGGTCCTGCTGGCACGGGCGCTCGCGGTGGAGGCGCCGGCGCTGATCGTCGACGAGCCGCTCGCGTCGCTCGATCCCGCGCATCAGATCGCAGTCATGGAGATCCTGCGGGCGCAGGCCGCGCGCGGCGTCCTGGTGATCGCCGTACTGCATGATCTGGGGCTGGCCGCACGCTATTGCGATCGCATCCTCGTGCTAGACGCGGGCCGGCTCGTCGCCGACGGCGCGCCTTCGGCAGTGCTGACGCCGGCTCGACTGCGTGAGACCTATGGCGTTAGGGCGTGGTTCGGATCGATCGAGGGCGTACCGGTCGTGGTACCGCTGACGCGTGACAGCGCGCAGGGCGATTGACCCGGGCCGCTCGCCCGGCCTATCCCTCCGACCGCGACAGGTTCCCCGGCGACGGGGATGAAAAGGGAACGGGAGAACCCCGGCTGCCCCTGCAACTGTAAGCGGCGAGCCATCGTGCCATCATGCCATTGGGATCCCGGTCCCGAGAAGGCGGCGCGAAGGGCTGTGACCCGTGAGCCAGGAGACCTGCCTGTCGCAGTCGTCTTTCGTCCGGCCAGGGTGCGCCGAGCGGACGGGGGTAAACCCGCGCGACGACATAACCAGCCTGCGGCCTGTGCCGCGGGCGCGTATGTCATGGGGTTTCAATGCCGAATCTACTGGTTCCCGCCGAAGACGGTGCGGCCGTCGTCGCCTGCAGCACCTGCCGCGCGTCCACCGATGCGAAGGACGATGCCGAGGGCATGCGCGGCGGTGCGAGACTCGTCGCGGCGTTGCAGACGGTCCAGGCGAGTGATCCGCGCTATGCCGGGATTGCGGTCCAGGCGATGCCGTGCCTGTTCGCCTGTCAGGATTTCTGCACCATCCATGTCCGCGGGCCCGCGAAGATCGGCTATGTTCTGGGGCGCTTTACCCCGGATGAGGAGGCTGCGCGCGCGATCCTCGATTATGCCGTGCTGCATGCGGAGAGTGCGGAGGGGCAGGTGCCGTTTCGGCAGTGGCCTGCGGGGATCAAGGGGCATTTCATCACCCGGACGCCCCCCGCGGGCTATGTCGCGCAGTGACGCTGTTCCCCACGGTCGCAGCGTTCGACGCGGCGCTGGAGGCCCTTCCTGAGGCAGACGAAGCCGCGCGGGCTGCGGCATCGCTGCGGCAGGGGCAATTGACCAAGCCGCCAGGATCGCTCGGCCGACTTGAAGACCTCGCGGTCTTCATGGCGGGCTGGCAGGGGCGCGAGCGGCCGCGGTTCGAGCGTGCGCGAGCGGCGATTTTCGCCGGAAATCACGGCGTTGCGGTGCACGGGGTCAGCGCCTTCCCGATTTCCGTAACCGCACAGATGGTCGAGAATTTCCGCCACGCGGGCGCGGCGATCAATGCGCTGGCGGATGCCGTCGGGCTCGAACTCGTCATCGCTGACATCGATCTGGAAACCCCCACGGCGGATTTCACGACGGGGCCGGCGATGGACGAAGCCGCGTGTCTCGCCGCACTCAACATCGGTGCCGACGTCGTCGTGCCGGGACTCGACATACTCGTCGTGGGTGAGATGGGGATCGGGAATTCTACGTCGGCCGCAGCACTGTGTCTGCGTAGTTACGGCGGAACCGCCGCGGACTGGGTTGGGCCGGGGACGGGGGTTGATGTGGCGGGAATCGCGCGGAAAATTGCGGTCGTCGAGGCGGGGATTGTGCGTCATGCTGATTCCCCGCGTACGCCTTTCGAGACATTGCGGCGGGTGGGGGGGCGTGAAATCGTCGCGATCGCTGGCGCGGTGGTGGCGGCGCGGCTGGCCGGGGTGCCGGTGGTGCTCGACGGATATATTTCGTCGGCGGCGATCGCACCGATCGCGGCGGCGTATCCTGGCATTACAGCGCACTGCATTGCCGGGCATTGTTCGGCCGAGCCGGGGCATGAGCGATTGCTTCAAGCGCTGAAACTCGAGCCTTTACTGAGACTTGGGATGCGGCTGGGGGAGGGAAGCGGGGCGGCGGTTGCGGTGGGAGTGATCCGGTCGGCGTTGGCGGCGCATGATGGGATGGCGACGTTTGCCGAGGCGGGGGTGTCGGTGGCGTGAGTGGGGCGTTCCTGCTCCACCTGTTGCGGCATGGTGCGCCTGAACTGACCGGGCGGATGCTGGGGCGGACCGATAGTCCGGTCACGGCGGAGGGGATGGCGGCCTGTTTGGCGAGGGCAAAGTCACTGCATTTCAACACGCTAGTCTCTTCTGATCTCATGCGATCGCAGGCTATTGCGGATGCGATCGGGCGGGAGCGGGGGCTCGCTCCGACGACCGATGCGCGGTGGCGGGAGCTGGATTTTGGGGATTGGGACGGGCTGGCTGCGGCGGAGATCGACTCTGCGGCGTTGCAGCGGTTCTGGGACGATCCGGATGGCGCACCGCCACCGGGTGGGGAACGGTGGAGCGATCTTGTCGCAAGAACTACCGATGCGATAGAAGACCTTACCCCCGAAACCTCATTGATCGTGACACATGGCGGGGCGATCCGTGCGGCACTGAAATCACTGTGCGGGTTCGGGTTGCGGGAGCTCTGGGCATTCGATTTGCCCTATGCGGCGTTGATTACGCTACGGATCTGGCCGGACCGGACGGCGCAGATCGTGGGGCTGCAGACGGATCCGGTTTCTTGAAGCGGCTGATCGTCGCATTCGGCTTCCTGACGCGCGTGCCGATGCCGCAAGTTGCTGCAGACGCTGAGGATTTTGCATCCGCGATCCGGTGGTATCCGGTCGTCGGGGCGTGCATCGGGGTGGTCGTGGCGGCGGCGGGGTGGGTCGGCGCGCTGGTCGATCCGTGGACCGGCGCGCTCGCTGCGCTGGTAATTTGGGTAGCGATTACAGGCGCTTTGCACCTGGATGGGCTGGCAGATCTGGCGGACGGGCTGGGTGCCGCGCACGGCAATCGCGACAGGCTGCTAACGGTGATGGCGGATCCGCATATCGGTAGCTTCGGCGTTGTGATGACCACGCTGCAACTCATTGCAAAGCTTGTATTATTGCATGCAGTTTCGAGTCAGGGATGGGCGGTCGTGATCCTCGTCCCGATGCTCGCGCGGATCGGCCCGTTATGCTGGGCGCGGTGGGTGCCGCTGCTCCGCGAGGGCGGGCTGGGAGGGATGGTGGCAGGGAAGATCAGGGTGCACGATCTGGTCTTTTGGGGGTGCGTAACAGGGTGTTTAGGGGTGCCTGTGCATGCCGTTGCAGGGGCCCCTGCACTGATCGCGGTATTCGGCTGGTGGCTGGTCCGGCGGGTCGGCGGCGTATCGGGGGATTGCCACGGCGCGGGGATCGAATTCGTCGAGACCGGGATGCTAGTCGCGATTGCCATTGCCGGCCGCGTCTGACCCCGCGAGCTTCGACACTGCGATCAGCGCGTCGATATCAAGATGACGTTCGAGCGTTTCCGCAATCGCATCGAGCGCGGCGTCGATCGACGCGCCATGGTCGGGCCCGACCGCGTCGACCCCGAGCCGGCCGAGCCAGGCGCGGCGCTGATCCGCGAGGCCGAGCAGGCCGTGGACATAGCTGCCAGAGACGAGCCCGTCGGGACTGACCGCGCCGTCGCGGCGGCCATCGTCGCGGGTCGTGAGCGCGCGCGCGGTGTCGGGGCCGGTGGTTTCGCCGATATGGATTTCATAGCCGTCGAACCGTGCGCCGATCGCGGTGCCGGCGACGCGCTCGAGCGTCTTGGCGGGGGACAGGATCGTCGCCACGTCGAGCAGGCCGAGCCCGGGGGCGATACCGGCGGGACCCTCCAGCCCGTCCGGATCGGCGATGCTGCGGCCGAGCATCTGATAGCCGCCGCACAGCCCGAGCACCGGGCGGCCGCGACGGCGATGCGCGTGGATGTCGATGTCCCAGCCCTGCGCGCGGAGAAAGGCGAGGTCGGGGATCGTCGCCTTGGAGCCGGCGAGGATGATCATGTCGGCGTCGGGGATCGGTTCGCCGGGCGCGACCATGACCAACGTGACGCCGGGGTCGAGCCGCAGCGGATCGAGATCGTCGAAATTGGCGATGCGCGGGGTGATCGGACAGGCGATGACGACCTGGCCGTCCTGCCGGTCGTGACCGGTCCCGCGTTCGAGGATGACCGCGTCCTCGCTCGGCAGGCGGGCGGCCTCGGGCAGCCAGGGAATGACGCCATAGCCGCGCCAGCCCGACCGCGCCTCGATCGCGCGATAGCCGTCGTCGAACAGCGCGGGGTCGCCGCGAAACTTGTTGACGAGGAAGCCGTGGATCATCGCGGCGTCGGCGGGGTCGATCACCGCGCGCGTGCCGACGAGCGAGGCGATGACGCCGCCCCGGTCGATATCGCCGATCAGGATGACGGGGACGCCGGCGGCGCGCGCAAAGCCCATATTTGCGATGTCGGCGGCGCGCAGATTGATCTCGGCGGGGCTGCCCGCGCCCTCGACGACGACGATGTCCGCCTGCGCTTGGAGCCTGTGATAGCTGGCAAGCACGTCGTCCATCAGCCCCGCGCGCCCCTCACGCCAGCGGCTTGCGCGGAGGATGCCGCGGACCTTGCCGTGGACGACGAGCTGCGAACTGCGGTCGCCCTGGGGTTTGAGCAGGACGGGGTTCATGTCGGTGGTCGCAGCGGTGCGCGCGGCGATCGCCTGGGTCGCCTGGGCGCGGCCGATCTCGCCGCCATCGGCGGTGACGGCGGCGTTGTTCGACATGTTCTGCGGCTTGAAGGGCCGGACGGAGAGCCCGCGATTGGCGAGCGCGCGACATAGGCCGGCGACGAGCACCGACTTGCCGACATCCGAGCCGGTGCCCTGGAGCATCACCGCACCCACAGCAGCGCCCCCGTGACGATCCAGAGCAGCAGGCAGGCGCGGCGATAGACCTGAAGCGCGCGGGCGATGTCGGCGGCAGTGGCGGCGGGGCGACCGCCGCCGATCCAGGGCTTCAGCTGGGTGACGCCGTCATAGCTGACCGGGCCGGCGAGGCGGAGGTCGAGCACGCCCGCCATCGCCGCTTCGGGCCAGCCGGCATTGGGCGAGGCGTGTTTGCGCGCGTCGCGCCGCATCACGCGCCAGCCGCCGGGACCGGCGAGGCACAGCAGGGCGCCGCTGATCCGCGCGGGGATCCAGTTGGCGAGGTCGTCGATCCGTGCGGACGCCCAGCCGAACGCGCGCCAGCGTGGCTCGCGGTGGCCGATCAGGCTGTCGGCAGTGTTGATCGCCTTGTAGATCCACAGCCCGGGGAGCCCGCCGATAAGCAGCCAGAAGAGCGGCGCGACGATGCCGTCGCAGAAGCTTTCGGCGAGGCTCTCGATCCCGGCGCGGGCGATGCCGGCGGAGTCGAGCCGGTCGGTGTCGCGACCGACGATCCGGCCGACCGCGATCCGCGCGCCCTGCACGTCACCCTTGCCCAGCGCGGCGGCGATCGGGGCGACGTGATCGTTGAGGCTGCGCTGCGCGAGGCCCGGGGCGGCAAGGAGGCCGATGCCGAGCCAGGCATAGCCGCCGAGATAGGTCGCGAGTAGCCAGGTCGCGCCCCAGGCGATCCCGCCCGTCACCGCGAGCGTGATCGCGAGCGTCGCGACCCCGGCGATGCGGCGCGTCGCGTCCGGCCATGACGGACGGTTGAGTGTCTTTTCGAGGCTGCCGATGATCGCGGCGATCGCGCCTACGGGATGACCGATCCGACGGTAGAGCCGTTCCGGCCAGCCGAAGGCGGCGTCGAGCGCGAGGGCGATGAGCGCGACGGGGTCAGCCATGCGCGAGCCCCGCGTCGAGACGCGCCAGTGCAGTCGCGTCGGCGGGGACACCGAGACGGAGCCAGCGGGGGTCATAGGTGAAGGGACGCGTCAGGATGCCCGCCATATTAAGACGCTCGAACAGCGACTTGGCGTCGTCTGTTGCGATGAGGCGGAAGAGCGGGCAGGCGCCCGTTGTGGTGAGTCCGTGGCGGAGAAGCACCGCGTCGAGCGCGGCTGCGCGGGTGACGAGCTGTGTGCGCGAGGTCTCGATCCAGTCGCGGTCGGCATAGGCGGCGGTGCCGATCGCGAGTGCGGTGGCGGAGATCGGCCAGCTGCCCAGACGGTCGCGGACCTGCGCGACGATGCCGGGCGGTGCGATCATGAAGCCGAGCCTGACGCCCGCGAGTCCGAAGAACTTTCCGAATGATCGGAACAGGATAACGGGATCTTCTGCGGAAAGCTGCGAGGCCAGGCCGGCGTCGGGTAGCGTGTCGGCGAAAGCCTCGTCGACGACCAGCCAGCCTGCATTCTCGCGAAGACGGTTGATCACGGGCCTGAGCGCGTCCGGACTTACCAGACGGCCGTCGGGGTTGTTCGGGTTGGCGAGCAGGATGGTGCCGCCGTGTGCCGCTTCGTCGGTCAGGCTGTCGATCGAGATACGCGCGGGGAAGACTGCGGTATGCGTCGCGTAGCTGGGGCCGACATGGCGGGCGGGGGCGGGCAGGCCGAGATCGTCGAGTAGGCGCAGGCCGATCTCGGTGCCGGGCAGTGCGACGACGCGCGCGGGGTCGGCGCCGAAATGGCGCGCGGCGACGGCCTCGAGCGTGGCGAGTGCGGCGGGCGAGGGGAGGCTGCGCAGGTCGACCGCGAGATCGGCGGGGGGCTCCCACGCGCAGGGGTTGATCCCGGTCGACAGGTCGAGCCAGGGACGCGGCGCGTGCGGGTACAGCGCCTGCGCGCTGTCGATCCGGCCGCCATGTTCCATCAGCGCGTGCACATGCGTCCCCTGCGCCGGCGATGCCGCGGCGTTGCTGCTGGCCTTCGCCATTCGCCGGGGATAGCGCAAGAGGCGATGGAGGAGACGATCGTGCAGGGGTTTGGAAAGACGGTGCTGGTCACCGGCGGTGCGCGCTCGGGCAAGAGCCGCCATGCGCAGGCTTTGGCAGAGGCGGGGGCAGAGGCGGCTGGTGGGGCCGCGCTGGTCTATATCGCGACCGCGCAGGCATTCGACGGCGAGATGACCGAGCGGATCGCGCGGCATCGCTCCGAGCGGGACGAACGGTGGCGGACGGTCGAGGCGCCGATCGCGCTGGCAGAGGCGATCGTCGAGGCGGATGCGCCGGACGGGGTGATACTGGTCGACTGCCTGACCTTGTGGGCGTCGAACCTGATGCTGGCGGAGGCGGATGCGGAGACGGCGATCGCCGCGCTGCTGGACGCGATCGGTCGCGTCGCGGGGCGGCTGGTGCTGGTCACCAACGAGGTCGGGATGGGGATCGTGCCCGACAATGCGATGGCGCGGCGGTTCCGCGATCTGGCCGGGATGCTCAACCAGCGGGTCGCGGCTGCGGTCGAGACGGTCGATCTCGCGGTGTCCGGGCTGACGATCCGGATGAAGGGATAGGGTGCCCCTCCCCGTGCGGGGAGGGGCGGTTAGCGTCAGAACGAGACGCGGGCGCCGAGCGAGGTGACGATCGCGCTGGCGTCGCGGAGCGCGCCGTTGGTGCGGATGATGCTGCCCGCGACCAAGGTGGCGCGGTCGATCGTCGTGTTCTCGAAGTCGACATATTGCGCGGCGGCGTCGACCGCGATGCGCGGCGTCACCTGGTAGGAGGCACCGGCGGCATAGGTCCAGCGATCGGCGTCGGGGACGCGCGCGTCGCGCTGGCCGTCCTGGGTCGGCGTCTTGGTGCGCTGGACACCGCCGCGCACCGTCAGTTTGGGCGTGACGTCATAGTCGAGGCCGCCCGCGAGGCTCCAGCTGTCGCGGTAGTTTTCGGGGATCGCGGTGTTGAGCGGTGCGCCGAGATCGATCGTGTCGAACTTGCTCCAGTTGAACGCGATGACCTGGGCGTTGAGCGTCAGCTGGTCGGTGGCGCGGACGCGGCCCGCGACGATCACCTGGCCCGGCGTGTTGAACTCCGCGGTCGCGCCCGAGACCTCGGTGTTGCCGCCGGCGAGCGGGCCGAGCAGGCCGGTGACGACGAGGTCGCCCTTCAGCTTGTGGCGGATGCTCGACTTGTAGGTGACGCCGACGGTGGCGAAGTCGTTGTGGAGCTGGACGCCCGCGGTCCAGCCGAGATCCCAGCCGTCGCCGCTGAGTTCCTGGCGGCCGTCGGGCTGTGCTGCGGAGACGTTGGGGAGCGCGTTGCTGAGGATCGCGTCGGTATATTCGACGTTGAGCGCACCGCCGACCCGGAGCCAGTCGGTCAGCTCGACGCCGATCGAGGGCTGGATGTCGATCGTGCGCAGGCGGGTCTTGTCCGCGCTGTAGCGGGCCCAACTGTCGGCGTCATAGTTGGTCGTGAAGCTGAACGGCGAGGTGACGACGAGGCCGACCGCGATCCGATCGGTCAGCGGATAGGCGACCGCGCCCGAGGGAACGACGCCCTTGTTGACCGGGTCGCTCGAGTTCGACTGGCCGCTGATCGCGGTGCAGGGCTGGCCGCCCGGACGGCAGATCTGCGAGCCGGTGTCGATCACGTCGCCGCGCGGGATGATCGCGCTGGCGCTGAGCGTCGCGCTGCCGTCGCGGATGCCGGCGATCGCGGCGGGGTTCCACCAGAGCGACGCGGCGCCGGTATCGGCGGCCTCACCCGAAAACGCACGGCCCGCGCCGCGCGCCGACTGCGCCTGGAGATAGAAGGCGTCGGCATAGGCGGTGCTGGCGCATCCGAAAGCGGAGACGAGCGCGGTCACGGCCAGCAACGGGGCCTTGGTACGAAACGACATTTACAAAATTCCTGAACGCTAACTTTTGGGGAGATGAAAGGGACCTGGGATCAGCGGACGCGCGTCCAGGTCTGGGTCTTGCAGAGCGGGAAGAAGACGCAGCCGCGCAGTTTCAACTGGTTCGCGCCGACCGGGGTGATCTTGCCGCTATAGGTCTTGCCGTCCTCGGCATTGTAGACCTGGCCGCTGCTCCAGACGCCGTCCTTGTCGGACTTGAAGCCGCTGAGCATCTGCATGCCCTGGATCGGGCGGCTGCGCAGCGCGGTGTTACTGTTGTTGGCGTCCTTCATCGACGGGTTGGCGCGCAGCGCGTCGGAGGTCAGGATCTTGCCGCAGATCGAGGGGCCGCAACGCGCGATCTCGACGATGGCGTTGTGCGTCTCGGTCCGCCAGCGGCCGACCACGGTGTCGGCGGTCGCGGGCGCGCCGGCGAGCAGCGCGGCGATCATCATCAGGGACATCGTCTATCCTCTCCTAGTGTCGGGCCGCCGCATCTGTACGGTCACCCAGTGTATTTGCGAGCACCGCGACCTATTCGCGAGTCCGCTGCCGTATACGGCATGTCATCGACCCGCCTAGATTTGTACAAACAATAGTCAAGTGTTCTTACTGATCCGGGCGGGTGAAAAATTGGTCATGCGCGGGTGTTCCCCCGCTCGCGCGGGGGAACTGTCTCAGTTGCGCAGTGGCTTACCCGTCTGGAGCATGTGGACGACGCGCGCCTGGGTGCGCTGGTCCTTGACGCTCGCCATGAAGGCGGCGCGTTCGAGGTCGAGGAGCTGCGCCTCGGTGACGGTGTCGACGAGGTCGGCCTCGCCGCCGGTCAGCACCTCGGCGAGACGGTCGGCGACCACCACGTCATAGTCGGTCGCCATGCCCTTCTTGTGGAAGTCCGACACCGCCATCGACAGACCGGTACGACCGCTGGCACCCGCCAGACGGAAGGTCGGCGGCTCGGGGGCGACATAGCCCTCGACCAGCGACAAGGCCTTTGCCTTCGCGTCGGCGAGGAGGCGATCGCGGTTCATCGTGATGCCGTCGTCCTTGCGCAGGATCATCATCTCCTTCGCCTCCGCCGCCGACTTGGCGACCTGCGCGGTGGAGACCGCCTGGAACACCTTGGTCAGCGCGGGCATGGGGCCGTTGGGGAGCGTGCGCGACTTCGTCCAGCGATCAAGCATCTCGCCATTGCCGCCCCAGCCGGGGACGAGACCGACGCCGCATTCGACGAGGCCGGCATAGGTCTCGGCATGCGCCTGGACCGCGTCCGAATGGAGCAGCATCTCGCACCCGCCGCCGAGCGCGAGCCCGGCGGGCGCGCTGACGACGGGGAAGGGCGCGTATTTGAGCGCCTTGTACGCCTGCTGGCCGCGCGAGACGCTCGCCTCGACCATGTCCCACAGGCCCGCACCGACCGCGAACATCGCCGCGCCGAGATTGGCGCCCGCCGAGAAGTTGCTGCCCTCGTTATAGACGACCAGCGCCTTGAAGCGCTCGCGCACGACCGGGACCGCTTCCTCGATGAGCGCGATGACCTGATCGTCGAGCGCGTTCATCTTGGTGTGGAATTCGAGCGCGGCGACACCGTCGCCGACGTCCCAGAGCGACGCCGAGGCGTTGGTCAGGACCGGCTGCGACCGGAGCTTGATGTCCTCGAGCAGTTCGACGCCGTCGGCGCGCGGCACGTCGACATAGTCGCCCGCGGTGGTCAGATACTGGCGGTTGCCGTTCTCGACGCGGTAGAAGGGGCGGTCGCCCGCGGTCGTCAGGATCGCAGGCACGTCGCGGCCCTCGGCGGCGAGACGCTGGGCGAGCAGGCCCGGCCCCATCCGGTCGATCAGCTCGAACGGCCCGTATTTCCAGTTGTAGCCGAGCTTCATCGCGTCATCGATCGCGACGATATCGTCCGCCGCCTCGCCGACGAGCATCGCCGCGTAGGACAGCGTGTTGCCGAGGATCGTCCAGGCATAGGTGCCGATCTTGCCGGGCTCGGCGATCAGCGCGGCGAGATCCTTGCCGGTCTTGCCGGGCAGCTCGGCGGGCTTCGCCTCGGGGCGATAGTCGCCGGTCGCGAGGTCGAGCGACAGCTTGGTGCGCGTCGCCTTGTCGAAGCGGTAGAAGCCGCCCTTGCCCTTGCGGCCGGTGAACCCCTCCGCGATCATCTTGTCGACGAGCGGCATGTCGCGGACGGTGTCGAAATAGGGGTCGCCCGCGGGGAGCGTCGAGGAAAGGCTCTTCGACAGCAGCGGCATCAGGTCGACGCCGACGAGATCGACGAGCCCGAAGATCCCGGTCTTGGGCACGCCCATCGGCCGGCCGCCGATCTGGTCGGCCTCCTCGACGGTCAGCCCCTGATCCATCGCCGCGTTGATCGCGATCGCCAGCCAGTAGGTGCCGATGCGGTTGGCGATGAAGCCCGGCGTGTCCTTCGCGCGGACGATGCGCTTGCCCATGAAGCGATCGACGAAATCCTCGACCTTCTCCGCGACCGCGACGTCGGTATGCTCGCCGCGGACGATCTCGACCAGCCGCATGTAGCGCGGCGGGTTGAAGTAATGGGTGATGAGGAAGTCGGCCTTGAACTGGTCCGAGCGCCCGTCGACGAGATGGCCGAGCGGGATCGTCGAGGTGTTCGAGGAGACCGCGGTACCGGGACGCTTCAGCGCCTCGAGCTTGGCATAGAGCGCCTGCTTGATGTCGAGCCGTTCGACGATCGCCTCGACGATCCAGTCGCATTCGGCGACGCGGTCGAGATGGTCGTCGATATTGCCCGTCTCGACCAGCTTGGCCGCACGCTTCGACATGAAGGGGGCGGGGTCGGTCTTGAGCATCTTCGCGACCGCGCCCTTGGCGACCGCGTCGCGATCGTCACCCTCGCGGGGGACGATGTCGAGCAGCAGCACCGGGATGCCGGCATTGGCGACCTGCGCGGCGATGCCCGCGCCCATCACGCCCGCGCCGATGACGCAGACTTTTTTGATCTGGTCCGACATCATGCGCGCTCCAGCACCGTTGCGATGCCCTGACCGCCGCCGATGCACTGGGTGGCGAGCGCGTAGCGGCCGCCTTCGCGCGCGAGCAGGGCTGCGGCCTTGCCGACGATCCGCGCGCCGGTCGCGCCGAGCGGATGGCCGATCGCGATCGCGCCACCATCGAGGTTGATCGTCTCGTCCTTGAGCCCAAGGTCGCGGATGCAGGCGATCGCCTGGCTGGCGAAGGCCTCGTTGATTTCGACCACGTCGAGGTCGGCGACGGTGATGCCGGCGCGCTCCATCGCCTTTTGCGAGGCGTAGATCGGACCGAGGCCCATCGTCGACGGCTCGTTACCCGAGACCGCGACCGACTTGATGCGCGCGAGGATGGTCAGGCCGTGCTTCGTCGCGAACTCTTCCGAGGTGACGAGGACGGCCGACGCCCCGTCCGTCAGCGGCGAGGAGGTGCCGGCGGTGACCGAACCGTCCGCGCTGAATGCAGGCTTGAGCCCTGCGAGCGCTTCGGTCGTCGTGCCGGCGCGGATCGTGCCGTCCTGGCTGACCGGGCCCGCCTTGGTCTGGATCGTCACGATCTCGTCGGAGAGACGGCCATCGGCGCGCGCGGCGGCGGCCTTGTCCTGGCTCTTCACCGCGAACGCATCCTGCTCGGCGCGCGTGATCTGGTAATCGCGCGCGACGTTCTCGGCGGTCTCGCCCATGCCCATATACGCGCCGGCGTTCTTCTTGAAGAGATCGGGGTTGGGGAGCGGGTTATAGCCGCCCATCGGTACGCGGCTCATCGATTCGAGGCCGGCGCAGATGAACGCGTCGCCAGCCCCGATGTTGATCTGGCCGACCGCGATGTGGATCGCGCTCATCGACGAGCCGCAGAAGCGGTTGACCGTCATGCCGCCGACCGACAGCGGCAGGTCGGCGAGCAGGCCGATCATCCGCGCGACGTTCAGGCCCTGCTCGCCCTCGGGGAAGGCGCAGCCGAGGATGATGTCCTCGATCGCGGCAGGATCGACGCCGGTCTTGTCGAGCAGACCGCGGATCGTCTGCGCGGCGAGATCGTCGGGGCGGACGCGGGCGAGATCGCCCTTGCCGGCAAGGTGGAACGGCGAGCGGGCGTACCCGGCGATGACGACGTTGGTCACGATGATCCTCTCCAATTGCAATCGGTCCGCTTAAGACTTGCGGGCTACCCTTAAGGTGCGATACCTCTCCTATACGTCAAGGTGATGCGGCCTACAATATCAGTCGAGAGCGCACGCCGAAAAGGAGAGAGAGATGCTGGACACCGACGGCCGTGCGATCGGCGTACCGCTAGAAGGCGAAGCGCGTTTGCTGGGCGACATGCTCGACACGGCGGTCCGCCGATTCGGGTCGCGGACGGTGCTGGATTTCCTCGGGTCGACGATGACCTATGCCGAGCTCGGCGACGCGGTCACGCATGCGGCGCGGGGCCTGCAGGATCTGGGCGTGGTGAAGGGGACGCGGGTCGCGCTGTGCCTGCCGAACACGCCTTATTATCCGGTGCTGTTCTTCGCGGTGCTGAAGGCGGGCGGGATCGTCGTCAACGTCAACCCGCTCTATGTCGAGCGCGAGCTGTGCCACCTGCTGAAGGATTCGGGCGCGGAGATCATCGCGACCTGCGACATCACCGAGATCCATGCGCGCGTGCTGAAGGTCGCGGGCGAGACGGGGCTGCGGCATGTCATCACCTGCCCGATCGCGGGTGCGCTGCCGACGCTGAAGTCGATCGCCTACCGGATCTTCAAGCGCGCCGAGATCGCCCGCGCGCCGAACGACGCGCGGCATCGCAGCTTCGACTCGCTAGTGCATGCGAAGGGCGCGCCCACGCCGGTCGCGGTGACGCCGGACGAGGTCGCGGTGCTGCAATATACCGGGGGGACGACAGGCGAGCCCAAGGCGGCGATGCTGAGCCACGCCAATCTGGTGTCGAACGCGGATGCGATGATGACGTTCGTCGGCGGCGAGACGCCCGAGCAGGACCGGGTGATGGGGGCGCTGCCGCTGTTCCATGTCTTCGCGCTGACGACGGTGCTGACCTATTCGATCCGCGCGGGCGCGCAGATGATCCTGTTGCCGCGGTTCGAGCTGCAGCAGCTGCTCAAGACGATCGTGCGGACCAAGCCGACCTATTTCCCCGCGGTGCCGACCATCTATGCGGCGATCACCAAGGCGGCGGAGACGCAGCCGATCGACCTGTCGTCGATCCATGCGTGCATCTCGGGCGGCGCGCCGCTGCCCGCCGAGGTGCGCACCGCGTTCGAGGCGGCGACGGGGTCGAAGCTGGTCGAGGGGTACGGCCTGTCGGAGGCGTCGCCGATCATCACCTGCAATCCGATCGAGGGGCTGAACAAGCCGGGATCGGCGGGGCTGCCCTTTCCCGGCACGATCATCGAGATCCGCGACCGCGAGGACCCGACCCGGCTGCTGCCCGTCGGTGAGAATGGCGAGATCTGTGCGCGCGGCCCGCAGGTTACGCAAGGATATTGGCACAAGCCGGAAGCGAGCGCGGCGCTGTTCGCGGACGGCGCGCTGCGCACCGGGGATGTCGGGCATCTCGACGCGGACGGCTATCTGTTCATCGTCGACCGGATCAAGGACCTGATCCTGTGCGGCGGCTACAATGTCTATCCGCGGGTGATCGAGGAGGCGCTGTACGAGCACCCCGCGGTCGCCGAGGTGGTGGTGATCGGGGTCGCCGACGCCTATCGCGGACAGGCGCCCAAGGCGTTCGTCACGCTGGTCGAAGGTGCGGTCACAACCCCTGTGGAATTGCGTGATTTTCTGCGTGACAAGATCAGCAAGATCGAGCTTCCCCGCGAGGTCGAAATCCGCGACACTCTGCCCAAGACGTTGATCGGCAAGCTATCCAAAAAGGAACTTGTCACGGAGGAAGAGGCCAGGCTGGCACGCGCGATGCCGGCCGGGGCGGCGTCGGGGGAGAGGGGAGCGACACCGTGAACGAGCGGCAGGATGATCTTACCGGGATTCAGGACGTGTCGCAGGCGCTGGGGGTCAGCGCGCGGACGCTGCGTTTCTATGAGGACAAGGGGCTGATCGAGCCGTGCCGGATCGGCACGACGCGGGTCTATACGCGGCGCGACGTCGCGCGGATGCAGCTGATCCTGCGCGGCAAGCGGCTGGGATTCTCGTTGCGCGACATCGAGGAGTTCCTCGTCCTGTACGACGCGGATCCGCAGCATATCGAACAGATGCGCGCGCTCGCCGAACGCTGTCGCCAGCGGATCGACGACCTCCAGCAGCAGCAGGCGGCGATCGCGCAGACGCTGGAGGAGCTGGAGAAGATCGAGGCGCAGGCGCTCGAGCGGATTGCGTCCTGACCGGCGTGTAACGCGTGCGCGGTTGCGCCGGCTCGCGCGGCGCGGCAGGGACGGGCGATGCGTACCATCTCCTCCGCCGTCGGCGTTCGTCTCTATCATCTCGACGATGCGCTCGAGGGCGGGGCGGCGACGACCTTGTTCTATGGCCCGCTCGGCGAGGCGCTGGCGATTGCCGCGCAGCAGCCCGAGGAGGTCCAGGCGGGGCTGTACATCGCGACCGAGAACGACGTTGTCGCCTATCTCGACCTCGACGACTGAGGCTCAGGCGCCGGCGGTGAAGCCGTCGTCGCGGTCGGCGGGGACGGGCGCGCTGACCGCCTTGCAGATCGCCCGGAGTGCAGGCTTCAGCCCCTCCTCGAGCGTCGGGTGATAGAAGGGCATGTCGAGCAGGTCGGTCGCGGTGCGGCCCTGCTGGATCGCCCAGGCGATCAGGTGCGCGCTGTGCTCGACCCCGGGGGCGGCCATCGTCGCGCCGGTCAGCCGGCCGGTGCCCGCCTCCGCATAGAAGCGGATCAGCCCGGCGTTGCGCGCCATGACCTTCGCGCGACCCTGATCCTCGTAGGAGGCTTCGCCGATGACGATGCCGTCCTGGTCGTCGGGGGTGATGTCGCCGATGACCGCGACGGTCGGGTCGGTGAACATGATCGCGAGGGGGACCATCCGCGGGCCGGGGGTGACGTCGGGGAACTGCGCGGCGTTGCGGCCGGCGATCATCCCCTCGGCAGACGCTTCGCCGAGCACGGTGCGGTCGTGATCCGCGTCGCCGGCGATGAAGATCGGCGCGTCGCCGCACTGCATCGTCGTCCTGTCGAAGACCGGCGTGCCGTGATCGTCGAGCGTGATCCCGGTGGTCTCTAGCCCGAGGCCCTTGAGCCGCGGCGGGCGGCCGGTCGCGACGAGCAGATAGTCGAAGCGGTGGGATCCCGACTGCTCGCCCGACCAGGACAGGCGGACGCCATCGCCGTCGGATTCCGCCTTCAGTTCCATTTCGAGATGGATCGGCAGCTCCTTGTCGAGGATACCGTGCAGCACCGCCGAAACCTTCTCGTCCTTCAGCGCGGCGAGGCCGGGCGACTGGTCGAACACCATCGTCTCGACGCCGAGCCGGACGAGTGCCTGGGCGAGTTCGAGGCCGATCGGGCCGGCGCCGATCACGCCGACCGAGCCGGGCAGGGTCGGCAGCTCGAAGATCGTCTCGTTGGTCAGGACGCGGTCGCGGACCGCGTCGAAATTGTCGGGGATGTTCGGGTAGGAACCGGTCGCGATCACGACGGCCTTTGCCGTGACGGTGCGGCCGTCGTCGAGGCTGAGCGTGGTCGCGTCGACGAAGCGCGCACGGGCCTGGACCTTCACGCCGTCGGGGAGCGCGTCGAGCGAGTCGCAGACGCCCGCGACGAACGCGTCGCGCTCGCGCTGGACGCGCGCCATCACCGCGGGACCGTCGATCCGCGGCTCGGCGACGATGCCGAAGACCGATGCCTGGCGGACCGCATGCGCGGCGTGGGCGGCGGCGATCAGCAGCTTGGAGGGCATGCAGCCGACGCTGGCGCAGGTGGTGCCCGAAAAGGTCTCGTCGATCAGCAGCGTGCGCGCGCCGTTGCGCCGTGCGTTGCGTTCGGCCGCGAGACCGGCGGTGCCTGCGCCGATGATCGCGACATCGCAGGTTAACTCGGGGCTGGTGTTCGGCATGATCGACTCCGTCTCCGGAGCATTCCGGTTATGGCAGCGAAACCTTCCAACCGCCTGACCCGTTCCGCATGCCGATCCGATAATCACCACGATCCGAGGACCCGCCATGCTGACCGTCCATCACCTGAATTTTTCCCGGTCTTTCCGCATCTTGTGGCTGCTGGAGGAGCTGCAGCTGCCTTATGAGCTGGTCCGGTACGAGCGCGACGCGAGCTTCCGTGCGCCCGCGTCGCTGAAGGCGGTGCATCCGCTGGGCAAGGCGCCGATCGTGCAGGACGATAACCTGACGCTTGCCGAGAGCGCGTCGATCCTGTCCTATCTCGATCGCAAGTATGGCGGCGCGCGGCTCAGCCCGCCCGAGGGCACGCCCGAGGCGGCGATCCATGACGAATGGCTGCACTATGTCGAGAGTTCGGCGGCGTTCCCGATCATGATGACGGTGATCGGCAAGATGATGGGCGGACTGCCCGAAGGCCTCGGCAAATTCTCCGAGCCCGAGGTCGCCAAGACGTTTGCGTATATCGCCGACGCGGTTGGCGAGGGACCGTATCTGATGGGGGCGAAGCTGACGCTGGCGGATATCCAGATGTCGTATTTGCTCGCGACCGCGGAGAGCGCGGGGCTGCTCAGGGACCAGCCGGAGGTGAGCGCGTATTTCGAGCGGCTGAAGGCGGTGCCGGGCTATCAGAAGGCGATCGAGATTGGCGGGCCGCTCTCGCCACCGCGGCGCTGACGGGTGAGCGGACCGGCGCTGCGATACGGCAGCGCCGGTCCCGCCGGCTCAGCGCGCCTTGAAGCGGATCGCCTGACCGCCACCGGGCGCGAGCGCGAGCGTCAGCGTGTCGCCCTTGCGGACGCGCTTCGTCTCGATCGTGATCGCGTGGCGTGCGGTCGTCTTGTAGTCGGCGCCGGGGCCGTCGCGGTAGATCTGCGCGGTGTAGGTCCGGCCGGCGTCGAGGAAGTCGAGCGCGACAGTGAGCGTCCGGGCATTCTCGTCGGTGACGCTGCCGACATACCAGTCGTTCGACTTGCGGTCCTTGCGCGCGAAGGTGACGAAGTCGCCGACCTCGCCGTTGAGCACGCGGGTGTCGGACCAGTCGGTCGGCACGTCCTTGATGAACTGGAACGCGGCGGGGTATTTCGCGTAATTCTCGGGCGTGTCCGCCGCCATCACGACGGGCGAATAGAGCACGACATAGAGCGCGAGCTGCTTGGCGATGGTCGACAGGAGATCGCTGTCGTCGGTGCCCTTGAGGCTGAGCACGCCGGGGGTGAAGTCCATCGGCCCCTCGAGCATCCGCGTGAAGGCGAGGTTCGCCTCATGCTCGGGCGGGTTCTTGCCGGCCCAGCTGTTATATTCCATCCCGCGCGAGCCCTCGCGCGCGATCCAGTTAGGATAGGTGCGGCGCAGGCCGGTGTCCTTGACGGGCTCGTGGCTGTCGATCGACACCTTGTACTTCGCGGCGGTGGTGACGACGCGGGTATAGTGGTTCACCATCCACTGACCCTCATGCCATTCGCGGTGCTGCGATCCGTCGGGATCGACGCGTTCGATCTGGCCCGCGTCGGTGACATAGCCGGTCTTGATCGCGGGGATGCCGTGATCGCGTGCAAAGGCGAAGGCGCGGTCGAGCTGGCCGTCATAATGGCTGGCCGAACCGCCGGTCTCGTTATGGCCGATCAGGTAGACGCCCTTCGACTTGGCGTATTTCGCGAGATAGCCGGCATCGAAATCGGGGGTCGGCGTGTCGAACTGCATCGCGGTGCCGTCGCCGAACCAGTCGCCGTCCCAGCCGACATTCCAGCCCTCGACGAGGACGCCGGGGATTTTGTTGGCGCTGGCGAAGTCGATATAGGTCTTCACATGCGCGGTGGTGGCGCCGTGATTGGGGCCGGTCGCCCAGCTCCACTTGCCGGTGATCATGTTCCACCAGACGCCGACGAACTTGCCGGGCTTCACCCAGCTGACGTCGCCGAGCTTGTTCGGCTCGTTCAGATTGAGCTCGATATGGCTCATGTACAGGCCGGGCGCGTCGTCCGAGAGGATCAGCGTGCGCCACGGCGTCGCGAACGGGCCGGTCCGCGTGACCTTGGGCGCGCCGGCACCGGGGGTCAGCACCGCCTTCAGCGTGTTGCCCTCGACCTTGGCGACGTTCATGCCGGCATAGTCGATGAGCGCGGCCTCGTGCAGCGCGACATGCGTACCGCCTGCGAGCTTCAGCGTGATCGGCGTCGCGGCGGTGCCGACATCGGCGAGCGGCGTGCGGTTGTAGAGATATTCCTCGCGGTTCCATTCGAAGCCGGGCTTCCACCAGGCGGTCGCGTCCTCGGCAAAGGCGAACTGCGTCAGCTCCTCGGCGATGTTGATCGTCTTGAAGTTAGGCTGGTCGGGGAAGACGTAGCGGAAGCCGATGCCGTCGTCCTGAAGCCGGAACACGACGTCGATCGCGCGCTGCAGCCGGTCGGTCTCGCGCAGGCGGACGCGCATCTCTGTGTGGTTGTCGCGGATCGTCTTCCACTCGCCCCAGGGCTGGGTCCAGGTCGAATCCGCCTTGTCGCGGGTGACGGTCTCGATCTTCAGATGCCGGTCGAACTTGGGGGCGTCGGTGAAGAGGAAGCCGAGCCGCGACGGCTTGACGATCAGCGTGCCCTTGCGCGTGACGCTATAGGTCGCATGGCCTTCGCCGTCGGTCGCGACGGTGACCGCTATGCTGCCATCGGGCGAGGTCGCGATCGCCGAGGGGATCGTCGGGACGGGCTGCGGCTTGATCGTCTCGTTCGTGGTGACGGCGGGCGTGGTCACCGCGGGGGCGGCCTGATCCTGCGCGATTGCGGGTGCGGTGGTCGCGAGCAAAGTCGCGAGGGTCATCGAGAGGGTCTTCAAGATCCGGTCCTTTCGACGATCAGCGCGGCATAGCCGCCCAGTCGTCCTATCGTTGCGTCGTTGATGCTGTCGCGGACGCGCCAGTGTTCGGGGGTAGCGGGGCTCCACGCGACGGGTGTCGCGGCCATGTTGAAGACGCAGAGCAGGATCTGGTCGCCGTCACGGCGTTCGAAGGCGAGCAGCGTGTCGGTGACCTCGGTCAGGACCAGATCGCCGATCGCGAGTGCGGGGATCGCGCGGCGCAGCGCGAGCAGGCGGCGGGTCAGCGCGAGGAGCGAATTGGGATCGCCCTCCTGCCGGTCGACAGCGAGCTCGGGATGGTCGTTACCGACCGGGAGCCACGGCGACGCATCGGTGAAGCCCGCATGCGGCGCATCGGCCCGCCACGGCATCGGCGTGCGTGCGCCGTCGCGCGACAGCGTCAGCGGCCAGTTGGCGATCGCCTCCGGATCCTGGAGCTGGTCGAACGGCACCTCGACCTGGGTCAGGCCCAGTTCCTCGCCATAATAGAGGAAGATGTTGCCGCGCAGGCAGACGAGCAGCGCGATCTTCATCCGCGCGAAGGCGTCGCGGTCATCGGGGCCGATCCAGCGCGAGACGGCGCGGGGGGCGTCGTGATTCTCGAACGCCCAGCTCGGCCAGCCCATCTCCGCATCCGACGGCCAGAGCGTGATCGCGTCGGCGACGGTGCTGGGGCGGAGGTCCGACGCGTAGAGGAAGTCGAAGCCATAGGCGCTGTTGAGCCGGGTCTGGCCGCGGGTGAACAGCTTCATCTCGCGGTCGCTGTCCGCGCCGCCGACCTCGGCCACGGTGAAGCGGTCGCCATAGCCGTCGATCAGCCGCCGCAGCCGTTCGAGGAAGGCGGGGATGTCGGGATGGCTCTGGTTGTGGACATGCGCCTGAAAGTCGAAGGGGCGCGTCTTCAGACTGTTGTCGGTGACCGGCGGATTGTCGGTCAGCGCGGGCTCGTGCATCGCGAAGTTGATCGCATCGAGCCGGAAGCCGTCGACGCCGCGGTCGAGCCAGAATTTTGCGGTGTCGACGATCTCGTCCTGCACGTCCGCGTCGTGGAGGTGGAGCTGTGGCTGTTCCTTCAGGAAATTGTGCAGATAATATTGGCGCCGGCGCGCGTCCCAGGTCCAGGCGGGGCCGCCAAAGACCGACTGCCAGTTGGACGGCGGGCTGCCATCGGGCTTGGCGTCGGCCCAGACATACCAGTTGGCCTTGGGGTTGGTGCGCGACGAGCGGCTCTCGACGAACCAGGGATGCTCGTCCGAGGTATGGCTGTAGACCTGGTCGATGATGATCTTCAGGCCGAGCGCGTGGGCGCGCGCGATCAGCGTGTCGAAATCGGCGAGCGTGCCGAAGATCGGGTCGACATCGCGGTAGTTCGCAACGTCATAGCCGAAGTCCTTCATCGGCGATGTAAAGAAGGGCGAAAGCCAGACCGCATCGACGCCGAGGCTCGCGACATAGTCGAGATGGCGGGTGATGCCGGGCAGGTCGCCGATGCCGTCACCGTTCGAGTCCGCAAAGCTGCGCGGATAGATCTGGTAGATGACCGCGCCCTTCCACCAGGGTCGGTGCACGGGCAGGCTCGTATCGTCGGGCATCAGCGGGTCTCCGCGGCGCAGACCGCATAGCCAAAGGCGGGGATGGTCAGCGTGACGCTGCCGGGGGCGGTCGCGCGCGCGGCGCAAGCGCCGGCGAGCGTATCGAAGCGGGTCGAGCGAGTCTCGACCTGGATCGCGCTGGTCAGCGGCTTTGCGCTGGTGTTGTACGCAAGAAGCATCTCGGCGCCGGTCACGGGATCGAAGCGCGAGACCGCGAACAGGCCGGGCGTATCGCCGCGCGCGCGGACGAGCGTACGGCCGCGGGTGAGCGCCGGGTGCGCGACGCGGAGGCGGGCGAGCTCGGCGATCTGGCGGAACAGCGGGTGGGTCGTGCCGAAGCTGGCGGTCGCGGTGGTGGCGTCGGTGCCGACGAGGCGGTTGTCGTTATAGACCGCGACCTTCGAGGCGAACATGTCCTCGCGCGCGTCCTGGTCGTCGCCGTCGCCGGCAAAGCCCTGCTCGTCGCCCGAATAGATGGTCGGCACGCCGCGCAGCGTCAGCAGCATCGCATGGCCGAGCTTGACGCGGGCCAGCACCTCGGCCTCGCTCGCATTCGGGTTGAGGCGGCGGACGTCGCGCGCGAAGCGGCCCTGGTCGTGATTGCCGAGGAAGGTCGGCAGGATCATCGCGGTGTCGGCGCCGTGCTCGTAGAGCGCGTCGCCGTCGAACAAGGCGGCGAGTTCGTTGGTGCCCTTGTTGCCCGCGACGACGTCGGTCACGCCCCAGCGGAAGCCGAAGTCGAGCACCGCGGGCAGCTTGTCGACGCGGGTGAAGCGCGCAAGATAGCCCGGATCCATCGTTCCATAGGCGACCTCGCCGAAGATGTGGAAATTGGGGATGCCGTTCGCCCTGGCGCGGTCGAGCATCGCGGGCGTGAAGGCCTGCCAGAATTCGGGGTTCACGTGGCGCGCGGTGTCGATGCGGAAGCCGTCGACCTTGAACCGGTCGATCCAGCCGCCAAAGATGTCGATCATGCCCGACACGACGCGGGGGTTCTCGGTCGCGAGATCGTCGAGGCCGGAGAAATCGCCCATCGTCGAACTCTCGTCGGTGAAGGTCGAGTCGCCGCGATTGTGGTAGTAGATCGGGTCGTTGAGCCAGGCGGGGACCTTCACGGTCCGTTCCTTGGCGGGGACATAGGGCGTGTAGGCGAAGCCGGGGTCGGTCAACCGCGCGAAGTTTTCAGGCGTGCGGACGGCGTCGCCCGCGAAACTGGGATTGATCGGCTTGCCGCGCAGGCCAAGCTTGCGCTGATAGGGATAGTTGGCGCGGTCGCGATAGGCGCAGGGGGTGCCCTCGGTGCATTCGCGGTACTGGATCACGTCGGCGGTGTGGTTGATGATGATGTCCATATAGACCTTCATCCCGCGCGCATGCGCCGCGGTGACGAGCGCGGTCATGTCGGCATTGGTGCCGAGATGCGGATCGACCTGCGTGAAGTCGGTGATCCAGTAGCCGTGATAGCCAGCGGATTCCTTGCCGGGCGCGCCCTGGACGGGCTTGTTCTTGAAGATCGGGCCGAGCCAGATCGCGGTCGCGCCGAGCGACTGGAGATAGCCGAGGCGCTTGGTCAGGCCCTTGAGGTCGCCGCCGTGATAGAAGCCCTTGGCGGTCGGATCAAAGCCGGTGACGCGGCGATCGCCGGTCAGGCCGCCGCGGTCGTTGGCGGGATCGGCATTCTCGAACCGGTCGGGGAGGACGAAATAGATGACCTCGTCCTGTGGCAGCCGCGCGCGATAGTCGGTGGCGGGTGCGGGCTTTGGTGCCGGGCCCGGGTCTGCGATGGCGGGCGAGAGCGCGAGCAACCCTGCCAGGATGGTGGCGACGCTCTTGATCATCGGATGTCCTTTTCGCACCGGAATTCGGTGACGGCGCCACCGGCGCCAGGTCGCCGTCCGCCGGGAGGACCCCGGGCGGACGGCGGTATTACAGGTAGTTAGAAGCGGAAGCTCGCGCCCAGATAGAACTGACGCCCGAAATATTGCAGCGTGCCCGTCTGTGCGGTCTGGCCGAAATAGGAGCGGGTCGGCTGGTCGGTCAGGTTGTTTGCCTGCGCGAGCAGCGTCATCCCGGCGAGCGGGCTGCCCTGCGGGAATTCATAGCTCATCTGCGCGTCGAACACGGTCTCTGCGGCGTTGGTCACGATCTGCTCGCTGAGGCCGAACTGCGGTGCGACGAACTTCGAGCGGTAGCGCATCGAGACGCGCGTCTGGAAGCCGTTCTTCTCGTAGAAGAGCGTCGGGTTGGAGACGATCTTCGACAGGCCGGGCAGCGACAGCGAGAGCGTGTTGCCGCTGATCGCGTTGGTGATGCTGACGTCGGACTGGTTGTACGAGATGTTGAGCACCGCGCCGAGGCCGTCGAACGGCGCCGGCAGGAAGTCGAACGTCTTGGTGATGGCGCCTTCGAAACCATAGACATAGCCGCCATTGCCGTTGATCGGTGCGAACAGATTGCCGGTCGTGACGACGCTGGTGAAGCCGGTCCCGGCAAGCGGCGGGGTGCTGATGCCGTTGGCGGCGAAGTCGTAGTTCGGGATGACGCCGCCGATCACGAAGCTGCGGACGTCCTTGTAGAAGGCGCCGAGCACGAGCGAGCCGCTGTTGCCGAAATAATGCTCATAGGTGGCGTCGAACTGGTTGGCGCGGAACGGCTGGAGCGCGGGGTTGCCGCCCGACCCGTCGAGCCGCGCCGCGGTGCCGCCGATGCTGACCAGGTTGGTGCTGATCGAGTTGCGGAAGTCGAAGAAGCGCGGACGGGAGATCTGGCGCGAGAGCGACAGGCGGGCCTGATCGTTCTCGGTCAGGCCGAGGATGAAGTTCGCCTGGGGCAACCAGTCGGTGAACTTGCGGCCGCGGGTGTTGAGGTAGCGACCGGTGGCGCCGTCCGAGATGGTCGAGGACGAGCTCTGGTCGGTATGGACGACGCGCAGGCCGATATTGCCCTTGAACGGCAGTGAACCGGCGATCGTGTCGAAGTTGAGCTGGCCGTAGCCGGCATAGGTCTTCTCGTCGATCGTGAAGCTCTGGTCCTGCGTGAACGCCTGGGTCTGGTCGACGACGCGGTCGGGCCCGAGCTGCGAGTCGAAGATGCTGCCGATATCGGCGACGATGAAGTCGGGGAAGGACGAGAACTTGCCCTTGAAGCCTGCGGTCGTCGAATTGGCGCTGGTCAGCGTGACGGGTGCAGCGAAGCTGAACGCGTTGAAGCTGGTGATCGTCCGCTCCGCCTTGCGGTTGCCATAACGGCCGCCGACCTCGAACGACTTGAGGAACGGACCGTCAATCTTGAGCAGCGCGCTGCCCGCGAACGCATAGAGGCGGTCGGTGTCCTTCTGCGGGACGATGTAGAAGCCCTCGAACGCGTTCGCGGCGGGATCGGTGTAGTTGGCGTTGGTCGAGAACGAGCCGACGTTGAGACCGTCGAGCTTGTAGCTGAGCGTCGTCGGCGTGGCGGTCGTGTTGCCGTTGTCGTCGAGACCCGAATTGTTGAAGAAGCTCGACGCGCGCGAATAGGAGCCGTCGGCGGTCAGCGTGAGCTGGCCGATGTCCTTCTGGACGTTGCCGCCGAAGGTGTAGAGCTTGTCGAGGCGGTTCTCGTTCTGCTGGATCGTGCGGGTGCGGATGCCCGAGGCGTTGCCGCCGACGATCGTGTTGCCGATGACGGTCGGGTCGATGAGGTTGCTGCTCGTCTGCTGCAGGTTCTCGACCCGGATGCCGCGGCGGAACACGTCCGACTTGAAGCGCGAATAATAGCCGTCGAGCAGGACGCGGAACGTGTCGGTCGGCTCATACTGGATGCTGCCGAGGACGCCGTCGCGGGTCTCGTTGCCGCCCGACTGGACCGCCTCGAAGCCATAGCCGATCGCATCGGCGCGGCCGTTGCCGTCGAGGTCGCGGATCGCCGGGCTGCCGTTCTGGCCGGTCGCGGTATAGTCATAGCCGACGAAGCGCGTCGCGACGTTCGCCTGCTTCAGCCGGGCATAGCCGACCGCGAGGCCGAGCGTGTCGTCGAGCAGCTTGGTCTGGATCGAGGCGCTGCCGCGATAGCCGAATTCGCTGGCGTCGGGGTTCTGGCCGGCGCGGTCGTTATAGACGCCGCGGACGTTGACGCTGACGAGCGTCTTGCCGGGGATGCTGAGCGGGCGCGCGGTGCTGAGCTCGACCTTGCCGGCGACACCGCCTTCGATCTGCGAGGCCTTGGGGCTCTTGTAGACCGCGGCCTGGTTGATGAGCTCGGACGGGTACTGGTCGAATTCGATGACGCGGTTGCCCGAGGTCGCGACCTGTTCGCGGCCGTTGAGCGTGGCGGAGACGAGATCCTGGCTGAGCCCGCGGATGTTGATCGCGGAGGCCTGGCCGCCGGTACGCTGCGAGGTGACGCCGGGCAGGCGGGCGAGCGACTCGGCGATCGAGACGTCGGGCAAGCGACCGATATCCTCGGCCGAGACGATCTCGGCGACGACGTCGAGGTTGCGCTTGACCGCGATCGACGAGCGCAGGCTGGCGCGGAAGCCGGTGACGACGATGTCGTCGCTCGACTCGGCTGCGGGACCGCTGCTCGGCGCGGTGGCGTCCTGCGTCGCGACGGTCGGGGCGGGCGTCGAGGGTGCGCTCGACACGGTGTTGTCGGCGGAGGCCGGGGCGGGATCGGTCGCGACCTGCGCGTCGGCGACCGACGCGGCGAAGAGCGCCACGGCAAGCGCGGTGCCGCTGGCCGATAGGGTGAAAAGGTGATGCGCGGCAGATGCCGGGAAACGCTTGGACGTCGTCATGTTCAACTCCCCTGAAAGCCCCGCTGCATCTTTCGCGCCGTGGGCCGTGTGTGGCGTTCCAATGGAATTCCGCCTCACGAAAGCCAATCAATCGACATACGTATTCAGTGCGGCCGTTCCGGCCGTGTTGCCGATTTGCCACGGATCGCGGGGGCCAATGCGTTGACGTTGCGGGCAAACTGGAGTGATGATTGCGACGGCGACGCCGTCCGAGCGCCCCCGAGAGGATCCCTGTCTTGAGTGCCCAGCGCAAATCCACGTCGTTCGACATCGCGCAGGCCGCGGGCGTATCGCAGCCGACCGTGTCGCGCGCACTCCGTGGCAGCCCGACGGTCAGCCCGGCGACGCGGCAGCGGATCGAGGCGATCGCCAAGCAGCTGAACTATACCGTCGACCGCAGTGCCTCGAACCTGCGCAGCGGCAAGACGCGGACGATCGCGCTGCTGCTGTTCCGCGATCCGACGCCCGACGAGACCGAGGTCAATCCGTTCTTCCTGGGCATGCTGGGCGCGATGATGGGGGCGTGTGCCGATCACGGCTATGACCTGCTCGTCTCGTTCCAGAATTTCTCGTCCGACTGGCATACCGACTACGAGGACAGCCACCGTGCCGACGGGCTGATCCTGCTCGGCTATGGCGATTATGCGGATTATCGCGCGCGGCTGGATCATCTCGTGGCGCAGGGGACGCATTTCATCCGCTGGGGATCGGTCCGGCACGACCAGCCCGGGCTGACCGTGGGGTGCGACAATGTCGCGGGCGGTGCGGAGGCGACGCGGCACCTGATTGCGCAGGGGCGGACGCGGATCGCGTTCCTGGGGGATGCGACCGACCATTATCCGGAGTTTTACGACCGGCACCGCGGCTATCTCGCGGCGCTCGCGGACCATGGCCTGCATGCCGATCCGCACTTGCAGGTCGATGCGATCACGACCGAGGAGGACGGCACGCGCGCCGCTCAGGCGTTGCTCGCGCGCGGGGTCGCGTTCGATGCGATCGTCGCGGCGAGCGACCTGATCGCTTTGTCGGCGATGCGGGTGCTGGCGGGGGCGGGACGGATCGTGCCCGACGACGTCGCGATCGTCGGCTTCGACGACATTCCCGCCGCCAGCCTCGCCAACCCGCCGCTGACGACGGTGGCGCAGGATACGGTGCTGGGCGGCCGGCGGCTGGTCGAGATGCTGCTCGCGCGGATCGACGATCGCCCGGTGACGAGCATCGTACTGCCGACGCAACTCGTCGTACGGCGCTCGTCGGGCGAGGCCGCGGCGTGACGCGCGAGAAGCCGCGTCAGGGTTTCTGGGGTCTGTGGAACATCTCGTTCGGGTTCTTCGGGATCCAGATCGGTTTCGCGCTGCAGAATGCGAATGTCAGCCGGATCTTCCAGTCGCTCGGCACCAGCGTCGACGATCTCGCCTTTCTGTGGATCGCCGCGCCGCTGACCGGGCTGCTCGTCCAGCCGGTGATCGGGCATTACAGCGACCGGACCTGGGGGCGGCTCGGGCGCCGGCGACCCTATTTCCTGGGCGGTGCGGTGCTGGCGACGATCGCGTTGCTGGGGATGCCGAACGCGCCCGTTTTGTGGGTTGCGGCGGCGTTGCTGTGGATGCTCGACGGATCGCTCAACGTCGCGATGGAGCCGTTCCGTGCGTTCGTCGGCGACATGCTGGGCAGCCGGCAGCGGACCGCGGGCTATGCGTTCCAGACCGGCTTCATCGGCGCGGGCGCGGTGATCGGCAGCCTCGCGCCGCTGATCCTGACCGACGTCTTCCACGTCGCCAATACCGCGGCGGGCGGCGGGATCCCGCCATCGGTGCGCTATGGCTTCTATCTGGGTGCGGCGGCCTTGTTCTGCGCGGTGCTGTGGACGGTGCTGACGACGAAGGAATATTCGCCCGACGAGATGGCCGCGTTCGAGCAGGATGACGGCGCAGTCGAGGCGGCGCCGGCGACAGCGGCACCGGCCGGATCGGGCGCGCGGCTGGCCCCGGTCTGGATCGCGCTGGGGGCGATCGTGATCGCGGCGGTGGCGCGGTTCGGGCTCGACAAGCCGGTCTATCTGCTCGGCGCCGGGCTGATCGCGTTCGGTATCGCGCTGCTGGTCAGCGCTGCGCTGGTACGGTCGGGCAGAGAGTCCAATGTTCTCAGCCAGATCGTCGGCGATCTTGCGACCATGCCGCAAACGATGAAGCGGCTCGCGCTCGTCCAGTTCTTCACCTGGTCGGCGCTATTCATCATGTGGATCTACACCACGCCGATCGTCACGCAGCGCGCGTTCGGGACGACCGACACGGCGAGCGTGGCGTATAATGACGGCGCGAACTGGGTCGGGGTGCTGTTCGCGGTGTATAACGGCGTGGCGACGGTCTGGGCGTTCGTGATGCCGTGGCTCGCGGGCCGGATCGGGCGACGCAATGCGCATATCCTGGGGCTGCTGAGCGGGGCGGCGGGGTTCGGGTCGTTCCTGGTGCTGCGCGATCCGCATGCGCTAATCGGGTCGATGGTGCTGATCGGGATCGCCTGGTCGTCGATCCTGACGATGCCCTATGCGATGCTGTCCAACGCGCTGCCGCAAGCCAAGCTGGGCGTTTACATGGGGCTGTTCAACATTTTCATCGTGCTGCCGCAGCTGATCGTGTCGTCGGTGATGGGGCAGGTGATGCGAACGGTGTTTCCGGGCGACCCGGTCTGGGCGATGCTGATCGCTGCGGGCGTGATGGGCGTCGCGGCGCTGGCGATGCTGCGGGTGCCGCGGGACGCCTGAGATACTGTCCTCCCCCTGGCGGGGGAGGATCAGGGGTCAGCCGCCGAAGCCGCCGCGGCCGCCAAAGCCGCCGCCGAACCCGCCGCGCGAGATCACCGAGCTGCGGGTCTGGACCCGCGCGGGAGCGCGCGCGGTGGTGGGGGTGAAGGCGTCCGAGCCGACCCGGGTGCGGCCGGTGACGTAATCGCGGCTGATGCGGCCGCCGGCGCCGCCATAATAATTGCCCTGACGGTCGCGGTACATCGGCGCGCCGCGATAGCCATAGCCGCCGTTGAGCGCCTGGCCGATGATGAACCCGGTCAGCAACGGCGTGAAGAAGCTGCCGCCGCTGCCATTGTTGCGCGGTTCGCACTGCGCGGCGCCGAACTGCTCCTCGCAGGTCTGCTTGTCCTCGAACCGTGGTGCGGTCTTGGCGGCGTCGGTCTTGGCCTGTTCATAGGCGGTGTCGCACTGCGCGGCGGGGATCGCCCCCGCCGAGCGGCATTCGGCGACCGAGGCATAGCTCTGCGCGTCGACGGGCTTGCCGCCGACATCGCCGTCGCAGGCGGTCAGCGAGATGCCCGAGCCCGCGATCAGGCCGGTGAGGACGATCGAGCTGGAACGCTTCATGTCTTTGCCTCTCAGTTCGTCATGCACGCGGCATTGAGGATGCCGACGCAGAGCGAGATGCTGCCCATATAGGTGGCGGCGGCGATATCGCCCCGCACGATGCGGTCGTGAATGTCGCGCATCACGAGGCGGCGGACGACGAGCGCGGCGACGATCTGGATCACGCCTGCGAGCACCGCCCACACCGCGAACTCGACCAGCGTGACGGTGTGCGTCAGCGCGGAGGCGAGCGGGAGGACATAGCCGAGCAAGGCTGCGCCCAGCGTGATCGCCGCGGCGGTATTGCCGTCGCGGATCAACGCCTTCTCGTTATAGGGCGTGGTCGCCTGGAAGATGATCTTGAACGCGATGGTGAAGAGCCCGGCCGCGACGAACGCGATCAGGAAGGCCGCCGCGCTGGCGCCGAAGCTGTAATAGTCGATCATCTGAATCCCCCGGAACGCTGTGGCGACGATGCTAGGCGCGGAACTCGCCGAGTTCCAGTGCGACGCCGAGCATGATCTCGAACGAGACCTCGCCCGCCTCATTCTCCTGGTCGATCGCGAGCAGCAGTTCGCGGCCGTCGTCGCCCGGCAGGTCGCGGCCGAACAGCATGCAGGTCTGGAAGATGCGACGGTCGACGATGCCGTCTCGGTCGTCGTGGAGATCCTCCCAGAAGGTCACCGGCTCCTGTTCGCTCGCCTCGGGGCCGAACCAGACGCGGTCATAGTCGGGAAGCCCCTCGGCGGTGAAGCTGCGCGCCTTGAGCCGGGACTTCCACGCCGGGCGTTCGGCGGCGGAGGAGGGGTAGGCGCTGTCCCAGGGCGCGAAGATCGTGACGTCGGTGACGTCCTGCCCGGCGCGGTCGTTCGAGACCGCCTGGAACATGATGTCGTCATCGGTGTAGAAGCGGTGGACGAACCCGCCCTCGTTGAGGTCGACGAGACCCTGCGCGACGATCACCAGCGTGTCGCGGTCGAACGGGAACAGCAGCTCCGACCCGAACCGGCGCCAGGCGAGCGGATCCACAGTCACCGTGCGGCCGAGCGTGACGTTGCGGATGACGGGAAGTCCGGAGCCTTCAAGCGGTTGCTTGCGGCCGAACAGGCGATCGAACATGCAATCCTCGCATCTGTGTTGACGGCCTGCATAGGGCAAAGCGGTGGCGGTCGCAAAGGGCGGCGGGGTGGGGTGTGTCCCGTCATCGTGTCTTTTCTCGTCATCCTGACGAAAGTCAGGACCCAGGGTAATCAAGGGCATCGCATAGTAACCCTGGGTCCTGACTTTCGTCAGGATGACGGAGTGGGGGAAGGGTGACGGGGCGAGCGCGTTGGGGCGGGTACCGCTTTCGCGAGCGAACGGCATAGCAAGGCTTTCCGAGACGTCCTATGTTGACGCACGAGCCACGCATGGGAGTTCTTGCATTGACCGACATCTGGACCGTCCGCAGCCTGAAGGCCGCGCTCGATACGTCCGAGCCTGCGAAAACGGGGGAGTTGAGCGTCCGTATCGTCCAGGGGGCGGATCCGATCCTGCTCGTCACGATGCACGAGCATGGCGATCTCGAACTGTTCGTCAATGTCAGCGAGGCGCAGGTCTCGGCGTCGACCCTGCTCTGGCCGTGTGACGAGCAGGAGGACCAGGCGGCGTTCAACGCGTTCCTGCTGAAGACGCAGAAGCTGGTGCCGCTGTCGAACTTCGGGATCGGCAGCGTCGAGGGGCGCGACTATTATGAACTGTTCGGCGAACTCGCGACGTCGAGCCGGCTCGACACGATACTGATCGAGCTGCGCACGCTGGCCGAGAACGCGATCGATGCGGCCACCGACCTGCGCAACGCGCAGATCCCCGCCGCCTGACCCAAAGCATCATACGGAGAGACTGGCATGGCCATCTGGAGCAAGATTTTCACCCTCGGCCGGGCGGGCGCGCATGAAGCCGGCGCGGCGGTCGTCGACGCGAACGCCCTGCGAATCCTCGACCAGGAGATCCGCGACGCGGACAAGGCGCAGGGCAAGGCGCGCGACGACCTGGCCGGGCTGGTCGCCCGCCGCCGGATCCTCGAGACCGAGGTCGAGAGCTTCCGCGCGCAAGCCGCGAAATACGAGGCCTCGGCGCGAATCGCGGTCGAGAAGGGCAATATGGACCTTGCACGGCAGGTCGCGCAGCGGATCGCCGATCTCGAACAGGATATCGCGCTGAAGAGCCCGCAGGTCGAGGACATGCGCGCCGCCGAGGAACAGATCCACACCGCGGTCGCGCAGACCGACCGCAAGATCGAGCAGCTCCGCCGCGAGGTCGAGGTCGTCAAGGTCAACGAGTCGGTGCAGAAGGCGCAGGCGACCGTCGCATCGGGGAGCATCGGCGCGGGCAACAAGCTGGGCTCCGCGGCGGACAGCCTTGCGCGGATCCGCGAGCGGCAGGCGATCCGCGGCGAGCGGATCAAGGCGGCCGGCGAGCTGGAGGATCGGCGCACCGGCGCGGATCTCGACGAGAAGCTGCGCCAGGCGGGGATCCTGCCGGGTCAGTCGTCCGCGGACGACGTGCTCGCCCGGCTGACCGCGCCCAAGACCGACCAGCTCGGGCAGACGCTGCGGCTCGAGCAGCGTGACGACAGCAAGACGCAGGACAACTGATGCGCCGGATCGCGGTCGACCCGCGCGGCGACTGGCGCGAACGGGCCGACGCGATCGGGTTCGTTTATCACGGCACGGCGGTGGGCGACGCGATCGAGCCCTATTGGGACGAGAGCGCCGCCTATGCCTTCACGCTGGCGGAGATCGAGGAGGATCTCGAACCCGCGGCCGAACAGATGCACGCGATGTGCCTCGACCTGGTCGACGAGGTGGTGCGCGACCAGCAGCTGATGGAGCGGCTCGCGATCCCGCGCGAGCAGTGGAATTATGTCGCGGAGACGTGGCGGACGCGCCAGCCGTCGCTCTATGGCCGGTTCGACTTCGCCTATGACGGGACGGGGCCGGCCAAGCTCTACGAATATAATGCCGACACGCCGACATCGGTGTTCGAATGCGCGACGTTCCAATGGATGTGGCTGGAGGACCTGCTCGCGAGCGGGGCGATGCCGGCGGGGACTGACCAGTTCAACAGCCTGTTCGACAAGCTGCGCGAACGGTTCCGCGCGCTGTTCCCGAGCGGGGGTTTCGTCCATTTCGCAGCGGACGCGACCGCGATCGAGGACCGCCAGACCGTGCGGTTCTTCGAGGATCTGGCCAGCCAGGTCGGAATCGAGCCGAAGTTCGTCGAGATGAAGGATATCGGCCTCGCTGCCGATGGCCGGTTCGTCGATCCCGAAGGCTTCGAGGTGCAGGCGGCGTTCAAGCTCTATCCCTGGGAGTTCATGCTGCGCGAACCCTATGCGCCGAACCTGTCGCGTGCGGACGTGCGCTGGATCGAGCCGGCGTGGAAATCGATCCTGTCGAACAAGGGCATCCTGCCGCTGCTGTGGGAGCGGCATCCCGGGCATCCGAACCTGTTGCCGGCGTATTTCGACGGCGATCCGGCGGCGACGATCCTGGGGCCGCGCCATGTCCGCAAGCCATTATTCTCGCGCGAGGGCGCCAATGTCGAGATCGTCGGCGGGGAGGGCGGCACGCCCGCCATTCTCGACCAGGGCTATGGTGCCGAAGGGGCGATCCTCCAGGCCTATGCGCCGCCGCCGGTGTTCGACGGGCGGCATCCGGTGATCGGCGCGTGGATCGTCGGCAACGAAGCCGCGGGGATCGGCGTTCGGGAGGATGAGACGGTGGTGACGCGCAACATGGCGCGGTTCGTCCCGCATATCATCGAGGCGAATGATGACTGACGTACGCGAGCTGCCCCCGTTGCCGCCGATCGAGCGGCTGGTCGAGCTTATGTTCGATGCCGCGCGGATGGGGCGGGACGAGATGATCCCGGCGCTCCTGCAGGCCGGGGTCGATATCGAGGTGACCGATGCGCGGGGGTACACCCCCCTCGTGCTGGCGAGCTACAATGCGCAGGAGTCGACGACGCGGCTGCTGCTCGACGCGGGCGCGCTAGTCGATGGCGATCCGGTGAGCACCGCCAATACCGCGCTGATGGGGGTGTGCTTCAAGGGCTATACGCCGATCGCGCGGATGCTGATCGCGGCAGGGGCGGACGTGAACCGGCGCAACGGTGTCGGGCAGACCGCGCTGATGATGGCGGCGTTGTTCAATCAGGGGGCGATCATCGACCTGCTGATCGAGGAGGGTGCGGATCCGGCGGTGGTCGATGCGGCGGGGAACAGCATGGCGTCGCTGGCGATGTCGCAGGGGAATGCGGCGCTGGCGGCGCGGTTTGGCGAGGGTTCGCACGGGTCGGGATCCGTCGCCTGAACCTCGTCATCCTGACGAACGTCAGGACCTAGAGCCACAAAGGTGCCGGTTGGTACTCTGGGTCCTGACTTTCGTCAGGATGACGAAGAGGGGCGTGGGTCCTGACTTTCGTCAGGATGACGAAGAGGGGGTTTGCCCGTCGTCATCCGCGTGCGTCTGCGGGAGGACCGCGCCGACATGCGTCTGGCCGCGGGCTTCGGCGAGGCGCATCTGGCGTTCGCGCTCGGCATAGCCGGCGCGCTGGGTCGCGTCGCGGGCGTCGTGGCAGGCGGGGCAGCTGATCCCCTCGACATAGAGCGGCGAGGCGCGGTCGGCGGGGCTGACGGGCATGCGGCAGGCATGGCACAGACCGTGCGTGCCGGGGGCGAGGCCGTGGCCGACCGCGACGCGCTGATCGAAGACGAAGCATTCGCCCTCCCACAGGCTCTCGGCCTTGGGCACGGTTTCGAGATATTTGAGGATGCCGCCCTTCAGGTGATAGACCTCGTCCAACCCTTCCGCTTTCAGGAACGCAGTCGACTTCTCGCAGCGGATCCCGCCGGTGCAGAACATCGCGATTCTTGGCGGCGGGCCGTCGCCGACGAGTTGGTCGCGGTGCTCGCGGAACCAGGCGGGGAAGTCGCGGAAGCTGCGCGTCTTCGGGTCGATCGCGCCTGCAAAGCTGCCGACCGCGACCTCATAATCGTTGCGCGTGTCGATCACGATCGTGCCCGGATCGGCGATCAGCGCGTTCCAGTCGCCAGGCTCGACATAGCGACCGACATCGCCGAGCGGGTCGATATCGGGTTCGCCCATCGTCACGATCTCGCGCTTGAGGCGGACCTTCATGCGGTGGAAGGGCATCGTTTCGGCGCGCGAATCCTTGACGTCGAGCGTGGCACAGCCGGGCAGCGACCGGATATGCGCGAGGACGGTGTCGATCGCCGCGTCGGTCCCCGCGATCGTGCCGTTGATCCCCTCGGCTGCGAGCAGCAGCGTGCCCTTCACGCCTTGCGCACAGCACAGCGCGGCGAGCGGCGGCTTGATCGCGGCGATGTCGGCAAAGGGCGTGAAGCGATAGAGCGCGGCGACGCGGACCGGTCCCAGAGACTCGAGATGGGCCGCAAGAGGATCGGCGGCGGGTAAGGGGTCGGCAGGCATGGGCAGGACGGTCCGGATCGAAGATGGCGCCGCCGCTGTTACGCCAAGTCGGAGTAGGTGGCGAGCAGGGTTTCGGTCCTGGCGAGGCCCGTGGCGGTGAGCTGGATCACGCCCGCGCTGCAGTCGGGGCGTTCGACCAGGCCCTTTTCGGCGAGCGCGCCGATCCAGCGGTGCGTGCGCGGCAGATCGAGCAGGGCCAGCGCGCCGAGCGTCGCCGCATCGATCACCCGACCCTCGGCCTCGGCGAGATAGATCTGCACCAGCACGAGCCAGGCATGGTCGCCGAACAGGTCGTCGCCCAGCTGTTCGCGTCGTCGGTGCAGGCTCCGGTCGACCTTCAGCGCGACCTGCCAGAGCCGTTCGGGCATGACGACGTCGGGCACCGCGGTGAGCGCCTTGGCTTGCGGAAGGTAGAGCGTGCCGACGAGCCGGCCGGCCTCGAGCCCGCGGTCGAGCCGCGAGACATGGACGTCGACCCACACGGCGGCACCGCCGGGCTGGAGATAGCGCTTGCGGATGCAGACCGGGCCCGCGCCGGGGGCGAGCATGGTGACCCGATCGATGTTGCGGACGCGGTCGTCCGGGTGGGTGACGTCGGCATAGGAGCGCCCGACGAGTTCGCTAAGCGGCCGTTGCAGCAGGTCCTCGACGGTCTGGTCCATCGTCAGTAGCAGACCGTTCGGGTCCGACAGGGAATGGCCGACGAGCATCGAGGCGGGAGTCCTTTGTAATCCCCCGTTCAGATAGGGCGCGATCACCCTTATATCAAATGTTTACGCCGTGATCGCTCAGCTGGTGACGAAGGTCAGCCCGGCATGCCCGATCAGCCGGTCGCGCAGTTTGGCGCCCATCAGCGCGCCCGGCGTCCAGATGCCGCCATCGCCCGCGACATCGCGCACGAGGCAGATCGCCGCCTCCGCGATCATCTTGCTGGTCGATCCATAGCCCGGGTCGCGGTCGCCCGTCACGACCGTGTCGATGCGGCTGCCATCGGGCATGATCCCTGCGAACAGCAGGTCGTAATGGCCTTCATCGCGTTCGGCCTTGGAGGGGCCTTGGCCGGGCTTCGGGCCCTTGTCGCCGGCGAACGGATTGAACTTCGCGATCGCCTCGGCCGCGGCCTTGCCCATGTCGCCGAGCCCCGCGACCATCATCTCGTCATAGACGAAGTCCGCGCCATAGGCCTCGCCGAGGAGGAAATTCGTGCGGTGGACGTTCTTGGTGTTGATCGGCGCCATCACGAACGGTGCGACCCAAGTCTGGAGCGTCGAGTCATATTCGGGAAGCAGCCCGGACGGCTGATGCGGCCCGGTGAAGCCGGGGGTGAGCGCGAACGGGCTGGTCAGCAGCTTGACGAGGCCGGGATCGCGCGCGGCGGCGGCGAGCGTCGCCTTGAGGCTGGCCGCGGTGCCGCCGGAGAAGGTGCCCTTCATCGTCCGGACGCGGCCCTTAACGCGCGGCGCAGGACTGCCGTAGCGCGCCCTGGCCGCCTCCTGGAGCGTGAGCACGCCGAGATCGAACGGGATGCTGTCAAAGCCGCACGAGAAGACGATCCGGGCGCCGGTGCGCGTGGCCTCCCCCTCGTGCGCGTCGATCATGTGGCGCATCCAGGCGGGCTCGCCGCACAGGTCGACATAGGCGGTGCCCGATGCGGCGCAGGCGGCGACGAGGTCGGAGCCGTAGAGCTGGTAGGGCCCGACGGTCGAGATCACGACGGTGGCGCGCTCGACCATCGCGCGCAGGCTTGCCGGATCGGCCGAGTCGGCGGTGACGAGCGGCGTGTCGGCGGGGGCGCCGATCAGGTCGCGAACCTCCTCGAGCTTGGCGCGCGACCGCCCGGCCATCGCCCAGCTCAGGCCGGTCGGATAGGCCTGGACCAGATATTCGGCGACCAGCCGGCCGGTGAAGCCGGTCGCGCCATAGATGACGATGTCGAAGTCACGCATGTCCATCTCCCGTTTTGCCGCGGTTCTGCCCCGACCGCCGCCGCCCCGCAAGCGAAACGCCGCGTCTCGTCAAGGCGGGTCGGATCTGGCAGGATCGCGCAATGGCCTCCGATCCGAGCATCGTCGCGTTCATCGTCGAGCAGATCGCCGCCGCGGGCGAGGTCGCCGCGCGGCCGATGTTCGGCGAATATGGCGTCTATTGCGACGGGCGGATGGTGGCGCTGATCTGCGACGACCGGCTGTTCCTCAAGCCGACCCCGGGCGGGCGCGCGTTCGCGGGCAGCGACGGCGCGGCGATCGAGGAAGCAGCGCCCTATCCGGGGGCGAAACCCTGTCTGGTGATCGACGCGGATCGCTGGGACGATGCCGACTGGATGGCCGAGATAGTCCGGATCTCGGCCGCCGAACTGCCGCTGCCCAAGCCAAAGCGCGCGAAACCGCCGAAGGGCTAGGCCGCGTCGTTGAACTGCAGGCTGGCCAGCCGCGCATAGAGGCCGCTGTTGGTCATCAGCGCCCCGTGCGAGCCCTCCTCGACGATCTGGCCGTCGTTCATCACGATGATCCGTTCGGCGGCGCGGACGGTTGCGAGGCGGTGCGCGATGACGAGCGTGGTGCGGTTCGCCATGAGCCGTTCGAGCGCCTCCTGGACGAGCCGTTCGCTCTCCGCGTCGAGCGCGCTGGTCGCCTCGTCGAGCAGCAGGATCGGGGCGTCGCGGAGCAGCGCGCGCGCGATCGTCACGCGCTGACGCTGACCGCCCGACAGCCGCGCGCCGCCCTCGCCGAGGAAGGTGTCGAGGCCTTCGGGGAGCTTGCGGAGGAATTCGGCGGCGTTGGCGGCCTCGGCGGCGGCCCAGAGCTGGTCGTCGCTCGCGGTCCAGTCGCCATAGCGGAGATTGTCGCGCGCCGAGGCGCCGAAGATCACCGTTTCCTGCGGCACCATCGCGATCCGCGCGCGGACCGCGGCGGGATCGGCATCGCGCAGGTCGACGCCGTCGAGCGTCACGCGGCCCGCATCGGGATCGTAGAAGCGCTGGACGAGCTGGAACAAGGTGGTCTTGCCCGCGCCCGAGGGGCCGACGACCGCGACCGTCTCGCCCGGTTTGATGTCGAGCGAGAAGCCGTTGAGCGCGGCGACGTCGCGGCGGGTGGGGTAATGGAACCGGACGCCCTCGAAGGCGAGCGCACCGCGCGAGGGCTGCGGCAGCGCGACGGGCGTGGCGGGCGGTGCGATCTCGGGCGTCTCGCGTAGCAGTTCGGACAACCGTCCGGCGGCACCCGCGCCGCGCAGCAGATCGCCGTACACCTCGGTCAGTGCCCCGAACGCGCCCGCGACGATCCCGCCGGTCAGGACGAAGGCGGCGATCGCGCCGCCGCTGATCCGCCCGGCGGCGACGTCGACCGCGCCTTCCCACAGCACCAGCGTGATCGAGCCGAACAGCAGTCCGATGACGATCGCGGTCATGATCGCGCGCAACAGGATCCGCGCGCGCGCTGCGGCGAAGGTCGCGCGCACCGCGTCACCAAAGCGGGTCGCCTCGCGCTCTTCCTGCCCGAACGCCTGCACGACCTTCATCGCGCCGAGCGTCTCGGTGGCGATCGAGCCGACATCGGCGACGCGGTCCTGCGAGGTGCGCGAGTAATTGCGGACGCGCTTGCCGAGCAGCGCGATCGGCAGGACGATGAGCGGGATTCCGATCATCAGCAGCCCGGCGAGCTTGGGCGAGATCGCGAACAGATAGATCAGCCCGCCGACCCCGGTGAAGGTGTTGCGCAGCGCGATCGAGACGGTGCTGCCGACGACCTGGTCGATCAGCGCAGTGTCCGAGGTCAGCCGCGAGGCGATCTCCGACGGGCGATTCTCCTCGAAGAAGCGCGGCGTCAGGGTGAGCAGGTGACGCTGGACCGTGGTGCGGATGTCCGCGACGACTCGTTCGCCGAGCCATGACACATAATAGAAGCGCACCGCAGTCGCGACCGCGAGCACGACGACGATCATGAGCAGATAATGGAACGATGTCCCGACCGATCCGCTCGCGCCCGGGCCGAAGCCGCGGTCGATCACGCGCTTGAAGCCGTAGGGTATGCCGATCGTCGCGGCCGAGGTGGTTACCAGCGCGAGTCCCGCAAAGGTGATCTGGCGCGGGTAGTTCGCGGCGTGTCGCCACACCATTGCAAGGTCGCCGATCCGGCGGGGCGTCTTTTCGTCGAGTATCGGCTTGGCCATGGCGGATCGCCTAGCAGCGGCGGGGGTCACGCTCAACGGCAACCGCATGACGGCCGGGACGTTGAACGAGCAGGACGCGCACGGGATTGGGACACGCGCGCGCCTGCGTCCCGGCAATGCTCTGTTGCGCGGCAGCATAATTGCGTTACGGAAATGTTAACCCCTTTTGGGGTAGAGGATACCGAATGCTCTACGATGCCTATGAATTTCAGCGGTCGATGATGGCAGGTGCCAGCAGAATGGCCAGTTTCGGGGCGGGAATGCTGAACAATCCAGCAAACCCATTCGCCTATTTGGGCGGCGGCGCGGTCGTCGGATCGGCGCTGGAGGTGTTCGCGCACGTCAATGCGACTCGCGGAAAGCCGGCGTTCGGCCTCGACCACACGATCATCGACGGACGCGAAGTCGCGGTCCGCGAGGAGATCGTGCTGCGCAAGGATTTCGGTCAGCTCAAGCGGTTCGTGCGGGAGGGCGTCGACGGCGGCCCCAAGCTGCTGATCGTCGCGCCGATGTCGGGGCATTATGCGACTCTGCTGCGCGGCACGGTCGAGCGGATGCTGCCGTTCGCCGACGTATACATCACCGACTGGCGCGACGCGCGCAGCGTGCCGCTGTCCGCCGGACGGTTCGATCTCGACGATTATATCGATTATGTGATCGCGTTCCTCGAGGCGATCGGCGCGAACGAGGGGCAGGGCGGCACGCATATGCTGGCGGTCTGCCAGCCGTCGGTGCCCTGCTATGCCGCGGCGGCGCTGATGAGCGCGGACGGCAATCCGTGCCGGCCGAAGACGCTGACGCTGATGGGCGGGCCCGTCGATACGCGCGAGGCGCCGACCGCGGTCAACACGCTGGCGACCGAGCGTCCGCATACGTGGTTCGAACAGAATGTCATCGCGACGGTGCCGGCGAATTATCCGGGCGCGGGGCGCAAGGTCTATCCGGGCTTCCTGCAGCTTGCCGGTTTCATGTCGATGAACCTCGGCAACCACATGGTCTCGCATTGGGAGATGTATAAGCATCTCGTCCAGGGCGACGGCGAGAGCGCGATGGCGAGCAAGGGGTTCTACGAGGAATATCGCTCGGTCTGCGACATGACCGCCGAATTCTATCTGCAGACGATCGACGTGGTGTTCCAGACGCATGCGCTGCCGCGCGGCCTGCTGACGCACCGCGGGCGGCCGGTCGATCCGGCGGCGATCACCGATATTGGCCTGCTGGCGATCGAGGGCGAGCGCGACGATATTTCGGGGCTGGGGCAGACCAAGGCGGCGCTGTCGCTGGCGACCGCTCTTCCCGAGGCAAAGAAGCGGTATCTGATCGCCGAGGGGGCCGGCCATTACGGGATCTTCAACGGCTCGCGCTGGCGCAACACGATCGCGCCGGTGGTCGAGGAGTTCATCACCGCGAACGGATAAGGACCCGCCAGTATAAAGGTCGATCGCGACCGCCGGTCCTGAAACCGGCGGTCGCGATCGGTATCTGGGTCAGCCGACCGAGTCGACGACGGCGTGACTGCTCGACTCGCTCGACGTGATCGTGCCGCCGAACAACATCTTGACGCGTCCGGTCAGCGAGATGTCGGTTTCCCAGAGTTCCGCGCTGTTGATGTCGAAGCGCAGCAGCGTGAGGTTGGGGTCTTCCTTGCCGCCCGGAAACCAGGCCTCGACCTGGTTGTTCCACAGCTTGTCGATCTGCGTACGGTCGTTCATCTGCGAGACGGTGCCGGCCATGCACGCGAAGAAATCATGCCCCTTGCCGACGAACTGCGCCATCGCCGCGCCACCCTTGGCGATGCGGTTGTCGCGACCGGCGAAGAAGAACAGCACGTTGGGCTGATCGTCATCAAGCTGCGCGGTCATCGGCTCGGAATGCTGGCCGTCGTCGAGGCCGATCATCACGAACGGGCTGGACTTCAGCTTGTCGAGGAAGGTGTTCGCGACTTCCTGCGGGGTATCCTTGTCGGCCATCGTCATTCTCCTATTGGCTTGGATTGCCACAGAGAACGGGCGGGGCGGAGGATGGTTGCGACCGCCGCCCCGCGACCATCACAGCACCTCGAACAGGCCCGCCGCGCCCATGCCGCCGCCGACGCACATCGTCACGACGACATGCTTTGCGCCGCGGCGCTTGCCCTCGATCAGCGCATGGCCAGTCGCGCGCGCGCCGGTCATGCCGTAGGGATGGCCGATCGAGATCGCGCCGCCGCTGACGTTGAGCAGCTCGTCGGGAATGCCGAGCGTGTCGCGGCAATAGAGGACCTGGACCGCGAACGCCTCGTTCAGCTCCCACAGGCCGATATCGTCCATCTTGAGACCGAAGCGCTTGAGCAGCTTGGGAATCGCGACGACCGGGCCGATCCCCATCTCGTTGGGTTCGGTGCCGCCGACCGCCATGCCGATATAGCGGCCGAGCGGCTGGAGCCCGCGCTGCGACGCGATCTTTTCCTCCATCAGCACAGAGGCGGACGACCCGTCGGACAGCTGGCTGGCATTGCCCGCGGTGATCGTCATGTCGGGGCCCATCACGGGCTTCAGCGACTGGAGACCTTCGAGCGTGGTGTCGGCGCGGTTGCCCTCGTCGCGGGCGATCGTCACCTCCTTGTAGGTGACGTCCTTGGTCTCCTTGTTGACGATCGCCATGTTCGCGGTGACGGGGACGATCTCGGCGTCGTAATAGCCCGCGGCCTGCGCGGCGGCGGTGCGCTGCTGCGACTGGAGTGCATAGGCGTCCATCGCGTCGCGCGTGATGCCGTAGCGCTTGGCGACGACCTCGGCGGTCTGGAGCATCGGCATATAGACGTCGCGGTGCATCGCGAGCAGTTCGGGATCGGGGGCGACGCGCATCTGCGGCGTCTGGACGAGGCTGATGCTCTCGACTCCGCCACCGATGGTGATGTCCATCTGGTCGGTGATGATCTGCTTGGCGGCGGTGGCGATCGCCATCAGCCCGCTGGCGCACTGGCGGTCGAGCGACATGCCGCTGACTGTCGTCGGCAGCCCGGCGCGGAGCAGCGAGGTGCGCGCGATATTGCCCGCCTGATGCCCCTGCTGCAGCGCGCAGCCGAAGACGACGTCGTCGACTTCGCCCCCGTCGATGCCGGCGCGCTCGACCGCGGCCTTGATCGAATGCGAGGCGAGCGTCGGCGCGGGGGTGTTGTTGAACGCACCGCGATAGGCGCGGCCGATCGGGGTGCGGGCGGTGGAGACGATGACGGCTGAACGCATGATGCTATCCTTTTTCTGAAGTCCCCTCCCGCGAGCGGGTGGGGAGCGGTATCAAACGAAAACCTGGCTGATCCATTCGGCGATCAGGGCGGGCTTGTCCTGGCCCTTGATCTCGACCGCGAAGCTGTTGGTCTGCTGCCACTGGCCGGGGCGCTTCTCGTCGAACGACAGCAGCTTGAAGCGGCCGCGGACCTTCGATCCCGAGCGGACCGGCGAGAGGAAGCGGACCGAGTTGCCGCCGTAATTGACGCCCATCTTCGCGCCCTCGATCGTCGGCGCGTCGGGGATCTTCGACGACAGGAGCGGCATCAGCGAGAGCGTGAGGAAGCCGTGCGCGATCGTCCCGCCGAACGGAGTCTGCGCCGCGCGGGCGGGGTCGACATGAATGAATTGATGGTCGCCGGTGGCGTCGGCGAATTTGTCGATCATGCCTTGCGTGACCTCGACCCAGTCGGACAGCGTCTCGGTGCCGACGCGGTTCTGCATCTCGGCGGTGGTGATCGTCGCCACGGCATTCCCCTCCTAGCCTGTTTGGCGCTAAGCGCAGCGACGTCTCTAGGCGTACAGGCTGGCCGACCGCAAGCCTCACCCAACCGGAAGCTGGAAAATGTCGACTGCCGTAACGTCCAATGCCCGTAACACCATGGCAAAGCTGTACCGCGCAAGCGAACCCGATGTTCTAAAACCGCTGCTGGAGCGTGCCGCGCTCGATTCGGATTCGCGTGAGCGGGTGATGGGTCATGCGCTCGGCTTGCTCGCCGATCTGCGCGCGGCGCAGAGCAAGGGGTGGGTGAACCAGTTCCTCCAGGAATATCGGCTGAATTCGTCAGAAGGGGTCGCGTTGCTGAGCCTCGCCGAGGCGTTCCTGCGCGTGCCCGATCCCGAGACCGCAGACCTGCTGATTGCGGACAAGCTGGGCGATGCCGACTGGCGTGCGCATGCGGGCAAGTCGAATTCAAAGCTCGTCAATTCGGCGACCTGGGGGCTGGTGGTCGGCCGCGTGCTGGTCGGCGAGGGCGCGACCGGGCCGCTGCGCCGGCTGATCAGCCGGGCGGGCGAGCCGTTCGTGCGCCAGGCGGTGGGTGCCGCGATGAAGATGATGGGCGAGATCTTCGTGATGGGCCGGACCATCGACGAGGCGATGAAGCGGATGCGGCGGCCCGAGAACAAGGGCTTCACCGCGAGCTTCGACATGCTGGGCGAGGCGGCGCGGACGCATGCGGATGCGCAGCGCTATTTCCAGGCCTATGTCGGTGCGGTCGATGCGGTCGGGCGCGATCCCGCCGCGGGGCATTCGATCTCGGTCAAGCTGTCGGCGCTGCACCCGCGCTACGAGGTCGCGCGGTGGAGCGAGTGCGTGCCCGCGCTGACAGAGATGCTCGAGGCGCTGGCGGTGCAGGCGGCGTCGAAGGGCATTGCGCTGACCGTCGATGCCGAGGAATCCGAGCGGCTGGAGATGAGCCTCGACATCATCGGCACGGTCGCCGGGCTGCCGTCGCTGAAGGGCTGGGACGGGTTCGGCATGGCGGTGCAGGCGTACGGCAAGCGCGCGCGGCCGGTGATCGCATGGGCGAACCGGCTCGACCGCGTGATGAACGTGCGGCTGGTCAAGGGCGCCTATTGGGACAGCGAGATCAAGCGGACGCAGGTCGAGGGGCTGGCGGACTATCCGCTGTTCACGCGCAAGGCGGCGACCGACGTGTCGTATCTGGCGGTCGCCAAGGACATGCTGGCGGCGGAGAATATCCGGCCGGCGTTCGCGAGCCACAATGCGCTGACGGTCGCGACGATCATGGAATGGGCGGGCAACAGCCGCGATTTCGAGTTCCAGCGGCTGCACGGCATGGGCGACGGGCTGTACGAGCGGCTGGTGCAGGAGAATGGCTATCATTGCCGCGTCTATGCGCCGGTCGGCGGGCACCGCGACCTGCTCGCGTATCTCGTCCGGCGTCTGCTGGAGAATGGGGCGAATTCGAGCTTCGTGCATCAGCTGGCGGACGAGCGGCTGACGGAGGGGGAGATCCTCGCGGATCCGGTGGCGAAGATCGCCGCGGTGGGCGGCAAGCGGCATCCGAGCATTCCGTTGCCGGTCGATCTGTTCGGGGCGGGCGGGCACCGGAATTCGGCGGGGCTCGATCTGAGTGACGTGGATACGCTGGCGGCGACTGTTAAGGTGGTGAATGCGCCGGTCGCTTCGTCAGGGCACCACCCCGGCGAAGGCCGGGGCCCAGTTGGGGGCGGTGATGTGACGGAGGACGGCGCGTCGTCACGGCAGCCTTCCCAACTGGACCCCGGCCTTCGCCGGGGGGGAGCAGCAGGGTTGGGCGGGGATCAGGTTACGGCCGCCATCACCCGCGCGCATGCGGCGTTCCCGGGCTGGTCGCGGTCGCCGGTCGAGGAGCGCGCGGCGTGTCTCGACCGGCTTGCCGACCTGCTCGAGACGCATCGCGACGAGCTGATGGCGATCTGTGTGCAGGAGGCGTTCAAGACGATCCCCGACGCGATCGGCGAGGTGCGCGAGGCGGTGGATTTCTGCCGTTATTATGCGCAGCAGGCGCGCGCGAAGCTGCAGCCGATCGAGCTGCCGGGGCCGACGGGCGAGCGCAACATGCTGCATATCGAGGGGCGCGGCGTCTGGGCGACGATCGCGCCGTGGAACTTCCCGCTGGCGATCTTCCTGGGGCAGACGGTGGCGGCGCTCGTCACGGGCAATGCGGTGGTGGCCAAGCCAGCGCCGCAGACGCCGCGGATCGCCGCGCGGGCAGTCGAGCTCGCGCACGAGGCGGGCGTGCCGGCCGACGTGCTGGTCCTGGTCACGGGCGGGCCCGAGGTCGGCGCGGCGCTGACCGCGGACGCCCGCATTCAGGGCGTGGCGTTCACCGGCTCGACCGCGACCGCGCGCAAGATCGCACGCGCGCTGCTCGAGGACGACAGCCGGCCGATCGTCCCGCTGATCGCGGAGACCGGCGGGATCAACGCGATGATCGTCGATTCGACCGCGCTGCCTGAGCAGGTGGTGGCGGACGTGATCGCCTCGTCCTTCCGATCGGCGGGGCAGCGTTGCTCGGCGCTGCGCCTGCTGCTGGTGCAGGAGGATATCGCCGACGGCGTGATCGAGATGCTGTCGGGTGCGATGGACACGCTGAGGATCGGTCGTGCGGGCGATCCGGCGACCGATGTCGGGCCGGTGATCGACCAGGCCGCCTATGACCGGCTGATGGCGTATCGCGCGCGGGTGGCGACGAAGACCGTCAAGACGCTCGACGTGCCCGCGGACGGCCTGTTCGTGCCGCCGACTTTGGTGCGGATCGGCGCGATCGAGGATCTGAACGAGGAGTGGTTCGGGCCGATCCTCCACGTCGCGACCTGGGAGGCGGGCAAGCTGAGCGAGACGATCGCGCGGGTCAACGCCAAGGGCTACGGCCTGACGATGGGGCTGCACAGCCGGATCGCGCGCGCGGCCGAGGTGATCGAGGCCGAGGCGGCGGTCGGCAACCTGTACATCAACCGGTCGATGATCGGGGCGGTGGTCGGGTCACAGCCGTTCGGCGGCGAGGGGCTGTCCGGGACCGGGCCCAAGGCGGGCGGGCCGCGCTATCTGTACCGCTTCTGTGCGGAGCGGGCGGTGTCGGTGGATACGACGTCGGCGGGCGGGAATGCGACGTTGCTGTCGCTGGATGAGGGGGGGATCTGAGGGGGGTTGTCCCGGCCTACCCACACCCACCTCGTCATCCTCGCGTAGGCGGGGATCCATACTGGCTGGCGGTGAGGGGTATCTCGATCCGTTGAGTCTATGGATCCCCGCCTTCGCGGGGATGACGGAGGGGGGTGGGCTTCCCCCTTGCAGCAGGCGTGCCGCGCTTCCTTCGTCCTCCCCGGCGGAGGCCGGGGCCCAGTTGGGGGACGAGATTGACGACGGGTGCGTTCCGTTACTGCGGCCTCACCAACTGGGCCCCGGCCTTCGCCGGGGAGGTGTGGTGGTTGGTGTGGCGAGTCTCGTCAGAGTCCGGGACCTCGTCAGGTGGATGGTGTATCCGCGCGCGACCGTTGCGCCTCCGGGAATGGCATCACGATCGACCCGTCAGGGGCGGCGGTGAGGTTGACCTGGGTGGGGAAGGCGATCTCGATCTTCTCGTCGTTGAACCGCTGGAGGATGGCGATGCCGACGGCGGTGCGGCCGTTGTAGAAGCTGGCATAGTCGGGGCCGTCGCTGTCGAACTGAACCTCGAAATCGAGGCTTGATGCGCCGAAGCCGGTGAAGCCTGCGCGGACGAAGATCTTGCCCTGCGCCTCGACCACGTCCTTCAGCATGTCGGGAATGCGCGCGCAGATTTCGGCGGGGGTGAAATAGGTGACGCCGATGATGAATTTCGCGCGGCGATGGTTGCGCTGCGTGTTGTTGAGGATCTCCTTGTTGAGGAGGTTCTTGTTCGAGATCACGCGCTCCTCGCCGTCGATACCGCGGATGCGCGTCGATTTCAGGCCGATCGCCTCGACGCTGCCCGAGGCGGTGTCGTAGCTGATCGAATCACCGCGGCGGAACGGGCGGTCGAAGATGATCGCAAGCGCGGCGAACAGATCGGCGAAGATGCCCTGCGCGGCCAGACCGATCGCGATGCCGCCGACGCCGAGGCCCGCGACGAGGCCGGTCACGTTGACGCCGAGATTGTCGAGCACGACGACCATCGCGACCGCGAACACGACGAAGGTGACGAGCAGGCGGATCAGGCCCATCGCCGACAGCAGCGCCTCACCCGAATAATGTTCGGACTGGGTGCGGTGCTCGATCGCGCCGAGGATGATCTCGCGCACCCAGACCGCGACCTGGAATACCGCGGCGACGGTGAAGAGGAAATTGACCGTGGTCGCGACCTCGCCCGGCGCGGCGGAATAGCCGTCGACGAGCTTGGCGGCGAGCATGACGATGAAGAAGTTGCTGGTCCGCGAGACCGCCTTGCCGACGACGATCCCCCAGCCGTTGAGCGCGCGCGGGCGTTCGCATAGCCGGCTGCCGAAGCGGCGTGCGGTGTGGAGCGCGAGGACGATCAGCGCGCCGGCGCCGAACGCGATCAGGATCTGCAGCCAATAGGCCTGGACCCAGGCGAGGCTGGCGGTGACAAAGCCCTGTGCCTGGCTGCCGACATCGCTCGCGTTGAAGATTGGGGCCTTGGCGACGCTGTTGGTATTGGACATCTGGATACTCGTCAGGCCGCGACGGCGATGGTCGCGGGGGTGCCGGCCTCGAGAAAGGCGATCAGGCCGCATTCCTCCCGGCTGAGATAGCGCTTGGCGCGCGGGAGGCGGAGCGCCTTGCGGAAGGTCGACTGGCCCTGTTTGACGAGGTCGATCAGGGCCGGGTGGACATAGCTTTTCCGCGCGATGGCATGCGTGTTGCCGAGCCGCGCGACGACCGGTTCGAGCATCGCCTTCAGGCTGAGATCGCGCTCGGCCGAGGCGAGCGCCTCGAACGCGGCGACGCTGGCGGCCCAGGTGCGGAAGTGCTTGGCGGTGAAGTCGGTGCCGGTGACCGCCTGGATATAGGCGTTGACGTCGCTCGACGTGACGGGATGCGCCACGCCGTCATCGTCGAGCCAGGCGAAGAGATGCTGTTCGTCGAGATCCTGGCATTTCTTCACGAAGCTGCTGAGCGAGCGGTCGGTGATCCGGAGCGTCCGCATCTTGCCCGACTTGCCCTTATATTCGAGCCGGAGCGTGGCGCCCTTCACCGCGCCGTGGCGCTTGCGGAGCGTGGTCGCGCCGAAACTCTCGTTCGCGGCGGCATAGGCCTCGTTCCCGATGCGGATATGCCCGCCGTCGAGCAGGCGGAGGACCGCGGCTACCGCGCGGTCACGGCTGAGCGAGCGTTTGCGCAGATCGGCCTCGACCGCCTTGCGCAGCTTCGGGAGGGCGAGACCGAAATCGGCGCAACGCTCATATTTCGCGGCGTCCTGCGCCTCGCGGAAGCCGGCGTGATAGCGATATTGCTTGCGACCCTTCTCGTCCCAGCCGACCGCCTGGATGTGACCATTGGGCTTGGGGCAGAACCAGGCGTTGCTGTAGGCGGGGGGCAGGCCGACCGCGTTGAGCCGGTCGATCTCGTCACGGTCGGTGATGCGGGTGCCCGATGCGTCCCAATAGCCCCAGCCGGCGCGCATCTTGCGGCGGGAAATGCCGGGCTTGCTGTCATCTGAATATACGAGTCTGCTGGGCAACGCGTCGCTCCTTCCGGCCGACATTCGAAATGTTCGGGCGGGCGCATCGTTCCGGAACGACCCGCGCGGCGCGGGGTTGAGGGGGCACGGGATTTCACTGGAGACATGACATGGCCGATCTTTCCCAGGCACGCATTCTGATCCTCGCCACCGACGGTTTCGAGACCGTCGAACTGTTCGAACCCAAGAAGGCGCTCGAGGCGGCGGGCGCGAAGGTGACGCTCGCGTCGATCAAGACCGACCCGATCCAGGGCATGAAGGGCGACATCAACAAGGCGGAGACGATCACCCCCGAGCTGACGCTCGACGAGGTCGACACTGACGATTACGACGCGCTGGTGCTGCCCGGCGGCGTCGCCAACCCGGACGCGATGCGCGTCCAGGAGCGCGCGATCGAGATCATCACCGAGTTCATGGAGGACGGCAAGATCGTCGCCGCGATCTGCCATGCGCCTTGGCTGCTGGCCGAGGCGGATGTGATCGACGGGCGTCGTCTGACGAGCTTTCCGTCGATCCGCACCGATCTGGAGAATGCCGGCGCGGAGGTGGTCGACGAGGAGGTCGTGGTCGACGACAATCTGATCACCAGCCGCAAGCCCGACGACATCCCCGCGTTCAACAAGGCGATCATCGCCGCGCTCGAGGAGGAACTGGCGGACGAGCCGGTCGATTGACGCTCGACGATCAGATGCGACGAGATACCGGGGGTCAGCGTGTTTGCTAGCCCCTTTTTGGTGTTTGGCCAAAGCGGTTGATCCAGGCTTGCGCGGGCCGCTCGACGCCGTGGTACAGCGCGAGGGAGGCCAGCAGGATCCCGAAGAGAAGCGCGCCGATCAGGAGCGGCGAAACCGCGACTGCGCTGGCGACGAACGCCATCTTGAACGCGGTCCAGAGCAGCGAATGGCTGAGATAGGTCGAAAAGCTGATCTCGCCGAGACTGTGCAGCGGCCAGGAGGCGAGCGGGTTGCGGGGCCGGTTGGAGGTCAGCGCGAGCGCGAGCAGCAGCGCCGCGAGCGCGGCCGGCACCGCGACGATTTCGTTGACGAGGCCGCTAGCAAAGCTCGCAAAGCCCAGGCTGCTGACGCACAATGCCGCGACGAGTGCGCGCCGGGGGTGCTCGCGGTGGCGTAGCCACAAAGCCGCGACCGCGGTGCCTGCCGCGAATTCGGTGACGCAGCGCAGGACGCCGAACCAGGGGATCGCCTGGCCGAGCGTCGTCATGCCGTTCGATCGCATCACGTAAGCGAGCAGGCCCAGCGCGACGGCGATCGCCGCGATCAGGCCGAGTGTCGGGACGCGTCGCCAGTCGATGACGAGCGGGAGCAGCGGGAAGGCGAGATAGGCAAACATCTCGCTCGAGATCGACCAGGCGGGATCGTTCCAGTCGAGCGCGGTGACGCCGAACCAGTCGCGCGTCATCGGCCAGTTCTGGAGCAGGAGGATATGCACCGGCAAGCGGTCGAGCGGGAAGCGCGGGTCGGGGGGGCGTCCGGTCAGCGCGAGCGCGGCGACGATGAGCAGCGCGACGCCGAGCATGACGAGGTGGAGCGGCCAGATCCGCGCGACCCGGCGGCGCAGAAAGCCGGGGATGGCGCGCCAGCGCTGCACGGCGATCCGGTCGGCATAGCTCAGCCAGATCACGAAGCCAGAGAGCAGGAAGAAGAAGTCGACCGCGAGATAGCCCTTGGCGAGAAACCGCTGCACGCCGTCGGACACGCCGAGCGCGGCGCGGAGATGGAACAGCACGACGAACCATGCGGCGACGCCGCGCGCGCCGGTCAGCGCCCGGAGTTCGGTCATGCGGGCAGGGGCGTGCGCGCGGGGCGTCGCATCGGACGGAAGCTCGCGTCACGGCGTTTGCGCCCGAGATAGGTGTCGAGCCCGATCTGCGCGCCGATCAGCATGTAGATGAACGGCTGGAACGCGATCGCGATGAACGCCGCGCCGAGCAGATAGACGAGATGGCCGCTCTGCAATGCGGCGGCGAGCGGGCCGGCCCAGGCGAACTGCCCTTCCGGATCGCGGTAGCGGCGGCGCAATATCTCCATCCGGACGAGGCCGCCCAGATTGAGGACCAGCCACAGCGCGAGACCGAAATAGCCCTGTTCGCCGAGCATCTCGAAATAGGCGCTGTGATAGGCGCGCGCCTTGTCTTCCTCGACACGGCCCGGCGTCGCAGCACCGGTGCCGGCGAGGTCGTAGCGGATGCGGTTGCCGCGATACGCCTCGAACCCGCCGCCGAAGGGATGCGATTTGGCATAGTCGATCGTCCACTCCCACACCGCGATCCGGGTCGAGGCGGATTCGTCGGCCTGGTAGGTCTTGATCGTGTTCATGCGGTCGGTGAAGGTCGAGGGCAGGAAGGGGATCGCGATCAGCCCGAGTGCGCCGAGCCCCGCCAGATACAGCGCCTTGCGCTTGACGACGCGCAGCGACAGGACCGCGAGCAGCGCGATGCAGAGCAGACCGGTGCGCGTCGAGGTGCCGACCGGGATCAGCAGGCAGGCGAAGACGAGCGCGACGCAGAAGCCGCGCACGCGCCAGTCGGGTTTGAAGATCGTCCCGTAGCGCATGAACCAGATAATGATCGGGATGATCGCGACCGCGACCGCGCTGATCGTGCTGCCTTCGTAGAGCCCCGAATTATTGTCGACCATCAGGTTCAGCTGACCATAGCCGCCGCCGCCGCTGGCGATCGTCTTGATGCCGCCGACGATGATGATCGAGGCCGCCGACAGGATCATGAACAGCAGCAGCGCCTCGATCCGGAGCCGGGTGCGCAGTGTCAGCGGCAGGAAGGCGGCAAAGGCGAGCGCCTTCCAGACCCAGTCCCATTTGTCCTTCGCCTCGATCGGGAAGTCGGCGGCGAGCGTGGTCGCCCAGCAATAGAGCAGCAGCACGACGATCAGCAGCTGGCGCGGCGCGACCCGCGTGTCGCGCTTGTCGTCCGCGATCAGCCAGCCGCCGACCGCCAGCGCGACCGCGATCAGCGAGATCGGGACGGTGTTGAGCAGCAGATAGGTCAGCCGCTGCGGCGAGACGATGTCGATATAGACATAGGCGAGGACGAGCAGGAACGGACGCCGGAACCCGAGCGCGAAGATCGCAGCCAGAAAGGCGATGAAGGCGAGATCACGCACGCGGGCGGCGTCCGTCACGGTCGAGCGTGCCGCCACCCGTGCGATCGTCGTCGGATTTCGGCTCGGAATCGAGATCGGGGCGGCGGAGCAGCAGGATCGCGGCGAGCATCATCAGGCCGTGCGTCAGGCCCAGCGCGAAATTGTCGATCATCGGCCCACCTTCCGTGTCTGCGCGGTCCCGTTGCCGCCCGTGTCCGTCGCAGCGGCATAGGCCACGGCGGTTGACGCGCCGTTAAGCGCTGTCATGGCAACACGCTACTCACGATGCGCATTCTTCATATCCTCGACCACGGCCTGCCCCTGCAGAGCGGCTATACCTTTCGCACGCGGGCGATCCTCAAGGCGCAGGAGGCGCGCGGCTGGACGGTCGCGGCGGTGACCGGGCAGCGTCATGGGCCGGCCGCCGCCGCGGTGGAGTCGGTCGACGGGCTGACCTTCCACCGGACGCCGGCGACGCGCCGGTCGGGGCCGCTGGGCGAGATTGCCGGGATCCGCGCCTTTGCCCGCCGGATCGAGGCGGCGGTCGATGCCTTTCGCCCCGATATCCTGCACGCGCATTCGCCGGTGCTCGATGCGTTGGCCGGACTCATCGTCGCGCGGCGGCGCAAACTGCCGCTGGTCTACGAGATCCGGGCGTTCTGGGAGGATGCCGCGGTTGGTAACGGCACCGGGGCCGAGGGATCGCTCGCCTATCGGACGACGCGCGCGCTCGAGACCTGGGCGGTCGGCCGTGCGGACGGCGTCGCGGTCATCTGCGAGGGGCTGCGCGACGACCTGATCGCGCGCGGGATCGACGGGGGCAAGATCATGGTGTCGCCAAACGGTGTCGACCTGACGCTGTTCGGGGCGGTGTCGCCGCGCGACGACGCGCTGGCGGCGACGCTGGGGCTCGACGGCAGGGACGTGGTCGGCTTCATCGGCAGTTTCTATGACTACGAAGGGCTGGACGACCTGATCGCGGCGATGCCCGCGCTGGTCGCGGCGCGGCCGGACGCGCGGCTGCTGCTGGTCGGGGGCGGGCCGATGGCGGATGCGCTGGCGGCGCAGGCCGCGGCCTCGCCGGTCGCGGACGCGATCCATTTCGTCGGCCGGGTGCCGCATGCCGAGGTCGAGCGCTATTACGGGCTGATCGACATCCTCGCCTATCCGCGCAAGCGGATGCGGCTGACCGATCTGGTGACGCCGCTCAAGCCGCTCGAGGCAATGGCGCAGGGGCGGATGGTGGCCGCGTCAGACGTGGGCGGACACCGCGAGTTGATTCGTGACGGGGATACGGGCACGCTGTTCCCACCCGACGATCCGCCAGCGATCGCGGCGGCACTGGCGGGGATGTTCGACGATCGCGCGGACTGGCCGTCGCGCCGCCAGCGTGCGCGGGCGTTCGTCGAGCGCGACCGTAACTGGTCGTCAAACATTTTGCGTTACGAACCGCTTTACCATCGGCTGATACAGGCCGAATGACGGACCATGGCATGACCGAATTCCATCGACAGTCCCCGATCCGCCACCTTCCCGTCGCCGCAGCACTGTTCGTCGCGGTCGCTGCGGTCATTGGCCTTGTCGCGATGCCGGAGACGATGCTCGAGGAACTGGTCTGGCGGACAGGGGTCGCCGCGCTGATCCCCGCCGCACAGCCGCCGCTGGGGACGACGGCGCGCGTCGTTCTCGCGCTCGCCACCGCGTTTATCGGCGCGGCGGTGACCTGGTCGGCGCTGTTCCTGCTGGTGGGGCCGGGGGGGCTGCTGGTGCGTCCGCCGCGTCGTCGCGACGACGGCGTGCCGGTCGTCCGCCGGGCCGATGCGCATCCCGACGCGCCGCCACGCCGGCCGATGACCGCGGCCGATCTCGGCACGCCGATGATGGAAGTGACCGCGGCGAACCCGGTCACGCTCGAACGGTCGATCCCGGCGGACCTCGACCAGCCGCTCGCGGCGTTCGACCCGCATGCGATCCTGCCGGTGCCGATGGCGCCGATCCGGCCGGTCACGCCGCTGGTGCAGGCCGAGGCGGCGCCGGTCGCGCCAGCCGCTCCGGTCGAAGACGAGGAGCGGGTCGAAGAATTAGCCGACGCATCCGTCGCGATCGACGAGCCGGTGGAGGCCGCGACGGTCCCGATCATGGTCAGCGAGCCGGTCGCGCCGCGGGTTTCCGTGGCCTGGTCAGCGCCATCGGCGGTGCCACCGTCAGCTGGTGCGGTAAACGGTGCGGCGCGGCATGAGCCGCGTCTGGTCGATACGCCGGCGCCGGCTCCATCGCCGTCACCGCCCTCGATCGAGTCGCTGTTGCGGCGGCTGGAGCAGGGTGCGACCCGGCGGCGTCAGGCGACATCGGGCTGACATACCGCGACCGCGTGAAACCGCTGTTGATACGAAGAAACCTCTGATACCGATTGCTCGAAAACGACGGTCGGAGGGGTCATGGCGCAGGTCGCGGATCAATCGAAGTTCGAAGAAGCGCCGCCGCCTGCAGAGCCGGACGGGCAGGCGGGGGCGACCCGCTATGGCTGGTATGTGCTGTCGATCCTGTTCCTGGTCTATGTGCTCAACTTCGTCGACCGGCAGATCATCTCGATCCTTGCCGAGGACATAAAGCGCGATCTGGGGCTGAAGGACCAGGATCTCGGGTTTCTCTACGGGACCGCCTTCGGGGTCTTTTATGCGCTGTTCGGGATCCCGCTCGGGCGGCTTGCGGACAATTGGCACCGCGTCCGGCTGATGACGATCGGCCTGACGCTCTGGTCGGTGATGACGGCGGTGTCCGGTCTGTCGCGGACCGGCGGGCATCTCGCGGCGGCGCGGATCGGCGTCGGCATCGGCGAGGCGACCGCCAGCCCGTCGGCCTATTCGCTGATCTCCGATTATTTCCCTAAAAGGCTGCGTGCGACGGCGTTGTCGATCTATTCGGCCGGGCTTTATGTCGGTGGCGGCTGCTCGCTGTTTATCGGCGGGGCGATCGTGCAGGGCTGGAACCGGGCCTATCCGGGGGGCGGGCCCTTCGGCCTCGTCGGGTGGCAGGCGGCGTTCATGGCGGTCGGCGTGCCGGGTCTGCTGCTCGCGATCTGGATCGCGACGCTGAGGGAACCGATCCGCGGGCATGTCGAGGGGCTTCCCGAACCGGCGCCGCACCCCGCACCGTTCCGCGCCTTTGCCGGCGAGCTGCTGACGATTGTGCCGCCGCTGACGCTGATCGGTGCGGCGATGGGCGGGGTCGGGGCGTTCGTCGTCAATCTCGCCGGGCTGGCGATCGTCACACTGGCGGTGGTAGGGCTGGTGGCAGCGGGCGAGCCCTGGCCGCAATGGGTGGCGATCGGGACCGGCGTCTATGCCGTATTCTCCTGGGCCTGTGCGCTGCGCCGCCGCGATCCGCCGACCTTCGCGCTGATCATCGGCACGCCCGCGTTCCTGTGCACGGTCGTCGCCTATGGCCTGAACGCGTTCCTCAGCTATGCGGCTAGCTTCTGGGCGGCGCCCTATGCGCTGCGCGTGCTTGGCGCGACGCCGTCGAGCGCGGGGTTCCTGCTCGGCGGGCTGGGCGCGCTTGCGGGGTTTCTCGGGCTGACGATGGGCGGGGTCATGTCCGACCGGTTGCGGCGGACGAACCCGGCGGGGCGGCTCTGGGTGGTGATCTTCGGCGCGGTCGTGCCGGTGCCGTTCCTGTGCCTCGCCTTCACCGCGTCGGCGCCGCTGCCCTTCTATGCCGGGATCTTCCTCGCGCAGATTACCGCGAGCTGTGCGCTCGGTGCCGCGGCGGCGACGACGCAGGATCTGGTGCTGCCGCGGATGCGGGGGACGGCGACCGCCACCTTCTTCATCGGGACGACGCTGATCGGACTGGCACTCGGGCCGTATCTGGCGGGTCGCGTGTCAACGCTCAGCGGGAGCCTGTCGGTCGGGATGCTGTCGCTGCTGGTCAGCGTGCCGATCACGCTGGCCGCGGCGGTCGCGGCGTACCGGCTGGTCCCTGCCGCCGAGGCGTCGCGCGAGGCGCGGGCCCGGGCGGCGGGGGAGGTCGCCTAGCCATGGCCCCTCGCTGAGGATGCCATGGTACGGCTAAGTGGTTCAGCTCGGCTGGAACACGCCGCAGGCGATGCGGCCGCCGCTGTTGCCGGACGGATCGGTCATCAAATCGTCGGGACCGGCATGGACCACGAACGCCGAACCATCGGCATCGAGCAGCCCGGCCATCGTCGCGCCCGGGATCGTGACGCCGACCGTGCCACGGCCGTCGGTGCCGATGATCAGGTTGGGCAGATCGCCCTCGTGCGGCCCCTGCGGGTTCATCGACCCGTGCTTCATCGACGTCGGGTTCCAGTGGCCCCCCGCGGTCGTGAAGTCGGGAGCATCGCACCGACCGGTCGTGTGGATATGGACGCCGTGCGTGCCCGGCGGCAGCGCCTTGGCATCGACGGTGAAGCGCAGTCCGCCAGCGACGTCGGTCGCGGTCGCGCGGCCGACATCGACCCCGGCGGCGTTCATCAGCATCGCGCGCGCGCTCTGCCCGCCTGCGACCGGCGTGCCGGTCTCGAGCCCCTTCTGATCGCAGGCCGCCAGCGTGAGCGCCGCTGCACCGACCAGCGCAAATGTTGCAATCCGCATGTCCGTCTCTCCCTATTGATCCGACGCGAACCCGCCAAAGTCGCCGGCGGTTCCGGCGTCGGGTTCGAGCGGCCAGCGCAGCAGCGGTTCGTACCAGGCACCGTCGCGGCCGAGGTGGCTCTGGTACAGCGTCAGATGGGTCATCGCAAACGGCGCGCTGGCGAGCCCGGCATGGCGGGCGATCCAGCCGTCGATCTCCGGCGACGTGCCGAGCGACCGCGGCAGCCGCGCGAGCGTGACGTGCGGCAGATAGGCGCGGCGGTCGGGTGGCAGCCCGGCGCGGACCACCGCCTGATCGACCTTGCGGTGCAGCGCGGTGAGCGCGGCGTGCGGGGTGACGCCCGCCCAGAGCGTGTCGGTCCGCCCGCGGCTCGCAAACTGACCGACCGCATGCAACGCCACCGTTGGCGCCGCCGGCGTCAGCGACAGGCGGAGCCGGTCGATCTCGGTCACGATGTCGTCGGCCAGACGCGGATCGACCTCGCCCAGGAAGCGCGTCGTGACGTGGAGCTGCTCGTCATCCTGCCAGCGCGCACCCCCGATCCCGTCCATCAGGTCGAACAGCATCTCGCGGATGTGGAGGGGCGGGCGGAGCGCGAGAAACAGGCGGAGCATCGGCGGGATTGATAGCGCCGATCACCCCGAATTGGGAACGTCTCCGCTTGAAAATCGTCCTCCCAGCACCGATGTTGCACGCAACCGGCATGTGGCCGGATAGAGGAGTTGTAATTTCAATGGCTAATTGGTCTGATCCCCGGCCTCGTGCCGCGCCGTTCGGAGCGACGGCCACCACCACCGGTTCGGCAGCGTATGACGCGGGTCTCCGTTCGTACATGCTGTCGGTGTATAACTATATGGGCTCGGGCGTGCTGCTGACCGGCATCGTCGCGCTGCTGTTCGCCTGGGGCGGTGCATCGTCGCCTGCCGCACAGGTGTTCATGGGCGGCGGTCCGCTGAAGTACGTCATTATGTTCGCGCCGCTCGCGATCGTGTTCGGCATGAGCTTCGGCCAGAACCGGATGAGCACCGCGACGCTGCAGATGCTGTTCTGGGGCTTTGCGATCCTGATGGGTCTGTCTCTGTCGACGATCTTCCTGGTCTATAGCGGCACGTCGATCGCCAGCGCGTTCTTCGCGACGGCTGCCGGCTTCGCCGGGCTGAGCCTGTACGGCTATACCACGAAGCGCGATCTGTCTGCGTTCGGGACGTTCCTGATCATCGGCGTCGTCGGTCTGCTGGTGGCGAGCATCATCAACATCTTCCTCCAGTCGGGTGTCATGCAGCTGGTCATCAGCGGCGTCGGCGTACTGCTGTTCGCGGGTCTGACGGCCTATGACACGCAGCGTACCAAGAGCCTGTACATGCAGGTCGCGGGTACGGACATGGTCGGCAAGGTCGTGATCATGTCGGCGCTGAGCCTGTATCTCGACTTCATCAACATGTTCATGTTCGTGCTTCGCCTGTTCGGCAGCAGCCGCAACTAAGCGCTTCGCACCTTCTCTCAGTGACGGTCCGGCGGGAAACTGCCGGGCCGTTTTTGCATCCTGGCCAGGATTTAAGACCACAATGCGTCTCTCGATCGACGTTCATCTGGATTATGGAATTGCCGGCGACGCCGACGTGTTGCTGCAGATCGAGGCGGCGGCGATGCCCGACCAGCGGATCGAGGAACAATCGCTGACGATCTGGTCGGACAGCCCGATCCGCGCCGTCCCGGGCGAAGACGGCATCGGCCAGCGTTGCTGGGCGCGGGGACATGGCAGGCTTACCGCGGCGTACCGCGCGGTGGTGAAGGTCGAGCGGCCGGTCGTCGCGCTCGGCGCCTATGGCACCACGCCGCCCCGAATGCTGCCCGGCGACGTCACCGCCTATCTGATGCCAAGCCGCTATTGCCAGTCGGACCGGTTCGAGGGGTTCGTTGCACGCGAGTTTCCCGGGCTCGACGGCGGGGCGCTGGCGGCGGCGCTGAGTGCATGGGTCGGAAACGCGCTCGATTACCGGATGGGATCGAGTTCGGGCGAGACGACCGCGCTTGACACCTTCGCGTCGCGGTCGGGCGTGTGCCGCGACTATGCGCATCTGCTGGTCGCGCTCGCCCGCGCGGGGGGAATTCCGGCGCGCTGCGTGTCTGCCTATGCACCGGGGGTGGATCCGCCCGACTTCCACGCGGTCGCCGAGCTCTGGCTCGATGGCGCGTGGCGGCTGGTCGATCCGACGGGGATGGCATCGTGCGGCGATATCGCGCGTGTCTGCATCGGGCGCGACGCCACCGACATCGCGTTCATGACGGTGTTCGGGCAGGCGACGCTGTGGACGCAGACTGTCCGGGTCCGCGCGCTCGACGACGAAACTGCGTGACCGGTCCGCGACGCGAGTCGCTCGTCGCAGCGGCAGGAACACCGGGCGTGCTGAACCGTTTGCGTCCGTAACGATTTTCACAGGAGTCTCGACATGAACGATATCGACAAACGCGCGCTCGACAGCCTGTCGGTTGCACCGGATGGGCAGGATGGCGATGCTGCCAACGGCCGGACCGACGGCCGCGACCCGCGCCAGGAGGCCGGTCAGGACAAGTCGATCGGCAAGCGGCTGCAGAAGAACCCGTCGAGCAACGATGCGCGTCTCGACAATGCGCTCGACGAGTCGATGGATGCGAGCGATCCGCCCGCCTCGACTCAGCCGGTGCACAATCAGGGGCCGGCGCCGTCGTCGGGCTATGATGCCGAAGCAGAACGCAAGCTGGCCGAAAAGAACAGCTGATCTATCGGGGAGTCTGCTCGCGCCCGGCCGATGCCGGGCGCGGGCGGCGCTCCGACATTCCAAGTTCTAATGTTGCGTAAATACCGCCCTTGGCGAAAAGTTTGATGCCTGGCCTCGACTGGTCGCATTGCGTGTTGCAGCGCAACAGATTTCATGGTCGCTTATAACCGTGACGTGACGATGCGTTAGGGACCCTCCTCTGCCCCAAATGCATGGGAACGCCTGTTACTTGCAGCAAGGCGGGGTGACGATATGGCTTCACGGATGAAACCGGCAAAGGGCATCACGACGCTCGCCGAGATGAAGGAATTCGCAGGCTTTTCCAGCGCGACGCAGCGTTATATCCGGCGTTCGCTCGATGTCGGCCTCGATCGCGAGGATGCGATGACGCGCTGGTCGCGCGACGTGGTCGAGGAAGCCAGCATTCGCGCACAGGCGCGGCTCTATCGTGGTCTCGACGATGTTCGCGAACTTCTGCCCGAGGATGCGGGGCTCGGCGGGGCGGACCGGTTTCTGGGAAAACTGGTGACGCTGGCGGCGTTCGATCTGGGGCAGGGGCGGCTGACGAGCTTTTCCGCGTTCCGGTTCCTGTACGAGCGGCTTGCCGGCGCGGATGTCCGACCGTGGCTGCCGTCCGCCTTCTGCGCGGCGGCGGCGTTGCCGCATCTCCACCCCGAACTGCGCCGCAAGCTGCTCCAATCGATCAGCGAAGCCGCGGCGACCGCGTCGGGCTGGTCGAGCCGGGAGCCGGTCTTCTTTCCCTATTGGGTGGAGAAGGTCGACAGCGGGACGTCGCTCGCCACCTGACGGCTCAGCGGCAGGCGCGCCAGCCCATCGCGCCGCGATCCGCCTGATCGAGATGGAAGTGGTCGGCATGTGCGGCGTTGTAATCGGGCGAGAGCGTCGTCGCGAACAGCTGGCAGGCGCCGTCGCGTACCTCCCGGAGGAAGGCGGCCTTGGCGGCATCGCCTTTCCAGTCGCGGGCTACGGTAATCCGCGTGCCATTGCCCAGCCGAAAGCCGGCAATGTCGACCGCGTCGGCGGTCGAATGCTCGCTCCACGTGCCGGCATCGCGGCCGTAGATGCGGCGACAGCTATAGCTGCCGAAATGGTCGATGCTCGTGACCTTGGTGCCGAAATGCCGTTCGGCCGCAGGCTGGACGACATTCCATTCCCAGATCGCGAGCGCCGCGGCGACGGGGCAGGCGACGCCAAGACCCGCGGGCGCGAAGTCGATCCGCCGTGCGCCGCCGGATGTGAACCGGACGCCGTCGCTATAGCCGCACCGGCCTTCACCGCTGCGAGGCGGCAGCGCGGTGTAGCGGACACCGGCACGCTCGAGCGCGGCGCGACAGGCGGGATAGGACTGGGTCAGCGCGTTGAGCTTGCGCCCGGTCATCAGCCCGATCGGCTGGCCGAGGTCGAGCGGGGTCCAGGGCAGATCCTGCGGCCGACCGCGCAGTGTCGACCAGAGTATCAGGCCGAGGCCCGTGATCACCGCCAGTGCGACGATCCAGCCCAGCGTCCGTCGCACCGCACGCATCAGCCGTGCGCCACACGCGTGACGGGCTCGCTGGTCACCGGATAGCCGAGATCGTCGGGGATGCAGAAATGATCGATTCCGTCGCGCGGCTCTATCCACGGCGTCACGGTGCGGACCGGTCTGCGTCGTGTGTCGTCGACCGCGTCGTCGAAGCCGGCGAACAGCGCGAGGCGTTCGAGGTTGCGGCGGGTGGGGAAGATCACCTGTGCGCGCCCGGCATCGGCATGCGCGAGGATCTCTGCAGCGGTCGCCCAGAGCAGGCGGACATTCTCCGTCTCGTCGACGCGGGCGGGGGCGGCGTCGGCGGGGAGGCGCGCGAGATAGAAGCGCGTGTCGAAGATGCGGATCAGATGATGCGCCGGCCGCCACCGCGCGAAATAGGTGAGCATGTGCGGATCACAGCGGAGCCCCAGCGCGTCGAGCATCGGCCCCAGTTCCCGTCCGGCATGCAACGCCGCGCGCAGTGTCGTGAGCGTATCGGCGGACGGTGCGGGGTGAAGACCGATGGCGAGCCCGACCTCCTCGATCGTCTCGCGGATTGCGGCGATGCGGGCGGCGGTCTCGTCGATCGCAGCCTGATCGCTACGCTGCGGGATAAGTTGCTCTGCGAGCGTGCGGTCGGCCGGGTCGACCCGGCCACCGGGGAAGACAAGTGCACCGCCGGCAAACGCCATCGATCCCGCGCGCTCGACCATCAGCAGTTCGGGGGCGAGCGACGGGCGATCGCGAAAGATCACCAACGTGGCAGCGGGTATGGCGGGGGAGATCGGTTCGGTCATCGATCTGTGTAACGCGCGAAACCCGGATCGGGCCAGACGGCAGTATAGCGTGATTCAGAGCGCGACCGGCAGAGCGCTCAGGATGGCTTTGACGGTCGGGGAGGGCGACAAGCCCTCCCCGTGGCGCATCAATCGTCGCTGCCGAGCGTACGCTTGGCGGCATCGAGCGCGGCCTTGCCGGTCTTGCGCGAAGTCTTGCCTGCGTCTTCCGCAGCGGCTTCGACCTTCGAACCAGCCTTGCGGCCGAGGCCGATCGACTTCGCCATCGCACGGCGTGCTTCCGAATAGGTCGCAGCGACCATCGGATAGTCGGCCTTCAGGTTGAAACGTTCGCGATACTGCTCCGGCGTCATGCCATGCGTCGTCAGGTGGCGACGCAGTGTCTTGTACTTCTTGCCGTCGATCATCGAGACGATATGGTCAGGCGATGCAAGCGACTTGCGCGCCGTCACGGCGGGCTCATAGGTCGTCGCCTCGGCGGTATCGCCCGTCATCTCTGCGCCGGTCGTGAGCTTGGTCACGGCGGTGTGCATCGACAGGAGAAACGCAGGAACGTCTTCGGCAGCGGTGCGGGTGTTGGGGTTCGCCAGCCAGGCTGCCGTCAGTTCTGCCGCCAGTTCGACGGTATTGATGGTTTCGGTCACACGGGATCCTTGATTGTTGAAAAATTTTCCCCCTCCATTCGCGCGACTACGCGCTATTGGCAGAAAATGACACCCGCAAATATTATTAAAGCGCTCAATTGACCGGGAATTCTGTTCGCGACGTCGAATCCGAGCGCTGATCTTGCGGTTTGCTGATGTTATACGCGCGCCAGACCAGCCCTATAGATCCTCACAAATACGCGCATTCGCGGTTGTAGCATGCGTGCTCTCGCAGCGGGTCCGACATCCGGCGCAGTCATCAGATCCGGCAGATCAGGGTGCGGATCGAGACGCCCGATCGGGACGTCGCGATTGGCAGATGCATCTTATCGCGCAGGGGCAGCCGGTCGGCGCGGCGTGATCTTGGTACCGAGCAGGACCAGCCCGTTCGCGCCGACACCGAAGCCGTGCGGAACGCCGGCGGGGATGAGCAGGACGTCGCCGGGGCGGAGCGCGCGGGTCGTGCCGCCCTCGATCCGCGCACCGTCGGTGAGGCCGGGATTGACGATATGCGGATCGACCAAGCGTCCACCCGAAAGCAACGTCCCCGATCCCGCGACGACGGTCGCATATTCATTCTCGTCGGGATGCACCGCAGGACGGCCTTCGGCTTTCCAATATTCGAGCGCGACGACGCTGCCGCCGCCGCTGACGAGCGTCTGCATCGCAAAGCCCTGACCCGGTTTCATCGTCGCTTCGAGCGCCGCGACCGCGCGGGGGATATCGGTCGCTGCGGCGAAATCGCGCGCCGCTTCCTGCGCCGGCGCGACCGTGGCGACCGCGACCGTCGCCAGCGCGAGCAGCACGCGCATCACGCCTTGGTGCCCGATGCCAGCCGGATCGTCCGCCCCTCGCGCGCCGAGCGATAGATCGCCTCGACGATACGCAGGTCGCGCAGGCCCTCCGCGCCCGACACGATCGGTTCGCGGCCGGTGCGGATGCAGGTGACGAGATGATCGAGCTGGCCGGCGAACTGGGTTCGGCCGGATGCTGCTGGCGTGACATCGCGCTCGCGCCCGTCCGCACCCGTCCACATCCGGTTGTCGGCATAGCGGGTCGCGGGTTCGAGCTCGATCCGGCCGCGTTCGCCCATCAGCAGGATGTGGTTCTGGTTCGCGCTGTACATCGACTGGCAGCTGGCGATCGCGCCGGACGGGAATTCGAGCGTCCAGTCGATCATGTCCTCGACCTCGCGAAACCGCGGATCGGTGCGATCGGTGGACTCGCGCGCGGTCACCGCGACGGGCTCCTCGCCGGTCATGTAGCGTGCGGCCTGGAGGCTGTAGATGCCCATGTCCATGAGCGAACCGCCGCCGGCCAGCGCCTTGTTCAGCCGCCACTTCGACGGATCGCGCTGGACGAAGCCATGTTCGGACCGGACATAGCGCGTCCTGCCCATCGTCCCCGCGCGCGCGAGCCGCATCGCCTCGACGTTGCAGGGCTCGAAATGGCAGCGATAGCCGATCATCAGCTTGCGATCCGCCGCCTTGCAGGCCGCGATCATCGCCTCGCATTCGGCGACCGAGACCGCCATCGGCTTTTCGCACAGAACATGCTTGCCGGCGCGCGCGGCGCGGATCGTGTACTCGGCATGCATCGCGTTGGGCAGGCAGATATAGACGATATCGATATCGGGATTGTCGCGGATCCGGTCGAAGGTTGCATAGCTGTAGACCGACCGGTCGGGCAGGCCATGCGCCGCCGCGACGCGGCGCGCCTTGGCGGGGTCACCGCTCACCACCGCGGCGAGCCGGCTGTGCGCGCATTTGGCGAATTCGGGGATGATGACGTCGAGCCCGTAATAGCCAAGCCCGACGATCGCATAGCCGAGCTTGCGCGTCGGGTCGGCCGCCTGCGTGATCGCGGGCACCGCGGCCAGCGCGGTTGCGCCGATGACAAATTCGCGTCGTCCTATCGTCACGATCAGATCCCCATCCTGCAAGCGCTGTCGGCCACCCTGTTCGGCTACCAGTTGGCGCGTGGCCATTACGACCTTGGTCGGTCTTATCGCCGATCCGTGCCGTTGGCGGCATCCACGCTGGCGCGGTCATCGATCCAGGCCCAGACGTCGCGTACCAGCGTGTCGGGCGTCGCCTGCGCATCGAGCGTGATCGCGGTTTCGTCGGGCCCGGGGCGCTCGAGCGTCGCGCGCTGGCTGTCGAGCAGGCTGGCCGGCATGTAATGCCCCGCGCGCGCGCCGAGCCGTCGCGCGAGTTCCGCCGGATCGGTGTCGAGCAGCACGAACAGCAGCGGAACGCCCGCCGCAGCGCCGAGCCGCTCGCGATAGACGCGTTTCAGCGCGGAGCAGGCGGCGATCGCGAAGCCGTCCGCCGCGACCGCATCGCCGATCGCGTGACCGACGCGGTCGAGCCAGGGCCATCGGTCGGCGTCGTCGAGCGGATGGCCGGCACTCATCTTGGCGACCGCCTCCGCGCTGTGGAAGCCATCGCCCTCGAGGAAGCGGTGGCCGGTCTGATCGGCGAGACGCTGGCCGAGCGTCGACTTGCCGCTGCCGCTGACGCCCATGACGATGATCGCGCAACCGCGCGGGACCGCGTGGGGCATGCCGTCGCCGGAGCGGGCCTGGGGGAAGGGGGTGGTTTGCACAGTTCCTGACTCGCGGGTTGAGCGCGTCCGGCGGCGCTTGGTTCCAGGCCTCTATCCGGTCGATCGCGACAATTGGCCATTACGACCATCGTCGCGCCCTTGTCGACCGGCGTCGGGACGGGCATCGAGACCGTCCATTCAAAGGGATCGCCGCATGTCCGCTCGCAATCATCATGACGTCCTGATCGTCGGGGCCGGCCATGCCGGTGCGCAGGTCGCGATCGCGCTGCGGCAACGCGGCTATGCGGGGACGATCGGGCTGATCGGCGACGAGACCTCGCCCCCCTATGAGCGGCCGCCACTGTCGAAGGACTATCTGGCCGGCGAAAAGGCGTTCGATCGCATCCTTTTGCGCCCGGCCAGTTTCTGGGGGGAGCGCGGGATCACGCTGATCCCCGGCCGTCGCGTGACCCGGGTCGACGCGGCCGCGCACTGCGTCAGCCATGTCGACGCGCAGGCGACCGAGAGCGCCGAGGAGGCGAGCCTTCACTATGGCACGCTCGTCTGGGCCGCGGGGGGATCGCCGCGGCGGCTGGGGTGCGACGGGCATGATCTTGCCGGGGTCCACGGGGTGCGCACGCGCGACGATGTCGACCGGATGATCGCCGAACTGCCGGGTGTCACGCGGGTCGTGGTCGTCGGCGGCGGCTATATCGGGCTGGAGGCGGCGGCGGTGCTGACCAAGCTCGGCAAACATGTGACGGTGCTCGAGGCGCAGGACCGCGTGCTCGCGCGGGTGGCGGGGGCGGCGCTGTCGCGCTTTTACGAGGCCGAGCACCGCGCGCACGGCGTCGACCTGCGAACCGGTGTGACGGTGGCGGCGATCGAGGGCGCTGGCGGAGCCGCGTCGGGCGTGCGGCTGGCGGACGGTACGGTGCTGCCGTGCGAAATAGTCATCGTCGGGATCGGCATCGTGCCCGCGGTCGCGCCGCTGATCGCGGCAGGGTCCGGTTCGGCGGGCGGTAACGGTGTGATGGTCGACGCGCAGTGTCGCACGAGCTTGGCCGATGTCTTTGCGGTCGGCGATTGCGCGGCGCATGCCAGTCGCTTTGCCGGCGGGGACGTGATCCGCGTGGAATCGGTGCAGAACGCGAACGACCAGGCGGCGATCGTCGCCAAGGCGCTGACCGGCGTGGAGGAGGCCTATGGCGCAGTGCCGTGGTTCTGGTCGAACCAGTATGACCTGAAACTTCAGAGCGTCGGGCTGTCGACGGGGCATGATCTCGCGCTGCTGCGCGGCGATCCGGCGACGCGCAGCTTCTCGGTGGTATATCTGAAGGCGGGGCGGGTGATCGCGCTCGACTGCGTCAACAAGACGCGGGATTATGTGCAGGGGCGGGCGCTGGTGGTCGCGTCGGCGCGGGTCGAGCTGGCGCTGCTGGCCGACATCACGGTCGATCTGAAGACGCTGGTGCCCGCGGATTGAGGTCCGACCCGGCGGCGTGCAGCGTGAAGCGCGTCATCTCTGACGGGCGGCCGAGCCGGACCGCGAAGCCCGGCCAGAGTCCGGTGCCGTTGCCGACATAGAGCGTCATCCCTGCGACGTCGTAGCGGCCGGACACGAACCCGCCATTGGCGCGCGCGAACAGGCGGTCGAAGCCGGGCGCGACGCCGCCATGCGTATGCCCCGACAGCTGGAGCGCGACGCCGTGCGCCGCGGCGTTGCGAGCATTGCGCGGCTGGTGATCGAGCAGCAGTATCGGTGCACCCGCGGGTGCGCCGCGCAACGCGCTGTCGAGATCGGGACCCGGCTGTCCGACCGAGGGGGCGGAGAGATCGGTGAGTCCTGCAAGCACGAGCTGCGCGTCGTCGCGTGACAGCACGGCGTGGCTGTTGGGGAGCATGCGGAAGCCGAGCCCGTCGAGGTGCCGCATCCAGGCGGCGTAATCGAAGAAATATTCGTGATTGCCCGGGATCGCATAGACGCCGTCGGGCGCGCGGAGCGCGCGTAGCGGGGCGACGTCGGCGCGGCGCATCGCGACCGATCCGTCGATGAAGTCGCCGGTGACGACGATCAGTTCGGTGCCCGCAGCATTGGCGCGGGTGACCACCGCCTTGGCCCAGCGCGCCGGGAACAGCCGGCTAATGTGCAGATCGGTGAGCTGGAGGATGCGATACCCCTCGAACCGCGGCGGCAGTCCGGTGATCGTGACCGCGACGTCCTTGACCGGCGGCACGCGCAGCGCGTTCGAGACACCGATCGCGGAGATCAGTGCCGCGAGCCCCGCGATCGCATAACGCAGCCCGTCTGGCGCGGCGGTCGTGCTGCGACGCAGGATCGCGGTCGCGAGCGTGCCGATGTCGAGCAGCAGCTGGAGCATCGCGAGCAGCACAATCGCCGCGAACGCCCAGTTGAACAGGATGACGACGCTGCGCGGAAATTCAGGGGCGAAGATCGATCCCGAGGACAGCCGGTTCCAGAAATGAAACTGTGAGGCGAACAGCAGCAGCAGCGCCACGCCGGCCTTGAGCCAGAGCGACATCGACAGCGGCCAGAGCCAGCGGGCAAGGACGACCAGGCAGGGCGTCGCGAAAATGAGATTGAAAATGACGGTCTCCGTTCGTCCCCGCGCCGCCTGTGGGGGAGTTGGCCGTGCGTCGCAAGGCCCGCCGGACCCGCCGGCGCGAGTAGACCGGTCAGCCGCTCGCGGGTGGGCGCGCGGTCGAACGGCGCACCGTCAGTTCCGCCGCGACCGTGATCGGTGCGTCCGGCGGAGGATCGCCCGCCAGCCCGGCGATGATGAGGCTGACCGCGCGCGCCGACGCCTCGGCGATCGGCTGGACGATCGCGGTCAGCGGCGGGTGGGCGAGGCGGATGATCGGCGTGTCGTCGAAGCTGATCAGCGACAGATCCTCGGGCACGCGCAACCCGGTTTCGCGCGCGAGTTCGAGCGTCGCGAGCGTCATCTGGTCGTTGCTGCCGATGATCGCGGTCGGCGGCTCGGAGAGCGCGAGCAGGGTACGGGCGGCGGCCCGGCCCGAGGCATGGCTAAAATCCCCCGACGCGAGCAGATCGGTGCTGTCGAGCCCCGCATCCGCCATCGCCGCGCGCCAGCCATCGACGCGCCAGCCGCTGAGTTCATACTCGGCAGGCCCGGCGATGAAGCCGATCCGGCGGTGGCCGAGCGCGACGAGATGCTCGGTCGCGATCCGCGCCGCGCGCGCGTCGTCCATCATCAGGCGCACGCCGGGCCCTTCGCTGATCGAGCCGATCCGCACGAACCGGATGTCCTGCGCCGCGAGCAGGTCGATGATCAGCGGATTGCCCGAATGCGGCGGGGTGAGGATCACGCCGTCGGGCTGCAACGCGGCGATCGCGCCCAGCAGTTCGCGTTCGATATGATCGCTGTGCGTATCGACCAGCTCGACGATCAGGCGATAGCCATGTTCGGCGCAGGTCAGCATTCCGCCGAGCAGCATCTGGTCGACCCAGTCGGTCCCCTGCCGCGCGCGCCAGTCGGCGATCGTGCGTTCGCGGTCGTTGAGCGCGAGGATCAGATAGGAGCGCGAACCGCCCATCCGCTGGGCGGCGATCGAGGGGACATAGCCGAGCCGGTCGATCGACGCCTGCACGCGCTCGGCCATTTGCGGGCGGACGCCGGTTTCCTTGTTGACGACGCGACTGACCGTCTGCAGCGAGACGCCGGCGTCCGCTGCAACATGCTTGATCGTCACGGCCTGACGGCGCCTAGCCAAGATGCGGGGATCCCGCCGAGGCGGACGGCGCTGTGCTGCAATAATGCGCGACATAGGCGGCATGGTCGGGCAGCGCGTCGACGGTCGCGTTGGTCGTGTCGCGCAGCCCGCCGAGCAGTCGCACGAGTTCGTCGTCGCGCATCTTGGTCGCGATCGGGTGATAGCTCTCCGGGACGATGCCCTGGCCGAGCATCACCTGGACCCAGCTGTTCTCGGCGAACAGCTCGTCATTCTTGCGGAACACGCGGCCGGTTTCGCGAAACAGTGCGATCTTGTGCGCGAGCGAGTCGGGCACCGGCATCGACGCGCATTGCCGCCAGAAGGCGCTGTCGCGGCGGTCGGTCGCCTTGTAGTGGAGGATCAGGAAATCGCGGATCTGCAGCATGTCGGTATGCTGCTGTTCGTTGAATTCGGCGACGTCGCGCGGGCTGATCCCGGCCGATGGGAACATCCGCAGGAGACGGAGGATGGCGCGCTGGATCAGGTGGATGCTCGTCGATTCGAGCGGCTCCATGAACCCGCCGGACAGGCCGATCGCGATACAGTTGCGATGCCATTGCTGGCGTCGCGCGCCGGTGACGAAGCGGATCCTGTTCGGCTCGGTGAGGGTCGGTCCCTCGACGGTGCCGAGCAGGCGCTCGAGCGCGGCATCGTGATCGAGATAGCGGCTGCAATAGACGATACCGTTGCCGGTGCGGTGCTGCAGCGGGATGCGCCACTGCCATCCGGCGTCGTGCGCGATCGCGCGGGTATAGGGCAGGGCGGGCCGGACGCTTTCGGTCTGGACCGCGATCGCGGAATCGCACGGCAGGAAATGCGTCCAGTCGTCGAACCCGGCATGGAGCGCCTGTTCGATCAGCAGCGCGCGAAAGCCGGTGCAGTCGAGGAACAGGTCGCCTTCGATCCGAGCGCCCGAGTCGAGCGTCAGCGCGGCGATGTCGCCACTCTCGCCGTTCAGCTCGACCTGCGCGATCCGGCCCTCGATCCGGGTCGTGCCGTCAGCCTCCGCCATCTTGCGCAGGAACCGGGCGTAGAGGCCTGAATCGAGCTGATAGGCATAGTTCATCCGGCCATCGGGAAGATGCGCGAACTTGCCCTGCAGCGCGGCGCGCAGTTCGAGGCAGTAATCGTCGAATGGCTGGTGATGCCCGCGCGTCAGCCCGTGCAGCCAGAAATGCTGGAAGCCTGCGGACCAGTGATCCTTGCCGGTCGTGCCGAACGAATGAAAATAGGTGTCGCCGCGATCCTTCCAGTTGTCGAACAGGATGCCGAGCTTGAACGTCGCCTGCGTCTCTCGCATGAATTCGGCTTCGTTGATCCCGAGCAGGCGGTTGAACGTCACGATCGGCGGGATCGTCGATTCGCCGACGCCGACGGTGCCGATCGCCTCGGATTCGACCAGCGTCACCGCGACCGTGCGGCCCATCGTCCGCGCGATTGCGGCGGCGGCCATCCAGCCGGCGGTGCCGCCGCCGGCGATGACGACGCGGTGGATCGGGGGCGTGGTCATCGGCTGAGTGCTCTCAGGAGGAAGGCGCGCAGCTTGCCTGCGCTTTCGGGGGTGAGCGGCGCGAGGACGCCGCGCTCGGCTTCGGGGATATGCGCCGCGACTGCGGGGTCGTCGGAAAACACATAATGATCGAACATGGCGCGCCAGTGCCGTTTCTCGTCCTCGGGCAGGTCGCGGATCGCGAGCAATGCGTGGTTGAGCGCATCCTGCGGCTGGCCGAGCCAGCGCGGCGTGTCGCGCCACCAGTAATTGACCAGCACGTTGAAGTCCGAAAGCCCCTCGACATGATGCCACCACAGCGCCGGGATGTAGAGCGCGTCGCCGGCATCGAGTTCGGCGACCTGCGCCTGCGCCAGCGCATCGCGGAAGCCGGGATAGGCGGCGAAGTCGGGGTCGTGGAAGTCGACCATGCTTACCGCGCGGCCCGCGGGGGTATTGTCGACCGGGCCGAGATAGAGATTGCGGAACTGGTCGCGCGGAAACAGCGTGAAGCGGCGACGACCGACTGCGACGCAGGCCAGATTGTCGGGCGCGTCGTTATGCGCCGCGATCCGCGTCGGCGTTCCCATCCAGATGCTCGCGAGCGGCGTGCGGTCGCCGAGATCGACGTGATTGGCCTCGTGCAGCCCGGTGAAGAAATTCTGCATGTCGATCGAGGCGAGATAGATGGACGGTGCGCCGTCGACCCCTTCGTTCTCGGTCATCCGCGCGAAGATCTCGGGCAGCGGCGCGCGCATCATCTGGAAGTTCATGCCCTGCATGTCGCCGTAGAACAGCCGGCCGCCGCTCTGCGCCGCACCGACCGAAACGGCAAAGGGCGTGGGCCGGGCATGGCGTTCGATATAGTCGCGCGCCGCACGTCCCGACTGGCGACCGGCCTCGACCATCGGCCAGTCGGCGACGAGCCCGCGGACGATGAACGGCGTCGTCGCCTCGCGCAGCAGCGTGTCGAGCGCCGCCGGCCCGCTGATGTCGACTTCGCGGATCCGCGGCAGGGCGGCGAAGATCCCCGCGGTGCCGGCGTCAGCCATGCGCGAGCCGTCGGTTCTTGCGCGCGACAAGATCCCCGATCTGGCCGAGCGAGGCGAGCGCCATGAAGATCGACAGCAAATGGCCTTCGGCGTGGAGCTCGGCGACGGAGGCGGGGTCGAGTGCTTCAACGCGATCCTCGTCGATGACGTGATAGCCGACCAGCCGGTTCTTCGATCCGTCCTCGAGCGTGACGTCGAGCGTCAGCGGTTCGAGCAGATCGTGACGCTGGAGCGCGGCGAAGAACGCGGTCGCGGCAACATAATCCTCGTCGAGTGCGCGCAGCTGATCCGCGATGCGTTCGAGAAACGGCGTCGGGCGACCGGTATCGTCGAACACGCGCATGCCTTCGCCCGCGCCGATCCGCGGGCTCGCCATGTCGATATGCACCTGGCGCAGCGACGAACCCTCCGGCCCGCGACCGACGAGGAAGGGCTGGCTGTCGATAGCGAGCGGGCGATAGCGGGCATCCCAGCGGCCGCCCTCGAGAAACAGGTTTTCGCCCGCCTCGAACCCGAACATCGCGAGCGCGGTGAAGCCGTCGCGGGTCTGGTCGCGCTGGAACAGGATCGGATAATGGGTCTGGACGCGGCGGAATTCGCTGGGGACGGTGATGCACGCCATGACGGCGTCGCCCAGCGCATCCGACCGGTCGGTGCGGATCCGCAGGTCGCGGTGCTCTTCAGGCGTCAGGATCGCGTGGTCGGGCATCAGGCTCTCGTTTCCATGGTAGCGCTTGTCATCGCATGCCGCAGGGCATCGAGATAGGCGCGATTGGTCGGCAGGGCGGCGGCGAGCATGCGACCGTGCCGGTCGACCTGCTGCACGAGCATGTCGGCGGCACCGCGCGCGCCCGTGCGGACAGGCGTGCGGCGCGGCGCGGGAAAGCCCATGCCGTAGAGCACGTATTGATAGCTCGCCGCGGGAAAAATCTCGTCGACCATCGGGAAATCGGCGTGCGACGGGGGCTGGTCGGCCCATAGCTGGAGCAGCTCGGCGAGACGCCGCGGGATCGACCCGGGATCGCGGTGGTCACGCCAATAGGGCTCGTCGCGCTGGCTGAGGACATAGTGCAGCTTGAGGAACTCGACGATCCGGTCCCAGCGATAGCGGAACAGCGTGTTGAAGCGCGCGGCGTGGAGATCCATCGTGCGGCGGGTTGCCGGGAAATTGTCGAGCAGCGCCTCGACCGAGAGCTCGACGAGCACGATCGCAGATGCCTCGAGCGGTTCGAGGAAGCCGGCGGACAGACCGATGGCGAGGCAGTTGCGGTGCCAGAAACGGTCGCGATGGCGCGACTGGAACCGCAGGGGGCGAAAGTCGGGCAGTGGTGCGTCGGGGGCGGTCGCGCGCAGATAGCGGATGAGCGTGTCGGCCGCCGCGTCGTCGTCGAGATGCGCAGACGAATAGACGCAGCCGATGCCGCGTCGCGCGGGCAGGCCGATATCCCAGATCCAGCCCGCGGCGTGCGCGGTGGCATTGGTCTGCGACGCGATCGCGCTGTCGGGTGCGACCGGCAGCTGGACTGCGAGCGCGCGGTCATTGAAGAGTTCGCGTCCGCGGTCGATCGTGCCGACGCCGTAATGCTCGCCGATCAGCAATCCGGCATGACCCGTGCAATCGAGGAACAGGTCGCCCTCGATCCTGCCCGATGCGCGCGTGCGGACCGCAGCGATATAGCCATCGGCCGCGCCATCGACGCCGACGACATGGTCGCGCAGGTGGCGCACCCCGAGCCGTTCGGTCGCGTGCCGGGCCAGCAGGGCGGCGAACTTGCCGGCGTCGAGATGATAGGCATAGTTCAGCGTGCCCGCATAATCGGGCATCGCACGCTGACGCGGCGCAAGGTCCCGGTTGCAGACGGCATGTTGCGCGCAGAGCGCTTCGGCAAAGGCCAGGCCGCTGTCGGACCAGGCCGAGGCGAGATCGCGCGGGGCTGCTTCGGCGGGTGTCGTGAAGGGGTGGAGATAGCGGTCGTCGGCCGCGCCGGTGCGCCACCCGTCGAAGCGCGATCCCTGTTTGAACGCGGCATCGCAGGCGAGGAGGAATTCGGTTTCGGAGATGCCGATCCGTTCGAGCGTGCGGCGCATCGTCGGCCATGTGCCTTCGCCCACGCCGATCGTTGCGACGTCGGGCGACTCGATCAGGGTGACCTGAAGCGGGTGCTCGGCATCACGGTCCGCGCGGGCGGCGATGAGGCACGCGGCGAGCCATCCGGCGGTGCCACCGCCGACGATCACGATCGAGGTGATTGCCCGATCCATGTCCAGCCCGTCAGTTTGCATGTCCGACACTGTCATTCTGTGCCGCCACGGCGCCGAAAAGACCACCCCCCGTGGGGGAGGTGGTCGTTCCGTTGGCCGGCGGCGCCGCGGGTCAGAAGTTGAACCGCAGGCCGGCTGCGTAGCGGGCATAGCCCGGCTGCGCGAAGGTGGCGAAATTGTCCGAGCGACGGTGACCGCGACGGCCCTGGCCGGTGAGGTTGATGACCTCGCCGAACACGGCCAGCCCCGTGGTGACCTGATAGCTCGCGCTGGCGTCGACCTGCCCATAGGATTCGACATAGAGCGGATCGAAGGCGCCGCCGGCATAGAATTCGCCGCGCCAGTTATAGGCCACACGCGCCTGGATGCCGTTCTTGTCGTAATAGGCGACCGCGTTGGCGCTGTCGCTGAGCCCGGTCAGCGCGAACTGGCCGATGTTCGGATCGAGCGTGTTGTCATATTTCGCGTCGCCGTTGACGATCGTGTAGTTCAGGATGACGCCGAGCCCGGTGTTCCAGAGCCGGTGCTGCAGCGCGAATTCCCACCCGTCGATATTGGCGGTCTGGTCGCTGTTGAACGGCTGGCTCAGCTGGAAGTTGAACAGGTCGTCCTCGGGCAGACCGAAGATGTTGCCGTTCAGCAGACCGGAATCGCTGGTGCCCGTGACCTGCGACGAGGCGGGGAAGTTGCGCAGGATGTAGTCGCGAACCTGGAGATTGTCCGTCGTTCCGAGGGCTGCGACCGCCTGACGATAGCGGGGCCCCGAGCCCGGGTTGCGCAGGTTGAACGCCGACGTGTTGACCTGGGTCGTGCCGATGAAGTTCTTCACGTCCTTGTTGAAATAGCCGACCGAGATGTAGCTCTCGGCACCGTAATACCATTCCGCCGACAGATCGATGTTCTTCGACTTGAAGGGGACGAGGTTCGGATTGCCCTGGCTGCCCGTGCCGCCGCCGATGCGCGGGTTGGAATCGATGTTCAGGCCACCCTGCAGGCTGCCGTAATCGGCGCGCGTGATGGTGTGGCTGTAGGACGCGCGCAGCTTGACGTTGCGGAGGGGTTCGATGTCGAAATCGACCGCGGGCAACCAGTTGTGATAGCGGCCCTTCAGCGAGGTGAACGAATTGGCGCCGTAGGTGAGCGCGAATTCGTTCGCGCCCGTCCAGCGGGTGCCGTTCGGGATCGGCACCAGCGCCGACGAGTTCACCTGCGTTTCGTCATAGCGGACGCCGCCGATGAGGTGCGCCGGCATCGAGAACATGTCGAACTTGCCGTTGAACTGAATATAGGGCGAGATCGTGCGTTCGCGGATGCGGCGATCGTTGGTGTAATTGGCAAGGCAGGTGCCTTCCGCCGCGACGCCCGTCTGCGGTGCGCTGCAAATCGCATATTGCGAGCGCAGCAATTCGGCCATCTGCTCGAAGTTGAACGTGTAGATCGACGGCGGCAGCGCGGGATCGTTCGATCCGGCGACGCCCTTGAACTTGTCGGGCAGGCTGGTGAGGTTGAAGAAATCGTCTGGCACGGCGGCCGCGCCGAACGACGCGCCGCGCGGGTCGACACCGCCCCAGGTCTCGTTCTGGATGAAGCCGTAGGCCGAGCGCACCTTGTTATCGACATAGGAGAAACCCCAGTCGATGCTGCTCAGGAAATCGCCGTCATGGTCGTAATGACCCTTCAGCTGGAGCTGGTTGATCTCGTTCTTGAAATAGGCGTTGCGGAACGCGTTGCCCGTCGGCGTGATCAGCGATGCGTTCAGCGGGTCGATGCCGGGATACATCTGGTACGAGATGACCGGCAGGTCCTTCTCGAAATTGATGCTCTGCGACTGGACGCCGAAGATCGCGCCACCAATCGACGTGCTGCTGCCGTAATCGTTGGTCGGCTTCGACACCGCGGTCGAATGATGCGCGTCGAGCGACATCGTGACGTTGCCGGGCGCTTCCCAGGTCAGGTTGCCGCCGAGCGACTTGTTCTCGGACTTGTTCGCGGTCAGCGAGCTGCTGTACGACAGATCCTTGCCGGGCGCGAAATTCTCCGAATAGAAGACGGGTCCAGCCGCGGGGCCATCGGTCCAGGCGCTGCGCGTGTCGCCGAAGTTGAACCAGATGCCGACGCTGCTGTTGCGGACTTCGACCTTGTTGCTCGAATAGGTGAAGTCGAGCGTGGCGGTCAGCGTGTCGGTCGGCTAGGCCTGCAGCACGAGCTGGCCGTTGATGCGCTCGCGATCGATGTCGACAACATCGTAATTGGCGCTTTGCGGGATTTCATAGACATCGGTCGGGCCGGGACGGTTGGTGATGTTGGCACCGCCGGGCGTGCCGGGCTGGGCGAGCGTGCCCCAGTTGTTCTCCGCGCCGAGAAAGCCGTCGCGGAAGCCGACGCCCGCCGAATTGTTGCTCGCCTTGCGCCGCTGATACGCGCCGCTGAGCAGGACGCCGATGCGGTCGTCGGCAAAGGTGGTGGACAGGATGCCCGACACTTCGGGAGTGATCGGATCCTTGCCGTTGCGCGAGCTGTCGAGCACGCCCTTGACCGCAATGCTGCCGCGCGTGCCGGGCTTGTCGATCGGACGCGGGGTGCGGATGTTGATCGACGAGCCGATACCACCTGACGGAACCGCGGCGCGGCCGGTCTTGTAGACCTCGACCGCGGCGACGCCTTCGGAGGCGAGGTTGGCGAAGTCGAACGAGCGCGAGGCGGGCGCGCTGGCGCCGTCGCCGAGCGTCGAGGTCGGCATCTGGCGCCCGTTGAGCGTGACGAGGTTGTACTCAGGACCAAAGCCGCGGACCGTGACGGTCGAGCCTTCGCCGTTCGAGCGGTCGATCGAGACGCCGGTGATGCGCTGGAGCGATTCCGCGAGGTTGGTATCGGGGAACTTGCCGATATCCTCGGACGAGATCGCGTCGACCACGCCCTGGCCGTTGCGTTTGATGTCGATCGCCTCGCGCAGCGACGCGCGGATGCCGGTCACGACGATGTCGTCGGTGACCGCGTTCGGATCGGCGGGCGTGGCGGGTGCGGCCTGCGGATCGATGTCGGACGGGCCGGGATTGCCGACCGTGGCTGCGGCATCCTGCGCCAGAGCGACGCCGGGAATGGCGGCCAGCGCCAGTGCCGATGTGCCGATGACAAGACGCGAAAGCGAGCGAGCCGTGAAGCCACGCATGGTAATCCTCCCTGTAGCCGACGCTATGAGTGCGCCTTCCGTGTGAACGTTCACTTTCCCTTTTCGCGATTCGTGTCAAGGATTTGGGCTGCTGGTTGTGAACGTTCACTAAATATGCTGTGAACAGTGACAATGGTGCCACAGCCCGGCCGGACGCGTGTCGCAGTCCGCAGGGGGGGGGGCGGAAAACCGGAAGGGAATGAGGATGTCGACGGGGTATCGGGCGCTGATGCTGGGCGTGTCGCTGATGGGGATCGCCGCCATGGTCGAGGCGCGCGAGATGCCTGCGAAGGTGGCTCCGCCCAAGGCGCCAGCGACGGCGGCGCCGGACGCCGGACCCGATGCGCGACGGCGGGCCGCGGCGATCGTCGCGCGGATGACGATCGACGAGAAGATCAAGCTGGCACACGGCCTGTTCCCGCCGATGGCGGCAGGCAAGACGAGGGACACGCTGATCCCGTCGGCGGGTCATATCGACGCCATCGCGCGGCTGGGCGTGCCACTGGTCCGCGAGAGCGACGCGTCGCTCGGCGTCGCCAACCAGGTCGAACAGCGCAAGGGCGACGTCGCGACCGCGTTGCCGTCCGGACTTGCCACCGCGGCGAGCTTCGACCCTGAAATCGCGCGCGCAGGCGGTGCGATGATCGGCGCGGAGGCGCGGGCGAAGCGGTTCAACGTGCTGCTGGCGGGGGGCGTCAACCTGACGCGTGATCCGTGGAACGGGCGCAACTTCGAATATCTCGGCGAGGATCCGCTGCTGGCAGGGTCGATGGCGGGCGCGCATATTGCCGGGGTCCAGTCGAACCACATCGTCTCGACGGTCAAGCACCTCGCGCTCAATGCGCAGGAGACCGGTCGCATGGTCGTCGACGCGCGGATCGGCGAGGCCGATCTGCGGATGAGCGACCTGCTCGCGTTCCAGATCGCGATCGAGCGCGGGAAACCGGGATCGGTGATGTGCGCGTACAACAAGGTCAATGGCGACTGGGCGTGCGAGAACAAGCATCTGATGACCGACGTGCTCAAGCGCGACTGGGGCTATCGCGGCTGGGTGATGAGCGACTGGGGTGCGGTCCATTCAACTGCGAAGGCGGCCAATGCGGGGCTCGACCAGCAGTCGGGACAGGAACTCGACAAGGCGATCTACTTCGGCGCGCCGCTCAAGGCCGCGGTGGCCGACGGCAGCGTATCGCAGGCGAGGCTCGACGACATGATCGTCCGCTATCTGACCGGCCTGATCGAAACCGGCGCCTATGACACGCCGATGCCCGCCGCAGAGGCGCCGATCCCCTATGCGCGTCATGCCACCGTTGCGCAGGACGCGGCGGAAGCGGGGATCGTGCTGCTCAAGAACGACCGCGACATGCTGCCGATCGCACGCACGGCCAAACGCATCGTGCTGATCGGCGGACGAGCGGACGTCGGCGTGCTGTCGGGCGGGGGATCGAGCCAGGTCCGCTCGGTCGGTGGCGCGCCGATCGAGATCCCGCTGACCTCGGGCGCGGCGATGTCGTTCGCGCGCTATACCTATCATGCCTCGTCGCCGCTCAGGGCGATCACCGCGGCAATGCCGGGTGCGGTGGTGACCTTTGTCGACGGCAAGGACACCGAGGCGGCGGCGCGCGCCGCCCGCGACGCGGACATGGCGATCGTCTTTGCGACGCAGTGGACGACGGAGGCGCAGGACGTGCCGACGCTGTCGCTGCCCGACAATCAGGACGCGTTGATCGCGGCGGTGGCGAAGGCGCAGCCGCGGACGGTGGCAGTGCTCGAAACCGGCGGGCCGGTGCTGATGCCCTGGATCGATGCGGTGCCGGCGGTGCTGCAGGCCTGGTATCCGGGACAGCGCGGCGGCGAGGCGATCGCGAACATCCTGACCGGCCGGGTGTCGCCGTCGGGCCGGCTGCCGATCACCTTCCCCGCCGCCGCGACCCAGGCGCCACGCCCAGCACCGGTCGGTCTCGACCGGCTGACGTCGGTCGAGGCGCAGGCGGCCGCCAATCCCGCGAACGCCGCCGCGATCCAGCTCGAAAGCTTTCCGGTCGACTATGTCGAGGGCGCGGACGTCGGCTATCGCTGGTACGAGAAGCAGCGCCAGCGGCCGCTGTTCGCCTTCGGGCACGGGCTGAGCTTTACCAGCTTCGCCTATCGCAACCCGGTGGTGACCGGCGGCCGGCGGCTCAGCGTGACGTTCGACGTCGTCAACACCGGGCGCCGTGCGGGCGCTGACGTTCCGCAGATATATGTCGCGCAGGCGGCGGCAGACGGGGCGGGGACGGCGACGCCGATGCGGCTTGCGGGGTTCACGCGGCTGACGCTCAAACCGGGCGAGTCGCGGCGCGTGACGCTGACCGCGGAGCCGCGGGTCGTCGCGCAGTACGACACCGCGCTGCCGGGGTGGCGGGTTGCCGGGGGCCGCTACCGCGTCGCCCTGGCGCATGATGCCGCGGACCGGTCGCAGCTGCTGACGACGACGCTCGAGCCGATGACGATGAAACCCTGACCGGGGCGTAGACCAGCCGCGGCGGCGGCGGGGGTGGTTCGGGAGTTGCCCGACGGCGGCGAGCGGGTCACAAGGGCGCCATCGTGCCGCGTACCGTTTCCTCCTCCCCGCATGGCCGGTCGCCGTCACCCGCGCCGCGACCGGCAGCTTTCCTCCTCGTCTGCGCGCTCGCTTATGCGGGGGCGGTCGTCGGCTATCTGCCGCTGCTGACGCTGCTGCTGCCGATCAAGGTCGATCAGGTGGCGGGCGACGGTCGTCTCGATCTGCTGACGGTGACGGTGATCGCGGGAGCGATCGCGGCGAGCGTGGCGAATATCGGCTTTGGCTGGCTGAGCGACCGTTTGGTGAGCCGGGGCGGAGGCCGCCGCGGGATCATGGCGGCGGGCGTCGTCGCGACGATGGCGTCCTATGCGGGGCTCGCGGCCGCGACCACGCCTGCCTTGCTGGTGGCGGGGATCGTCCTGTTCCAGGTCGCGCTGAACGCGGTGATCGCGCCGCTGATGGCGATCATCGCCGAGGAGGTGCCCGATGGCCGCAAGGGGGTCGCAGGCGGGCTGCTGGCGATGGCCAATCCGGTCGCGGCGACGCTGTCCGCCGCGCTGGTCGGGGCGAGCCGGTTCGGCGAGCCGGCGCGCTTCGTGGTCATCGCGGTCACCGTCGCTGCGTGCACACTCCCGCTCGTGATCGTACGCGGGACTAGGCAGGCGGGGGCGCCGCCGCCGGTGTTACAGTCGATGCTGCGGCGTGATCTGCTGCTCGCCTGGACCGCGCGGCTGCTCGTGCAGATCGCGGGCAGCGCGCTGTTCGTCTATCTTCTCTATTATTTCGAGACCGTCGCGCCGTCGGTACCGGAGTCGGTGCTCGCCGCGCGGATGGGGACGGTGATGATCGTCGCCTATAGCGTGCCTCTGCCGATCGCGGTGCTCGTCGGCCGGCTTGCCGATCGGACCGGGCGAACCAAGCCGTTCCTGTTCGCGGCGGCGCTGGTCGCGGCGGCGGGGCTGATCGCGATGATGGCGGCGCGCGACTTCACCAGCGGCGCGGCGGCGTTCTGCGTCTATACGGGCGGAACGTCCGTCTTCCTGGCGCTGCACGCGGGCTTTGCGATGCAGCTGTTGCCGAGCGCGCGGCACCGGGGACGCGACCTCGGGCTTCTCAACCTCGCCAACACCCTGCCCGGGCTGCTCGGGCCGGTGATCACCTGGGCGCTGGCGACGCCGCGCGATTTCGATGCGGTGCTGGTCGTGCTCGCGGTGCTGACGCTGGGCGGGGGGATGATCCTGCTCGCCGCGCGGGGGCGGCGCTGAGGCTGATGGCGATCAGCGGCGCGACCGGCTCTGGGCAGGGCGCCAGTAGCGGACATAGTCGACCGCCATGCGCTGCGGGAAGGCGGTGTCGTCGATCCCCTTCTGCCCGCCCCAGTCGCCGCCGACCGCAAGGTTGAGGATCAGGTCATAGGGCCGGGTGAACGGCCAGGCCGCCTTGCCGCCGGGCTGATCATTGGCGACGCGCATGACCGCGCGGCCGTCGACGCCGATCGTGATGACATCCGCGCGCCAGTCGAGCTGATAGCGATGATAGCGGGTGCAGGCGGTCGGCACGCGCTTCTGCGCGCCGCGCTGCGTGCCCTTGGTGTGGTTGAACGCACCGCTGTGCACCGTCGCATGGACGACGTTCGGGTCCCATCCGACCAGCTCGACGATGTCGATCTCGCCCTCGTCGGGCCAGCGGCCGCCGCTTGGCAGCAGCCAGACCGCGGGCCAGCTGCCCCGACCGCAGGGCAGCATCGCGCGGACTTCGTAGAAGCCATAGCCGCGTGGCACCCGCGAGACGAGCTTCGCCGAGCTGTAGCTCTGGCCGCCCCAGTCGGGGAAGCGCGCCTTGGACAGCGTCTCGCGCCGCGCCTCGATGATCAGTGAGCCCTTTTCGATCCGTGCATTCCGGGGCCGGTCCTTGGCATAATATTGGCGCTCGTGATTGGCCCAGCCCTCGGCATTGCGCGAGGTGTCGAACCGCCATTTGCTGCGATCGATCGTTCGCCCGTTGAATTCGTCGGCAAAGGCGGGCGTCGTTTTGGGTGTCGGCATCGGTGCGTCGAGCCCGTAATTGGTCGCGCCGAGCGTCGCGGCCTGCGCGGCCAGCAGCAGGAGGATCATCGCGTCACCGCCGTCGTGGGCTTCGCAGCTTTGCGCTTCGGGGCGGGGTCAAAACACATGGGCGGCGCTCTCCATCATGCCCGGATCGTCGCCGCGATGTGCGGACGCGAGCCGGTGGCGTGACGGGTCTAGGGCAGCCCCGCGGCAAGCTCAACCGGGCGGCTTCCCCACGCGCAGGGCGTTTCGCAGGAGGACGCCGTGCACATCAGAACTGGCCGCCGATATTGAAGGTGATCAGCTTGCTGTCGTCGCCATCCGCCTTGAGCAGTGCCTTGGCGAGATCGATCCGCAGCGGGCCGAACGGGGAGGCCCAGTTGACGCCGATGCCGACCGACAGCCGCGGGCTGGCGCTATTGCCCGTATAGGTCTCGCGATAGGCGCCGAGCGAATAGCTGTAGGGCGTGCCGGTGTTGGTCGTCGTGCTTGCGCCGGCGGAATCGAGGTAGAGCAGGTTGCCGGCGCTGTCGGTGTATTGACGCGTCGCGGCGACGCACGCGATCGAGGTCGCGTTCGCGGCGGCACAGCTGTCGGTCAGCGTCGGCGTCCTGCCGCCGAACACCGCGCCGACGTCCATGTAGACGGAGGGGCGCAGGCCGAGTTCGCGCGCGCCCGAGCCCAGCGGGAGCTCGACCTCGAGGCGGGCCTGGTAATAGGCGGTGCCGCCCAGCGCGGTCTGCGTGTTCGAACTGCTGTCGGTCGAGATCGTCGCAGGGATCGTGCTGGTGTCGTAATAGGTCCGCGTGACGCGCGGCCCGACGCCGCGGATATCGAAGCCGCGCATCTGGGGATCGCCCAGATAGAAGCGATCGGTCAGTCGCACCTGCTGCCCGAGCCCCCTGATATAGCCGCCCTCGGCATGCGCGGTGAGGATGAAGCGCGAGCCGAGATCGACATATTTCGAGTAGTTGGCGGTGCTGCGGAGATACCGCGTGTCGCCGCCGAGGCCGGCGAAATCCTGGCTGACGCTGAATTTGCTGCCCTTGGACGGGCGGGTGCGGCTGTTCGTGCTGTCGAACACCAGCGAATAGCCGATCGACGAGGTCCAGCGATTTCCGACCGCGTCGCACAGATACTGGCCGGCGACCGCGGGATCGCACACGCCGTTGGTGTAATAGGTGTCCGCATCGAGCGCGACCTGATCATAGGACAGGCCGTAGCGGGCGGTGGCCGACCAATATTCGGTCAGCGGCACCGCCGCGCGGATCTGGAACCCGGTCGAGATCTGTTCATAGGTCGTGCTGTCGGTGTCGCCGGTGGTGCTGTACGAGCTGTAATCCCGCCGGAATATGTCGCCGCCCAGCGCGATGTTGGTGTCGAACAGATAGGGTTCGGTGAAGCCGAGATTGACCGATTTCGAATAGCTCGAATAGCTGACCCCGGCCCGTAGCTCCTGTCCCATGCCGCGGAAGTTGCGCTGGGTGATCGTGGCGGACGCGATGAAATTCTCCAGACTGGAATAGCCGGCCGAGAGCTGAAGCTCGCCGCTCGATTTCTCCTCGAGGTTGGTTTCGAGGATGACGCGATCGGGCGCGGAGCCGGGCTTCTGCTTGATCTCCGTCTTGTCCTGAAAATAACCGAGCGAATTGATCCGGTCCTCCGAGCGTTTGACCTGGAAGCTGTTGAACGCGTCGCCCTCCGCCAGGCGGATCTCGCGCCGCACGACCTTGTCCTTGGTCTGTGTGTTGCCGTTGATCTCGACGCGTTCGACATAGGTGCGCTTGGCTTCGGCGATGTTGAGGTTGATCCCCATCGTCAGCGTGTCGGCGTCCTTCTGGAACTCCGGATTGACCTCGGTGAAGGCGTAGCCGAACAGGCCGGCGGTCTGGCTCAGGCTGTCGACCGCGTCCTCCACCTGCTTGGCGTTATACCAGGCGCCTTTCTTGAGCGGCAGCGTGGCGGCGAGCTTGCTGCTGTCGAAGTCGCGGATCTGGCTGTCGACGGTGACGGCGCCGAATGTGTAGCGTTTGCCCTCCTCCACCACATAGGTGATGATGAAGTCCCTCTTGTCCGGGGTGAGTTCGGCGACCGCGGACGTGACGCGGAAATCGGCATAGCCCTGCGTCAGGTAGAATTGCCGCAGCTTCTGCTGGTCGTAGCTCAGGCGATCCTGGTCGTAGCTGGTCGCGGACGACAGCATGCGGCTGAGCCGCGCCTGTTTGGTCGCCATCTGCCCGCGAATTTGTGCGTCCGAAAACACGCTGTTGCCGAGGATGTTGATCTGGCGAACTTTCGATTTCGGGCCCTCGCTGACCTCGAAGACGATGTCGACGCGGTTCTGATCGAGGCTGACCATCTTCGGATCGACCATCGCGGCGAAGCGGCCCTGCCGGCGATAAAGCTCGACGATCCGCGCGACATCCTGCCGCACCGCGCTGCGCGTGAAGATCTGCCGCGGTGCGAGCCTGATCTCCTTGGTGATCTTGTCGCTCTTGAGCGCCTTGTTGCCCTCGACGACGATGCGGTTGATGATCGGGTTTTCGCGGATGCGGACGACGATATTGCCGTCCTCGACCCCGGCGATCGAATAATCGGCGAACAGGTCGCTCGCCTGAAGGTCCTTAAGCGCCTGATCGAGGGTCTCCGCCGTATAGGGGATGCCGGCGCGCAGCTTGGTGTAGCTCAGCACGGTCTCGGGCTCGATCCGCTGCGCGCCCTCGACGCGCAAGGTTCGGATCGTCCGGACGGCGGGATCGGCCGGTGGCGTCGGGGCGGGGGGCTTCGCATGCTGGACGGGCGCTGCGACCGCCGTGCCGCCGATCGTGCCGGCCAAGGCCAGGGCCATCGTACTGGCGCCAAATTCGAACATCATGGGGAGGTCTCCGGGTGAGACCGGGCGCCTGGGCGGGCGATGTTTCCGGCGGATGGCGCGCGCCGGCCGGATTGCAACACTGGGTCACCAACGAGCGCGACCGCGCAGTCGCCGGGCCCGGCTGACACATGGAGCAAGTGGCGGGAAATGTTCGGGACATGGTCGCTGGCTAGAGCGCCGTGCGGGCCAATCGGCTCGCCCGTTCATCCTGCGAGGACCATCGCCATGCGTGTCGCCATCAAATCCGTCCCGTCATCCGCGCCGATCAGCGCGCCGACGCTGCCGCCGCTCGTCGACAATCCGTTCGCGCCCGAAGTCTTCGCCACGGGGCTCGCCGGGCTCGCCAATCTGTCGGGCGTGATCGTGCTGACGCTGGAGAGCGCGCGGTGCGATCACACGCGCGACGCGCCGTCGGTCGAGCGGGTCGTCGTCGGGCGGGTCGCACTGACCAGCGGCGCCGCGCAGGATCTGGTCGCGGCGCTGAACCAGTTCCTCGAGCAGCAGGGGCTGAGCCCGAGCAAGGCGATGGCTGCCGGGTCGACGTTCCAATGAGCCGCGCGACCGTGCCGCCCCCAGCCGGTATCCGCGGGTCGTCGGCCACCGGCCTTACCGTGGCGATCGAAGCGCTGCGGTTCGGCGTTCGAGTACAGAGCCGCGCTGTGGATCAACGCGTCCGGAGCGTGACCGTGGTGTTCCGCCGACCGGCGGCGTGATGCATGCCTGATGTCCGCGCTGCGATCAAAGTCACGATACAGTCTTGCTTGCGACACGGTTTGTAACAAACCGTGGCTGCGTAACAACAGGTCGAACGTATGACGGTTCGATGACGACTTAGCCGTTGTCGACCCCGTCAAATCCCTGCAGCTTTGCGGGGCGGACCATATCCGTCATCGCAAAAAATGCCGCGCAACCCAAAGTGTTGCGGCTCAGGGAGTATCACCATGCGTCTGGACTTTCGCAAACGCCTTCTGGCGTCCACGCTTCTGCTTGGCTTGAGTGCACCGGCCGTCGCGCAGACCGTCGACCCGGCAACGCAGGCGGTGCCGGACAACGCCGCGCCGGCCGATGGCGAGACGATCGTCGTCACCGGATCGCGGCTGGGCGGTCTCCAGTTGCAGCAGGCGTCACCGATCGCGGTGGTCAGCGCGCAGGACTTCGCACTGTCGGGCCAGCCCAATGTCGAGAATGTCCTGAAGGACCTGCCGCAGCTGGTGCCGAGCACGACGGGTGCGTCCAATAACCCCGGGGGCGGGGTGGCGACCGCGGATCTGCGCGGGCTGGGTTCGACGCGAACGCTCGTCCTCGTCGATAACCGTCGCTACGTCGCCTATGACTCGAACCAGGTCGTCGATCTGAACACCATCCCCGCCGGGCTGATCGAACGCGTCGACATCGTCAGCGGTGGCCGGTCCGCGGTTTATGGCTCCGACGCGATCTCGGGCGTGATCAACTTCGTCATGAAGAAGGATTTCAGCGGCGCGGAGGTGAATGCGAACTACCGCATCAACGAGGCGGGCGATGGCGGCACGTTCAACGGCAACTTGCTGCTCGGGGGAAATTTCGAGGACGGGCGCGGCAATGCGACGGTCTATTTCGATTATACCAAGCGCAACGGCATCCTTCAGTCGGCGCGCGACTATTCGCGACAGGCGCAGGTCGATGATGGCGAGGGTGGCCTGATCGCAGGCGGGTCGGGCTCGATCGAGGGCACGCGGTTCGCGATTGGCGGCGTCAACCGCAAGTTCGAACCCGATGGGAGCTTTTCGGCTTATAGCGCCGCGACCGACGCCTATAATTATGCGCCGTCCAATTACCTGCAGGTCCCGCAGGAGCGGTTCCTGATGAGCGCGCAGACGCATTACGACGTCAGCGACGCACTGACCGTCTATGCCGAGGGCCAGTTCATCAACAACCGCGTGAAGAACCAGCTCGCGCCGACGCCGTTCACCGGGTCGGTGTCGCTCGACGCCGATTCCTCGTTCCTCTCCGCAGGATCGCGCGCGCTGCTCCAGGGGCTCGATACGGATGGCGACGGCTTTGTCACCTCGACCATCTACCGACGGCTGAGCGAGGTCGGCAATCGCGTGTCGAGCCTCGACAACACCGCCTATCGCACCGTGCTGGGCGCGAAGGGCGATATCGGCGGTGGCTGGAACTACGACGCCTATTACAGCTATTCGCGGACCAAATCGATCGAGAGCCAGACCGGGAACGTCTCACGCAGCCGCGTGCTCCAGGCGCTGCGGACGACCTATGACACCGGCGGCAATCTGGTGTGTTCGGATACGAGCAATGGCTGCGTCCCGCTGAACATCTTCGGGGCGGGCAACATCAGCGACGCGGCCGCCGCGTTCATCACCATTCCGGTGCAGAATTCGAGCACGATCAGCGAGCAGGTCGCCAGCGCGTCGATCTCGAACCGCGAGCTGTTCGATCTGGGGGCGGGCCCGGTCGGGATCGTGTTCGGGACCGAATATCGCCGCGAACAGGGCAGCTACAATCCCGATTTCTCGCTGTCGTCGGGCGACGTGGTCGGCTTCAACGCGGGCGAAGGCCTGGGCGGTGGGTATAACGTCAAGGAAGTCTATACCGAGGTCGCGGTGCCGCTGCTCGCGGATCTGCCCTTCGTGAAGAAGCTCGAGGTCAACGGCGCCTATCGCTATTCCTATTATTCGACCGCGGCGAAATCGGTGAACACCTATTCGGGTGGTGCGGTCTGGTCGCTGATCGACGACGTCGCGCTGCGCGGCCAATATTCGAGGGCGGTGCGTGCGCCGACCGTGTCGGACCTGTTCAGCGGCGCGTCGCAGGATTTTCCCGCCGCGACCGATCCGTGCACGACCGCGGTGGCGCTGACGAACACCAATCTGAATGCGAGCTGCCTGTCGAACGGCGTCGCGGCGTCGGTGATCGGCACCGCCTATGACGGCGGCAGCACGCAGATCCAGACGGTGAACGGCGGCAACCCCGCGCTGCGCGAGGAGACGTCCGACACCTATACCGCGGGCATCGTGCTCCAGCCGCGTTTCCTGCCCGGCTTCTCGTTCACCGCGGATTACTACAAGATCAAGATCGCGAACTATATCTCGACGGTCGGCACGACCAACCTGATCCGCGCCTGTTACGGCGACGCGGACAATGGCTACACGCCCTATGACGCGAGCTATTGCGGGTCGTTGCCGCGCGACGCGAACAGCTTTGCGATCACCGATGCGGCCAACACGCTGGCCAATACGGGGGGCGTGACGACGCGCGGGGTCGATTTCGAGGCGCGCTACGGCCTGCCGCTCGGCTTCGGCGCGTTCGGCAGCGACACCAGCCGGCTCGACCTGCGCTTCAGCGGCACGCGGCTGATCGCGTTCGACTATAACCCGCTGGCGGCGATCCCCGACCTGACGATCGACTGTGCGGGCAAGTTCGGCCAGACCTGCGGCAATCCCTATGCGAAATGGCGGCTGTCGACGCGCGCGACCTATTCGACCGGGCCGATGACGGTATCGGTGCTGTATCGCCACCTGTCGGCGGTGAAGGACGACGACAGCGCGACGACCTATGCGGTCGAGCGGATCAAGGCCTATGACTATTTCGACCTGACCGCGGCGTTCCGGATCAAGGACGGCTTCACCTGGTCGGTCGGGGTCAACAACCTGTTCGACAAGCAGCCGCCGATCCTGGGCGACAACCAGCAACAGGCGAACACCTATCCGTCGACCTACGACCCCTATGGTCGTGCCTTCTTCGTCAGCACGAACGTGAAGTTCTAGGGCCGACGACCGGTAGGACTAAGAAACGCCCCCGCCATCCATCGTGATGGCGGGGCTTTTTCGCGTCTGTCGTCCGGGGGGCAGCTCGCTGAAATATTCGGGACAAACCGCGCTGCGATATCCGGCCCGACGGAATGAACCGGGGAGCCAGCCATGCCGATGCCATCACCGCGCACCACCGATTGCAGCGTCGGGCGTCATCTGCCCCGGTCGCGGCACCGCGATGTAGCCGGCGCGTCGATCCAGCGCGCCGCCTGCCGTGGATGCGGGGCGACGATCACCAAATCCGCGCTGAGCCGGCGCTGGATCATATCCGGGATGCTCGGCTGACACCGGGGGAAGGACGATGACGATGATTTTGAAGAAACCGCGGTCGTCACGCTGGCTGGCCGCGATGCTGCTGCTTAGCGCGACCTGCACTGCCAGTGCAGAGCGTCCGCGCGGGCCGGAGCGTGGGCCCGCAAATGTCGATGCGATGCGGGCCCGCGAGGCCGACGATATCGCGCTGCTGCTGCACCTGCGACCCGACCAGCGTGGTGCGCTCGTTGCGTTCCTGTCCGCCTGGGGGCCTCCGCCGCGCGACGGCGGGGAGGGGCCGAATATGCGCCCGGGCCCGCCGATGCCGGGTGGCGAGGATTTCGCCCGCCATCTCGAACGGTTCGAGGCGGAGGCGACCGCGCACGCAGCGCATGACCGGTCGCGCTTGATCGCAGCCCGCAGCTTCTACGACAGTCTCGACACGCCCCAGCGCGCGGGGTTCGAGGCGCTGATGCGGCTTCGCCATGCGCCTCCGGGGCCGGGTGGGCCGGGCGGTCCGTTGGGGGCCGGGCCGCCACCCGGCTGATGCGGCCTGTCAGCGCGCGGGCGTCAGCGTTGGAGTCCCGAGTTGGTCGTCGCCGTTGCGCCAGGTGTCGCCGCCCGCGCGCGGCACTTCGCGACGCCGGATCGCGCCGTCGCCATTGCGGTCGAGCGCGGCGAACCGGTCGGCGGCGGCCTTGGCGAACTCTGCCCGGTCGACGCCGCGGTTGAAATCCAGATCCGCCGACGTCACCGGTTCGGGCAGGTCGAACAGGCCGAAGCGGCCGGCGCCGATCCGCAAGGTCGCGTCGGCGGTGCTGGTCCTGCGGCTGGCGGCGCTGCCACGCTTGCCGGACCCGGTGTCGGGCCGTCCCGCCGATCCGCCCCGTCCTCCACCGCGGACGCGGATCTCGGGGACGAGGATATTCTCGTACCAGGCGATATCTTCAGGGTCGATCTCGCCGTCGCGGCCGCGGTCGAAATGCGCGAAGACCCGGGTCGCATCGGCCTGAAACTCCGCACGGGTGATCCGGCCATCGCCGTCGCGGTCGGCACCCTGGAACCATAACGCCTGCGCCGCGCCGGCCTTCTGGGTCGAGCGGAACGGCTCGCCCATCGGGCTGATGAACAGCTGGCCGCGGCCCTGTTGCGGGCGCTGGCTGGGGGATCGCGCCGGCTCGGGGCTCGACTGCGCTGTTGCCGCGGCATTCGGGGCGGGCGCCACCGCGGCCAGCATCCCGCCGGCGATCACGGTCCATGCGCGCATCGACATCGGTCTTCTCCTGTTTCGGTGCCGGATCATGCCGGCAGAATGACGCGCACGATCAGACCGCCTTCGGGGCGATTTTCCAGCGACGCGGCACCGCCATGCGCATGCGCCACCGCGCGGACGCTGGCGAGCCCGAGGCCGGTGCCACCGGTATCGCGGTTGCGCGACCGCTCCGCCCGGAAGAACGGCTCGAAGGCATGCGCCGCATCGGCGGCGGACAGGCCCGGACCGCGATCGCCGACCTCGATCACCACCGTGTCGCGGTCGCGGTAGAGTTGGACCTCGGCATGCCCGGCATATTTGACGGCATTGTCGACCAGATTGACCAGCAACGCCTTGAGCGCGGGCGCATCGCCGTCGATCGCGAGCGACGGACCGGGTGACAGCACCACCTGCTCGCCGCGGTCGGCATAATCGTCGGTGATGCTTTCCGCGAGCGAGCGCAGGTCGAGCCGCTGGCGGCGGACATGCCGGGTCATGTCGCGGACGAACGCCATCGCCGCGCCGATCCGCTGGCTCATCTCCTGGATATCCTCCTCGCTCGCCTCGCGGATCTCGTCGGGCGCCTTTTCGAGCCGGAGCGCGAGACGCATCAGCGGCGTGCGCAGATCGTGTGCGACCGCGGCGATCAGCGTCGTGCGATCCTCGACATAGCGATTGAGCCGTTCCTGCATGACGTTGAAGGCGGTCGCGGCCTCCATGATCTCGGGCGGTCCGGTCAGCGGGATCGGATCGGCGCGAGGGTCGCGACCGAGCCGGTCGGCGGCGGCGGCAAACAGCGCGACCGGCCGCGCTATGCGTCGTGCCAGCACCAGCGCGACCGGTGCCGCGACCGCCATCGCGACGAGGAACCACAGGATCAGCCGCGCCTGCCACAAGCCGAACGCCGGCCGTGCCGGGCGGATCGTCCGCCACTGGCCGTCGGGGGCATGGACCCAGACGACGAACGCACCGAACAGCGTGTTGTCGACGACCGACTGTGGCGGCATCTTGGGCATGCCCATCGGCATGGGCGGACGAAACGCGCCCGCCATCAAGGGCGGACCATAGCGCCGCGCCTCGACGATCACCGCGCGTGCCGGCACGCCAAGATCGGCGGCGATCACCTGGCCGAGATGGCGATCGCGCGCATCGCCCTCCTCGGTCGGCGGGGCGGTCGCGACCGCGATCGTCAGCAGCCCGCTCGGGTCGCGTCCGGCGCGCACGACCGAGGCGATCCGGCTGGTCGAATAGACCACCGGCGTCGGCGGCGGGACCAGCAGGACGGCGGCGAAATTGAGCAGCTGGACGAGCAGGACGGTGAACAGGATGAACGCGAAGATGCGCAGGAACAGCGGCCAGCGCCGCGGATGCCCGACCCTGGTGCCGGCCGGATTCGCGCCAGCCGTGCGTGGCGGCGTGGTCATAGCCGGATCACGCGGGGAACGAAGAAATAGCCCTCGTTGCGGATCGTCCGGATGATCTCGTCACCGCGTGAACGCAGCTTGCGTCGCAGCCGGCTGACCTGGACGTCGATCGCCCGGTCGAACGCGTCGGTGTCCGGGCCCCGCGCCGCCTCCAGCAACGCGTCGCGCGCGAGCACGCGTCGCGGACGCTCGACAAAGGCGCGCAGCACCGCGAATTCGCCATCGGTCAGGTCGACGAGCATGCCGTCGCCGTCGAGCAGTTCGTGCGCGGCGAAATCGACCCGCCAGCCGAGAAAGCCATAGCTGCGTCCGGTCTCGGCAGCCGCGCCATTGCGTTCACGCAGTGCCGCGCGGACCGTGGCGAGGATCTCGCGCGGGCTGCACGGCTTGGTGAGATAATGGCTCGCGCCGATCTCGAGCCCGAGAATTCGGTCGGGTTCGTCGCCCAGCGCGCTGAGCATGACGACGGGGGGCGCGCCCTTGCGGGTCAGGCGGCGACAGGCTGCAAGACCGTCCTCGCCGGGCATCATCACGTCGAGCAGGATCAGCGCGATCGGATGCCGCGCGAGCGCGACGTCCATTTCCTGCGCATTCGTCGCGGTTTCGACGCGGTACCCGTGCATCCCCAGACTCTGCGCGAGCAGCGTCCGGATCGCATGGTCGTCATCGACCACGAGCAGCATCGTATCGGCGGGTTCGGGAGCGGCGCAGTTCATCGCCGGCCACTATGCCACGTATGTGTTCGCGATGTTTCAGCGATTTCGCATCATGCCACGCCACCGCCGGTCGTTGCCGGCGCGACGGATTGCGCAACATCCAGACATATGCCGGAAAGAACTGACCTGCAGGCGAGGCGCATGATTTTGACCAACAGCGTTTCCGTCGCCGTGCCCGGCCCTGATCTCAATGCCGGCACGCGAGGGGCGGATGACAGCGCGCGGATCGTCATCGTCGACGACGATCCCGGGCTGCGAGAGTTGCTGACGGGGTTTCTGGTCGATCACGGCCTGCGCGCCGAAGCCGTGGCGAGCGGCGCCGCGTTGCGGACCCGGCTCGCGCACCGTCCCTGCGATCTCGTCGTGCTCGACATGATGATGCCCGGCGAGGACGGGCTGTCGGTGCTGCGCGCGCTGACCCAGACCCAGGATCCGCCGCGCGTGATCATGTTCTCCGCGCTGTCGAGCGAGATCGACCGGGTTGTCGCGCTCGAGCTGGGCGCGGACGATTATGTCACCAAGCCGTCGAGCCCGCGCGAAATTCTCGCGCGGATCCGGTCGGTGCTGCGGCGGCAACGCGCGCAACTGGCCGCGGGCACGTCACCCGATCCTGCCGACCCCGCGCCGACCGAGCGACTCGTTGGCGCCGCAAGTCCTGTGCAGAGCCACGATCTGGTCGGCTTTGCGGGCTGGGCGCTGAACTGCCGGATGCGGACGCTGACCGCCCCCGACGGCACCAATGTCCGGCTGACCGACGGCGAGTTCCAGATGCTCCACCTGTTCGTCGCGCAACCGCAGACGATCCATTCGCGCGACGATATGATCGCGACGCTGGGGCGCAGCGACGGTCCGGCGAAGGGGCGCACGATCGACGTCAATATCAGCCGGCTGCGGCGCAAGGTGCAGCGGCACGACCGCACCGAACTGATCCGGACGGTACGCGGCAACGGCTATATCTTCATGCCGGACGTGTCCCCGCTCTGAGCGGCGGGCGGACCCGGTCGGCGCGTTGCAGGCTGCTGCCAGGAAAATAGTGTTGGGGCGGGATATTGGCGCACGCCGCGACGTTCATGTCCGACCACGGCTTCCCCAGCGTCGAATACCCGGCCTGGTGGGGGGCAGAGACGCGATCGGACAGACACTTCCATGGCCAAGACCCTTGCCGCATTGGCCAGCGACGTGCTGCGCGCCACCACCCGACCCGCGCGCGACGACGTATGCGAGGGGGTGCGTGAGGACGGCTATCTGCGGCTGGAGGATTATGGCGCGCTCGGCGACGGGCGGTCGGTCGCGCTGTCGGGTGCGGACGGATCGATCGACTGGTGGTGCGTGCCCAATCTCGATTCTCAGCCGCTGTTCGACCGGCTGCTCGATCCGGAGGAGGGGGGACGGTTCAGCATCACCCCGACCGAGCCGTTCACCGTCGAGCGCCGCTATCTGCCCGGCAGCAACGTGCTCGAGACGCTCTTCATCACGGACAGCGGCCGCGCGCGACTGACCGAGTCGATGAACAGCGGTACGGCGGGCCGGTTGCCCTGGACCGAACTCGCACGCCGGATCGACGGGCTCGACGGTGCCGTCCGGTTCAGAATCGAGATGCGCCCGGGGCGCAGAGCCAGCGGGGCGAGCCCCTATCAATCGAAGATCGGCGAATATCCGGTCTTCCATGTCGACCGTGTGCTGGGGCTGTTCCTGCACAGCGACGGCGTCGTCGTGAAGCGCGCTGACGAGGCGGTGACGGGCGTGCTGACGGTCGCGCAGGGGCAGCGAGAGGTCGTCGCGATCGTTGCGGGTGAGGACGAGCCGCTGGTCGTGCCGACGATCGCCGACATCGACGAGCGGATCGATATCTCCGACGCGGAATGGCGGCAATGGTCGCACCGGATCGACTATGACGGCGAACGGCGCCCCGCGTTCATCCGCAGCGTCCTTGCGCTGAAGCTGCTGCTCTATTCACCGACCGGTGCGATCGCAGCCGCCGCGACCACCTCGGTTCCCGAAGGGATCGGCGGCAAGAAGAATTACGACTATCGCTACGCCTGGATCCGCGACGCCGGCTATACGATCAAGGCGTTTCTCGCGGCGGGTGCGCAGATGGAGGCCAAGGCGGCGTTCACCTGGCTGTTGAAGCGACTGGGCGAACACGGCCCGCGCGTCTGCTATACGCTCGACGGCGCGCTGGTCCCCGATCTGAGCGAAATCGACGTGCCGGGATATCGGCGGTCGAAACCCGTGCAGGTCGGCAACACCGCGACCGACCAGAACCAGCACGGCGTCTATGGCGACATATTCGAGACCGCCGCCCGCTTCGTCAGTTGCGGCAATATCCTCGATGCGTCGAGCGCCGAGCTGCTGTCGCATCTCGCGGACCGGTGCGCGGACGCGTGGCGGCAGAAGGATGCCGGCATCTGGGAGCTCGAGGAGTCGCAGCATTACACCATGTCGAAGATCAGCTGCTGGCAGGCGCTGGCGCGCGCGGTCGAACTGGCGGACCAGGGGCAGTTGCCGACCACGTGCCGCGATCGCTGGTCGCGCGAACGCGACCGGATCGCGCAGTGGATCGAGGATGAATGCTGGTCCGAGACCAAGCAGGCGTTCGTCTTCTACCCTGGCAGCGACAAGCTCGACGCGTCGCTCGCGCTGGCGGTGCGGTTCGGCTTCGACGGGCGCGAGCGGCTGGAAAAGACGCTCGACGCGATCGACCGCGAACTGGGGGCAGGGCCCTATCACTATCGATACAGCGACGTGTGGGCCGAAGAGGGGTGTTTCCTGGCGTGCACCTTCTGGATGATCGAGGCTCGTGCGCTGCTTGGCCAGCGTGATCGGGCGGAGGCTGCGCTTGCGGGCATTTCCGAGGCGCTCGATCGCGGCGTCGGGATCATGACGGAAATGGCCGATCCGAAGACGGGCATGTTTCTCGGCAACCTGCCGCAGGGTCTGTCGCACCTTGCGCACGTCATGGCGCTCGACGTGCTCGGCGGACAGGACGCCTGCTAGAAAAGCGGGCGGCGGGGCGTTTCGCCGCCCCGCCGTCAGCCTGTCGCCGGACTATTCAGCCCTCGTCGACGCCCTGTTTGCGCGCGCCGGTGATCATGCGCGCGGCGATCTGCCGAACACCGGCGTCGTCCTTGGTCTCGTCGGTCGCCGGGTCGCCGAGATGGTCGAGGCTGGCTTCCATGAAGTCGAGCAGCCCAGGGTGCTGCGCCTCGACATATTCCATCAGTTTGAACAGCAGATGTTCGGACGCAATCTCGCGCTGGCGGGCCATGATGGCGGTGGTATCGGTCATGTCGGATTCCATGGTGTCGGGGAGGGGGTAAAGACGGTCGCAGGGGCGGGGCGGACACCGTGTCGTCCGCCCCGCCCTCACGGCGTTTAGCGCTCCGCCACCTCGCTGGCGTCGAACTCGGCGAATGCGGCCTTGATGTCGCTGGCGCGCGCGGCGTCCGCGATATCGACCGAAACGATGATCTTGCCCTCGAGCGCGGCGTCGGCGCGCGACGCGGGCGTGGGATCATCGCCTGCAGTGTCGGCGCCGGCTCGCTCGTCGCCAGCGCTGTTGTCCGCGCCGTCGGTCGTGATGAAGATGTCGGTCCGCTCGACATTCATCTCCTGGACGAGACGTTCCACCGTCATCTCGGCTTCGCGGCGCGTGTCGAACTTGGCTTTGAGAGTGGTCGGCATCAATGGCTCCTCGGGATGCGAAAGGTCCTGCAAGACGGGCTATCGGCCGTCCTGCAACGCGTGATGACAACGCGCATCGCCGGATTTCGCCCAGCCGTTTCGAAGAATTTGACCCGGCGGCAAAGGTCGATCGCCGATTTAGGGCTCCCTCTGCCGAACCAGGCGAACAAGACCTGCTTCCGTGCGTTACACGGTGATTCCGGGAGGTGACGCCATGATGCAGGATGATGAACGCTGGATGCGCGAGGCGATCGCGATCGCCCGGTCGAAGGGATCGGATCCGTCGACCTCACCACTGGGCTGCGTGATCGTGCTCGACGGCAAGATGATCGCGGGCGAACGCAACCAGACGCACGAGCTTCCCGATGCGACCGCGCATGCCGAAATGATGGCGATCCGGCGCGCCTGCGAGGATACGGGCGAGCTCGAATTGCGCGGGGCGACGCTCTACTCGACGCTGCAACCCTGCGGGATGTGCACGATGGCGTCGATCTGGTCGAAGGTCGGGCGCGTCGTCTATGGCGCCGGCCGCGACGACGTGCATCCGATGTATTTCGAGGCGAAGCACGTCGACACGCTCGCCTTCATCCACGACGCCTATCGCGACGATATCGTCATCGAAGGTGGGTGTCTTAAGGCCGAATGCGCCGTGCTCTATTATGGCCCTGACGCGGAGTTGCCGACCGACGAACAGGCCAACCTCTGAGCTGAGGCGGCGCGTCGGGTCAGGATTTGTTCAGGCTCATGCCGCCACTCCGGGCGCGTCCTGGGCGCAGTAGCGATCGACGAACGCCTGGTGCGCGGGCAGCCGATCGACCTGTTGTGCGATCCCCGCCTTCAGCTCCGCGAGTGACGATCCGAGCCGTTCGGGCGGCATCATCCGCGCGAGGCGATGCCAGTCGCGCGGCTCGAGCCGCTGGCCCAGCATGACCTGGGTCCAGGAACTGACGCGGAACAGGTCGTCCGGCGACTGATAGGCCTGCGCTGCGTCGGCGAACAGCGCGATGCGCTCCGCCAGTGTGTCGGGGATCGGCATTGCGGCACAGGCCTTCCAGAACGGTTCGCTGCGCTGGTTCAAATGATAGTGGAGGATGACGAAATCGCGCACGCCTTCGATCTCGCGCCGCGTTTGCGCGTTGAACTGCGCGACGACCACAGGGCTGATCCCGTCGAAGGGGAAGGCGCGGAGCAGCCGCGTCAGCGCGGTCATGACGAGATGGATGCTGGTCGATTCGAGCGGTTCGACGAACCCGCCGGCGAGGCTTAACGCGATGCAATTGCCCTCCCATGCGCGCAGGCGGCGCCCGGTCGTGAAGCGCAACAGGCGCGGGTCGGTCAGCGGTTGGCCCTGGACGGACGCCAGCAGACGGTCCCGGGCCGCGTCATCGGAGAGGTACTCGCTCGAATAGACGATGCCGTTGCCGACGCGGTGCTGCAGCGGGATCCGCCATTGCCAGCCGGCATCGTGCGCGATCGCTCGGGTATAAGGCCGGGCGGGCTCGACCGATGACGTCTGCACCGCGAGCGCCCGGTTGGCGGGCAGCCAGTGGCTCCAGTCTTCATAGCCGACACCGAGCGCATCGCCGATCAGCAGCCCGCGAAACCCGCTGCAGTCGAGAAACAGATCGCCTGCGACACGCGATCCGTTGGCAAGGATGACCGCATCGATATGGCCGGTCTCCGCCGAGCGATCGATCCCGGCGATCCGTCCCTCGATCCGGGTCAGCCCCGCGGTCTCGCAGCGCTCGCGCAGGAAGCGGGCATAGCGGCCCGCGTCGAAATGATAGGCATAGTTAAGCTGCGGACCCTGCTGACCGATGGTGAAGCGGCGCGCCTCTGCGGCCTGGAGTTCGAGGCAATAGTCGCCAAAGTCGCCGGCCAGACCGTTGGCGCGGGCTTCGAGCCAGAAATGCTGGAAGTCGCCCATCCAGGTGGACCGCCCGACATCGCCGAACGAATGGACATAGCGATCGTCCGGGCGGGCCCAGCCCTCGAACGCGATGCCGAGTTTGAATGTAGCGCCGGTGGCGGCCATGAACGCGCGCTCGTCGAGGCCGAGCAGTGCGTGAAAGGCCTGAACCGTGGGGATGGTCGCTTCGCCGACGCCGACGGTGCCGATTTCATCCGACTCGATGAGCGTGACGTCGACCAGCGCGCCGAGTTGTCGCGTCAGCAGCGCCGCGGCGAGCCAGCCGGCGGTGCCGCCGCCGGCGATGATCACACGGGTTTTCGGCGGGGTATCCATCGCATATCCCTTCATCGATTGAGCCGTTGCAACAGCGTGGCGCGCAGCCTTCGCGCGGCCATCGCATCCAGCGGTGCGAGTGCGCCCCGGGCGTCTGCCGGCAGATGCGCGCCGGCGCGCGCCGCATCGCCGAAGACATAATAGTCGAACAACGCCTGCCACCCGCGCTTCTCATGCTCGGGCCGGTCGCGCAGGCTGAGCAGGCCGTGCAGCAACGTGTTCTGCGGCGTGTCCATGAAGCGCGGCGTCGGGTTCCACCAATAGTTGATCATCGCGTTGAACGGATCGAGCGCCTCGACCTGATGCCACCACAAGGCCGGGTAGATGAGCGCGTCGCCGGGCTCCATCTCCGCGACTTCGGCCACCGCCAGCGCATCGGCAAAGCCGGGATGGCGGGCGAGGTCGGGGGCGTCGAAATCGACCATCGAGACGACCTGGCCCGCGGGCGTCGGTTCGAGCGGCCCGGGATAAAGGTTGGCGACCTGATCGGGCGGGAAGAGCGTAAAGCGCCGCCGCCCGACCAACGTAACCGCGATGTTGTTCGACATGTCGTGATGCGCCGACGCGGTCGTCCGGTTGCCGATCCAGATACTGACCAACGGTGGATGCGCGATGAGGTCGGGGTCGCCGAAGGGGAGCACCGCCTGGTCCCGGAGACCGGGGAGATACTGATCGATGTCGGTCGAGCCGATATAAATGCTGGGCGCGGCGGCATCGTCGATGCTGGCGAGAAGCTGGTCGAGATAGGCGGACAGCGATCCGCGCTCGCGGGTGAAGTTGAGCGCGGTGCAGTCGGCCGTGTATCCGAAGCGGCCGCCGATCGTGGCATCGCCAATATAGGCCGTCACCGGCTGGCCGCCATCGAACCGCTTGAGCCAGGCGACCGCGGCCGCGGGGCCCTGACGCGCCGCGGCGACGAGCGGCACGTCGCGCGCGAGCCCCCGCAGGATCGTCGGGCGGCCCTCCGCGATCAGATCGGCGACGGGCAGGGTCCGCGCGTCCGCCCCTTCGATCACGCGTGTCCGGCGGGTGATGGCGGGCACCAGGGTCAACCGACTGCCGCGAGCCGCTGTTGCTTGTGTGCAATCAGCTGCTGAATATTGCCGAGCGATGACGCGGCAAGAATGGCGAGCCGCAGGATACCCGAGCGGTGCAATTGTTCGAGCGGCGGGCCGCTGAGCGCCGCGAGCTGCTCGAGGTCGACGACGAGCACGTCAGGTACGGTGTAGCGGCGCTCGTCGCTGACATCGATGGTGAGCGTGACCGGCGCGAGCAGGCCGGTTTCGTCGAGCGCGGCATAGGCGGCGGGCGCGGATTCCATCCCCTCGTACAGCAGCCGCAATACACCGGTGACATGATCGAGATAGGGCGTGTTGCCGCCATGCTCGAGGAACAGCGGCAGGCCCGCCGGGTCACCGACGCGCGGATCGTCGAGATCGACCTGCAGCATCGCCTCGCCGACATCGTCCGGTGCGGACCGGGTCATGCCGATCGAGAAGGGACCGCGCCGGTGGCTGGCGGGGACGTAGCGGCTGGTCCAGCGGTCATCGGTCAGAAAGAGATTCTCGTCGCTGTCGAGCCCGAGCAGCGCATAGGCCTGAAGCCCCTCGTCGCGGCGGCGGAACACGATTGCGAATTCGCGTTGCAGTTCCTCGAATTCGGCGGGGAAGACCAGCGCCTGATTGGCCGCGTCATTGAATGCGGCACCGGCGCGCGGGCTGACGCGCAGGTCGGCATGATCGATATTATTGATCTGTACGGGGTTCATCCGCTCCGGTCCCTTTTTGTCCGGGTCTATCAGCCAGGCGGCGACGGACAACAGGAAAAGGCCGCGGCACGGTGCTGCGGCCCTTCCAATGTCCGATGCGGTGGCCGGCGCGCGCCGAGGCGCACGCCGGCCTGTGCTCAGAAGCGGTAGCGCGCGCCCAGATAGAAGCGCGGCTTCAGTTCCTGCACATAGACCAGATTGGTCTCGGTGCGGGCATATTGGCGGAACGGCTCGCTCGTCAGATTGACCGCCTCGAGCGAGATCGAGAAGCTCTGCGCGATGTCGTAGCTGATGCTCGCGTCGAGCGTCCCGAAGGCTGCGGTGAAGAGCGGGTTGCGGTTGCCGCCTTGGTTGGTGCCCGACAGATATTTGTCGCGCCAGTTGTACGAGACACGCGCCGAAAGCCCGTTCTTGTCATAGATGCCGGTCAGGTTCGCGCTGTCGCCGAGGCCGGTCAGTGCGAAGATGTTGACGTTGGGATCGGCATAGGGATCGACGTTCACGTCGCCATTGACCTTGGTGTACGACATCGCAAAGCCGAAGCCGGTCTGACCGAAGAAGTTGGTCCAGGCGACTTCGAACCCGTGGATGTTGCCCTCGCGGTTGTTGACCGGGCCGCTAATCGCGAACTCGAACAGGGGATCGTTGGGATCGGCAACGATATCGACCGCATTGGCCAGATCGACGACGAACTGCGTCCTCAGGCCACCCGTCGCGGGATCGATATTGTTCTGGAACGCGGCGGATGCGGCCGCCTGGTTGCCGTTATTCTGCGTCAGCAACGCGGTGTAGGAGAACAGGTTGATGTCGCTGAGCGGCAGCCCGTTGGCCTGGAGATAGGCCAGCGCGGTACCCGAGCGCGAACCGGCAGCGCCCGAACCCGGGTCACGCAGTCCGAACAGATTGCCGCTGGTGACCTGGTTGCCGATGAAGTTGCGGACGTCCTTGTTGAAGAAGCCGACCGACACGAAGCTCGTTGGCTTGTAATACCATTCAAGCGACACGTCGAAATTGTCCGAGACCAGCGGTAACAGCGCCGGATCCTGGCGCGTTGCGCCCGCAGGGGCTGCGCCGAGCGCGGTCGGGCGGTTCGGTGCCCCGGCGCTGACGGAGGCGAACAGATTGCCATAGTCGGGACGGGCGAGCGTGCGGCTGAACGAGGCGCGCGCCATGACGTTGTCGATCGGTTCGATGTTGAAATCGAGCGATGGCAACAGATTGTCGTAGCTCGCTTTGACCGTGACGGCGCCGCTGGGCGGCCCGCCATCGACCGCGAAGTCATTGTCCTGCGACCAGCGAATGCCGCTCGGCACCGACTGGATACCGATCGACTTGACCCGCGTCTTTTCATAGCGGGCGCCGATCAGCGCATTGGCGCGACGTCCGCCAAGTTCGCCTGCCCAAGTGATCTGGCCATAGGCCGCCCAGGTCTTCTCACCGACGGTATCGTCCGAGGACGGGCTCGGCGAAACTGCGTTGCCGCGACCGGCATAATAAGGCTCGAAAACGTTGAGCAGATCGACCGCGTTGGCGCGGAAGGCGACCAGTGACGAGCCTGTCGACTTCGGATCATATTTGTCGAACTTGCAGGTCAGGCAGAAGGTGTCGACGAGATCGCCGGCGAGTTCCGCGACGCGGCCGGTATCCGTGATGCCCCAGTCGCCGAGCGTCTGGATCGTGTTGACCGTGGTCGAGCGCATGTTCGCGTCGATATAGTTGCCGCCGACGTTGAACTTGCTGCCCCCGCCCAGGTCCCAGGCGACGTCGCCGCCGAATTGGTTGATCCGGGCTTCCTGGGTCGACGTGATCTTCCGCGCGACCTGGCTGCCCAGATCCGCGATGTCGAGCGTGTTGTTGCAGTTGCCGCCGCGACCACCGTTGGTTGCGGTGCAGTCGTTGATCGTCTCGGACTGCTGCGGGAAGCCGGTGGTGAAATCAACCTTGTGCGAGGAGCGTACCGGCGCACCGATCGAGATCGTCGTCGCCGAGGTTCCGTTCGCGTTGTCCGGATTGGTCTTCGACTTGGCGTGGTTGGCGTCGAGCGTCAGCCGCAGATTGTCGGTGAAGTCCCACTTCACATTGCCACCGACCGAATAGAGCTCGGTCTTGGTCGCGAACCGCTGCTGCTCGTAACCCTTGTCCGCCTGGATCGACTCGGCGAGGATCACCGCGCTCTGCATCTGCTTGTTGTCGTCGAAGGTGACTTCGGTGAACGGACGCTGGAACCAGTTGGTCTGCTCGCTGCGCTCTTCGCTCAGCTTGTTCCGGGCATACATGCCGTCGATCGAGATTTCGAAGCGGTCGGACGGCTTGAACTGGATGTTGGCCTGGCCGTTCAGACGCTCGCGGCGGTTCTCGGAGAACTGGTACCGGCTGTCGTTCGGTATCTGGACATATTCGGTCGTCGGGCGATTGGTGATCACCGTCGTCGGCCGGATATAGGCGCCCGCCGTGTTGAGGAAATCGGCCAGCGGCACGATGTTCCAGTAATTGGGATTGGATTGAACCGACGCGGAATTGCGCAGCTGATAGCTGCCGAACACGTTGACGCCGAAGGTTTCGTTCGGGTTCTTGTAGTTGATCAGCCCGGACAGTTCCGGCGTGACCTTGCTGGGATCGCTCTCGGCCTTCTCGACCGAGGTATCATAAAGTCCCTTCGCACCGATCGACCCCGAAAGGCCGCTCTCCTCAGCCGACAGCGGTCGGCGGGTGACGACGTTGATCGCCGCGCCGATGCCGCCCGACGGGATGTTGGCGCGGCCGGTCTTGTAGACCTCGAGCGTGGCGACACCCTCGGATGCGAGGTTCTGGAAATCGAACGAACGACCTGTACCGGTCGCAAACGCGTTGCCGGTGCTCGTGTCGATGCTGGTCGCCGGAAGCTGGCGGCCGTTCAGGGTGACGAGGTTGAAGCCGCCGCTGAAGCCGCGGACGGCAACCTGCGAGCCTTCGCCGTTGGCGCGGCTGATCGACACGCCGGTGACGCGCTGCAGCGATTCCGCAAGGTTGGTGTCGGGGAACTTGCCGATATCCTCGGCCGAGATGGCGTCAACGACGCCTGCCGAATTGCGCTTGATGTCGATAGCGCGACCAAGGCTGGCGCGGATGCCAGTGATGACGATCTCGTCCCCGGGGGCCGATTGCGGATCCTGGCTCGCGGTCTGCCCTGCGTCCTGCACGGTGGATGTCGCCGGAAGCGCTGGCTGCGCGGCAGTCGCAGGCGACCCTGTCCCGGTGCCTGGCGCCATTTGCGCGAAGGCCTGTGCCGGATTCAGCAGGCAAACGGCAACTGTGGCAATTGAACTCGAACGCACGAGTGCATTGAGTATGGACGAACCCCTCATCATTCTCTCCCCCTTTGCGGCATCACCGCAGCCCTTTCGAAACCGCTCTTATTGGCGGTGTGTGATAGGGCTACCATGGGCACGAATACTGTCAACGGTAATCTGTATTCTGTGTCGCGTATTTTAGACACAGTGGCAGTAAAGCCATAGCCGATAAAATAACTTAAATATGATTATTTAATACTTGAGACATGGAGAGACCTGCCCCGTCATTGGAAAGGGGGGCAGGGCCTGTTCGGGCAGGTTCGGACCAACCGCAGGAACGGGCGAATTGGTTGCCCGGTCCGGCGGCAAAGGCGGGGACCGGCGCGACTGTCAGGCCGGGCGCGTGCTCAGCGCTGCGGCGTGGTGAACAGCGCGAGCGGTACCGCGGCACCCATCACCCGATAGCCCGCTTCGGACGGGTGAAGATGATCGCCTGAGTCGAATGCCGGCGCGAGGCGGTCGGGACGGCGCGGATCGCGCATCACCCGGTCGAAGTCGATCACCGCATCGAACACGCCCGAGCTGCGGATGAAGGCGTTGACCGCCTGGCGATCGGCCTCGAGCGCGGCGTCCGGGTGATAATAGTCATTGCCCCCGAACGGCATCACCGTGCCGCCGATGATCCTGATACCGTGCGCATGCGCGCGGTCGGCCAGCTGGCGGAAGCCGGCGGTCAGCTGCGCAACGAGCGCCGCATGGTCTTCGGGCGCTGCCGGAGCGTCGCGCGTCAAGACGCCGAGATCGTTCACCCCTTCGAGCAGGATCACCCAGCCGACGTCGCTGCGCGCGATCACATCGCGATCGAACCGGGCAACAAGGTTGGGACCGAGCCCGTCGAGCAATATCCGGTTGCCGCCGATGCCGGCATTGACGACGCCGAGCGCGCGTGTCGCCGGCGCCGCGCGCAGCCGCTCGGCGAGGATGTCGGGCCAGCGGGTGTTGCGTTCCGGGGCGACGCCATAGCCGTCGGTGATCGAATCGCCGATCGTGACGATCGTCGACGGGCGTGTCGCACCGGTGACCTGGGCGACGCGGGGCCCCGCCACCTCGACATCGGCGAGCGCATACCAGTGTGGCGTCGCGGTCGCGCCTGCGAGAAGCGGGTCGGCGACGTGATTGCCCGCGATCGTGAAGCTGGTGGCCCGCGCACCGGGATGCCCGGTCTGTGGCGTGGCGGGATCGGGCAGATAGAGGCTGACGGCGAGGTCGGCCCCGGGTGCGAGCGCGAGCGCGACCGGATCCGAATAGATCTCCCCACCCGCCGGGATGACCGCGGTCTCCTGTCCGGCAAAGCGCAGTGTCGTGCCGCCCGCGATACGCGCGGTGCCGAGTGCGATCGGCCGGGCAATATGCGCTGCGCCGATCCTGAGCGGCTGCGTGCCGAACGCGTTGGACAGCCGCACGCGGACCTGTGTGCCGCCAGCGGATAGACGGACGACCTGTCGGAGCGTGATCGCGCCGGCCCGATCGGCCGGCAGCGCATTGTCGCCGGTCGCGATCATCTGCGCAGAGCCCCAGCTCCCGGTCCACCGCTCAGTCGGCGCGGCGCGCTGGGCATCCGCGCCGGTCGCGAGCAATGCTGCCAACAACCACGCCGTCGGCCTGGCGACCGAAGATCCTACCGTCATCGCTTTCTCCATAAGGCCGCTCACTGCGGGTTGCCCGGGGCAAAGGCGGGGTGCTGCGCCTTGTACCAGTCGAGGTCGTGCGCGGGCGCAGCGGCGCCGGCCGGCAGCGACCGGCCGTTCACCGACATCCAATAGGCGAGGCTGGCATCGCGCCACCACCGCGCCTCGCGCTCCTGGATCCCCAGATAGGTCGCGGTCTTGGCCCAGCGTTCGGCATCGACCTGGCCGCGCAGTCCGTCCCAGCGCTGGCGCATGTCCGCGACATAGCCGACGCCGCGGTCATAATCATGGACCATCTCGGCCCAGAGGCTGCGTCCCGATGCCATCGGCCGGTCCCATGACACGTGATGGAACCACAGCAGGTCACGCTCCGGCGTCGTTGCGGGATCGGCGAGACTGCGGGCAAGCTCTGGGGCATATTGCGCGACGGCGTTGCTGCCGGTGCGCGTCCGGTCGAAGCCGATTCCGGCCTTGTCCGCGCGGTGATAATAGACCGGATTCCATTCCGGACGCTTCAGGTCGGCGACCCACGGGCCGGGCCCGTAATGATGGCCCGTCGCCATGACGTGCGCGAGCCCGAGCGGGGTCATATAGTCGACCACCGCTTCGCGCGAGCCCATCATCATGTCCGTCACCGGTGCGACGATCGCGGGGTTCGGCCCGAAGGTCATCGCCGCCCATTCGCGCGCAACCGGCTGTGCACCGATCGTCGGATCCCAGGCCATCCGCCCGAACGCGAACCAGTTCGCCTGATTGAACGTCGATCCGCCCCAGTCGCGGTCGCGGCCGATATTAGCAACTCCCGCCATGCCGGTCAGCGCGTGGCGATTGACGCCGCCCTCGACGATTTCAGCGACCGTCGCGCGCTTGCCGCCGGCGAAGGTCTCGCTGCCAAGCGTCTCGGCGAAGAGCGGCCCGAGATAGGCGAGGTGCGTCGCAAAGCCGAGATATTCCTTCGTGATCTGAAACTCGAGCATCAGCGGTGTCCTGGGCATTGCCCCGAACAGCGGATGGAACGGCTCGCGCGGCTGAAAGTCGATCGCGCCGTTCTTGACCTGGACGATGACGTTGGCGGCAAACTTGCCGTCGAGCGGCTTGAACTCGGTATAGGCCTGTTTCGCGCGGTCGTCAGGATCGGTGTCGGCATAGACGAACGCCCGCCACATCACGATGCCGCCATGCGGTGCGACCGCGGCTGCGAGCATGTTCGCGCCGTCCGCATGGCTGCGGTGGTAATCGCGCGGCCCCGGCTGCCCCTCGCTATTGGCCTTGACGAGAAAGCCGCCGAAATCGGGAATCGCGCGGTAGATCTCGTCGCTCTTCGCCTTCCACCAGGCCGCGACCTGGGGGTCGAGCGGGTCTGCCGTCTTCAGCTTGCCAAGCTCGATCGGCGCCGAGAATCGGGCCGACAGATAGACCTTGATGCCATAGGGGCGGAAGACATCGGCGAGCGCGGCGGCCTTGGCGATATAGCTGGCGGACAGGCTGTCGGGCTTGGCGTTGACGTTGTTGAGGACGGTGCCGTTGATGCCGATCGACGCATTGGCGCGCGCATAGTCGGTGTAGCGGGGATCCTTGAAGTCGGGGAGCGTCCACCAGTCCCAGAGCGACTGGCCCGCATAGCCGCGCTCGACCACGCCATCGAGATTGTCCCAGTGGTTCAGCACGCGCAGCTTGACCCGCGGTGTCGAGGCGAGCGCGATCCGGTCGAGCCGCCCGCCGGTCTGGATGTGGCGCAGCAGCGCGAAGCTGCCGTAGAGCACGCCGCGATCGGTACGCCCCGTCACCAGCGTGACGTCGCGGCCGCCAAAACGCACCTGCCGCACGATATAGCCTTCGTCGCCAAGGTCTTTCAGCGGCAGGCCGAGCCGGCCGACGTCAGCGTCTGCCGAGGTCGCCAGCAGGATCGGATGCGGGCTCGGACCCATGGCAAGAGCGTGGCCGGTCAGCCCCGCGAGACCGCGGCGAAGCTCGTCCGCGGCGGCGCGCAACGTTGCCGACTGGCCGCGCACTTCGACCGATTCGGCGTCCCGACCGAGCGCCGTCGCCGCCTCTTTCGCCAAAGGGCGGTAACGCATCCAGAGGTCGTAGCCGTCCTCTGCCTGCGCCCCGGTCGTACTTGCCATCGCAACCGCGACCGCCACGCAAAGCCAACGCACTCGCATCATTCTTTCCTCTCCCGGCACAGCCTCCCGCATTGACAACGGGTCTGCTTGTCGAACATGTTATCGCTATCACGATGACGGCATCGACAGCAATGCCGCGTTTGACGACAGGAGACGATGGGTGACCGGCACGAGTTTCAGGACAATCGCGACCAGTCGCCGCGGCATGCTCCGCTGGCTGGGTTCGGCGTCGCTCGCAACTTTGACGTCCGGTCTGGCCCCCGGATTGGCGAGCGCTGCAAAGGATTCGCTCGTCTACCGCGATCCGCGCGCGCCCGTCGACCTGCGGGTCCGCGATCTCATGGCGCGGATGACGCTCGACGAGAAAGTCGCGCAGCTGATCACGCTGTCGACGACGAAGCGGCAGGTGATGGACGACGCGCTGCGCTTCGACCCGGCGCGCGCCGATACGGCCTATCCCAATGGCATCGGCCAGATCGCGCGGCCATCCGACCGGGGCGGGGCCGCCACCGCAGCCAACACGGCCGCCGCCGTTACCGGCCGCTGGCGCGCGCCGGCCGATACGATCGCGTTCGTCAACGCAGCGCAGCGCTGGGCGACGACCCGCACGCGGCTGGGCATCCCGATCCTGTTCCACGAGGAGGCGCTGCACGGTTTCATGGCGCCGGAAGCGACCAGCTTCCCGCAGGCAATCGCGTTGGCGGGATCGTTCGATCGCGACCTCGTCCGCCGGGTCAACGCGGTGATCGCGCGCGAGGTGCGGGCGCATGGAACGGTGCTGGCGCTGTCGCCGGTCGTCGACATCGCCCGCGACCCGCGCTGGGGCCGGATCGAGGAGACGTTCGGCGAGGACCCCTATCTGTGCGGGGAAATGGGCGTCGCGGCGGTGATCGGTCTGCAGGGCGAGGGCAAGACGCTGGCACCCGGCAAGGTGTTCGCGACGCTCAAGCACATGACCGGGCATGGCCAGCCCGAAAGCGGCGAGAATGTCGCCCCCGCGCCGATCGCCGAACGCGAACTGCGCGAGAATTTCTTCCCGCCGTTTCGCGCGGTCGTCGCGCGGACCGGGATCGGCGCGGTGATGCCGTCGTATAACGAGATCGACGGTGTCCCGAGCCACGCCAATCGCTGGCTGCTGACCGACGTGCTGCGCGGCGAATGGGGCTTCGACGGCGCGATCGTCAGCGATTATGCGGCGATCGGCGAACTCGCATCGCTGCACCACATCGCCGCGGACAAGGCTGAAGCGGCGCGCCTCGCACTGGCGGCGGGGGTCGATTCGGACCTGCCGGACGGCGAGGCCTATCGCTCGCTCGCCGATCAGGTCCGCGGCGGTCGGGTGGCGATCGAGGCGGTCGATGCCGCGTGCCGGCGGATGCTGACGCTGAAGATGCGGTCGGGGATGTTCGAACAGGCGATCGTCGATCCGCAAGCGGCGGCGCGGATGACCGGCAATGCGGAGGCGCGCGCGCTGGCGCTCGAGGCGGCGCGGCGGTCGATCGCGCTGCTCGTCAACGACGGCGTCCTGCCGCTCAGCCCGGGCGCGCACAAGCGCGTCGCCGTGATCGGTCCGAACGCGGCCGTCGCCCGGCTCGGTGGCTATTCGTCGATCCCCAAGGCGACCGTGTCGCTGCTCGAGGGGGTTCGTGCGCGGTTGAAGGGCAAGGCCGAAGTCGTTCATGCGCAGGGCGTCTTCATCACGCAGAGCGAGGACCGCTCCGCCAACGAAGTGCTGCTGGCCGATCCGGCGCGCAACCGGGACCTGATCGCCGAGGCGGTTACCGTCGCCAGCACCGCGGACGTCATCCTGCTCGCGGTCGGCGACACCGAGCAGACGAGCCGGGAGGGCTATGCCAAGACGCATCTCGGCGATCGCACCAGTCTCGACCTGCTCGGCGAGCAGAATGCGCTGTTCGCCGCGATGAAGGCGACGGGGAAGCCCGTCATCGTGGTCGCGATCAACGGCCGCCCGCCATCTTGGCCGAGCGTGACGGCGCAGGCCAACGCTGTGCTCGAATGCTGGTATGTCGGGCAGGAGGGGGGCACTGCGATCGCGGAGGCGCTGTTCGGGGACATCAACCCCGGTGCGAAGCTTCCGGTGACGGTCGCGCGGTCGACGGGGCAGCTGCCGGTCTTCTACGACGCCAAGCCCTCGGCGCGTCGCGGCTATCTGTTCGACACGACCGCGCCGCTGTTCCCGTTCGGGTTCGGGCTCAGCTACACCAAGTTCGAGATCGGTGCGCCGCGCTTGTCGTCGGCGAAGATCGGGGTCGCGGCTAGTGTCACCGTCTCGGTCGACATCGCCAATGTCGGTGCGCGCGCGGGCGACGAGGTCGTCCAGCTCTATGTGCGCGATCAGGTGTCGTCCGTCGCGCGGCCGATCCTCGAGCTCAAGGGCTTCGAACGCGTGACGCTGGCCCCCGGCGAGCGCCGGACGGTCCAGTTCACGCTCGGCCCGGACGCGTTCCGGTTCTTCGACATCACGATGCGCGAGGTCGTCGAGCCGGGTCTGTTCGACATTTCCGTTGGTGCCGACTCGACGCGCCTCAAGACCGCTATTCTCGAAATCGCCTGAAGGATCGTCATGCCCAGGATCGTCAATGCCCGCGTCATCGTGACATGCCCCGGGCGCAACTTCGTGACCCTCAAGATCGAGTGCGACGACGGCACCACCGGGCTCGGCGACGCGACGCTCAACGGTCGCGAACTCAGCGTCGCGAGCTATCTCAGCGATCATGTCGTGCCCTGCCTGATCGGTCGCGACGCGCATCGGATCGAGGACGTCTGGCAGTTTCTGTACAAGGGCGCCTATTGGCGGCGTGGCCCGGTGACGATGGCGGCGATCGCCGCGGTCGACACGGCCCTGTGGGACATCAAGGGCAAGCTGGCGGGGATGCCCGTCTATCAGTTGCTCGGCGGCGCCGCGCGCGACGCGTGCATGGTCTATGCCCACGCCAATGGCACGACGATCGACGACACGATCGCGGTCGCGAAAGCCGAGCAGGCCAAGGGCTACAAGGCGATCCGGCTGCAATGCGGCGTGCCCGGGCTCGCCTCGACCTATGGCGTCGCGAAGCACGGCGCACGCTACGAACCCGCCGATGCGGATCTGCCCAGCGAAAGCGTGTGGTCGACCGAGAAATACCTCCGCGTCGTCCCCGAGCTGTTCAAGGCGGCGCGCGAGGCGATGGGCTGGGACGTCCACCTGCTCCACGATATCCATCACCGGCTCACCCCGATCGAGGCGGCGCGTCTCGGCAAGGCACTTGAACCCTATAACCTGTTCTGGATGGAGGACCCGACGCCTGCCGAGAACCAGGAGGCGTTCAAGTTGATCCGTCACCACACGACGACGCCGATCGCGGTGGGGGAGGTGTTCAATTCGATCTGGGACGCGAAGGATCTGATCGAGCACCAGCTGATCGACTATATCCGCGCCACCGTCGTACATGCAGGCGGCATCACGCACCTGCGCCGGATCGCCGCGCTCGCCGACCTCTATCATATCCGGACCGGGTGCCACGGCGCGACCGACCTTTCTCCCGTGGCGATGGCCGCCGCGCTGCATTTCGGGCTCTCCGTCCCCAATTTCGGGATCCAGGAGCACATGCCGCACACGGACGAGACCGACGCGGTCTTTCCGCATGCCTATCGCTTCGATGCGGGCATGATGCATCCGGGGGAGGCGCCGGGCCTCGGCGTCGAGATCGACGAGGCGCTGGCCGAAACCCATGACTATCGGCGCGCCTATCTTCCGGTCGCCCGGCTGGAAGACGGCACGCTGTGCAACTGGTGAGCGCCGACGGATCGAGCCCCGCCGAGGTCGAGAAACCGCGGGGCCGGGTCCGGTGGATCGTCTGCGCGCTGCTGTTCGCAGCGGTGGTGCTGAGCTATGTAGACCGGCTGGTCCTGCCGACGCTCAAGCCGGACCTTCAGCAACGCTATGGCTGGAGCGAGACGGGCTATGCTGATCTCGCCATCTGGTTCCAGGCGGCCTACGGTCTGAGCTATCTGGTCTTCGGCCGGCTGATCGACCGGCTCGGCGCGCGGATCGGGTACGCGCTGGCGGTGGCGCTGTGGACGATCGGGCATGTCGGCCACGTCTTCTTCACCTCGACCAGCGGGATGATCCTCGCGCGGATTCCGCTCGCGCTCGGCGAGGCCGGGACCTTCCCCGCCGCGATCGCCGCGACCAACGAATGGTTTCCGCGGCGCGAGCGGGCGCTTGCGATCGGCATTTTCAACGCAGGGTCGAACGTCGGCGCGATCCTCACGCCGTTGCTGGTCCCGATCATCGCGGTGACGATGGGCTGGCGCTGGGCGTTCATCCTAACCGGGCTGCTCACGCTCATATGGCTGATCGTCTGGCTCGGCTTCTACCGCCGCCCCCGCGAGCATCCCCGGGTCACGGCCGAGGAGCTCGCCTATATCGAGAGCGAGCCGGTCGAACCCGGTCGGCCCGTCGCGTGGCGGACGCTGCTGCGGCAACGCCAGACCTGGGCCTATATTCTCGGGCGGTTCCTCATCGACCCGGTGTGGTGGACGTTCCTGTTCTGGCTGCCGGACTTCTTCAACCGGCAATATGGCGTGACGATGCTCGCCTTCGGGCCGCCGCTGATCGCGGTCTATCTGCTCGCCGATGTCGGGTCGGTCGCGGGCGGCTGGTTCTCGTCGCGGCTGATCGGGCGCGGCTACAGCGTCAATCGCGCGCGCAAGACCGCGATGTTCGCCTGCGCCCTGTGTGCGGTGCCGATCGCGTTCGCGACCCAGGTGCCGAGCATGTGGTGGGCGGTGCTGATGATCGGCGTGGCCTGTGCCGGGCATCAGGGGTTCTCGGCCAATCTCTATGCGCTGCCGGGCGATCTGCTGCCGCGCTGGGCGACCGGGTCGGTGGTGGGGCTGGGGGGGCTTTCGGGTGCGATTGGAGGCATGCTGATGGCGAAGTTCGCGGGTCGCATCCTCGGGACCGTCGGCAGCTATCAACCGATCTTCATCGTCGCGGCCTGCGCCTATCTCGTCGCGCTCGCCGTCATCCATCTCGTCGTGCCGCGCTATGCGCCGGTGGCCCCGGACCGCCTGGGGTGATGCCGGCGGCGCGTGCTTCGCGGCCCGTCCGGAGCCGCTAGACGTGGTGCTCGTGGCTTGCTTCGATCATCACCCGCGCGACCAGATCATAGGCGTCTTGCCAGGCTCGGTCGGTATCAGGATCGAAATCCGCGCCGGCGAAATGCGCGACGACATGGCGCAGCGCGTCGCCGACGATGGCATAATGATGATCCTTGGCGCCATACGCGACATGGCGTCGGCCCAGCGCCCTCAGTTCAGGACGCATCGCCTCGAACGCGGTCAGCCCGGTGACGATCTTGGCGAGCGTCTGCATGAAGAGCCGGCCCTGGACTGTGCGGTCGTTCGTGAACAGCGCGCGGGATTCCGGGGCGAGCGCGAACACTCGGTCGTAGAAGATCGTCGAGGCTTCGTCCGCCGCGAACAGGATATGGACGAAGCTGTCGCGGACCAGATCGATCTGCCGCGGCGTCACCGGACGAGGTTCACCAGGATGCCGGCCGACCGGGGTGACCCGGAGATGGCGTATCCGACACACGGCTCGCCCGACGGCGATCGTGGCGATATGGCATACATGCCTGTGACCTGTCGCATTCCGGCTCTCCCGACCCGCACGATTATGTACCGGTTTCAACAGCTTCACGATCGAGCGTCAATCCGCCATGTTGCACGCGTGTTACAATCGGCGCGAACCTCAAATCGTCGTACGGCGATCCCGGTGCGGCGGCTGTTTCGTCGCCAAGTGTCGCGCCGAGCTTGACTGTTCGGCAGGTAAAGGTAGCGCTATCGGATTGACTTGGAGGAGAGAAGCTTTGGATCGCGTACCGGCTCGGCCGTTTCGTTCGCGCGACTGGTTCGCCGACCCCGCCCGCTCGGACATGACGGCGCTCTATCTCGAACGCTTCATGAATTACGGGCTCACGCCCGCCGAGCTGCGCTGTGGCAAGCCGATTATCGGGATTGCGCAGACTGGCAGCGACCTGTCGCCCTGCAACCGCATCCATGTCGAGCTCGCCAAGCGGACGCGCGACGGGATCATCGCGGCGGGCGGGATCCCGATGGAATTCCCGACGATCCCGATCTTCGAGAATTGCCGTCGCCCGACCGCGGCGCTCGATCGCAATCTTGCCTATATGACGCTGGTCGAGACGCTCTATGGCTATCCGATCGACGCGGTCGTGCTGACCACGGGATGCGACAAGACGACCCCCGCGGGGATCATGGCCGTGTCGACCGTCGACATTCCCGCGATCGTCCTGTCGGGCGGGCCGATGCTCGACGGATGGCATGACGGCGAACTCGTCGGTTCGGGCACGGTGATCTGGCGCAGCCGGCGCAAGCTGGCCGCGGGCGAGATCGACGAGGAGGAGTTCCTAGCCCGCGCCACCGACAGCGCGCCATCGGCCGGACATTGCAACACGATGGGGACGGCGTCGACGATGAATGCCGTCGCCGAGGCGCTCGGCATGTCGCTGACCGGGTGCGCCGCGATCCCCGCGCCGTACCGCGAACGCGGCCAGATGGCGTTCGAGACCGGACGCCGGATCGTCGACATGGCCTATGAGGATCTGCGCCCGTCGAAGATCCTGACGCGCGAAGCCTTTCTGAACGCGATCCGCGTCGTCAGCGCGATCGGTGGGTCGAGCAACGCGCAGCCGCACATCATGGCGATGGCGCAGCATGCCGGGGTCGCGCTCGACATGAGCGACTGGTCGACGCACGGCTATGATGTGCCGCTGATCGTCAACATGCAGCCGGCGGGCAAGTATCTCGGCGAGCGCTTCCACCGCGCGGGCGGGGTGCCTGCGGTGATGCATGAACTGGCCGAGTCGGGCCTGCTCGACACGAGCTGCCTGACGATCACCGGGCAGAGCCTGGGCGACAATCTGACCGGTCGCGTGACGCGGGACCGCGAGATGATCCGCACGCTCGACGCGCCGCTGATGGAGCATGCCGGGTTCCTGGTGCTCAAGGGCAATCTGTTCGATCATGCGATCATGAAGACGTCGGTGATCTCCGACTCCTTCCGCGCGCGCTATCTCTCGACGCCGGGGGCGGAGAACCGGTTCGAGGCCCGCGCGGTCGTGTTCGACGGATCGGACGATTATCACCACCGCATCAACGACCCCGCACTGGGGATCGACGAGCGGTGCATCCTGGTGATCCGCGGGTCGGGTCCGATCGGCTGGCCCGGATCTGCCGAGGTGGTCAACATGCAGCCGCCAGACGCCCTGATCCAGCAGGGGATCCTGACGTTGCCGACGCTGGGCGACGGTCGCCAGTCGGGCACGTCGGACAGCCCGTCGATCCTCAACGTGTCACCCGAAAGTGCGGTCGGTGGCGGGCTCGCCTGGCTGCGTGACGGGGATATGATCCGGATCGATCTGGTCGCGGGGACCTGCGACGCGCTGGTCGATGCGGAGGAGATCGCCCGTCGCAAGACCGAGCCAGCGCCGCCGATCCCGCCGAGCAACTCGCCCTGGGAGGAACTGTACCGTGAAAAGACGGGGCAGCTGGCGCAGGGCGGGGTGCTGGACTTTGCGGTCAAGTATCGCGGGATTGCCGCGAAGACGCCGCGGCACAATCACTAGGCGCCGAGCGCGCCACCGATAGGCCGAAATGGGGCGGGCGAGAGGAACACCTCCCGCCCGCCCTTTTTCATGGTCCGGCTCAGCCGGTCATGTCTTCGAGTTCGCGACCCCGGGTCTCGGTGACCGCGGCGCGGACGAAGAAGAACGAGACGAGCGCGGCGATCGCGTAGCCGAGATAGGTGAAGGCCAGCCCCGGGGAGAGGACGAGCGACGGGAAGCTGACCGAGATCAGCGCGTTGGCGATCCACTGCGCGAACCCCGCGACGGCGAGCGCGGAACCGCGGATCTGCGTCGGGAACATCTCGCCCAGCATCACCCACATCACCGGCCCCCAACTGACGTTGAAGAAGATCACGTAGAGATTGGCGGCGACGAGGGCGATCAGCCCGGTATTGCCGGGCAGCGTGACGCCGACGCCCGAGGCGGCGGGCACGGCATTCGAGAAGGCCCAGGCGACGATGCCGAGCGTGACGGTCATGCCGGCCGAGCCGACCAGCAACAGCGGCTTGCGCCCGATCCGGTCGATCAACGCGATCGTCAGGAGGCAGGCACCGATCGACAGGACGCCCGACAGGATGTTGATCTGGAGCGCATTGTCCTCGGTGAAGCCGACCGCTTCCCAAAGCGTCGCGCCGTAATAGAACACGACGTTGATGCCGACGAGCTGCTGGAACACCGCCAGACCGATACCCGCCCAGAGGATCGGACGGATCTTGCCGGTGGTCTTGTCGACCAGATCGGACAGCCGCGGCTTGTGATGATCGACCGCGAGCGAAGCGCGGATCTCGGCCACCTTGCGGCGGGCCTCGGCCGCGCCGAACAGGCGGGTCAGCACCACTTCGGCGCGGGCGTCATGACCCTTCACGACGAGATAGCGCGGGCTTTCCGGGATGAAGAACAGCGCGACGAAATAGATCGTCGCGGGGATCACCTGGAGCCAGAACATCCAGCGCCAGGCCTGATACCCGAGCCAGAACTCGGCGGTCGAGCCGCCGGCGAAGCGGGCGAGCGCGAAATTCGCGACGAACGCGCCGGTCAGGCCCGAGATGATCATCACCTGCTGGATGCTGGTCAGTCGTCCGCGGATATTGGCCGGTGCGACTTCCGAGATATAGACCGGCGAGGTGACGCTGGCGGCGCCGACGCCGAACCCGCCGATGATCCGCGCGATGATGAACAGCAGCGACGAATTCGCCGCCCCCGCTGCGAGCGCACTGACGATGAACAGGATTGCGGCCAGCATCATCGTGTTGCGACGGCCGATCACGTCGGACAGCCGGCCCGCCGCGAATGCGCCGACCGACGATCCGACCAGGATCGCGCCGACATTGATGCCGATGCCCAGTCTGCCCAGGTCGAACGCCGCCTCGATCCCCTTTTGCGTGCCGTTGATCACGCCCGAATCATATCCGAACATGAAGCCCCCGATCGTCGCCACCGCGACGATGAGGGCGATCAGCGCGCTGTTGACGCCCCCCGTATCGGTGGGTGAGCCCGTGGCCCTGGCTGTAGCCGTGCCGTTCATTAGTGACGTCCTTCCTGATGGTGCACGCTCTGTTGGCGTGTTCAAGGTCTAGAGATTAAAGGTGCAAGCTGACTGGCATGACGGGAATGCCGCCAATGTCGGTCCGGAACGTGAAGATGTCGCCCGCGAGCGGTTGCGAGGCGAGGTGCTCGGCCGACAGTCCCTGCCGCGCGGTCGTCGCAAAGGCGGTGCGGCCATCGTCCCCGCCGAGCGCGATCTTGGTGACGTTCGAGACGGGAAAGCGCACTTCGTCGGTCATCGTGCCATCGGGCGCGAACCGTCGCGCCGCCCAGCCGCCGTAAAAGCCGACCCACACGCCACCGCCGGCATCGCAGATCGCGCCGTCCGGATAGCCCTTGCTCGCGTCGAACTTGAGGAACGGCCGGCCCGCGCCGATCGTGCCGTCGAGACCGATCGGGTGCGCGGCGATCGACAGGCCCAGCGTATCGACCAGATAGGCGGTACGCCCGTCGGGCGAGATGGCGGGGCCGTTGGTGATCACGACGGGCGACACGGCAGTCCTGCTGACGGCGCCGCGGTGCCACTGGTAGATATGCCCGGTCGGATGGACTTCCCTGTTGTCCATCGACCCGAACCAGATCCTGCCGGCGGGATCGACCGCGGCGTCGTTGAGGCGGTTGTCGGGCAGGTCCGCCTCGATGCCGTTCATCAGCGTGAAGCTGCCGTCGCGCGGATCGAAGCGGTGGAGGCCCTTGGCAAGCCCGGCGACCCACAGGCCGTCCTGGGCGGGAAGGATCCAGCCGACATGCGATGGCGCGTCGAAGCGATCGAGCGCATGCGACGCGGGATCATATCGATAGACGCAGGGCGCCTTGATATCGACGAACCACAGCGCCTTGTCGCGCGCCGACCAGACCGGTCCTTCACCGAGCTCGGCGCCGACCGAAGCGAGCAGGCGGGCTTCGCTATCCATGGTTCAGCGCCAGCCCGCATCGATGAAATAATCGTGCCCGGTGCACATCCGCGCATCGTCCGACGCGAGGAACAGCACGAGTGCTGCGACGTCGATCGGCTGGATCCGGCCGTCGAGGCACTGGGCGGCGACGATCTCCGCCTCCCCTTCGGGCGTGTACCATTTCTCCTGGCGCGGTGTCTGGACGTTGCCCGGGACGATCGTGTTGACGCGGATGCCGTCGCGGCCGAGATCGCGCGCGAGGCCGCGCGTCAGACCCTCGATCGCCGCCTTGCACGTCTGGTACAGGACCAGGTCGGGCAGCGCGAGATGCCAGCTGATCGACCCGAAGTTGAGGATCGTGCCGCCGCCGGCGCGCTTCATCGCAGGGACGACGGCCTGGGCTGCGAAAAACTGGTGTCGCAGATTGACGTTCAGCCGCTCGTCCCAATAAGCGGGCGTGACCTCGTCGACGCCGTGCCGGTCGTCGTTGCCCGCATTGTTGATCAGGATGTCGATCCCGCCGAGCGCCTGCTCGAGCGCGCCGAACACCGTCTTCAGCTGATCGATGTCGGTCAGGTCGCAGCGATGATAGATCGGCGCATGGGCCGCATCGACCGCGAGGCGCTCGAGCAGTGCCTGGCTGGGTTCGTCGGCGACATCGACGAACGCGACGCGCGCACCCTGGGCGACGAACGCCTCGACCAGACCCGCGCCGATGCCCGAACCCCCACCGGTCACGAGGACCCGCTTGCCGGCGAGACTGGGATAGATGGCACGGCCTTCACCGGCGCTGGTCTGCTGCAACACGGGAGTCTCCGTCTGATCGTAGGTCATGCGTTTAGAAGGTTGCGACGCGCGAGATTGGCCATCAGGCCGCCGATGCCCAGCGTCCATGCGGGCGCATCGCGCGACGTGGTGACACGGTTGACGAGCGCGCCGAGCTTCGGGTTCGAGATGGTGACGATGTCGCCCATCTTGTGCGTGAAGCCGCGGCCGGGTTCGTCGCGGTCCTTTGTGGGGGCGAAGAGCGTGCCGAGGAACAGGACGAAGCCGTCCGGGTAATGATGCTCGCTCATCGCCTGCGTGACGAGATCGGTCGGGTCGCGGCTGATCTCGCGCATCGAGCTATGCCCGTCGAGCACATAGCCGTCCTCGCCCTCGATCTTGAGCGTCACGTCGCTCGCGCGGACGTCGTCGAGCGAGAAGCCGTCTTCGAACAGGCGGATGAACGGCCCGATCGAGCAGGACGCGTTATTATCCTTGGCCTTGCTCAGCAGCAGGGCGGAACGGCCCTCGAAATCGCGCAGGTTGACGTCGTTGCCGAGCGTCGCGCCGACGATCGCGCCATCTGCATCGACCAGCAGCACGACTTCGGGTTCGGGGTTGTTCCACGTCGAATCGGACCGGATCCCGATCGGGCCACCCCAGCCGACGGTCGAGAGCGTCGGGCTCTTGGTGAAGATCTCCGCATCGGGGCCGATCGCGACCTCGAGATATTGCGACCACATCCCGTCCTCGATCAGCGCCGCCTTGAGCGCCGCCGCCTCGGCGGAACCCGGCACGACCGAACGGACGCTGCCGCCAATCCGGGCCTCGAGCCGGCCACGCACTTCGACGGCCTTGGAGGCATCGCCCCGGGCACGCTCCTCGATGACGCGCTCGATCGCGGACACCGCGAACGTCACGCCGGCGGCCTTGACGCATTGCAGGTCGATCGGGCTCAGCAGGCGCGCAGGCGCATCGACCGCCGCGGACAGGTCGAGCGATTCGAGCGTGCCGAGCGACTGGCCGGCGGCGGCGTCGAACGTGCCGCCCGCGACGAGCGCGGACACGGTCGGCGCGACGCGGGACATGTCGAAGACTTCACCGCGGCTGATCAATATGGGCGTGGGGCCGTCGCCGAGATCAACCCGGCCAAGCAGCAGCGCGTTGCGCCAATCCGCAGGCAACGCCGACTGGACCGGCGCGGCGATATGCGACATCAATTTCCCTCTCCACTCATGTTACCGCTATCGTATAGGCCATTGCCCGATCGTCAAGAGACGCGGACGAGATTGATCGTACAATAGGCTGCCCCGCTTCGGGACGCGCGGCGTGCCGTGGCCAGCGAGCGACGGACTTGCCGTGCCGAGACGCGATCGCGCTTGCCATTCGCGGGCCCGTGCCTACCGTGAGCATATGGAAAATATCGCATCGCCGCTCGATCTGCTCACCTCGCTCAAGATCGCCTTTGTCGAGCGGGACGAGGCCGCAGACGCCTTTGACGTGTTCAAGCAGGACGCGATCATGGCGCATGAACCGTCGCCCGCCGACGCACCGGCGATCAGCAGCGACGACGCCGCCGATGCCGCGGCGGGTGAGGTCGATGCGTTCGACGCCGAGGTCCGTGGGCTGCTGGCCGCTGCGTCGGATGCCGATGTAATTGCCGCCTATCGCGCGACGGAAGGCGAGGTCGGCGACCCCGCCGCCGAAGCGCTGCTCGGCGAGATCCGGCGGCGTCAACTGACCGCCTGAGCCCCTACGGCGGCGGCGCGCTCGCCGCGCAGGGGCCGCCGCCGCGTGACGATCACTTCGCCGCGACCGCCTTCGCCACGACTCCGCGGTGCATGACGAAATCGACCTGCGTGAGCCGGTTCACATCGTCGAGCGGGGACCCCCGCACCGCGATGATGTCTGCCGTCTTGCCGGGCGCGAGGGTGCCGATATCCTCCCGCCCCAGCAGATCCGCCGCGCCGCTCGTCGCCGCGGCGATAGCTTGTGCGGGGGTAAGGCCGTTCTGCACGAGCAGCGCGAATTCGGTCGCATTGTCGCCGTGCTTCGACACGCCGGTATCCGTCCCGAAGGCGACCTTGACGCCGGCCGCATAGGCGCGGCGATGGCTGGCGGCCATTGCCGCGGCGGCGGACTCCGCCTTGACGATGGTGGCCGCGGGCAGGGCGCCGCCGCGTGCCTGGGCGAGTGCCGCGACCGGTGCGATCTCGGTCGGCACGAGATAGGCGCCCCTGGTCTTGAAGAGACGGATTGTCTCGTCGTCGAGAAACGTGCCGTGTTCGATCGAATCGACCCCCGCCTCGAGCGCGGCGCGGGTTCCCTCGGTCGCGTGGCTGTGCGCGGCGACCTTGCGGCCGAGCATGTGCGCGGTGTCGATGATGGCGTGCATCTCGTCCGGGGTCATCGCCCGGCCCAGGCCGCCGCTGACGTTCGACAGCACGCCGCCGGTCGCCGCGAACTTTATGACACGCGCACCGAGCGCAACCTGCGCCCGGACCGCGCGGCGGCAGTCATCGGGCCCGTTGCAGACATTGACCTCGCGACCATGCACCATATCGGCGAATTCCTCGGCGAGGCCGTTGCCGCCATCGCCGTGCCCGCCGGTGACCGAGATCATCTCGCCAGCATTGGTAATGCTCGGCCCTTCGATCGCGCCTGCATCGATCGCGTCACGCAAAGCACGGATACCGCGCGGATCGCCGCCAAGATCGCGGACCGAGGTGAAACCTGCGGCGAGCGTCTGCCGTGCATTGGCGACTGCGGTCATCTCGTCATCGAACCGGTCGCGGGTCATCGCCTCAAGCCGGGCGCGCATCGGGTCGCCGCCGATGCCCCATAGATGGACGTGCATGTCGACCATGCCCGGCATCACGAACGCGGTGCGCAGGTCGACGAGCGTCGCGCCGGCCTCAGGCGCCACGAACCCGTCACGCAGCGCGACGATCTTGCCGTCGCGGACGATGATCGTGGTCGCGCCGCGCGGCGCCTGGCCCGGACGATCGAGCAGCGTGCCGGCCTGGATATAGGTCACAACCGGTGGCGCCGTTTGCGCGTCGGCCGGCATCGCGGTCGCCGCAGCCAGCGCGACCAGTATCGCGGTCTTCATGTATCTCTCCCCTTTGTTGCATGCTTGCCGATCCGCGACGTCCGGGCAAGCGTCGATGCGTGACGACGACCGTCGGCCAACACCTGCCCAAAGCTGCACTTGAGAACCAATAGCAATACGTGATAGTGCGGCATCCGTGATCTGGGGGGCTGAAGGCAGATGATGATCGTTCGAGACTGCGCGCAATGACGCTGCGTCGCGTGCTGTTCCAGATGCACTGGTTTCTGGGAATTACCGCGGGTTTCGTGCTCGCACTGATGGGCGTGACCGGCGCCGCGATGGCGTTCGAGGACGAGATCATGGCGGCGCTCAGCCCGGGCGTGGTGACCCTCGCACCGCTGCCAAGTGGGGCGGGCGATGCGGCAAGGCTGTCGCCCGATGCTCTGGTCCGGGCCGCATCCGCGCAGCGCGGGGGCAAGCGGGTGCAGGACCTGACGATCGCGCGCGATCCCACGCTCGCAGCGCAGGTTCGCTTCGCCGCGAAGAAGGGCCAGCGCGGTGGCGAGCGCAGCTATATCGACCCGCGAACCGGCCGGTTGTTCGGCACCGCCACCGGCGCGGGGGTGTTTCGCACGATCGAGAACCTCCACCGCTGGCTCGCGCTGCCGGGTGGACGCAACGGCATCGGCAGCCAGCTGACCGGCCTGTCCGCGCTGGCGCTCGTCTTCTTCGCGGTGTCGGGGCTGTATCTGCGCTGGCCGCGCCACCCGCGCGACTGGCGGGCGTGGTTCGTGCTCGATCTGCGCAAGACCGGACGCAACCTGTACCGCGCGCTTCATGCGGTGATCGGCGGCTGGGTGCTCGTCTTCTACCTGCTGAGTGCGGCGACCGGCCTCTGGTGGTCCTATGACTGGTATCAGCGGGGTGCGCGGTACATGCTGACCGGTACGACCGAGCGGCCGGAACGTGGCGGGCGCGAGGAGCGCGCGCCGGGAGGCCGTCGCGGCGACCGGGGTGAGGTGGCAGAAGAGTCGCGACCGATCGCCCCGGCCTGGGCGGTGTTCCAGCGTAGCGAGGGTTCGCGTTTCGACCGGGTGACGATCACGGTCCCGCAGGGCGCGGCGCCCGTGACGATGCGGATGGTGCCGATCGGCGCGCGGTCGGACCGGATGACCGACGAGCTCCGCTTCGACGCGCGCAGCGGCGCGCTGACCAAGGCGGAGCGCTATGCCGATCGCGGCGTTGGCGAGACGATCGCGACCAGCATCTATCCGCTCCACACGGGGGCATTCTTCGGTCTGCCCGGGCGGATCGCGCTGTTCCTGACGAGCCTGACGATGCCGCTGTTCACGGTCACCGGCCTGCTGCTGTATCTGGGCCGCCGGCGGACCAAGCGGGCGCTGGCGGCGGTCGCGGTTCCTGCCTCGGCCGACAACGGGGGGGCGGACCGACCCGGCGTGCTGGTCGTCCACGCTTCGCAGACCGGCACCGCCGAGCGTCTCGCACGCCTCAGCGCTGCGGCGTTCCCGGGTGCTGCGATCCGGCCGCTGGCGACGGTGTCGCCGGCCGATCTGCGCGATGCCGGCACCGTCCTGTTCGTCGTGGCCACCTATGGCGAGGGCGATGCGCCGGACACCGCCCGGGCGTTCGAGCGCCGCGTCATGGCCGCGCCGGCTGATCTCGACGGGGTCCGCTACGCGGTGCTGGCGCTGGGCGACCGCGAATATCCCGACTATTGCGCCTTTGGTCAGCGCGTCGACTCGTGGCTGCATGCCAGCGGGGCGCAGCGCCTGTTCGACCGGATCGAGCTCGATGCGGCCGATGCGGACGGCGAACGCCAGTGGCAGCAACAGCTTCACGCGATCGGCGCGGATCCGGCGCAGCCCGACTGGCAGCCGGCGGACTATGCCGCGTGGCCGCTGGTCGCGCGGACATGGCTCAATCCCGACAGCCCGGGCGCGCCGATGTACCGGGTCGAGCTCGGCATCCCCGCGGGCACGTGCTGGGCACCGGGCGCGATCGCCGAGATCGAGCCGCGTCACGATCCGGCCCGCGTCGCGCGGTTCCTGGCCGATTGCGGGATCGTCGATGACGGCCGGGTCGCGGCTGGACTCGCCAAGGCGACGCTGCCCGATCCGGCGACGTTCGATGCCGGGGGGCGGGATCCGTTGGCGCTACCGCCGCTTGCGCACCGAGAATATTCGGTCGCGTCGCTGCCGGAGTCTGGCCGTGTCGAGCTGCTTGTGCGGCAATGTCCCGCAGCCGATGGCGGGCTCGGCATCTGCTCGGGGTGGCTGACGGAAGTGGCGTCTATCGGTGATCCTATCGCCATTCGGCTTCGCGCCAATCCGGGGTTTGCGACACCGATGGATCCGGCGACCCCGCTCGTGCTGATCGGCAACGGCACCGGCCTTGCCGGGCTGATGGCGCATCTTCGTGAGCGGGCGCGGACCGGCGGCGCGCCCGCCTGGCTGCTCTATGGCGAACGCAGCAGCGCGTTTGATCGCCCGCTCGCCGCCGAACTCGATGCGCTGCATGCCGCGGGTACGCTCGAGCGGATCGACCGCGCCTTCTCGCGTGATGCCAGCTGCGGACGCTATGTCCAGGCGCTAGTCGCGGAACAGGCCGCCCGGATGCTCGACTGGGCGAACCGGGGGGCGGCGATCTATGTCTGCGGCAGTCTCGTCGGGATGGCGGGCGCGGTGGATGCCGAACTCCGGATCATCCTCGGCGACGACCGGGTCGAGGCGATGAGCGAGGCCGGGCTGTACCGCCGCGACATCTACTGACCGCCGTCGACCTCAGCGCCGGTTCCGACCGGGGATGTCAGTCGACCCCCAGCGCCGGTCGCGACCGGCGATGTCAGTCGACATCCCCGTGTCCGTGGCCGACGGTGATGCGTGCGCCCGTATCGGCGCCCGCACTGCCGCTCTCCCACCAATAGGCCTGGCGCGTGCGCGTGCCGGTGATCGTCTCGTTCAGCGTCGCGGCATCATAAAGGCGGCCGCCGAGCATGACCTGCGCGACCTTGTCGCTGTTGCGGATGTCGCTTGTCGGGTCGGCGCTCAGCACGACCAGATCGGCGAGCTTGCCGGGTTCGAGCGAACCGACGTCCTTGGCGTATCCCAGCGATCGTGCCGATTCGATCGTACCCGCACGCAGCGCCTCGATTGGGCTGAACCCGCCCCGGACGAAGCTCCACAGCTCCCAATGCGCGCCAAGCCCCGGCTGCTGGCCGTGCGCGCCGATCGCCACGGGCACGCCCTTGACCGCGAGCTTGCGCGCCTCGCGTGCGGTCGCGCCATCGACATAATCCTCCTCGGGCGCGATCTCGCGCCGCGCATTCTGCGCCGCGAGCAGTGCCGGCGGCGCATGGCGGGCGAGCAGCGGATGCCGCCACACGTCGCTATGCGCGCGCCAATAGGGATCGCCCGCCGGTCCACCATAGGCGACCACGAGCGTCGGCGTGTAGCCGACCGTCGTCTGCGACCAGAAATCGACAACGTCCGCATAGAAATGCTCGAGCGGGACGTTGTGCTCGACCGTGGAATTGCCGTCCTGCACCAGGCTCATGTCGAGCGTGAAGAGCGAGCCGCCCTCGGGCACGACTTCCATGCCCTCCGCCTGCGCTGCCGCCACGACCATCTGGCGCTGCTCGCGGCGTGGCTGGTTGTAGTTCTTCACGCTGCGCGCACCCTGCGCCTTGAGGCGACGGACGACGGCGAGCGCGTCCTCATAGGTGTCGATCTGCGCATAGACGTCGGGCGCCTTCGCGCCATAGACGATCTCGCCGGTCGAGAAGGTGCGCGGTGCGAGCAGCATGCCTGCCTGCTGCATCTCGGCCGCCGGGAAGATTTCGGCGGAGCGTGACGACGGATCGTGGATCGTCGTGGTGCCGAGCGCGAGGTTTGCCATCGCCGACCAGTTCTGCTGCGGCACGATCTCGTCCTCGCCCTGCGGACCATGCGCATGCGCGTCGACCAGCCCGGGGATGACCGTCTTGCCCGCCAGGTCGACGGTCTTCGCGCCTGCGGGCACGGCGACCGTGCCGCGTGGCCCGACCGCGACGATGCGGTCGCCGCGGATCAGGATCGTCGCATCGTCGATGATCCCGCCATCGGCCTTCGCCATCGTCACGACGCGTGCGCCGGTCAGCGCCACCGTCGCGTCAGGCTTGGCGGCGGCGATGTCCATCGACAGCGAGGTGCCGGTGCGCGGCGCGACGAACTTCGGCGCGTCCTCACCCTTCGGCGTCGGCACCGCGCGGAAGAGCGCCGCGGTCTCGGCCGTGTAGAGCGTCGGGCCCGCGCTCCAGTGGATCTGCCGGCCGTCGTTCGACCAGTTGATGAAGTCCGCGCCGTCGCCACTGACGCGGGTGACGGGCAGGGGGCCGCCCTTGGCATCGGTCTCGACCGCCTGGCGGCCCGGCATCAGCGGCATCACGAACGCCTCGTAATTCTGACGGAAGGCGACGTAATCGCCCTGTGGTGCGATCTGATAGTCGTTGACCAGTTCACCCGAGGCATGGACGCGGCGGTCCTGTCCGTTGAGATCGGTGCTGATCAGCTGGCGCTTGTCCTTCTCGGTCGCCATCAGGAAGACGCGGTCGTTCGCCGCGCCGAATTGCGGCCCGCTCGCCTCCTTGGCGATCCGCACCGGCGCACCGCCGCTGGCGGCGACGCGGTAGGCCCCGGCGTCGGGATTGCCCCGCGCCGCGGTCAGCCCGCCGCCGGGGCCCTGTTCGAACACGATCGTGCGTGCGTCGGGCGAGAAGCGCGGGCGGCGATAATGGCCGGCGACGGTCGTGACGGTGCGGGGCGAGCCGCCGCCTGCCGCGATCGTTCGGATCTGGCCGAGCCCCGCATCCGTCCAGCCGACGAACACGATCTGGCGGCCGTCGCGCGACCAGCTCGGGAACAGCTCGAATTCGTCCGCGCCGCGTGTCAGCCGCGTCGCGGTGCCGCCCGCAACGGGCTTGGTCCAGAGCTTGCCGAGCGTCTCGAACACGACCGTGCGGCCATCGGGCGACACACTGGCCCAGCGCGGCATCTTCGTCGCGAACCGGTCGGGTGCGACCGCGACCTGCGGATGGACCGCGTCGACGATGACCCGCGTATCGTCGATGCGGAACGGGATCACCGCCGCGCCCGAGCCGTCGGGCGCCACCCGGCGCAGCTTGCCCCCCGCCCAGAAGACGATCGCCGTGTCGCCCGGCGTCCAGGCCATGTCGGGATAGACCCCGGTAACGGCCCAGGTTTCCTGCACGTCGCGGTCGAGCGGGCCATAGATCATGCGTTCGACCCCGGTCGCGAAGTCCTTCACCCATAATTTGGTGACGTTGTTCTCGCGCCGGACAAAGGCAATCCGCTTGCCGTCGCGCGACGGGGTCGGCCGGACCGAGCCGCCGACCCCCGATACCGCGGTGCTGACCTCGCCGCTGTCGACGTCATAGCGTTCGATATCGAACAGGTCGGTGCGCGAATTCTGCGCATATTCAAAGATCGGACCGGGCGAGATGTTGCGCGTGTAGAAGATGCTCTTGCCGTCGGGCGCGTAGATCGGCTCGCCCAGTTCCTTCTGCAGCACCTCGCTCGCGCGCTTGACGAGCTGGACGCCGCCGCCACCCGAGACGTGATAAAGCCAGATCTCGCCCGTGCCGAGCGAGCGGCCGGTCGTGAAATGCTTCTTGGCGGCGATGAACCGGCCGTCCGGGCTCCAGCTCGGCTGGTTGAGCAGGCGGAAATCCTCGTTCGTCACCTGGCGCTTGTCGCTGCCGTCGACGTTCATCACCCAGATGTTGTCGCCGCCGCCGCGGTCCGACGTGAAGGCGATGCGGCGGCCGTCGGGCGAGAAGCGCGGCTGATGCTCGAACGCCAGCCCCTCGGCGATACGTCGCGGCGTGCCGCCAGTGATCGGCATGGTGTAGAGGTCACCGAGCAGGTCGAAGGCGATCAGCCGGCCGTCGGGCGAGACGTCGACGTTCATCCAGCTGCCCTCGTCGACATGCAGGCCGATTTCGCGCGTCTTCAGTCCGCGCGGCTGCATGACGTCCCAGACCGGCGGCTTGGCGGACGATTTCGATGTGGCAGCCGAGGCATTGGCGGGCACGGCGATAGGGACCGGGGCTGCGGCGACGGGCTGGGGCGACGGGTTGGCGTCGGCGCGGGTCGTCGCGGGGGTGGGCGCGGTCGCCTGATTCTCGGGCGCCTGGGTCCGTTCGACGGGCTTGGCGGCGGGTGGCGGCGTGGTCTGTGCGGACAATTCGGTGGCGACGAGGCAGAGTGCGATAGCGGTCAGTGCGCGGTGCTTCATGGTGTAGAGATCCCCCCTTGTGCGGCAGGGTCTAACCGATTGACCGCGATCGTCACTCGCAAATTTCTTTTATCGGGTCGCTTCTCGTCCTGTTGCCGCCGCTCCGCTTTGTACCGGTCTTGGACGTGATCTTCGCCGGTCGCGAGTGGATGGAAGGCGAGAGCACGTCACGCCGGGTCTAGAGCGTCGCGTCGCAAGCAAGTTTCTCCGCCTTGCTTGCGCTTTGGACGCGTTGACCGACGACCGATAGCAATGACCCCAGCGAATACTATTCCATGGCGGACGGAACCGCAACCGAAGCGGAATGGTGCGGCCTGAGGAACGTAAAGTCCTGTCATTGATACCGATTGAGACCGTTACGACATGAAATCCATACCGCGTGTCATTTCTGAAATTATTGGTATTGTTTTGATATTTGGGACGTGACAGCATGTGCCTGTCCGAGGGTCCGGATGGTAATGCCGAACAAGGTCAGCAAGGTCACGGGGCGACAGATCCCGATGAAAGCGCGTCCTGTTGTTCATCGAACGCTTCCGAACAGGGTCGGCGGCAATCGATACGATGCATCACCATCCCTGTGACCCGATCGGCAACATGGGGGGTAATGGAATGGTGCTGTTCAAAGGGTTTCTGACTACGACATGTTGCGTCGCGGCGTTGTTTGCGATGCCGGCTCAGGCGCAGGCCCAGGCGTCGGATACAGGCGCGGCCGATGGTGCGCAGGAAAGCCAGACCGCGATCGGCGATCCCGTCGCCTCCGCCAAGCTCGCCGCAGATGCCGAACGCACCGGCGATCGGCGGGAAGCGTCGGATATCGTCGTGACCGGCACGCGCATCGCGCGGCCGAACAACCGATCCGCCGCACCGATCGTAACGACGACCGCCGCAGAAATCGCGGCACAGGGCGCGACGACGATCGAGGAGGTGCTGAACCGCCTGCCGCAGGTGCAGGTGAACTCGGAACAGAATTTCAGCGATTCCGAAGGTCGCCAGCGCATCAAGCTGCGCAGCCTGGGCTATGAGCGCACGCTGACGCTGATCGACGGCCTCCGCATGGGCCTGGCCAACACGGTCGATGTCGGCATCATCCCGAACGCACTGGTCGAGCGGATCGACGTGCTCACCGGCGGTGCCTCGTCCGTCTATGGATCCGACGCGGTGTCGGGCGTCGTCAACTTCGTGCTGAAGAAGAACTTCGAAGGCATCCGGCTCGACGCGAACTACAGCTTCTATAACCACGACAATGGCAGCAACGCCGTCACCGACGCGGCAGGTCGCGCAGGTTTCGCTGCCAAGCGCGGAATGACCAATGACGGTGGTCGTTCGGATGTCAGCCTGGCGGCGGGTACCAATCTGTTCAACGACCGGGTGAACCTCACCGGGTTCATCAATTACCGGCAGTCCGACCCGATCGAGCTGGTCGATCGCTCCTATTCGGTTTGCGAGGCGGTCCAGCCGACCAACACCTCGCCGCTCGGCTGTTCGCGTGCGAGCTTCACGCCCGCCGGTACGATCATTCCGCAGTCGGGCCCGCGCGCCGGGCAGATCCTGGTCAACAATCCCAACGGGAACGGGACCTTCATTCCGATCAACAGCGGGCCGCAGGGCTCGTCTGCCAACCCCTATGACAATTGGGCGGTCCAGCGCGCGTTCAACCGCGTCAACCTTGGCGGTTTCCTCACCGCCAAGATCACCGATGACATCGAGCTGTACGGCAACGGGCTGTTCTACCGCGACAAGTCCTACAACACCCAGCTCAACCGCACCTTCAACTTCGGTGCGTACGGCTCGGACCCGTTCCGCGTGAATTGCGACAACGCGTTCCTGTCGTCCTCGCAGGCACAGGATCTGTGCGGCGCCAACGCCGGTGTTGCCGGACAATATGCGCCGATCGACGTCCGCTATCGCTTCGACGGGCTGCCACTGGTGCGGCAGCGCTTCACCAATGAGGGCTATCGTATTGTCGCAGGGCTGCGCGGGCGCGGCTTTGACGACGTATGGTCCTACGATGTCGCGGGCATGATCTCTCGCGCGCGCCTCGACACCATCGACGTGCCGTTCGCGCGCTTCGAGAACATCAATCGCTCGCTCGACGTCGTCCGGGTGAACGGCACACCGACCTGTCGTGCGGTCGTCAACGGGACCGATCCGTCCTGCGTGCCGTTCAACGCGTTCGCGCCGTTCAACCAGGATACGGCGCTCAACCAGTATCTCTACGGTGGCGCGACCGGCGGGATCAGCACGCGCATCCCGCGCCTGTTGCAGTTCGTCGGCACCGTCAGCGGCGATCTGGGCCGATACGGCATTACCTCGCCGCTCGCGGATCAGGGCATCGCGATCGCGCTAGGCGCGGAATATCGCGAGGAGATGGAACGCACGATCGTCAACGAGATCTTCCAGCAGAATAACGGCGGCGAGAACCAGCGCTTCACGCAAAGCATCCTCGAAGCCAATGCCGAGGTCCAGGCACCGCTGATCGAACATCGCCGGTTCGCCGAGCTGCTGCAGGTCAACGCCGGCTACCGCGTGTCGCAGTACAACCGGCTCGACGGCAAGTTCGATACCTGGAAGGTCGAGGGGCTCTGGTCGCCGGTGGCGGACATCACGCTGCGCGCCTCCTACAACAAGTCCCAAGCCGCACCGGGCGTCAGCACCGCGCAGGGTGCCGCCAACATCTTCTGGAACCAGGGTTTCTATGCCGATCCCTGTGCGCCGCGGATCGATCCGTCGAACCCCAACGGCGCGCGACTGGCGCCGTCCGCGACGCTGCAGCAATGCCGCAACACCGGCCTCGCCGACAATCTCTATGGCAGTGCCTCGCTGATCTGCCCTGACGATCGGTGCACCGTGCGCGAGGGCGGATTCAACCTGACGCCCGAAAGCGCCTTTACCAAGACGTTCGGCGTCGTGCTGCGCCCACGCTTCATACCCGGCCTGACGGTGTCGATCGACCGCTGGCTGATCGATCTGAAGGACCAGCTCGACTTCCTCCAGCCGCAGAACATCATCGGCGAGTGCCTGGCCACCGGGAACGAATATTTCTGCCGCGGCATCGTCCGCAATCCCGGCACCGGCACGCTGTCCAGTTCGCCTGCGACCAGTCCGTCGACGGGTTGGGTGGCTCGTGGCTCGGCCAATGGCTACAAGTCGCAGTCGCATGGCTGGGATTTCCAGGGGCAGTATAATGTCGGTCTGGGCGGCGTCGGCCGGCTCGACATGAGCTTCAACGGGACGCTGATGACCCGCGTCGGCTCGCAATCGTCGCCAACGATCGAACCGCGCAACTGCGTGGGATATTTCGGCAATCTCTGCGGCGAGAGCATGCCGCGCTGGAAGCACCAGCTCCGCACCACCTGGACCGCGCCCGACAGCACGACCAGCCTGTCGGTCAACTGGCGCCACCGCGGCGCGATGCCGCTCGATATCTATGCGCCCGAGGACACCGGTATCCCCGCCCAGGACGCGAGCGCTCGGCGCGATCAATACCCGGGTGTCGGTTCGTACAACTGGATCGACGTGGCGCTCAGCTTCGACATCAACAAGCAGATGACGTTCCGGCTGGCTGCCAACAACATCTTCGACCGCGATCCGCCGCTCATTCCGGACAGCCGTTCGCGGATCGGGCTGCTGCGCGGCAATACCGTGATGGGGTATGACCTGCTCGGCCGGCAGCTCGTGGCAGGTGTCTCGCTGCGGCTGTAACGCGACCGACTGATGTGATCGCCGGGGTCCGGATCGGGATCCCGGCGATTTTTCAAAATGCGCTACGGTCTGCGAACGCCGGATTTTAGCAGCCGCTAACGCCCCGGCTCCGTCGCCCCCGCCGACGACAGCAAAGCGGCGGCGACGGGCTGTTCCGGCGTTGAGAACGCCCCTTTGGCGACCGGCAGCAGCATTTTGCGCGCTTCACTCCGAAGGTCGCGCGCGATCAGCTCCTCACCGAGTTTCAGTCTCGGACCGGGCGCGGCGGGCGCAGACTGAACGATCTTGTACAGCCCCTCTACCGCGACATCCGGGGCCTGCTCGCCCGCCGTCGCAAAGCTGTCGTGGTACGCGATCAGCGCAAGGCTGCTCTCTGGGTCCAGGCGGTTGGCCTTGACGATGAAGCGTCTCGCGTCCGCAAGCCGCTGCCGACGTTCGACGGCGGGAGCGCGCACGGTCAGCTGCGTCAGCGCCGTGCCTTTCCACACCAGCGCGCGTGTTTCCGTCGGTGACTGTGCAATCGCCCTCTCAGCGGCATCAAGACAGGCTTCGGGATTGCCGGTGCGGCATTCGGCTTCGGCCAGGAGCAGATGGTTTTCGGTCAGGGCGGGGAAGCGGGTCGCGTTGTCGCGAAGCCGGTCGAGCCACGCGGAGCGCCGCGCGAGCGCCTTCTCACGGTCGGGGCCGGCGTCGGGCACCTCGATCCGCGCGCCGAGTTCAAGCCGTCCACGGATCAGCCCGGCCTCCGCCCGGGTCAGACGGCGGATGCTGGGTCCCGGCGCGCGATCGGCCGGAAAGGTCATCCGCTCGGCCGGCAATTTGCGGCCTCGGTACGCGGTCACGGCCCTCTGAAACTGGCTCGCGTCGCCAAGGGCGCGCTCGGCGGTCTGCAAGTCGTCACCACGTGCCAGGGCGTTCAGATAGCCGTGAAGCCGTGGCTTCCACTCCTCGGAGAAATACAGAAGGTGGACCAGCCGCCATGCGTGATAGGGCGTCCAGGCCCGACCCTTGCCCGAGAGATAGCGCCCATCGAGGATGTGCGTGACCGGATACAGACCGTAATGATGCATGACCTTCGCGTAGCCAGGCGGAAGGTGGCCATATTCGACGTAGTCGGCGCCGGCTTCCATCGTCGCGAACAATTCTCCGAACCCCTGAAGATACCAGCGCGGATACGCTGCCGGAAAATAGGTCATCAGGTAGTTCTGGGCGAAGGCGGCATAAACCCTGGATTCCGCCCATTGGCAAAAGGCAATCTCGTTCACTGGAAGCTGTTCGAGAATCTGGTTCACGTCGTACGTCGGCTGTCCGGTCGCCGTCACCCTGGGGCTTATGTAGTAATCAACGATTGGAGGGTTTCGGTCCTGCTCGCGCGTACAATTGCGGCTCGTCTTGCGGCCGACGGAGGGCTGAAGAATCAGGTTCACGCCCTCCTCGGTCGTTGCGAGCACCGACCCTTCATCACGCGGATCATAGTAGATCGTCTTTTCGAACGCCTGCGGGAAGGGACCATATTACCAGCGCAGGTCGGTCAGTCGAAGCTGTTCGAACGCCGCGACATCGCCGATCATCGTCACGGCGATCTTGATCGTCTCGTCAGGCTGATCCACCCGGCCATGCAGGACCGAGAGCAGGAAGTGCAGCTTTTCAAGATTGTGCGCGGTGCGCCGCAATGCCGTTTCGTTGCCCTGACTGAACACAACGACGTGCGGCGTTTCCGCCATTCGCCACTCGCTCATCTCCACCTTGGATTCGCGGCTTCGGTTGCCCGTGACGACGATGGTCGAGTCGCCATTCTTAACCGGTGCTGCAAGCTGCGCCTGCGCCGGGAGGCTGACGGCTACACCCAGGATGAAGAGCAACCACCGCTTCATTTGTCTGAAGCCCCGCATTACCTTAAAGCATTCGGATGTGCACTAAGCGCCTGACCGAACCCTAAATCAAGTCATTCCAAGACCAGGGTACCGGTACAGACGATCTTCAGGCACCGTCTGTAAAAATGTCTGCTTCTCACCCCATTCTGGACCTTCGGGATCACGCGGTGCCCCGAAAGTGGCTCCGATTTGATTGGGCTGTTTATGAACCGATCGGGGTCTCCGGGGATGCGAACACGCCGGAAACGGGACTTGGGCGTCGTTAGGTGCCCGTGTGAGGCAAGCTGAGACGATGCTTTGGCGGAAGAGGTGTCCGCCATACCGCAGTCTCGCCTAGTATCATTCGGTATCGTTGTGGCGTTTAAACGCCCTGTTTTCAGCCACTTTCTGCATTTATTGGTAAAGCTACGTATCTTGACGGATCGCCAAAGCTCGCGCTTTATGTGGGCCGCAATGTGGTGGAAGACTTATTATGCCGAAGCGCGTCAAGGAACTGACTGCACGTGAAGTGGATCGGTTGAAGGCTGTAGGCGACGGCAACCGCCGCGTGATGGTTGGCCCGGCCGACTGCGCAGGATTACATATTCGCCTAGAGGGCGGCGCCAAGCACTGGGCAATCCGCATCAAAGTTGGCGAGCAACGCCGCGACATCGGCTTAGGCACTTACAACGGGAAGATTGGCGTTACGGACGAGGCAGCGGCACGTCTGGATGGCATGTCGCTGGCAGAGGCACGCGCCAAGGCCAGGGATGTGCGCTACGCCGTCCGCGTCGGTAGCATGACGACAACGCCCACCGCGGAGCGGAAGGCCATCGTAGCATCGGCTTCGGCTGCCGCCTCGCAAGTCAAAACGTTCAAGGAATGCACCGCCCTCTGTCTGGCGGACAAATCTGGCGAATGGAAAAACGCCAAGCACGAGAAACAGTGGGCCGCTACGCTCGAAACTTATGCTTTCCCGGTGATCGGCTCACTGCCCATTTCTGGGATAGACCGCGGGTTGGTGCTGGACGTGTTGCGCCCGATTTGGGCAACCAAGAGCGAAACCGCAGGACGGGTGCGCGGCCGTATGGAAACCGTGTTAGCCTGGGCAAAGGTTAACGGCTATCGTGACGGCGAGAACCCGGCGGCCTGGAAGGGCAACCTAGAGCATTCGCTGGCGAAGCGTCAAAAGCTGACGCGCGGGCACCACGCTGCTTTGCCTTATCCAGCTGCACCAGCATTCATGGCCGCACTTGCGAAGCGCGAGGGCCTATCAGCGCGAGCGCTTGAATTCGCTATCTTGACTGCCGCCCGGTCTGGGGAGGTCCGCGGAGCGACGTGGGACGAGATCAACATGGGCGCGAAGTTATGGACCGTGCCTGCGCAGCGGATGAAAGCCGGGCGTGAGCATGTGGTGCCGTTGTCCAATGATGCGATGACGCTGATCGCTGCCCTTCCGCGCGTCGATGGTTCGCCGCTCTTGTTTCCTGCGCCGCGCGGCGGGGCGCTGTCCGATATGTCGCTAACAGCCGTATTGAAGCGGATGGGCTTGGCTGATCTGACCCAGCATGGTTTCCGTTCCACGTTCCGCGACTGGGCTGGAGAGACGACGGCGCACCCGCGTGAGGTGATCGAACACGCGCTGGCGCACCAGCTGAAGGACAAAGCGGAAGCCGCCTACCAACGGGGATCGCTGCTGACGAAGCGGCAGGCGCTGATGGCTGACTGGGCTAGCTATTTGTCTGCCGCCATGAATTCCAATGCGGAAGAGACATCGGGCGCCTAATTCGGAAAACCCACAAGAGGAAACCCGAGTCCTACCCGATGCAAAGCGGTGTCGTTCCACATTAGACTTACGGGATCGACACCAAATGACCACTTCGCAAATCATCCGCCTACCCGCCGTTCTGGATAGACAGGACGCCACTCGCGCCAGTCGCGCCGGTCGCAGCAACGGCAAAATTGAGCTGCCCTGCCGACAAAGCAGACATTCCAACAACGACTTTCCAACCGGCAGACGCATTCCCTGCAATCACCAAACGTCCATCGTTCGGCGTCACAGATGGTGTGACACCAGATGGGACGTTGGCGATGTTCGATACCAAGGTGCCGGCTGCTGCGTTCGCCGCGATTGAGGGAGTTGTCGGCGAGAGGGAGAGGACCGGTGCCGCAGCCGATACAGTGCGCGTCAAAACCGACGACGAAGCACTGCCGCCCGTGCCCGTCGCAAACTCCTGATACGTCAAAGTGCCAGCTGAAGCGGGGGCTGCGGTTAGCCCTGTGCTGATAGTCGAGCCGTTGAGCGCCCAGGCACGGGACGTGATCAAGCCATTGCTTACAGCGCCTGCCGTTGCGGTGTAGGTCGTCGTCCCAGCCGTGCCAGTAGAAGGGCTGACCGTTGGCTGCAAGGTGAAAGCGGGCGCTGGCGCGGCTGCGGTGGCTACGGTCACCTGCTGCACAGTCGACGGCGTGGTGCCACCTGATCCGGTTGCCGTCTCTTGGTATGTCAAGGTGCCTGACGATGCCGGAGACGCCGTCAGGCCGGTGCTGATCACCGTTCCGTTGATGGTCCACGACCGCGCCGTGACCGACCCATTGCTGACGTTGCCCGCGGTCGCCGCGAAGGTCGTGGTGCCTGCGGTGCCGGTGTTCGGGCTGATGCTCGGCTGCGAAGTGAAGGACGGCGCCGGCGTCGGGGTGACGGTCGCCGCGGTTAAGCCGGTAGTGCCGGCGGACATGACCGCTACGCTGCGCGAACTCGACAGGCAGGATTAACGGCCCGCCCAGACCGGGTGGGGGCGGGCGGGCCGACCGGAGAACGTTGGGCGCGCTCCGGCGCGTAAAGAACGGACAACTTCCCCGATCGCCGCACCGCGCGGCAAAGAAATATTGCAACGACCGGCAAGGCGTAACGGCCCGCCTGCGAACGCAAAAGGGATTAGCGCGAGGCGGGCCGGTCGACACGTTTGTACACGCACCGACGTAACCCGAACTGCCCACCGCCCACTTCGACCCCAGTTGGAAGGAAATAATCATGCCGACGGCATCAGAGCCGGCGCGGCTTCGCCATGTCTGGGCACTTCTACGCAATCGTGAGACGGGTCCAGCGTAAGTCAGTCACACCGTCGCGCCGTACTCCCTGCTCGTCGTAGCTGGGGCGGCATTGTGACGAGCAGGGAACCCTACACGGGGAGGCAGAGCCTCGGCTGTCTAATCACACACCATAATCGAAGCTTAGTTAACATAGCTAAAGCTTAGTCCACGGCTTGTTCGAAGCCGCTGCGCGATCGCGAGGTGGAGCGACCGGGATGCGAGCAGAATCGCCCCCGCTCTCACTCACAATCGATTCTCGAATACTTCAGACGGAGAATTACGATGACGATGGCATCAACGCCGGCGTGGCTTTTGGCTGCGCGGGCAGCACGCTGTCGCTGTCGATTGAAGGGTTCAGCGAGGCAGCGACCCCTGCTCCGCTGACGATCCCTTGGGAGAATGTCAGCGGCACGAAGCCGACCGAGAACGCCGACAACACCGGCGAGAACACGTCGAAGGACACGGGTGCGGTTGCTGGGGTGCCGGCGACGCAGGTCATTGCTGACGCGGCCTCGGTAAAGCAGCGATCGGACACCACCGACTATGTCGGCCGGGATAGCGCTACAAACGCTCGCGTCGACCAGACGGCGGGCGCGATGAGCGAGGGTGATCGCGCCCTCGGCATCCGGGTTGACGGTGTCGCTGCCAGCCTGGCGACCACGGACAGCGCCGTGCGTGCCGAGATCGGCCGGGTCGAGCGTACATCGGTCGATCGGGATACGGCGCTAGGGCAGCGCAGCGACACGATCACGGCATCGCTTAACGATGCGCGCGGCCGCCTGTCGACGGTTGAAACGGCGGTGACCGATGGCCGGTTTGCGGCTGCGCAGCGCGTATCGAACCTCGAAGCTCGACGATGGAGATTACTGAACTGAAACGCGCAGCCGTCTGAAGGGATGGGTCATGGAATATTGGATCGTTTACGACCTCGCATCTGGCGCCGAGCGCTGGCGCGGAAGCGGCGTTACGGGGGCGGCAGCTGGGCAGGTCTTACCCGACGGACTTGGGATCGTGCTCGTCCCTTCGGCGGCACTCGGAGGCGAAACACTCGATCTTGACGTGTTGCGCGATACCGCGGCCGCCAGCATCGATATGCAGGCTGAGGCTATCCGGAGCATCGTGCGGGTATGAGCGATCTGTTACCGATCAACGCCACTGACCAGGAGCGCGGCCTAAGCAACGCTGCGGCGCGCGTTGGCAACGTGCCCACCCCGCTGCGGGACGTATGGAACCCTGACACCTGCCCGGCTGAACTGCTGGCATGGTTGGCCTGGGCGTTGAGCGTGGACCAATGGGATAGCGGCTGGACCGAAGCCCAGCAGCGCGAGTTCATCAAGCGCAGCGTGGAAATCCACCGCTATAAGGGCACAATTGGCGCCGTGCAGGATGCCCTGGGCGCCCTGGGCGTTCAGGCCGCAGTGCAGGAGTGGTTCAATCAGGCGCCGCCCGGCGATCCTTACACGTTCCGCGTGCTGCTGCAGGCGGACCAGGTGGGCGTCACCGAGGCGGCTGCCACCGCACTATTTTCCGTGGTCGAGCGCACGAAGAACTTGCGTTCGCACCTAACCGAAGTCGAACTATCCATAAAGTCTTCGGCTGGGCCTTCGATGGTAGCTGCCGCGGGCATGGGTAACGAAATCACGCTGACGAACTTTCAATGGTCCGTCATCGTGCTGAATGAATACGCGATGGTGATTTAACCGGACAAGCGGCCTAACTTCGATAGGCCAAGCGTAGCCAAGGCGGCATTCTTATGTTGGCCCCCATGTGGGCCGTAGCGCGCAACACCGAATAAAACCCAACGATTACAGTACGGTTTGGCGGAAGAGGTGGGATTCGAACCCACGGTAGAGTTACCCCTACGCTGGTTTTCAAGACCAGTTCCTTAAACCACTCGGACACTCTTCCGCACCGCATCCGCGCCGCCGCAATGGCGGAGGGGCGTGTGCGACCGGCATCTAGGTCGGGGTGGACCGTTGCGCAACTCTTTCGCACGGAGGGGGCGGCCGTTCGACATGACTTGCCACGATCGCCCGGCTCGGGCAGCGCTGCGTCATGGATCTCGACGCGATGCTCACCCATTATTTCGGCACGACCGATCTCGATACGCTGGATACGATCGCGATCGATGACGGTCTCGAGCGCGTCCGGATCGCGTTCGGGACCGAGCGCGAGACCGGCCGGCGGTTTGCGCTGTGGGCCGTGCTGGCGACTCTCGGCGATGCGCCCGACCCGCGTGACGCGTTCAAGACCGCGGCCGAGCAACAGGCGGCGCAGGCCTATGTGCGCGCACTGCGGACGGCGGACACGCCGGACGACTAGCCGCCCCGTGGGGGCAGACGGATAGCTTTGGCAAGGCGGGCGTTGGGGACGCAACTCCCTTACAGTCTAGCGAAAGCGAGCCTCATGCACATCGATCTCTCCGGACAGACCGCCATCGTCACCGGTGCGAGTTCCGGCCTCGGACGCGCCGCCGCGCTGCTCTTCGCGCAGGCCGGCGCGCGCGTCGCGGTCAATTACAACAGCAATCGCGAGGCGGCGGACGACGTGGTCGCGCGGATCGTTGCAGGCGGCGGCGAGGCGTTCGCCTGTCAGGCCGATACCGCGGACGAGGATGCGGTCCTTCGGCTGTTCGATGAGACCGTGTCGCGGTTCGGCGGCGTCGATGTCGTGTTCGCCAATGCCGGCATGCAGAAGGATGCGGGCTATGCGGACATGACTCTGGCCGACTGGAGTCGCGTCATCGACGTCAACCTGACGGGCCAGTTCCTCGTTTCGCGCGAGGCGGTACGCCGCTTCCGCGCGCAGGGTGATCGCGGCTTTGGCCGGGCGATCGGCAAGATCCTGTTCATGAGTTCGGTGCACGAGACGATCCCCTGGGCGGGGCATGCGAACTATGCGGCGTCGAAGGGCGGCAGCGGGATGCTGATGCGCACGCTGGCGCAGGAGGTCGCGCAGGAGCGGATCCGGGTCAATGCGCTGGCGCCCGGCGCGATCGCGACCGACATCAACGCCGATGCGACCAAGGGCGATGCCGCCGACGCGCTGCTTGAGCTCATCCCCTATGGACGGATCGGCGAGCCCGACGACGTCGCGCGTGCGGCGCTGTTCCTGGTGTCCGACGCCGCGGACTATATCATCGGATCGACGCTGACCGTCGACGGCGGGATGAGTCTGTATCCCGGTTTCCGCGACAACGGCTGACCGCGCTGGAGACATTGCCGCGACCCGCGAGGGTCGCGGCTCGTGTCAGGCCTGGAACAGGTCCTTGTACTGGCGCGGCTGTGAGCGGAGATACTGGTTGGGCGCCTTCACATGGCCGCCGAGATGTGCGGCGGCGTGCCACGGCCAGCGTGGATCGTAGAGAAGGGTCCGGGCGAGCGCGACGAGATCGGCGTCACCGGTCCCGATGATCGCCTCGGCCTGTTCATAGTCGGTGATCAGCCCGACCGCGACGACGGGGATCCCGACCGCCTGCTTGACCTGACGCGCCAGCGGGACCTGATAGCTCGGGCCGACCGGGATCTGCTGGTCCGGGCTGAGGCCCCCGCTCGAGACGTGGATCGCGTCGCACCCGCGAGCCTCGAGCGCCTTGGCGAAGGCGACGGTCTGTTCGCCGTCCCAGCCACCCTCGACCCAGTCGGTGCCCGATACGCGCATCGTCACCGGGCGATCCGCCGGGAAGGCGGCGCGGACCGCGTCGTACACTTCGAGCGGGAAGCGCATCCGGTTCTCGAGGCTGCCGCCATAGTCGTCGTCGCGGTGGTTCGCCAAGGGCGAGAGGAACTGGTGGAGGAGGTAGCCGTGCGCGGCGTGCAGCTGGATCGCATCGATCCCGAGCCGTGCCGCGCGCGTCGCCGCGGCGGCAAACGCGTCGCGCAGTCGCGCCAGCCCCTCGCGATCGAGCGCCGTCGGCGGCGTATCGTCGGGCAGGAAAGCGGCCGGGGAGGGGGCTTCGGTCTTCCATCCCTTGTCGGCGCTCGGCGCGATCTGCCCGCCGCCCTTCCATGGGACTTCGCACGACGCCTTGCGTCCGGCATGCGACAGCTGGATGCCGATCGGCATGTCCGACCAGCGGCGCACGCTGTCGAGCGTCCGCGCGATCGCCGCCTCGCTCGCATCGTCATACAGCCCGACATCGCCGTAGGTGATCCGCCCCTCGGGCGTCACCGCGGCGGCTTCGAGCATCATCAGGGCCGCGCCCGACAGCGCGAGATGCCCGAGATGGATCAGGTGCCAGTCGGTCATGCAACCGTCGACCGCCGAATATTGGCACATCGGCGCGATGACGATCCGGTTGACGAGATCGAGCTTGCCGACCTTGAACGGCGTGAAGAGCTGCGGACCGCTCATGCGGCGACCGCCGGAACGATAGAAGTGGCGCGCATCGTGAGAACCTCATGCGATGGGGAATGCGCCTCAACGCACGGGGCCGGGTTAGGAGCCAGTAGACAAATGCCGAACCTGCCCCGTCCTCCGACCTATCGGCCTCCGCAGATGGTCCCCGCCGTCCCGGCGCGTGCCGGAACGACAGGGTGGGACAGGGCTGTTTAGAACTTGGCGCCGAGCTCGACGCCGTAGAAGCGCGGTTCGCCGGCGATATAGGTCGGGATGCCAAACCCGCCGCCCGTGTTGCCCGCGTCGATCAGGTAGCGCTTGTTGGTCAGGTTGCGCGCAAAGCCGCCGACGCGGTAGCGCCCGTCCGCGAGCTCGATACCCGCACGCAGGTTGACCAGCGTATAGCCGCGCTGGCTGATTGCGGCGCTGTTGGGCAGTTCGAAGAACACCTTCGACCGGTAGTTGGCGCTGGGCGTCGCATAGAAGACCGCGCCGCCGAGCGGGAGGCGGAGCGTCGCGCCGCCCGATGCCGTGGTGCTCGGCTGGAGGCGGAAGCGGTTGCCGGCAAAGGTGCCTGCAGGCTGGTCCGCGATCCCGCCGTCGAGATAGGCGAAGGTCCCGAACACCGACAGATACTGGCCAAGCGCCAGATTGCCCTCGAGCTCGACGCCGACATTCTTTGCCGAGCCCGCGCTGCGCGTGACCGCAACGACCGCACCATTGGCGGGATTGACCTCGTTCACCGAGACCTGGAACCCGTCATAGGTCTGATAGAAGACCGATGCCGCGCCGGTGAACGGACCGACGCGCCCCTTGATCCCGCCTTCGTAGTTCCAGACATTTTCCTCAGGCACGATCTGAAGATTGGGGCGTACGCCGTTGACGGCGTTGAGTGCCGCCAGCTGGACGACCGGCGAGCGCCGGCCCTTGCTGATCGTGCCGTAGAGGCTGACATCGTCGTCGAGCTTCAACAGCGCGTTGAACCGCGGAAGGATCGCGGCGAAGCTCTGGTCCGCCTCGAACTTCACGCCATTGGTGTTCGCGGTCCCGAGCAGGCTGGTGCGGACGCCCAGCGCGGCGAGAATCTGCGAATTGGGCTGGATCGAGGAATAGCCCGACTGCCGATCCTCGATCAGGATGCGTGCGCCAGCGGTCAGCTCGAGCGCCGGGATCGGGATATAGGTCGCGTCGGCGAACACGGAATAGGTGTCATTGTTGCCGTAATTGGTGAACTCGGACGAATAGGGGATCTGCGTCGCGCGGCCGCCTGTCAGGATCGCGGTGGCGCGGGTCGCCGCGGGGATCGTGCCGTTGGCGGCGACACAGCCCGGGCCGGTCGGGATGCCGGCACCGTTCAGCGCAGTGCGGAACGGCTGATAGGCCGCAGCGATCGAGCAAGCGATATAGGTGCCCTCCTCGGTCGAGAAGGGGACGCGCTGCGACCCGTTTTCGAAGAAGGCGTTCCACCCGAAGGAAGCGCGATATTTCGGGCCGTCGAACGCGAAGCGGCTCTCATGGCTCCACTGGTCGCCCTTCGCATCCTCGGCGAATTCGAGATACCAGGCCGGGCCGCCATCCGCGTCGAATATTTCGAGCGCGTCGAAGCGGCGATAGCCGTTGACGGTGGTGAAGGTGATGCCGGGCGACAGATCGACCGACACCGTCAGATTGGCGTCATAGACGTTGCGGTCGAGCCCGAGCTTGCGCGCACCGAGCGCCTCGGCGCTGAACGGCGAACCCGAGAGCTCGGCATTGCCGTAATCGCCGGTCTGGCCGCCGGTCGGGGCATGCGCGCGGCTCTTGAACGCGGTGCCGGGATTGCGCTGGCCATCATAGGTCAGGACGAGGTCTGCGGTGACCGCGTCGTTCGGCTGGAAGCGCAACGAGCCGCGAATGCCGCGCTGGTCCTGCCCGTTCAGATCGTCCTGATCGACCTTGCCCTGGTTCTGGTTGGGGATGTTCGCATCGCCCGCGATGTTGCGGACATAGCCGTCGCGATATTTAGAGGCGAAGGCGAGGCGCCCCGACAGCACGTCGTTGCCGGCGTTGATAAAGCCCGACACCTGCGTCCTGTTGTAATTGCCATAGGAACCGGTGATCGCGCCCGAGGTGCCGGGCTGCGGCTTGGCGGAGATGAGGTTGATCGCACCGACCGCGGCGGCGGTGCCGAACAGCGTCGCCTGCGGGCCCTTAACGACCTCGATCCGCTCGAGATCATAGAGATCCTGATAGGCGCCGCGCGAGCGGCTGATGTCGACGCCGTTATAGTAGAGCGTCACGCGCGCACCCTGCTGCGACGAGCCATTGTCCGATGTGATGCCGCGGATCACGAAGCCGGGGTTGTTCGCGCTCTGCTCCTGGATCTGCAAGCCGGGAATATAGGCGGCGACTTCGGACAGCGAGTTGACGCCGATATCCGCCATCTTCGCGCCGGTCAGCGCGGTGACGGTCAGCGGCACGTCCTCGATCCGCTGCTCGCGCTTCTGCGCGGTGACGACGATGTCGTCGCCGTTTGTCACGCTGGCGCGGGCGGCCGGGCCGGTCGCCGGATCGGGCGCGACGATCGCCTGGGCAAGCGCACCCGTCGAACAGGATGCAGCAAGCGCGGCCAGAGCCAGGCGCGTAGAAATGGTCGTCATGAAGTCCCCCGATTGTCAGTGAGCGAGCACCTAGGGCGGGGTCGTTACGGTTCCGCGTCGGATACATGACCCGCGCGTGACGGCCTGTCATCGCGGCGTAACGCTGCCGCAACGTGACTGACGCCGAGCGCCCCTAGCAGGCGGCATCACCGCAAAAGGCACTGTTATGACGATCAATCGCCGCGACGCCCTCACGCTCTTCGGCTCCGGCTCCGCGCTCGCGCTTCCCGGCCTCGCCACCGCGGCGCGCACGAACGGCAGCGCGGGGGCAGCGCGCTTCGACCACGGCGTGGCGAGCGGCGATCCCTCGGCGGACGGCGCGATCCTGTGGACGCGTGCTACCCCGCAGGATCCGCAACAGGCGGGCGATATCGCGCTGACCTGGCATGTCGCGTTGCGCGAGGGCGATACGCCCCTCCGTTCGGGCCGGATCGCGGCGCGGGCGGCGCGCGACTTCACCGCCAAGGTCGCGGTGACGGGGCTGAAGCCCGGAACCGAGTATTGCTATTGGTTCGAAACCGCGGCGGGCACGCGCTCGACCGTCGGCCGGGTCCGCACGCTGCCCCGCGGCGTGGTTGCGGATGTCGTCATGGGCGTGGTGTCGTGCCAGCTCTACCCCGGCGGGTTCTTCAACGCCTATGCTTCGATTGCCAAACTCGACCGGCTCGACGCGGTGCTGCATCTCGGCGACTACATCTATGAATATGACATCGACGGTTATGGCGGCGACATCGGCAAGAAGATCGGCCGGCTGGTCGAGCCCACGCATGAGATCGTGACGCTCGCCGATTACCGGATACGTCACGCGCAGGTGAAGCGCGACGCCGACATGCAGGCGGCGCATGCCCGCGCGGCGTTCATCTGCGTGTGGGACGATCACGAGGTCGCCAATGACGACTGGATCGGCGGCGCCGAGAACCATGACCCGGCGACCGAGGGCGACTGGAAGGCGCGCAAGGCCGCGTCGATGCAGGCCTATTTCGAATGGATGCCGATCCGCGACCCCAAGCCCGGCGAGCCGTGGGAAGCGATCAACCGCAGTTTCGAGTTCGGGGATCTCGCGACGCTGGTGATGGTCGAGACGCGGCTGCTCGCGCGGAGCAGGCAGGTCGCGGCGAAGGGCGGGTCAATTGCGCCTGCCGAATATGCCCCGATGATGGCGGAACGCGCACAGCCGGGTCGCGAAATGCTGGGCGCACCGCAGCTCGCCTGGATCGAGCGGACGATGGCAGCGTCGGTCACGGCGGGCAAGCCGTGGCAGGTGCTCGGCAACCAGGTGGTGATGGCGCGCGTGGCCGGCCCCGATCTCGAGAAGCAGCTCGGCACCGATCGCTTCGCCGCGATGATGGCGCGGCTGCCCGAGAAATGGCGCACCGCGCTGATGGCGAGCATGGCATCCTATCGCGCGGGCCTGCCGTTCAACTTCGACAGCTGGGACGGCTATCCCGCAGCACGCGAGCGGCTTTATGCCGCGTTCAAGCGGTCGGGGTCGCGACCGGTCGTGCTGTCGGGGGATAGCCATGCCGGCTGGGCGAACGATCTGCACGATGCATCGGGGAAGCTCGTCGCGGTCGAATTCGGCGCCACCGCGATCACCAGCCCGTCCTATGGCTCGCTGATCCCGGGGATCGGGACGCTGATCGCCGACGCCAATGACGAGGTTCGCTTCTGCGACCAGGATCGCAAGGGGTTCATCGTCCTGACGCTGACGCCGGACCATGCCACCGCGGACTTCAAGACGGTATCGACGGTTGTTGCCAAGTCGTTCGCGGAGGCGAGTGTCGCGCGGTTCCGCGCCTCGGCCGCAGCCCCGGATGCGAAACTCGAGCAGCTTGGATAACGGCGGCGACGCACCGGGTGACGCCGATCGGCGTCACCCGCTTTGCACGAGACCGCCGGTTATTTCTCTTCGACAGGGAAAAGAAACCGAACCGGGAACATTGGCGAGAGCAGGCGGGTTTTCGCCCTGACACGCCGCCGCGCTGCTAGAATAGTGGAGGTTGGCGTCAATCTGGGGGCTCGCTTTGCATCTTCTGCCTGATACGCTCGAGGCCGGTTCGGCCTATCCGCTCGGCGCCACGTTCGACGGGCTCGGGGTCAATTTCGCGGTCTATTCGGCCAATGCCGAGAAGATCGAGCTGTGCGTCTATGACGACAGCGGCCGCCGTGAACTGAAGCGCTACGTCCTGCCCGAATGGACCGACGAGGTGTGGCACGGCTATCTCCCCGATGCGCAGCCGGGGCTGTCCTATGGCTATCGCGCCTATGGCCGGTATGCACCCGAAGAGGGCCACCGGTTCAATCCTAACAAGCTGCTGCTCGATCCCTATGCCAAGGCGATGACGGGCGAGTTGCGCTGGACCGACGCGATGTACGGCTATCAGGTCAAGTCAGCGCGCGAGGATCTGAGCTTCGATCGGCGCGACAATGCGTTGACCATGCCCAAGGGTGTCGTGACCGACAGCCATTTCGACTGGTCGCGCGACGTCCGCCCGAACACGCCCTGGTCCGAGACGATCATCTACGAGGCGCACGTCAAGGGCCTGACCAAGCTGTTCGACGAGGTGCAGCCCTCCGAACGCGGGACGTTTGCCGCGCTCGGCAATCCAAAGGTCATCGATCATCTGAAGCGGCTGGGCGTGACCGCGCTCGAGCTGTTGCCAATCCAGAGCTATACGCAGGACCGGTTCCTGCAGGAAAAGGGGCTGCGGAATTACTGGGGGTACAACACCCTCAATTTCTTCACGCCCGAACGCTCCTTCTTTGCGACCGACAGCCACAACGAGCTGCGCCGGTCGATCCGCCGTCTCCATGCGGCGGGGATCGAAGTGATCCTCGACGTCGTCTACAATCACACATGCGAGGGGTCGGAGCAGGGGCCGACGCTGTCGTGGCGCGGGCTCGACAATGCGAGCTATTACCGGCTGGTCAAGGATCAGCCGCGCTTCTCGATCAACGACACCGGGACCGGGAACACGCTGAACCTGACCAAGGCGCGGGTGATCCAGATGGTCGCGGATTCGCTGCGCTACTGGGCGACGAGCTTTGGGATCGACGGGTTCCGTTTCGATCTCGGGCTGACGCTGGGGCGGACGGACACCGGCTTCGATCCGGGCGCCGGGTTCTTCGACGTGCTCCGGCAGGATCCGGTGCTGGGCCGGCTGAAGCTGATCACCGAGCCCTGGGATATCGGCCCGGGCGGGTATCAGCTGGGTAATTTCCCCCCGGGCTTTGCCGAATGGAACGACAAGTACCGCGACACCGTCCGCAAGTTCTGGCGCGGTGACCATGCGCAGCGCGCGGATCTGGCGGCGCGGCTGACCGGGTCGGCGGATCTGTTCGATCGCCGTGCGCGGCGCCCCTGGGCCAGCGTCAACCTGCTCGGCGCGCATGACGGCTACACGCTGGCCGACACGACGGCCTATGAAGAGCGGCACAACGAGGCGAATGGCGAGGACAATCGTGACGGCCATTCGAACAACTGCTCGCGCAACTGGGGTGTCGAGGGGCCGACCGACGATCCCGTGATCGCGGAGACTCGCAAGCGGGTCGCGCGCTCGATGCTGACGACGCTGTTCGCCTCGCTCGGCACGCCGATGCTCGTCGCGGGCGACGAGTTCGGGCGGACGCAGGGCGGCAACAACAACGCCTATTGCCAGGATAACGAGATCAGCTGGCTCGACTGGACGCAGGCGAAGACCCCCGAGGGCGAAGCATTGATCGACTTCACCGCGCGGCTGGCCGCGTTGCGGCGCGACTATCCGATGCTGCGCGCGGGCAATTTCCTCTACGGTGACGACACTCCGGCGGAGGGTCTGAAGGACATCGAATGGTGGGACGAGCGCGGAGTCCAGCTGTCGCCCGAGGATTGGGAAAACACCAATGGCCGTGCGCTGACGATGCGTCGTGCGGCGCTGTGCGAGGATGGCAGGATCCAGGTCGTGTCGTTGCTGCTGAACGCGTCGGAAGGACCGCTGACTTTCACCATGCCACCGCCCTCCGAGGTTGAGCGTATGGTCCTGATCGACAGCGCCAAGCCCGATCAGCTACCAATGCCGATCACCGACAGCTATGACCTCGCACCGCAGGGTGCGGCGCTGCTGTCCTGGACGATGGATGCGGCATGAGCGCGTGGGGTGCGACGCCGGCGAGCGGCGGCACGGCGTTCCGGCTTTGGGCGCCCGATGCCGACCGGGTGACGCTCGAGATCGACGGGGCTGCGCCGAAGCCGTTGGACGGGCAGGCCGACGGATGGTTCACCGCGACCGTCGATGTCGGGGCAGGGGTGCGCTATCGCTTCCGGATCGGCGAGGACCTGGTCGTGCCCGACCCCGCGTCGCGCCAGCAATCGGGGGGTGTGCACGGCTGGAGCGTCACCGTCGATCCCGATGCGTATCGCTGGCGATCGACCGACTGGCGCGGGCGGCGCTGGGAGGAGCTTGTGATCATGGAGGTCCATGCCGGCACCATGGGTGGTTTCGCCGGGATCACCGCACGCCTGCCCGAGATCGCCGCGCTCGGCGTGACCGCGGTCGAGTTGATGCCGGTCGCTGCGTTCGGCGGCACGCGCAATTGGGGCTATGACGGCGTCCTGCCCTATGCGGTCGCCGAGAGCTACGGCACGCCCGACGATCTGCGGGCGATGGTCGATGCCGCACACGCGCTTGGCGTCGCGGTGCTGCTCGATGTTGTCTATAATCACTTCGGACCCGACGGGAATTATCTGGGCGCCTATGCTGGATCGTTCTTTCACAAGGACGTCGACACCCCCTGGGGCGGCGCGGTGGCGGTCGATGTCGAACCCGTTGCGCGCTACTTCATCGACAACGCCCTGATGTGGCTCACCGACTACCGGATCGACGGTCTTCGGTTCGATGCGGTCCACGCGATCGACAATGACCGGTTCCTCGATGCGATGGCGGCTGAGATCCGCGCGACGGTAACCGACCGGCCGGTCCACCTTGTCCTCGAGAACGAGCACAACAACGCCGATCGGCTGCGGCCCGGCGGCTATGACGCGCAGTGGAACGACGACTTCCACAATGTCCTTCACGTGCTGCTGACGGGCGAAACCAGCGCCTATTACGCCGACTTCGCCGACCGGCCGGCAGAGCGTCTCGCGCGGTGCCTGGGCGAAGGGTTCATTTATCAGGGGGAGGGGTCGGCCAATCATGACGGTCGGACGCGCGGCACGCCGAGCGCGCACCTTTCACCGACCGCGTTCGTGTCGTTTCTGCAGAACCACGACCAGATCGGCAACCGGGCGCTTGGCGAGCGGCTGACGTTGCTCACCGATCACGCTCGGCTGCGTGCTGCGACCGCCTTGCTGCTGCTCTGCCCGCAGATCCCGCTGCTGTTCATGGGGGACGAGACGGGGAGCGAGACGCCGTTCCTGTTCTTCACCGACTTCCATGACGAACTCGCCGATGCGGTGCGCGATGGGCGGCGCCGGGAATTTGCGAAGTTTGCCGCGTTCGCCGACGAGTCCGCCCGCGCGGCGATCCCCGATCCGAATGCCCGCGCGACCTTCGAGGCGTCGGTCGCCGAACCCGGTCCCGAGGCCGATGCGTGGCGCGATCTCTATCGCACGCTGATCGCGGTCCGGCAGCGCGCGATCATACCGCGCCTGTCCGGCACGCGCGCGATGGGCGCCGAGGCGATCGGGCCGGCGGCGGTCGTCGCGCGCTGGACGCTGAGCGACGGCGCGGTGCTCACGATCGCGCTCAATTTCGGCGAGGATCCGGTCGCGTTTCCGGAAGCCTCCGGCGAGATGCTGTTCGCGCAGGGCGATCCCGGGCAGCACGCGAGCGTCGCCGTGTGGCTGGCGGCATGAGCCTGCTCCACGACCTCGCCGCCGCTGCTGGCCTGCAGCCCCGGTGGCAGGACGCTGGCGGGCGTGCACAGACCGTGACCGACGAGGCGTTGCAAGCGATCCTGAACGCGCTCGGACTTCCCGCCGACAGCGACGCGGCGATACGCACGAGCCTGACCACTGCGCGCACGGAGCGTGCCGAACCTCCGTCATTCGTTTCGGCGGATATCGGTGCGCCGGTGTCGATCGGGTCGGGCGACGGACCTGCGGTCTTGGCTTTGGAGGACGGGTCGTCGCGTGCCGTGACGATCGTCGACGGGCAACTGCCGGGCATCACGGAGCCAGGATACCACACGCTCAAGGTTGGCGGCCGGGACATCCGGCTCGCGATTGCGCCACCGCGCTGCGTCACGATCGCGGAAGTCGAGGCAGGTGGGCGGCTCTGGGGCCCGGCGGTGCAGATCCCCGCCCTACGCGGCGGCCGGAGCACCGAGTTCGGCGACTTCGGCACGCTTGCGGACACGGTGCGCGCTTTCGCGACGCGCGGTGCCGATGCGGTGGCGATCAGCCCGACACATGCGCTGTTCCCGGCGGATGCGACCCGCTTCAGCCCCTATGCCCCGTCGAGCCGCCAGTTCCTCAACGTCATGCTCGCCGATCCGTCCATGATAGCCGGCGATGCGCCAGCGGACGCAGGGTCGCCGCCCGCGCTGATCGACTGGGCGGGCGCGATCCCGGATCGCCTCGTCGCACTGCGTCGACAGTTCGACACGCTGCCGGACACCGTACGGGCCGAGGTCGAGGCGTTCGCGGCTAGGGGCGGCAGCGACCTGCGTTTCCACGCCGCGTTCGATGCGCTTCACGCGCATTTTCTTGCGCAGTCGGGCGCCCGGGGATGGCAGGACTGGCCTGCCGCCTATCAGGATCCCGATGGCGCCGCGGTCGCCGCGTTCATGACGGAGCAGCGCGATACGTGCGACTTCTACGTCTTTCTCCAGTGGCTGGCGGATGCCGGGCTCGAACGGGCGCAGCACACGGCACGTGATGGCGGCATGGCGGTCGGTCTGGTCGCGGATCTCGCGGTCGGCATGGATCCGGGCGGCAGTCATGCGTGGCGGCGGCGGGGTGATTTGCTGAACGGTCTGTCGATCGGTGCGCCACCCGACCCGCTGGGGCCCGACGGGCAGGCCTGGGGCATCACCGGCTTCGATCCACGCGCGCTGGCGGCAAACGGCTTCGCGCCGTTCATCGCGACGATCCGCGCGGGCTTGGCGCATGCCGGCGGGCTTCGCATCGATCACGCCTTTGGCTTGCGGCGGCTATGGGTGGTGCCGGACGGCGCGTCGGCGGCGGACGGGGCGTATCTCGACATGCCGTTTGCCGACATGATGCGGATCATCGCGCTCGAATCGCACCGCGCGCGCGCGATTGTCATCGGCGAGGATCTGGGGACCGTGCCTGATGGGTTTCGCGCGGCGATGGACGCACGGGCGATGCTGGGGATGCGCGTGCTCTGGTTCGAGCGCGACGGCGACGGTGATTTCATTCCCCCCGACTCCTGGTCGGTCGACGCGGTTGCGATGAGCGGGACGCATGACCTCGCGACGATCGCGGGCTGGTGGCAGGGGCGGGATATCGCCTGGAACTGGGCCCTTGGCCGGACCAGCGAGGCGGACGACGAGGCGGCCGACCATGCGGCCCGCGCTGCGGATCGGTCCCGTCTGTGGACCGCGCTCGGTGCGCCGGGGCCACAGCCCGAGCCGAGCAACACCGCGCCGGTCGTCGACGCCGCGCTGGCGCATGTCGCACGGACGCCATGCGGGCTGGCGATCTTCCCGCTCGAGGACCTCGTCGGTCTCGTCGAGCAGCCCAATCTTCCCGGCACGACCGATGAACACCCCAATTGGCGGAGACGCATGCCAGACACCACCGACGCGCTGCTCGCGCGCCCCGAGATTGCCGCACGAATCGCCCTGATCGAAACGGCGCGCGAGTCATGACGCCGCGCGCAACGTATCGGATGCAGTTCCACAAGGACTTCACCTTCGCGGACGCCGAAGCGCAGGTGCCCTACCTCGCCGCACTCGGAATCAGCCATCTCTACGCCTCGCCGATCGCGACGGCACGGTCCGGCTCGACGCACGGCTATGACGTCGTCGATCCAACCCGGATCAATCCCGAACTGGGTGGCGAGGCGGGGTTTCGCCGGCTCGTCGACCGGTTGAAGGCGCACGGCATGGGCATGATCGTCGACATCGTCCCCAATCACATGGGTGTGGCGGGCGGCGAGAATGGCTGGTGGAACGACGTCCTCGCGAACGGCGCGTCGAGCCGCCATGCGCCGTTCTTCGATATCGACTGGCGCGAGCCAGTCCTGCTGCCGATCCTGGGCGATCCGGTGTCGGTGGCGATCGCGCAGGGCGCGCTCAGCGTCGAACTGCGCGATGATGTGCCGATGCTCGTCGCCTATGGCGAGCACCGTCTGCCGCTCCGTCCCGAGGATCACGCGACCGCCACGAGCGACGACCTGGCCGCGTTGCTCGATCGGCAGCATTACCGGCTGGCATCGTGGCGCACCGCGAACGACGATCTCAACTGGCGGCGGTTCTTCACGATCAACGATCTCGCCGGACTGCGCGCGGAAGATCCTGCAGTGTTCGAGGCGAGCCACCGCCTGTATCTCGACCTCTATGCCGAGGGGCTGATCGACGGTGTCCGGGTCGATCATGTCGACGGACTGACCGACCCCGCCGGCTATTGCCGAACGCTGCGCGCGCACTTCGATGCGATCACGCCAGCTGGCGCGGATCCGGCCTATATCGTCGTCGAGAAGATCCTGGCAGAGGGCGAACCGCTCGCCACCGACTGGGGGATCAATGGTACCAGCGGTTACGACTTCATGGCGCAGGTCACCGCGCTGTTGCATGACGATGACGGCGCCGCACCGCTCGCCGAGCTCTGGGCGGATATCAGCGGCCGGTCTGCCGCGTTCGAGCCCGAGGATCTGCGCGCGCGTCGGGACATGCTGTCCTGGCAGTTCGAGGGGCAGCTTGGCCGATGCGTCGCGGCGTTCGTCGCGCTGGCGCGGTCAACGCCAACAGGCGACTGGGTAACGGCGGGGATGATCCGGCGGGCGGTCGAGCGCATGCTCTGGGTCTTCCCGGTCTATCGCACCTATGGCACCGGCAGCGCGGCACCCGCCGCCGATGCCGCGATCCGGGCGATCGTGCGCGAGCGGGTTGCGACGCATCTGGCACCCGGCGAAGGACCAGTCGTCGACCTGATCCTCGACTGGCTCGCTGGCGAAGGTCCGGGCGATCCGGATCTCGCCCCGGCCGCGGTGAGGCGGTTCCAGCAACTCTCGGCACCGATCGTGGCCAAGGCCGTCGAGGACACCGCCTTCTACCGCTATGGCCGGTTGCTGTCGCGCAACGACGTCGGGTTCGACCCTGCCGCGTTCGCGCTGCCGGTCGAGGCGTTTCATGCCGCGATGGCGGAGCGCGCTGCCTGTTGGCCGCGTGCGATGCTGGCCTCGGCGACGCATGATCACAAGCGTGGCGAGGACGTGCGTGCCCGGCTCGCAGTGCTGAGCGAGATCCCGGGCCGCTGGCGTGAGACCGTGACGGGCTGGCTCGCTGCGGCGGCCGGTATCGACGACGCGGTGGATCCAGGCGACGCCTATATGCTGCTGCAGACGCTGTTCGGGGCGTGGCCCGAGGAGCTCCAGATCGACGATCGCGCAGGGCTTGCCGCTTTTGCCGAGCGCATCGTCGGGTGGCAGGAAAAGTCGCTGCGCGAGGCCAAGCTGCGGTCGTCCTGGGAGGCGCCGGACGAGGCCTATGAGGACCGCTGTCACGCACTCGCCCGCGCCTTGCTCGACCCGGACCGTTCCGCGCGGTTTCTGCGCGATCTGCATGAGCTGGTCGAAGCGACGGCGGCGGCGGCGCAGGCGAATGCGCTCGTTCAGACGGCGCTGCGTTACACCGTGCCGGGGGTCCCCGATCTGTATCAGGGTACCGAGCTGGCGGATCTCAGCCTGGTCGATCCTGATAACCGCCGGCCGGTGGATTATGCCTGCCGCGCGCGGCTGCTCGGGCACGATGCGCCCGCAAAGCTCGCGCTGATCGCCCGCCTGCTCGCGACCCGGGCGGACGCACCTGAAATCTTCGCCCAGGGTGACTACGCCCCTCTCGACGTGACCGGACCGCGTGCCGCGCATGTCCTCGCTTTCGAGCGCCGCGCGAACGGACAGACCTTGCGGGTTGCGGTCTCACTACGCTGCGCGGCGGAATTGCTCGATCAGTCGGGGGCGGCGGTTCCTGCGGCATGGTGGGGTGGAACGCGGCTCGCGACCGGCGAGCGCGCAGCCGACCTTTTCGTGGACGGACCGGTCTTCGTCGCGGCGAGCGATTGACCCGGGCTGCGTCCCGCGTACGGCGGGACGCAGCTTATTTGCCGGCGAGATACGCGGCTATCGGGTCGATCATGTCCTCGGGGATGCGACGCGCGATGACCGGCATCGTCGCCTGCGACTTGCGCGCGTCGACCACCGTCTCGTCGCCCCGCCAGTTGCGCAGACGCTGTGCGATGTAGGTGGCGCTCTGCCCGGCGATCACCGGGTAGGGCTTGCCCGGCGCGTGACAGCTGGCGCAGGCGGGAAGCTGCCTGGCAGGCAGGCCCTCGCGGACGATCCGCGCAGCATTCGGATGGCCCGAGGCTGTGGTGGTGCCGAGACCCGGCATGGCGGCGAAATGCCGCGCAAGCCGCGTCATCTCGCCGGGCGTCAGCGTCGCGGCGGCGTTGGCCATGACCGCGCTCTGGCGCTTGCCAGTCGCATAGGCCTGGAGCGCGGCACGGAGGTAGGCGGGGCTCTGACCGCCGAGGACGGGCATGTCGGGCTGGCCACGGCCGCGGCCGTCCGTGCCATGACAGCCGGCGCAGACGGCGATGCGTGCTGCGTCAGGACCGGCGGTGCCGCTGCCGGGGACTTCGGTCAGTGCGCGGTAGGTCGCGGGCGACATCTCCGGCAACAGGCGGACGAAGGCGACCATGCGGCGGACCTCATCGTCGCGATCCTTGGCCGCCCAGCCGGGCATGCCGGTGTATTTGACGCCGTGCTTGAGGATCCAGAAGATCTGCTTGTCGGTCCATTCGCGCGCGTTGACGGCGAGGTCGGGGGCAGGGGGCGTCGCCGCCTGCATCACCGGCAGCGGACGCACGCCGGGCGCGCCATGGCACGAGGCGCAGCTTGCCCGGAACAGGCCCGCGGCGCTGACGAGGCCTTCATTCGCCTTGGGATCGTCGGGCGCGGTAAAGGCGGCGTGCGTGCGCACCGAATTGCGCATCGTCCAGTGAAGGAACCAGTCGGTTATCTTCCAATGACCCGACGAGGCGGCGATGTTGAACACGCCCGACCAGGCGAACAACAGCCCGGCCAGCGCCAGCGCGACGATCGCGGCGATCGCGCGCGCCCAGGTAATGCGGATCGTCATGCCGTCGCGCTCCGTGTCTTCAATACCCCGCCGAGCATCGCGAGCCCGCCGAGGAAATAGCTTGCTGCGCCGACCATCAGCATGACGACGCCGCCAAGCTGCTGATCCTCGAGCGCGTCGAGGCCGTGCCCGGCCGGGTGCATCGCCATCATCGCGTAAAGCGGCCGCGGGGCGAGGCCGACGAGTGCGCCGAGAAGGGTCATGTGCATCGACGTCAGCAGCATCGCCGCGACGCCCGATACGCGCCGGTCGGTCGCGCCGCCGGTGCGCGTGCCGAGCACCGCACTCCACAACAGCAGACCGGCGGCGAGGAAGCTCGCCTGTTCGAGCAGCAGCGCAACCGGCTGCATGTCGACGCGCAGCCGGAGCGCAGGAAGGTGCCAGAGCCACACGACCACCAGTTCGACCAGCGACATGGCAAGCGGGGTGACGATTGTCGGCCAGCGCTCGGCGGGATCGAACCGGCTGCCCGCGATACCATAAGCGAGGAACGGCGCAGCAACCGCGACGGCGATCATGTGGCCGGTCATGTGGCCGACCATACCGAGCGGCGCGGCGGCGAACGCCCAGCCGATCGGCACAAGCGCGACGCCGAGCGCGAGGCTCGCGCGCCTCATCGGCAATCACCGAAGACGATGACGGGAAGCGCGGTGAAGATCACTGCGACGAAGCTCAGGCCTGCGAGCAGCCGGGTCGACAGCGCAAGGAAGCGCAGCCGGTCGATCGCGGTCCCCTCGTCATGCGGCGGGGCGTCGCCCGGCGTCTGCGACTGGACACGCGCGATGTAGCCCGCGGCGAGGATGCCGAGCAACGCGGCGATCGTCGCTATCAGGGTCGCCACGGGAAAGCCCGTCAGCGCCGTCGCCGGAGTCGGCGACTTGGCGCACGTCACTGCGACCCACAGATAACAAAACAGGAAATGCACGGCCCAGATCGTCGGCGGGACGATCAGCGTCCAAAGCGTGACCTTCAGGTCGCGCGCCCAGTGTTTCCTATTGTCCTTGGGCGTTGTCATGCGACCCCCGGGAACAGGCCGATCGTGCAGAACGTCACGATGCCCGTCAGTGCGAGGAAATGATGGTAGACGGTAATGTTGCGCAGATCGGCGTCATAGACCGGCGTCATCTTGCCAGCGAGGCTGCGCGCGAGCGTATAGGCCTGCATGATCACGCCGATCGCGGCGTGCACTGCGGTCCAGATCGCGAGCGTCCAGACGATTGCGGGATAGACGTGCAGCTCGGGGTCCATCCCCGAATACCACGGCCCGGCGAGCCCGGCGAACAGGCTCGACAGCGTTGCGACGATGCCGAGAACGAGCAGCAAGCGGCCCGCGGCGACGTTGCCGCGACGGTGCACCTCGCGCGCGCCGACGGTCGCCGCCCAGCCGGTCAATGTCAGCGCCAGCGCGACCATCGGCCAGAATACGCCGGGTCCGTCCAGCCCCGCGCCCGTGGGTGGGAAATTGCTATGGATCGTCCAGAAGAAGAAATAGCCGAAGACGAGGCCCGAAAACGCGGTCGCATCCGCCATCATCGTAATGAACATCGCCCACCAGCCCGGCGCCGATGGCCCCGAGGTATAGAGCGGCACCTCGATCCCGTGCCCGATATGCTTGGTCGGCTTTTCGGGGATCTCGGCGGTGCCGGTCCACAGCCACCACAGCACGCAGGCGAGCGTCGCCACGCCGCTGAGCGCTGACAGCAGATAGAGGTGATAGGTCGTCAGGATGAATACGCCCGCCAGTGCGACCGCGGTCATCATCGGCTTCACGCTGGGCGTGCCGAGGCGGATGACCTGCAACGGCCGTGCGTCGAGCACGGTGGTGATGATCGACTCGCGCCGCATCTCCTCCGCGTCGGGCAGGAAGAAGCGGCCCTCGTCGACCTTCTGGACGAAGTTCTTCTGGTCCCAGATCGGATAGCGGCTCTCGATCAGCGGGACCGAGCGGATGCCCCAGTCCTCGTCATCGGGCAGCGCCAGCCATTCGAGCGTGCCCGCATTCCACGGATTGCGCGGCGCCTTCGGGCGGCGCGGCGAGAGCGCGAGGTCGATACACACGATCAGCACGCCGAGTGCGAACATGTAGGAGCCCGCGGTCGAGGCGAGGTTGAGCCCGCCGATGCCGAGTTCCTCGGGGTAGGTAAACACGCGGCGCGGCATTCCAAGCAGGCCCGACAGATGCATCGGGAAGAAGGTCAGGTTCATGCCGACGAACATGATCCAGAACGCGGTTCGCCCGAGCCTGTCCGACAGCTTCTTGCCGGTCACCAGTGGCCAGTAATAATAGAGCCCGGCGAACAGCGGCAGCAGCGTCCCGCCGATCAGCACGTAATGGAGATGCGCGACGATGAAATAGGTGTCGTGTGCCTGCCAGTCGAAAGGCGCGACCGCGACCATCACGCCGGTCAGACCGCCGATCACGAACACCGCAAGGCTGCCGCTCGCGTAAAGCAAGGGCGTCGATTTCTTGACGTTGCCCGCCCAGAGCGTCGCGATGAACACGAAGATCTGGACACCGGTCGGGATCGCAACCGCCTCGGACGCTGCCGCGAAGAAGGCGAGGCTGATCTTGGGCAGCCCGGTCGTGAACATGTGGTGGACCCACAGCCCGAAGCTGAGGAACGCAGTGCCGACTGCCGCCAGCACGATCCACGGATAGCCGAGCAGATGCCGCTGCGCGAAGGTCGGGATCAGCATCGCGAACAGCGCGATCGACGGCAGGAAGACGATATAGACTTCGGGGTGGCCGAAGATCCAGAACAGGTGCTGCCACAGCAGCGGGTCGCCGCCCTTTTCCGCGTTGAAGAACGGCCAGTTGAGCAGCCGCTCCATCTCGAACAGCACGTCGCCTGCGATTAGCGGCGGGAAGGCGAACAGGATCATCACCGCGACGACGAGGATGTACCAGGCGTAGAGCGGCATGAGGTTGAGCCGCATGCCGGGCGGGCGGCATTTGAGCACGCCGACGATCAGTTCGACTGCGGCTGCGACCGACGACACCTCGATGAAGCTGAGGCCGAGCATCCAGATGTCCGCGCCGAGCCCACTCAGATCGGTCCGCGTCGTCAGCGGCGGATACATGAACCAGCCGCCATCCGGCGCGGCATCGAAGAAGATCGATCCAGAGACGAACACGCCGCCGATCAGGAAGCTCCAATAGCCAAAGCCCGAGAGCCGCGGGAAGGGCAGGTCGCGTGCGCCGAGCAGCTGTGGCAGCAGGATGATCGAGACCGCCTCGAACATCGGCACAGCGAACAGGAACATCATCATCGAGCCGTGCAGCGTGAACAGCTGGTTAAACGTGTTCGCGGTGACGAGATCGTTGTTCGGCACCGCCAGCTGCGTGCGCATGATCAGCGCGAGCACGCCTGCGAACAGCATGAAGCCGAACGCGGTCAGCGTGTACCAGACGCCGATCCGGTTATTGTTGACGTCGGTCCAGCGGAAGAACCAGCCGCTCGGCGGTTTCCAGACCTCGCGCAGGCGATCCTCCTGGCCCTTGCGGACCGCGGGATCGTTCTGGTCGGGGGCGACATAGGCCGGACTGTCGGTCGTCATTTCAGCCCCTGAAGATAGCTGGCGATCTGGTCGGCTTCGGCGGCCGACATCTGCGGGAAGGCGGGCATGCGCACGCCGGGCTTGGTCTTGCCGGGCTGACGCACGAACCGCGCGATATTGGCGTGGGTCATCGGCAGGATCCCTGCGGCAAGCGTCGGACGTGATCCGAAATGCGTCAGGTCGGGGCCGATCTTTGCCGCCGGGCCCACCCCGCGCACGCTGTGGCAGCCGCTGCAGCCATAGCTGGCGAACAGCCTCGCACCGGGCGATGCGGTGACCGTCGCGGGACGCGCCTGCGCGGTGAGCCAGCGCTCGAACGCGGCAGGCTCCATCGCGACGACGTCGAATGCCATCAGCGCATGGCCCAGCCCGCAGAATTCGGCGCAGACGCCGCGATATGTTCCCGCCTTGGTCGCGCGGACGACCAGGCGGTTGGTGCGGCCGGGGATCATGTCCATCTTGCCGGCAAGCCCCGGCACCCAGAAGCTGTGGATGACGTCGGGGCTGCGCAGCGACAGCTCGACGGTGCGACCGACGGGGAGGCGAAGTTCATTTGCCGCCTCGACGACCGCGCCGCCGGGAGGAGCATAGCGTACGCGCCACCAGAACTGCTCGCCATCGACGCCGATCCGCAGGTCGGCATCGGCGACCGGACGGGGGCGCATTGCGGGCAACGCGTAGAGCAGCAGCGCGAGCAACAGGATCGACGGGCCGATCCCGCCAAGCCACAGGACCATCTTCATCCCGCCCTTGTGGGTCAACCGCCCCTCGGGCGCGCGGATCGCGTGCCGCATCAGCAGCGCAAGGCCAAGCGCCAGGACGACCGCGCCGACGACCAGCACGATGGTGATCGACAGCACCTGATCGGCCTGTTCGCCGAACGGAGCCAGCGTCGACTGGTGCCGGTTGCAGGCGCCAAGCGCCGGCAGGCACGCCCAGACGGAAAGTAAACTTGCCTTCCGCATCATCGCCTTAGCTTCCCCTTTGAGCAGGTCCTCTAGCTGTGGCCGAAACGGCGTTAAACCCCTTAAATGAACTTTCCGTCATGGACTGGCACAACCCGGGGAGGGGTGGCTGGCATGTGGACTAGGGCTGGCGGATGAGATCGCGGATACGACCGGCCAGCGCGTCGATCGCGAAGGGTTTCGTCATCACGTGCATGCCCGGGTCGAGATGGCCGTTGCCGACCACCGCATTTTCGGCATAGCCGGTGATGAAGAGGATCTTGAGGTCCGGACGGCCTACGCGCGCGGCATCCGCCATCTGCCGCCCGTTCATCCCCCCCGGCAAGCCGACATCCGTGACCAGCAGGTCGATGTGCGTGTCGGACTGGAGGATCTTCAAGCCGGCAGGCCCGTCCGCGGCCTCGATCGCGGCATAGCCCAGTTCCTCGAGCACCTCGACGACCAGCATGCGAACGGTGGGCTCGTCGTCGACGATCAGCACCGTCTCGCCACGGATAGCGCGCGGGGCCTCGGCAAAGTCGGGCTGCGGTTCGTCCTCGTCCGACGGACCGAAATGCCGCGGCAGATAGATGCAGATATTGCTGCCTTCCCCGACCTCCGAATAGATCCGAACCTGTCCGCCCGACTGGCGCGCAAAGCCGTAGATCATCGACAGGCCGAGCCCGGTGCCCAGACCCAAGGGCTTGGTCGTGAAGAACGGATCAAAGGCCTTGGCGACGACCTCGGGCGGCATGCCGGTGCCGTTGTCGGACACGCAGAGCGAGACATATTGTCCGGGTTCGAGATCGCGGTCGCGGCCCATCCGCGCGTCGATCCAGCGATTGGCCGTCTCGATCGTCAGCCGCCCGCCGGTTGGCATCGCATCGCGCGCGTTGATGCACAGGTTGAGGATCGCGTTTTCAAGCTGGTTGGGATCGACGAGCGTCGACCACAGCCCGGCGGAGGCGACCACCTCGACGGCGATATCGGGCCCGACCGTCCGGCGCACGAGCTCCTCCAGGCCGCCGATCAACCGGTTGACGTCGGTCGGCCGGGGGTCGAGCGTCTGCCGCCGCGAAAAGGCCAGCAGGCGGTGCGTCAGCGCCGCGGCACGCTTGGCGGCACCCTGTGCGGCAAGCGAGTAACGCTCGACATCGCCCAGCCGTCCCTGTGCGATGCGGATGCCGAGCAATTCGAGGCTGCCCATGATCCCGGTAAGCAGATTGTTGAAATCGTGCGCCAGCCCGCCGGTCAGCTGGCCCACGGCTTCCATCTTCTGGCTCTGGCGCAGCGCGGCCTCGACATCCATCAACTCGCGGGTGCGCGCGGCGACCTGATCCTCGAGCGTTTCGGTCCAGGCGAGCAGTTCGGCGGCATGCCGGCGGCCATCGTCGATGTCCGTATTGGTGCCGACCCAGCGCGTGATCTGGCCGCCGATGGTCCGTACCGGCTCCGCGCGAGCAAGAAACCATCGGTAGCCGCCATCAGCACTACGCAACCGGAACTCGGCGGCATAGGTAGTGCCCGTATCGCGTGCGGCCTGCCACGTCGTCGCCGTGGCCTCGCGGTCGTCGGTGTGAACCAGTGACAGCCAGGTGCCGGATCCAGTTAGAGCGCCGGGCGAAATGCCGGCATAATCATAGACCTGCTGGTTGACCCAGTAGATCTCGCCATCGGGACGCGCCGCCCAGATCAGGCTGGGCACCGCTTGCGCGAAGACGCGGAACTGTTCTTCACTCTCGCGGAGCGCTGCTTCCGCACGCAGCCGCTCCGTCGCCGCACGAACCCGGTCCGCGACCTCGCGCATCAGCTGCAGTTCCTCCTCGGCCCAGACGCGCGGTTGATCATGATTGGCATAGAGCAGCGCGACGAAGGCATCCTGTTCGAGCAACGGCATGTTGACGAACGACCATGCGCTGATCGCCTTAAGGCCGGCAGCACCCGCGGCGGTTCGCGGGTCGCGCTCGACATCGGCAATCACGACCGTGCGCCCTGCCTTCAGATCCTCGATATAGGACCCATAGTCGCGGAACTGCAGCATGCCCGCCAGGGTGAGTGTTCCCGGCGCATTCCAGTCCCGCTCGACGGTGATCGTCTCGGCAAGGGTGTCGATCACACCGTAGCCGACCCGGCTGACCTGCAGGGCGTGGCCGAGGATTTCGGCCGCTGCATAGGCGATTGCCGCAGGGTCGGTCAGATCGCGAATCGCATCGCCGAGCGCCAGCAACGCGGTTTGCCGCACGTCGGCGAGCTTGCGGGCGGTGATTTCAAAGCTGATCCCGGGAAAACGTAGCGCAGTCCCGTCGGCCGCGCGCTCGCAACGGCCCTGCGCGATCACCCAGCGGATCGTCCCGTCGCGCTCCAGCAGGCGATATTCGGCTTCGAACGGTCCGCCCGATTGGACCGCCGCCTCGATTGCCTGCTCGGTGCGCGCGCGGTCGTCCGGATGAATGCCTTGAAAGAACGTCGTGATCGGTGCGCCCGCCGCCGCGGCTGCCGGATCCACCCCGTACAGCACGGCGAACCGTGCATCGGCGGTGACGCGATCCCGGGCGATATCCCAGTCCCAGGTACCGATCCCGCCACCGGCCGAAAGCGCCAGCTGCAGCCGTTCTTCGGCTTCGCGGGCGAGCGTCTCGGTTCTGCGCCGCTCGGTCACGTCGCTCAGCAGCACGGCGATTCTGGCCGAGCCCGGCTCGCCAATCCGCGCGACCTGTGCATCATAGCGCCGATCGCCTCGCGCCACGCGCGTCTCGAACCGGGTCGCGTGCCCGGTCCGGGCGATCTCGCCGAACGTCCCGATCCAATCGCCATCCAGTGCGGGCTGCAGCGCGTGCCAGGTCTGTCCGACCGGATCGCGCAGGCCCGTCTGCCGGAGAAATTGCGCGTTCGTCTCGAGGAACCGGCAATCGACCGCGCGATCGCCGTCGAAGATCAGCTCGACCAGTCCGAAGCCGATATCGATCGCGGCGAACACTTCGTGATAGTCGCCTTCGCCGGGATGTCCCGATACGTGCTGACAGTCGTTCCCGGGGACGTTGTTCGGACTCGAGGGCATCGAATTTTCTACTCGCAGGAACACCAACTCGGGTCCGGCATACGACCGGCCATGCAGCCGGCGTCACGGGACCCGGGTCGTCAAACGCGAGACAGGCGGTGGTCGATCCCCGGGAAGTTTGGTGTCATGCGGAACGGATGTGCGCGCTGGCGGATGTCAGAGCGGACGCGACCCGTTCCGCCCAGGCGGCACAGCCGTCGGGTGCGCCGATCAGGTCCTGGCGGATCTCGATCTCGGCATAGAGACGCCGTGCCGGATAGGCGTGCCGCGGGATCGTATAATCGATCAGGTCCATCCGATAGGGCTCGTTGTCGCCCACCACGAGGTCGGGCTCATCCGCCAGTACCTCGAGCATCGCGAGGGCGAAGCGCGTGTCGCCGCCATCGTGCAGGATGCCGATATGCCAGGGCCGAATTGCCGCTCCGTCCGCGCCGCGCATCGCCGGGGTGAAGCTGTGCAGCGCAACCAGAATGGTCGGTTGTCCGGCGGCATCACGGCGTGCGATCTCGGCCGCGATCGCCGCATGATAGGGCGCATGGATCACCGCATATCGCGCGGCCCTGTCCGCCTCGCTCAGGTCGCGATTGCCGGGGATCGGCGTGCCGTCGCTGGTCGCGGCAATCGCATCGGGTTGCGTCTCGCTCCGGTTGCAGTCGACGACCAGCCGAGAATAGGTCTGGTGGATGAAGACCGCGTCGAGCCGGTTCGCCAGCAACCGTCCGACCTCGCCGACGCCGATGTCCCAGCCGATGTGCCGGCCCAGTTCGGCATCGTCGAGACCGAGCGATCCGAGCGACACGGGCACTGAATTTCCAGCATGATCGCCGATCAGTAGGAACGATGATGCGCCTTTCGGGTTGACGATGACGGTCGGAGGCCTGTCTCCTGCCGCGATCAGCGGTCCCTCGGTCCGGTTGGTCATGCGATACGGATCCTGAATGCCATTTCTCACACTTTCTCACGTGACGAGATACACTTACCGGCAACCGGTAGCATTTGGCGAGCACCGTATCATGGTCCGTCCGCGCGAAAGCCATGACCAGCAGCTGATTTCGGCCGAGCTGACCATAACCCCCGAACCGTCGGAGGTGCGCTGGCTGCACGACGTGTTCGGCAATTCGGTGGCGATCGCGACCTTCGATCGCCGTGCGCGTGAACTCGTGTTCGACAGCCGGGTGCGGCTTGATCACAGCCCCGCCGAACTCGCGACGGTCGATATCGAGCAGTACGCACGCTCCTATCCGTTCACCTATTCGTCCGAGGACATGCCCGACCTGTTGCGGTCGATCGAGCGCCAGCATCACGATCCGCACCGCGAGATCGATCGCTGGGCGCGGCGGTTCCTCGATCCCTCGGGGCGGACCGATACGCTGGCGATGCTGTCCGACATGACCGCGGCGATCCGGCGCGACTTCACCTATGTGCCGCGCCCCGAAAAGGGGACGCAGTCGCCGATCGAGACGCTTGCCCGGCGCAAGGGTACCTGCCGCGATTATGCGATGCTGATGATCGAAGCGGCGCGCGCGCTCGGCTTCGCGGCGCGGTTCGTGTCGGGCTATGTCTATAATCCATCGAGCCGCGAGCAGCGGACGGGGGGCGGCAACACGCATGCCTGGGTCCGCATCTACCTGCCGGGATCGGGTTGGGTCGAGTTCGATCCGACCAACGGCATCATCGGCAGTCGCGGGCTGATCCGCGTCGCGATCGCCCGCGACATCTACCAGGCCGTGCCGATCTCGGGAAGCTGGGCGGGCTTCCCCGGCAGCTTCCTCGACATGACCGTCTCAGTCGACATCGCCGTCGACGGTCCGGACGTCGCCCCTACAGCCACAACCCCGCTCGCGCCGCAGCCGGTCCGGGCATGAGAAAGACGACCGCATGCTGATCCGCGCCGGCTATGATATTCGCTTCGAAGCCGATGTTCCGACGCCGCTGATGGCGATGCTGAGCCTTCACCCGTCGCGCAACCGCGATCTGGTCACCCCGCACCGGATCGTCGCAAGCCCCGACGTCCCGATCTACGATTATCTCGACGCGTTCGGGAATGTCTGCACGCGCATGACCCTCCCCGCCGGCGGCCTGACGCTGTCGTGCGACTTCACGATCGAGGATGACGGGCAGCCCGACCCGGTCAATCCCGATGCCGTTCAGCATGCCGTCGAGGATCTGCCGGACGAGATCCTCGTCTTCCTCCTCGGCAGCCGCTATTGCGAGACGGACCGGCTGTCCGAGACCGCCTGGTCGCTGTTCGGGCATGTGCCCTCAGGATGGGCACGCGTTCAGGCGATCGTGCAGTTCACGCACGACCATATCGAGTTCGGCTATCATCATGCGCGGGCGACCAAGACCGCCTGGGATGCGCATCAGGAACAGCAGGGCGTGTGCCGCGATTTCGCGCATCTCGCGATCACGCTGTGCCGCTGCATGAACATTCCGGCGCGCTATTGCACCGGCTATCTCGGCGATATCGGCATTCCCCCGGTCGATGCGCCGATGGATTTTTCGGCGTGGTTCGACGTCTATCTCGGCGGGCGTTGGCATACGTTCGACGCGCGACACAACCAGCCGCGGATCGGCCGGATCCTGATGGCGCGCGGCCGCGATGCGACCGATGCCGCGCTCACAACGACGTTCGGGCCAGCGCGGCTCGTGGGCTTCGACGTCCATACCGACAGCGTCGACGCGGCGGCTTGAGCCCGCCGCAGCGTCGGTTTACGCTTGTCACCCCGCCGGCGTTCGTGCGAACGCCGCGACACCATTAAACAATGCTGCGATGCACCATATGCCTGCTTCTTCGACACCCGGTTCCGTCCCCAGCAACGCCAACGCGCTGCTGCTGCAAGCGATCGCGCTGCGCCAGTGCGTGACCGCGGTCTACAACCGGATGCATGTCAAACTCGCGCCGCATATCCTGTTCACGCGCCATGATGATGTGTTCGTCGACGCGGTCACGCTGCAGCGCGACGGACAGCCGCCCAAGGAGATCAAGCTCGGCACGTTCAAGCTCGCCGGCCTGAAGGATATCGTCGTGATCGACGAGGGGTTCCGCCCCGACGCCGTCTTCAACCCGCACGACATCAAATATGAGGGCGTGACGCTCTTCGTCGTCGAGCCGAACTGACCGCCAAACGGATTGGCGCCGTGGTTACGGCGCCGGCGGCAGCCACGCCGTCTCGATCTCGCCGTAGCGGTCGACAAAGCCCGTCCGCCGCATCTGTAGCTCCGGGTCGAGGATCCGGACGCGCCGACCGTTGCGCTCGATCACGCCGTCACGCTCGAGCGCGCGGATCGTCCGGTTGACGTGCACCTTGGTCAAGCCGAGCGCATCGCCGATATCGCTCTGCGTCAGGGGCAGGTCGAAAGAATCGATCACGCCACCCGCGGTGACCCGCAGACGCGCCAGGATATCGAGCAGGAGCGTAGTCAGCCGCTCCGCCGCGCCCTTGCGGCCGATCGAGGTGAGCCGATCGCTCATCGCGACATTCTCGGCCGCGGCGATGGCATAGAGCAGCCCGGCGAGCCGCGGCTGCTGTCGGAAGATCTGGCCCAGATCGGCCTTGGGCAGTTCGGTGACGGTACAGTCCGACACCGCGGTCAGCGTCGCCGAGGCCTGCGACCAGGCGATGCTCGACGTGCCGATCAGGTCGCCGGCATAGTGGAAGCGCAGGATCTGGCGGCCGCCGGCCGCGAGCCTCGCCGCCGAATGCAGCCAGCCATAATGGACGACGAACAGTGCATGGCTCGTCCCGCCCTCGGCCATCAGGATCTCGCCAGGCTTGAGCCGGATCTCGCGTTGCTCGGCGCGCGAGATCGCGGCGCGTTCTTCTTCCGTCAGCGCAAGATGGCGTTCGAGCCGCGCGATCAACCCACTTCGATGCATCGTTCCGCCCCTGCATTCGCCCTTGTCGGCGGCCCCTGTCGGCTGCCCATCTCGGCTGCCCGTTGCGACCGCTCGTGACCCCATGCTCAACCATGCGGTTCGTCCGGTCGTCAACAGGTCGATTGGTCCGTATCAGCCTTTATCGAGCTGTCCCAGAATGATCGGCGTAAATCGATCGGCGATCCGATCGATTCCGCGTGTGTTCGGGTGGACATGATCGCGCTGCATCAGCGCAGCGTCGCCGATCACGCCGTCGAGGATGAACGGATAGAGGCCCGCACCATAGGTTTTGGCAAGATCGGGCCAGATCGTGTCGAACGCCGCCTGATATTCGGGACCGAGATTGGGAGGCGCCCGCATGCCCGTCAGCACGACCGGGATCTTGCGGCGGCGCGCCTCGTCCATCATCGCGGTCAGGTTGGCGCGGGTCTCCGCGGGCGCGATCTGACGCAGCACGTCGTTGCCACCCAGTCCGAGCAGGATGAGATCGGGTTTGCGGGGCAGGCTGTCCAGCGTGAAGGTAAACCGCTGGCGCCCCGCCGCGCTGGTGTCGCCCGAGACGCCGGCATTGACGATCGTCGCGTTGACGTCCTTGCGGCGGAGCGTCGCCTGCAACACGTCGGGCAGGCTGTGACCGCGCGCGACGCCGTACCCCGCGTACAGACTGTCGCCAAAGGCCAGGATCAGGCGCTCGCGACCGGTAGGCGCGGGCGGCATCGCGACCGCCGTACCATCGACGGCCGTGTCGTTGCCCGCGCCGCGGGTGGCCGCCACAGGGGCCGAGCTATCCGCCACCCGATCGCACCCCGCGAGGACCAGCGCTTGGAGAACCGCGGCGACTGCCACATATGAAGGCCTGTATCGCTCCAACGTAAAGTGCTCCATGTCCCGATCAACCTCCGACGATATGGTGATATCGGCCCGCAATGTCACGCTGACGCTCGGCAGCGCGAGTGCGGCGACCGCGATCCTCAAGGGCATCGATCTCGACATTGCGCGGGGCAGCAGCGTGGCACTGCTCGGGCCTTCGGGGTCGGGCAAATCGTCGCTGATGGCGGTGCTGTCCGGGCTCGAACAGGCGAGCGGCGGGCAGGTCGAGGTTGCGGGACTCGATTTTGGCGCGCTCGACGAGGATGCGCTGGCGCGCGCGCGGCGCGGTCGTATCGGCATCGTGCTCCAGGCATTTCATCTGTTGCCGACGATGACGGCGCTGGAAAACGTCGCCGTCCCGATGGAGCTTGCCGGCATGGCCGATGCGTTCGCACGCGCCGCCGATGAGCTGGAGGCGGTCGGGCTCGGCCACCGGACCGGGCATTATCCGACCCAGCTGTCGGGCGGGGAGCAGCAGCGTGTCGCGATCGCTCGCGCGCTGGGACCGCGGCCGGACCTCGTCTTCGCGGACGAGCCGACGGGCAACCTCGATGCCGCGACGGGTGCGGCGGTGATGGACCTGCTGTTCGATCGACGCGCGGCGACGGGCGCGACGCTGATCATCATCACGCATGATCCGGTCCTTGCGGCGCGGTGCGATCGGGTCGTCGAACTCGGTGACGGGCGTATCGTCCGCGACCAGTTGCGGTCCGTGACGGGCGCGGGGGCATGACCGACTGGCGGCTCGCCTGGCGTCTGGCCAGGCGCGAGCTCAATCTCCGGTTCCGCGGCCTGCGACTGCTGCTTGCCTGTCTGTTCTTGGGGGTCGGCGCGCTGGCGGCGATCGGCAGCCTGACCCGCGCGATCGACGGCGAACTGGCAAGTCGCGGGAGCACGATCCTGGGCGGCGACGTCGAATTCGCCACGTCGCAGCGCGCCGCGACGCCCGAGGAGCGCCGCGCGATGGCCGCGCTCGGCACCGTATCGGAGACGGTGCGCATGCAGGCGACGGCGGTTCGCGGTGCGGCCAGCGTCCCGATCGAACTGAAGGGCGTCGACCGCGCCTATCCGCTCTACGGCACGGTCCGGTTTGCCGATGGTGGCGTAGCGGAACCGCCCCGTGACTCGGGGATCTGGATCGCGCCCGCGCTCGCCGACCGGCTAGGCGTCGGCCGCGGCGCCCGGATCCGGCTGGGTACGGCCGAGTTCGTGGTCGACCATGTCCTCGCCGAGGAGCCTGACCGGCTGGGCGAAGGCTTCACGCTGGGGCCCGTCGCGATCGTTTCGCTCCCCGGGATTGCGCGGACCGGCCTGATCCAGCCCGGCAGCCTGTACGAAACCAAATATCGCGTCCGCCTCACGTCGGGACTCGCGCCAACGCGCGCGGTCGATCGGATCAAGGGGGCATTCCCGTCCGCGGGCTGGGAAAGCAAGACCCGCGACCGTGCCGCGCCCGGTGCAGAACGCTTCGTCCAGCGAATGGGCCAGTTCCTGTTGCTCGTCGGCCTCTCCGCGCTCGTCATCGCCGGTATCGGCGTCGGGAATGGCGTCTCGTCCTATCTCGCCGCACGGCGGCAGAGCATCGCCGCGCTCAAGGTGCTTGGTGCGACGTCCGGGATGATCGCCCGGGTCTATCTGATTCAGATCGTCGTTGTCGCCGGGATCGGCATTCTAGCCGGTTTGATCGCCGGCGCCGCGGCGGTGCCGTTGATCGTCGCGCTCGCGGGCGACGTGCTGCCGGTCGCGCCGAGCTTTGCGGTGCAGCCCGTGCCGCTGCTGCTTGCCGCCGCTTATGGCATGGTGATCGCGCTGGCCTTTACCGCGCCAGCACTGGTCGAAGCCGGAAGTGTGCCGGCGGTCGTGCTGTTGCGTGGCAATGCCGGCCAGCGGCGCGTACCGTTGCGCCGGACGCTGCCGTGGGTTGCCGGTGGCGGGCTTGCACTCGTCGCGCTCACGCTGCTGACCGCGGAACAGCCCTGGCTCAGCGCGGGGTTCCTTGCGGCGGTCGCGGCCGTGCTGCTCCTCCTCGCCGGGTTCGGCTGGCTCATCCGGATCGCGGCTGCGCGATTGCCGCGAGCGCGCCAGCCTTTGCTCAGGCTTGCGGTTGCAGCACTGCACCGTCCCGGCGCTCGGACCGGCACGCTGGTCGTTGCACTTGGTCTGGGGCTGACGCTGTTCGTCCTGCTGGCCGCAATCCGGACGAGCATCGACGCGAATATAGCGCGGACCGTTCCGCAGCGCGCGCCCGCGTTGTTCGCACTCGACGTCCCGCCGCAGCGCGAAGCCGAATTCCGCCGCACGGTCGCTGAGGCCGCGCGCAAGCCGGTCGTGACCACCGTGCCCGCGATGCGCGGGACGATCACGGGCTATGCCACAACGCGTGTCGCCGATCTCAAGACCTTGCCCGAAGGCGCCTGGGCGCTGCGTGGCGAACGCGGCTTGACCTATGCCGAGACGCTGCCGGACGGCAGCCAGATTACCGCGGGACGCTGGTGGCCGCGCGGCTATGCCGGGCCGCCGCTGGTGTCGATCGACGAGCGGCTGGCCAAGGTTCTCAGTCTGAAGATCGGCGATCCGATCCAGTACAGCCTGCTGGGTGTCGAGCGGAGCGCGCGGATCGCGTCGTTCCGGCGGATCAGCTGGGATACGCTCGGCTTCAACTTCGTCATGGTCTTCTCGCCCAACGCGATCGCCGACGCACCGCATAATCTGGCGGCGACGATCGATCTCAACCGTGGCGAGGAGGGGGCGGTGATGCGTGCGCTGCTCCCGCGGTTTCCGTCTGTTTCGGTGATCGAGGTCCGCGACGTGCTGGGGCAGTTGCGGACGATCGTGGGGCAGATGGCGACCGCGATCACCGCGGCGGCGTCGGTCGCGATCCTTGCCGGTATCGCTGTGCTGATCGGCGCGATCGCCGCGGCGCGCGAAGCCCGGACCTATGACGGGGTGATCCTGCGCACGCTCGGCGCGACGCGTCTCCAGGTGCTCGGCGTCCAGGCGCTCGAATATGCGTTTCTGACGGTGATCCTGTCCGCAGTGGCGCTGCTGCTGGGGCTGGGGGGGGCGTGGTATGTCGTCACGCAGGTCTTCGCGTTCACATGGCTGCCGAGCTATCCGGCGGTGTTCGCGACGCTGATCGTAGGTGCGGGGCTGACGATGGCGATCGGGCTGATCGGGGCCTGGCCGATCCTGAGTGCGAGGCCGGCCAGGGCGTTGCGCGACCTCTGACCTGTTCCGGCCGCGGCACGAAATCGCGGCCGCGGCGTTTGCAAGGGATCGGGACGGCGCGATGGGCGGCCAAGGGGATCTGTGAGTGAGTAATGCAGTGGCAAACGGCGACGCACCCGTCGACGCGACAAGCCCGTGGTCGATGTCGATGGCCACCTGGTGGTCGGTGCTGAAGCGCAGCTGGGCCGAAGCCAGCGACGATAATATCGGCCTGATCGCCGCGGGCACCGCCTTTTACGCATTCGCGGCGATCGTGCCGCTGCTCGCCTCGATCGTGCTGATCTACGGCCTGGTCGCGGACACGGCGACGGTCGTCGCCAATATCCGCGGCCTGTTCCAGGTGCTGCCGGCGGACGCCGCCAAAGTCATCGGCGACCAGCTCGCCACCGTGGTCGGCACGTCGGAGGGCAAGAAGGGGTTCGGGCTGATCTTAGCACTCGCGCTTGCGCTCTATGGTGCGTCGAAGGGGGCATCGTCGATCGTCACGGCGCTCAACATCGCATATGAAGAACGCGAGACCCGCGGGTTCTTCGCGCTGTATATCCTCGCATTCTCCATCACCGCGGGCGCGGTGGTTCTGGCGCTGACCGCCGCGCTGTCGACCGCGGCCTTCGCATTGCTCGACAGCATGATACCGGGGGCTCCCGATTTCGTCCTGACGCTGCTGCGGCTTACCAGCTATGCGGTGCTGGCAATGCTCGCCGTCACAGCAGCGGCGTGCCTGTACCGGTACGGGCCGAACCGCGCGCATGCCAAATGGGCGTGGCTGACCCCGGGGTCGCTTGCAGCGACGCTGATCTGGCTCGCCGCGACTATCGGCTTCGGTTTCTACGTCGCCAATTTCGGGAATTACGGCGCGACCTATGGCTCGCTGAGCGCGGTGGTCGTGCTGCTGACCTGGCTGTGGCTGTCCGCCTATGTCTTCCTGCTCGGCGCCGAGCTCAACGCAGAGCTTGAGCATCGCACCACCCGCGATACGACCACAGGGCCCGAACGCCCGGCCGGTGCGCGTGGCGCTGCCGTTGCCGATGCGACCGTGACGACGCCCCCGCCATCACACACGCCCGATATGGCAGAACCGCGCCGTGGCGTGCGAACCGCGCAGACCGCGGCCGCATCGCGGGCCGCGCGCGCGCCGATGCCGTCAGTTCTGCTCGCGGTCGGCGGGCTGGGTGCGCTGCGTCGGGGGTCCGGCAAGGCAGGCATGATCCTGCTGGTCGTCGGCGGCGCGCTCGCCTGGGCGGGCCGGACGTCTCCGGATGGTGACGACGATGTCCAGCGTTCCGCTTAAGCTGTTCTTCGACGGCGGATGTCGTCCGAACCCGGGGCGCATCGAGATCGGCGTCGTCGTTCGCGGCGTGACCCATATCCTGGACGACTGCGGGCACGGCACCAACAGTGATGCGGAATGGCTGGCGGCGATCCATGCGCTGCGAGTCGCCCGCGAGCTTGGCGCGGTCTCGGTCGATCTGCGCGGGGACTCCGCGCTGGTGGTGGGGCAGGCGCGTGGTACTGCGCGCTGTCGATCGGCTGAGCTTCGCGCGCACCGCGACGCCTTTCAGACGCTCGCGGCGACGTTCGAGACGGTGAAGATCCGCCATGTCGGCCGGTCCCACAATCTTGCCGGGATTGCGCTGGCCCGCCTGCATCCGCGCTGAGCGGCAGGCCCTCTAACCAACCCCCGATTGACAGTGCTGGTCGTGGCGCGCCAGCCTGCTATAGCGCTACCATCGTTGGTCCGTTCCTGACCGCCGACGACAGAGAGATGCGCGCGCTCCCGTCACACCGACTGGAGAACTGCGTTGGCCATCGCTCCATCGTCCCCGACCCCCGCAAAGACTGCATCATCGCCTCTCGCGCTGATGATCCGGAAGCTCGAAACCCATGCGACGCTCGACCGACGGGATCGCGAGGCGATCCAGGCCCTGCCGCACCATGTCCGCACCTTCGACGCGTCGGCCTATCTGGTCCGCGAGGGCGACAGTCTCGAGCATTGCTCGGTGCTGGTTTCGGGCTATGCGTTTCGCAAGAAGGTCACCGGCGACGGGTTGCGGCAGATCGTGTCGCTGCACATTCCCGGCGAGCCGCTCGATCTCCAGCATCTGTTTCTCGATCTCGCGGACCACAACGTCCAGACGCTGACGCGCGCCGAGGTGGCGATCATTCCGCGCGCGGCGCTGCAGAGCCTGGCCTTGTCGCATCCGGCAATCGGGCACGCGCTGTTCGTCAACACGCTGGTCGAGGGATCGATCTTCCGCGAATGGGCGCTGAACGTCGGGCGGCGCGACGCCCGGACCCGGCTGGCGCATTTCCTGTGCGAGTTCGCGGCGCGGCTCGACGCGCAGGGTCTCGACGGGGCCAGGGGCTATGAATTGCCGATGTCGCAGGAACAGATCGGCGACGCGCTTGGGCTGACCGCGGTCCATGTCAACCGGACGATGAAGCTACTCGAAAGCGAGGGACTGATCGTCCGCACAAAGCGACGGATCGACATACCAAGCTGGACCGCGTTGCGCGAGGTCGCGGACTTTTCGAGCCGCTATCTCCACCTGCGAACGAAGGCCGGCTAGTCGCGCGCGGCAGCCAAGGCCTCAAGAATCGACGCCGCGAGTTCGGGACGGCAGATCAGCAGATCGGGGAGCAGCGGATCGACGCAGTTGTAGACCAGCGGGCTGCCGTCGATCCGCGACGCATGCAATCCCGCGGCGATTGCAACCGCAGCCGGGGCGCAATTGTCCCACTCATACTGGCCTCCGTCATGCAGATAGGCGTCGGCCCGGCCATCGACGACGGCCATCGCTTTGGCACCCGCAGATCCCATCGGCACCATCGTCGCCCCCATCGCGACACCGACGCGACGGGCGATGTCCGGCGCACGCGAGCGGCTGACGACGATCCGCAGCGGTTCGCCAGCGGGTGCCCAGGGCCGTGCCGGATCGTCGGTCGCGAAGACCGCGTCGCGCGCAGGCACGGCGACCGCACCGACGCGCGGGACGCCATCGATCGCGAGGCCGATATGCACCGCCCAGTCGTCGAGACCCTCGGCATATTCGCGCGTGCCGTCGAGCGGGTCGACGATCCAGACGCGCCGCGCCGCACAGCGGCTGCGATCGTCGAGCGATTCTTCGGACAGGATGAAATCGTCCGGGCGTTCGGCGCGCAGCCGGTCGATGATCAGCATATTGGCCTCGTGGTCGCCCGCAGCCCCCATCGCCGCCCCCGCGATCGTCCCTCGCGCCCGGATTTCCTGCAGGAGCGCGCCTGCCTCTAGCGCCACCGAGCGCGCGAGTCCGGCATCGGTCAGGTCGGTCGTCACAGGTCGTAGCTCCAGACGCCGATGACATGTTCGACGATGCGCTCGGCTGCGGCCTCCGGGCTCTCGCGGGTCGTATCGATCCGGATGTCGGGACGCTGCGGCGCCTCGTACGGGCTCGATATGCCGGTGAAATCGGCGATCTCGCCGGCGCGTGCCTTGGCGTACAACCCTTTGACGTCGCGCGCCTCGGCAGACGCAAGCGGCGTGTCGACGAAGATCTCGACGAACTCGCCCGGAGCGACCATCGAACGCACCATGTCCCGCTCGGCGCGGAACGGCGAGATGAACGCGGTCAGCACGATCAGCCCGGCATCCGCCATCAGTCGTGCGACCTCGCCGATCCGGCGGATATTCTCGATCCGCCCGGCTTCGGTGAAATCGAGGTCGCGGTTGAGCCCGTGACGGATATTGTCGCCGTCGAGCAGGAAGCTGTGCCGGCCGAGCGCGAACAGCTTCTTCTCGACCAGGTTCGCGATCGTCGACTTGCCCGAGCCCGACAGGCCGGTGAACCAGAGAATCATGGGCGACTGACCCTTTTGCGCGGCATGCGCCTCGCGCGTGACGTCGATCGACTGCCAATGGACGTTCTGGGCTCGGCGCAGCGCCGATCCGATCATCCCCGCCGCGACGGTCGCATTGGTGGCGCGATCGATCAGGATGAAGCCGCCGAGATCGGCACCGTCGGCATAAGGCTCGAACACGATCGCGCGGTCGGCATAGACTTCCGCGACCCCGATATCGTTGAGCGCGAGCGTCGAGGCGGACAATTCGGCCTGCGTGTTCACGTCGACGACGTGACGCGGCGGCTGGACCGTCGCCCCGACGACCTGCGTGCCGAGCTTCAGCTGATAGCCGCGGCCCGGTACCAGCGGCGTGTCGGACATCCAGACGATGGTCGCGAGGAACTGGTCGGCGGCCTCGGGCGGCGCATCGGCGGCGGCGATCACGTCGCCGCGCGAGCAATCGACCTCGTCGGCGAGCACGATCGTCACGGACTGGCCGGCGACCGCCTCGGTCAGGTCACCGCCGAGCGCGACGATCCGCGCGACGGTCGTCGTCTTTCCCGACGGGACGACGCGGACGCTGTCGCCGGGGCGCACGGTGCCGCTGGCGATCATGCCGGCAAAGCCGCGAAAATCAAGATCGGGGCGATTCACCCATTGCACGGGCAGCCGGAAGGGCTGCGCCTGGCGCGCGTCGACGTCGATCGGCACGGTCTCCAGATGCGCGAGCAGCGGCAGACCGGTGTACCAGGGCATCGTCGCCGCTTGGGTCGCGACATTCTCGCCGGTCAGCCCCGACAGCGGGAACGCGGTGAAGCGGTCGATACCGATCGACGCGGCAAAGGCGCGATAGTCCGCGACGATCGCGTCGAACCGCGCCTCGTCATGGCCGACCAGATCCATCTTGTTCACCGCAAGCACGATCTCGCGGATGCCGACAAGGTGCGCCAGATAGCTGTGACGGCGGGTCTGGGTCAGTACGCCCTTGCGCGCATCGATCAGGATGACGGCAAGGTCCGCGGTCGACGCGCCAGTGACCATGTTGCGCGTATATTGCTCGTGCCCCGGCGTGTCCGCGACGATGAACTTGCGCTTTTCGGTCGAGAAAAAACGATAGGCGACGTCGATCGTGATGCCCTGTTCGCGCTCCGCGGCAAGACCGTCGACCAGCAGCGCGAAATCGATATTCTGACCCTGCGTGCCGACCCGGCGGCTGTCCGCCTCGAGTGCTGCGAGCTGATCCTCGAAGATCGTCTTGGAATCATAGAGCAGCCGGCCGATCAGCGTCGACTTGCCGTCGTCGACCGAGCCGCAGGTAATGAAACGCAGCATCGATTTGTTCGCATGCGTATCGAGATAGGCGTCGATATCCGACGCGATCAGCGCCTCGGGCGTATAGGCGGACATCAGAAATACCCCTCGCGCTTCTTCTTCTCCATGCTCGCCGCCTGATCATGGTCGATCGCGCGGCCCTGACGCTCGCTGGTCGTCGTCAGCAGCATTTCCTGGATGACGTCGGGCAGCGTCGCCGCCTCACTTTCGACCGCGCCGGTTAGCGGGTAGCAGCCGAGCGTCCGGAAGCGGATCGACCGATCGACCGCGACTTCGCCTTCGCGAAAACGGAACCGTTCGTCATCGACCATCAGCAGCATCCCGTCGCGCTCGACGGTCGGCCGCGGCGCGGCGAAGTAGAGCGGGACGATCTCGATCCCTTCGGCCAGGATATATTGCCAGATGTCGAGTTCGGTCCAGTTGGACAGCGGGAAGACGCGGATGCTCTCGCCCTTCGCGATCCGCGTATTGTACAGACGCCAGAGCTCTGGGCGCTGCGCTTTCGGGTCCCATCCATGGCTTGCCGAGCGGAAGCTGAAGATGCGCTCCTTGGCGCGGCTCTTCTCCTCGTCGCGCCGCGCGCCGCCAAACGCCGCATCATAGCCGCCCGCGGTCAGCGCCTGCTTCAGCCCGTCGGTCTTCCACATGTCGGTGTGGCGGCTGCCATGGTCGAACGGATTGATCCCGAGCGCTTCCGCCTCGGGATTGGTGTGGACGATCAGTTCCATCCCGGCTTCCGCTGCAGCACGATCGCGCAGGTCGTACATCGCGCGGAATTTCCACGTCGTGTCGACATGCAGCAGCGGGAAGGGCGGACGCGCGGGGAAGAACGCCTTCTTCGCCAGATGCAGCATCACGGCGGAATCCTTGCCGACCGAATAGAGCATCACCGGGCGCTCGGCCTCGGCGACGACTTCGCGCAGGATGTGGATGCTCTCGGCTTCGAGGCGTTGCAGATGTGTGAGCCCGGTCATTGCGTCCCAGATAGGCCCGCGGACGCGGTGTGCGACGAACTTATACTGTTGGCCGCAAAAGCGCGATCAGTCGCGCGACTGGTCGACCGAGTCGATCAGCCGCCCGCCCGCCATGAACACCGCGGTCGAACAGGCCGCCGCGAGCAGCCAGCCGCCATAGCCGGGATACTGCTCCAGATAATGGCTGCCACGTTCGACCGCCCCGAGACCGAGCCCGTAGATGACGAGATACGCCTCGAACTTGGTCTTGATCACGAACAGGCGGCAGAAACGTTTCCACATTCCGGCAACCTAGCAACGCTCGTGCCAAGCGCGCAATTGCGCCGTTTGCGCAGGGTCGGAATTGGTTATTTGTCAATTAACCCGACACGGCAGAACTCTGCGCTTCTGACGCGAGAATACCGGAAAACCTCCGCTGTTTCCACCGAGACGAAGGGTGTGAAATGGAAAACCGTCAGAGCCTCAATGCAGTTAATTCGCGGTGTCCGTCGTGAGGACGTTGACCGGCGTCGGCGGCATATTCTGCGCCGCCCACCGCGACCTCAAGTCAGGTGCGCTCCACGGTCATAGCTGGGAAGTGACGGCTTGGTTCACCGGGCGGCCGAACGCGGCGCATCGGCAAGAGCAGCTTGCCGCGATCCTACGCCGTCTCGATCACACCGAGCTTGGCGTTGAGCTTTCGTGGGGTGAAGACATCGCTCAGCGGATAGCCGAGCGGGTCAACGATAACATGTGTGTGCAGGTCGACGTGTCTCGCCCGCTCGAGCGTATCTACGCGCGGTGGGAACGCTGATGGCAACCGTTTATCACGGCACGCCGGTGACGCCCGCTCCCGCGCTAGACGCCGTTTCCGGCCGATCGTTCTGCGTCAGCTACTATCGGCCCGATAGTGTCGAGGCGGTCGAGGCGATGGCGCCGCATATCATGTATGACAACGGAGCGTTCAGCTTCTGGATGCAGGCCGTGCGGGCTGGCATTGACCCAATTGAGGCAGGCCGCTCCGACTGGACCCCGTACTATAATTGGCTTGCGGGCAGGCTCTATGAAGCCGGGCGCTGGGCGGTGATCCCTGACCGTCCTGCCGCACCGTCCCAGATCAACGACGGCTTATTGAACGACTGGCCATACGGTCGGTCGCGAGGCGCGCCAGTCTGGCGCATGGATGGCCCGCTCGACCGCTTGGCGCGCCTATGCGAGCGGTACGATCGGGTCTGCCTTGGTTGGATAGGTGACCCGAAGCGTGAGCCTGTCGGATGTGATGCGTATCGTCGGCGCATGGACGAGGTCGCGGCGCTTCTGGGGAATTACTGGCACCCCCTCCACATGCTCCGCGGTGTCGCGGTCGGTGGAGACTACCCGTTCGTGAGCTGTGACAGCACCAGTCTCGCTCAGAACCATCACCGCTACCGACTTCGTCTGTTCGCCGGCACGCCTGACGAGTGGTCGGGTGTGCGGGCATATGCCGATAAACTCGAAAGGATGGCGGCATGAAGCCAGACTGGACAGCCGAGGAGACAAACGCCGCGATCTCATTGCGGGCGAGCGGTCTGGCCTATTCCGTCATCGGAAAGCGGATCGGGCGTACCGCGCAAGGCGTGAAGCGGCGTCTGCAATACATTCGGGAGCTCGCCGCATGACCCTCGTCATCCTCGCGCTGGTCAGCTTCGTCCAGGTCTTCGCCCTCGGGTTCCAGAGCAAGAACGTCAACCACGGCAATTATGGATGGGCCGCCGGGACGTCGTTCTTCATTGGGATCTCGCAGGCGGCGGTCTGGCGGCGGATCACCGGCCCCGACGCCACCTCGACCAGATGGTCGGGGACGGGGTCGTCGGACTTTCCGTCAAAGCTGAGGGGAAGTCTAAGCCCCGAAGTCCAGCCCTTCCTCATCAAGATAGAACACGGCAACTGAAGGTGCGCAGGCTCCTGCCTGCGCACGATCTTTAAGCTGCACGCTTGCGGCTTGCTCGATCCGCCTCGACGGCTGCCCGAATTGCTGCCGCGCCTAATCCCGCAGCTTGAATGCACTCGGCATTGCCATGGCAATTCTCTTCTTCGATCCGCTCAGCCGCCAACGACTCTGCTGCCATGATGAAAGCGAGGTCAGAACTGTTGAACTGATCACGCAAATTCCCCTTCTTGAAACCGCGCTCTGCGCGCAGCTTATACGATGGGGCTCCGAGCAAGTGAGTATACGTTGCCTCTGTGCAATGCATGTACCCCTTTTCTTCGACACCGTGATCTTTCAAGGCGTCCGTAAATGCCACCCGCTTGGATCTCGAAAGCGCTCGCACGCCCGCCCATTGATTGGCTTCGGCGCTCGCACGCTGCAAAATGTCATCAGCGAGCGTTTCATCGGCGGCCCGATAACGAAGCCATACCTCGCGGACCTCTACCTCTAAAGCAGGGCTCAGATATCCGGCGTACGCGGCTGCTACTACGGGGTGAGCAAATGTGCCCTTGTTACCCCGGCCCGGCTTGGCATAGATCACAGCGGCTTCGTCATCATTCGACATATTATCAGAAATTCTGATCTTTTCCGCGAGGGCGGAAACTAGCCGCTGCGCTGCCTTTCCAATTCTCCAATGAGCCGGCTTTTGAGAGGTATCTCCCTCAGCAGCAGTCCATAGGTCGTCGAGACATATCCAACCGCGCTCATCTTCGGTGATTGAGCGCCCCCGGATCGTCAGCTGATACTGTCGGTTGTCGTCGGTCTGGGTCATATAAAGGGTTCCTTATATCCCTTTGGGAGGAACCTTGACCGACCTCGAGGTACGGAATATACCCTTTGGCGAACCACGGCAGTGCTCCTCCCTTAAGGTGTGCTGTTTACCAGGAACCGCATTTGGGTCTGATCACCTACGTGCGGTTTCTGCGTTTCAGGCCCGGTGCCTTCAACTTGTTCTGAATACGTGACGGTGGTTGCCGATGCAAGTTTGCGGCTCGCCGGAAAACTCACGTTCGTAACGCCGTCAAGCTCTAATGTAAGCGCGACGCGCGGATTCCTCGGGGTTACGCGATAATCAAGAGACCAATTGATCGCTTGAAATATTTTCCCTCGGTACAACTTTTGTTCTCGGAAGCAGCGAATCGGTATCTAGGCTCCCCATTCTGGCCCTTTCTCGTCAGGATAGCATCCGCGAGACTTTGCGTGTTGAGCGGCGCATAGGTGCGCGAGCTGGGTAGCCGGGGATGGAGTGTTCGGTGAATCCGTTGAAGATCGTCGTTTTCATCATTTGGAGCGTCGGGTTCGTACTTAGCGGCCTTATCGTGCTATCCCTCTTCACGATGGGCGACTGTCTAGAAGGCCCGAAACATGCGGCATGCGTGATAGCGACGAAGAGAACTTTTTGGGTGATAGCGACCATCGAACTAGTGGTTTACTTCAGATTGACGTGGTCTCTGTTTCTGCCAAGCGGGCGCAAGCGGTAGGCAAGTAGCGGCCCGGTTTAGGCTCCCCACTCGGGGCCTTCTTCGTCCGGATAGAACGCGTGGGAATCGTAAACCGGTCGCTGCGCCGGCCGCGCGTGATGGGGAGGCGGGCGCTTCGGAACATCGGGGACCGGGTCGGGCAGGGTAGGGACACCATCTCCGAACCGTATGCGGATGTATGCGCCGCTTCCGTGCATCGCCTAAAAGACGGCATCGCGTCCGCTCAACCTCTTCTCCGTTTAAGGAGCATGCTCTGGTCTGGCAAACGAATGAGACAGGTAGTCCGGGTCAAATTCCCCAAGCCTAGCAAGTCCGTCATAGTCAAGGATTTGGATACGGCGCTTGTCTACTACAAAGAGGCCTCGATTACGAAGCCATCGCAGTACACGATTAACGTGAACGCCTGTAAGCCCTGTCACCTCGCCAATGTCAGGCTGGGTCAATGGAAAGTGAAACGCGTTATCCGTGACCAGGCCGACCATGTCGAGGCGCACGTATATCTCGCATAAAAAGTTTGCAATCCGTGCTTCTGCACGATGTCGTCCATGCGAAAATATCCATTTCCGATGTATTGCGGCGTCTAACAAAGTGCTAAACCAAAAAGCATTTGCGAGGCGGGGCGATTTTTGTGTTATATCCGTCAAGTCTTGACGGTCAAATGTGGCAACCTTAACCTCACTAATAGTTACGATGTCATGATCAAGTTGCTTTAACGGCAACGCGTGGAGATCAACAAAGTCACCAGGTACATGTATTCCGACCGCTTGGCGCGCACCGGTCTGGTCGTTTTTATATCTGCATGCGAAGCCTTCTAGAAGCAGTGTGCTTTTGACCACCTCTTCCCCACGGCATGCTAACGGCTCTCGCGCTGGAACCTCGATTACGTTGGCAATTTTACTTTCGATCATTCTTATTTCCTCGATCGAAAGCTGGTCGCGTCCGCGCCCCATGAGGAATTTATGTGAAATCACTGGATCAACGCTCAAACGCCCGTCTTGACGTGGTTAAAAAGCACATTGATTGATATTGTGAAATTGACGCAGGTTGAGGCGGGCAAGCTATAAGGCCCTAACAAACATCAACCTAAACGGTCTTGCGGGAGGTAACTCGTTCCAGCGTTTGGCGGTGGGCATACGTTAGCCACGGCCGATCGGTATATGCGCGAGGGGCTTGCCGTTCTCGATCGGGGCCCTCTTTCTCGAGAGAGCCGCACTCGACAAGTTCATCTAATTTCGTGCTGCCGTGGATCAATGCTTGGAACGATCCGCAGCCACTGGCCGCTGATTGCCGGTGGGAGAATCGGCATGCTGATCACCTTACGAGCTGAAGTTTTATACGTCTCGGCCAATGAGGGGCTGGTGCTGATCGACGGCCCTGGCCTCGCTGTCACACTCGACATTGAAGCGGCGTCAGCGCTGTCCGATCAGCTGCTTGCCGGATGCACCTTGGCTCGGCAGCAACAGCGGGCAGCGATCGGTCAGGCACCCCACTCCGACCCATGCTCGTTCGGCTAGAACGGGCGCTCACATAGCTAGCGCACAAAAAAAGGGCAGCCTAAGCCGCCCAAGGTAAGGGGTGATGCCGATGCCGACAGAATTCCATCAGCGGGCAAGGAATGGGGTAGAGCAACTGTCCCGATATGCCAAACCAATTTTGTTTAATCGAAGCTGCGTAGGCTCTGGGCGCAACCCGGCTAAATAGCCGGCATGATAGCATTGCCTAAAAGCCCTGTCCTTGAACCGGAGAGCGGATCAGTCGATGCTGTCGTTGTGCGGCAGTTCCTCACTTTCGAGGATCCAATGGCGCTAGATAGGACCTTCGACATGAGCATCCAGAACGATCGTCTACCGGACCTTGAGGAACCCTGCAGAGCGTGCGGAGGAACGGGAAATTCATCGCCAGCCCAACCTGGTCAAATGAGGGCGAGCTTTCATTGTGAAGTCTGCAAAGGTTACAAATTGGCTTCGACCGAAGCAGGTCAACAGCTTATTGAGTTCATCAGCCGGCGATTCCGCATCTCCGACTACGAGGTCCAGCGGGATATGTTTGGCTGATCACGCTCCCCACTCGGGTCCTTCCTCGTCAGGATAGAACGCGTGGGGATCGTAGACCGGTCGCTGCGCTGGCCGCGCCTGGCGAGGAGGCGGGCGCTTCGGCACATCGGGGATCGGGTCGGGCAGGGTAGGGACACCGCCTCCGAACCGTATTCGGATGTAAGCGCCGCTTCCGTGCATCGCCTGGAAGACGGCGATCGTCTCGCCTTCCTTCATCCGCTTGCCAATGAGCGGCGCGCGCTCGGCGCTGACATAGCCTAGCTGGGTGCCGCGATCGCTGAAGATGGCAATGGCATTATTGTCGAACGGGTTGGCCGGCTCGAGGCGCAGCTCGACCGCGTCGCCCGGGGCGCAAAGCATGCACTCCATGCGCCGGTTGCTCTTGCTCTTGTCCTCGTTTGGAAAGTCGATGCCGACAATGGATGTGGTTAATTCGTCCATAAGGATGGTTTGCCTTAATCGGTCGGCCCCGCATAGGTTTCGCGTATGATCACTGACCGAGAAGTCTGGCTCAAGGCGATGGCGATCGTCGAGACCTATGGGACGCGAGAGGCGGGCTCGGCAATCCGCGCCATTGTGAACAGTCTCGACGAGGAGCCCAGGTGGAGCGAATGGCTCCAGGTTGCCGCTGCCGTCGACGAGATCGCCGAGGCCACCCCGCAATGACCGATCCGAACCCCATGAACTCGAGAGCATACGGTTCCTTGGTTTGAGCGTGTTGGCGAATGGTGCTGATCCATGTGATTGACCTGCTGCCACGCTCAAAGTCGAAGCGGCGTTTCCGCTGTCCAATCAACATCTCGTCGGCTGCGCCATGGTCCGTTAACGACCGCATCACGATGACGAGGCGGAACTGTCAAAATCAGCCCCGTCCGCACAGAAAGCTGCATGAATTAACGTATGTTGTGAACGCGGTATCTAATCAAGGATGGCCGACCGGTGATAATGTATTCTCCTATTGATAAGTTAGGAGTCTACAAATGGCTGACACGCTGCGCATTAACCCGTTCACCGCGATTGCCGTCGAGGGCGCGGTTTTAGTGGAGGCTGGTGGATACGCTATGGCGATGACACGCGAAGCAGCTTTGGCCTCAGCGAAGGATCTGTTGGCCGCGTCCGCTCATGCCAAACGGCAGGCTGCTGTGCGTGGGATCAGTTAGTCGGCCAAGTTATGCCTAGGGTAGTTGGGAATACGCGCATTCCCGACAAACGTACGCGCTGACAAAAAGGAACATACATTGATTTTAACCCTGATTGTCGAAGGATGGCTTGGCCTCTGACGATCTACTTTGTAGCAAAACCACCTATGAATACGCCCTTTGGACACGACGCAGAAATTTTGCGTTCCGCGATCGCATGGGCGCTTCATGTCGCCGACGCATCTAACAATCCGCTAGTGGCTTCTTTTTTGGCCGATGCACTTCACCATGCCGAAGATGGTGCCTATGGATCTTGCGCCGCCACTGGTGCAAATTCACTAGGTTGGAACGCGGGTGCGTTGTCTCCCGAGCGTTGAGTTAAATCAAAAATTCGGGTTTTAGCGTGCGCTTCAGGCACCATCTTGAGCAGTGCCGCACGCATTGCTTTTACGGCGTCCCGTTTCCCAACACTTTTGCCGCGGGCCTCAGTGATCGCGTCGCGTTCGTCAGCCCCAAGCGCTCGCCCTAACTGTCGCTCATAGTACGGGACGAACTTGCTGGGCTTCATATTGCAAACATACGTCAAACCGCACTCGAAGACCAATGTTAAGCGCTGAACTCGGGCCCAGTTGGTCGGGGTAGAATGCATGGGGTCGTCGACCAGTCGCTGGGCCGGCCGCGCCTTGCGGGGAGGCGGGCGTTTTAGAACAGCGGGGACCCGGTCGGGCAGAGTAAGCACCCCGCCTCCGAACCGGATCCGGATGTCGGTGCCGCTTTTGTGTATCGCCTGGAAGACGGCGATTTCATCTGCTTGCCGATCAGCGGCGCACCGTCAGCGCTTGCATAGCCCATCTGAATGCCGCGCTCGTTGAAGATGGCAACGGTGTGCTCGTCGTACGGGTTGGTCGGCTTGAGGCGCAACGCGACCGCTGGTCCAGGCGAACACCGCGCGTACTACATATGCCGGTGCTCTTGCTCTTGTCCTCGCCCGGGATGTCGATGCCGACAATGGAGGTGGTCAGTTCGTCCATTGTGGGGATGTAAGGTTTTGCCCCTCGTATCGGACGGTCTAAATTACTCTGTGCAACGGCGACTCGACATCGATGGAATTAAGATGAACGATCTAAAAACATGGTTTCAGCCAAAGGTTGTCGGAATAGGATGGACGCCGCGAACGTGGGAGGGTTGGGCACTCATTGCGGCCGTGATTGCCGTTGGAGCACTCGTCGGAAGACTGGACCCTTAAGGCAGCTCATTGCGCTGTGCAGATAGTTTACCCGGATCGGCCGCTGACACATGGCCTTGCTCGATGATGAGTGATCGAGAAGTGTGGCTGAAGGCGTGGGCGGTCATCGAGACACATGGCCCGCGAGAATCCGCGCCCGTCGTTGCTATGCTGCTTGATATAATGGGTGATGATCCAGACCACTACGATTGGGCGCGCGTCGCTGCAGCTGTCGATGCGATCAACGAAGGGCCGTTGCAGTAGTGTAGCGTAACGAACGCCTTTGATTGATTATCTGGTAGGCGGTCTGTTTAAGACTGCGTACAGCGCTATGTAAAAGGCAGTGAAACCCCTTGGCCTTGCTCATCGGCATGCACTGATGAGATGCCGGTAAGGATATGACGCGGTCGCGAACGCAAAAAAATGCCCGGCTCGGAAAGCCGGGCATTTTTAACGCCAGCCGTTGTAAGGATCACCATTGTCTTAGTCACGGACTTGTTTACACCCTGCGAGATGTGTCAATGATAACAATGGCTATTCCTAGGCTGATGACAATGTTACCCGCGGATGGGCTTGCCGATTGGCCAGTAGCGCATTTGAACCCCCAAAGTTAAAAGTGCTCGTCTTTCGACAAGGGGATTTATGCATTACAACTGTTGAGTAATTGCGACTTCATGCGGTTAAAGTCGATTAACTGCAAATTTTTGCTGCCGATGCTGCCCGCGCGTTGCTGACTTCGGCATATGCGCCCGATCGACGCAGCTGCTGCACAATGCCGTTGAATGCGGCCGTCACACTCTGCCTCCGACCGATTTAGTTATCCTGCTGCGTGCCCTCCCAAAGGTCGTGTCCCGGGTGGTGGTGTAGCTCAGCGGTAGTGAAGCTGACCGGCCGCGCGCTATCATCCAGCGCTGTAGCGGCCGGTCAGGTTCACGG